>NZ_WUUD01000033.1:195020-203136 GCF_009831705.1 Pseudomonas sp. PICF6 | reverse complement strand
GGGGTGGTGTTGGTGGGGAACCTGTGCGGGACCTTGCTGGTGGCCTATGTGATGCTGCATCTGCCGATTTTCGACCGCCGCACCGATATGGCTTTTCTGGAGATCGGTCGCAAGGTCATGGAAAACGACACTGGCCAGATGTTCGCCAAGGGCATCATTTCAGGCTGGATGATCGCCACCATGGTCTGGATGATCCCGTCCATAGAGAGCGCCAAGATGTGGATCATCATCCTCATCACCTATCTGATGGCGCTTGGGGATTTCACCCACATTGTCGTCGGCTCGGCCGAAGTGTCCTATCTGGTGTTCGCCGGCCAGCTGTCGTGGGCGGACTTCTGGATGGTGTTCGCCGGGCCGACCCTGGCAGGGAATATCATTGGTGGCAGTTTCATCTTTGCGCTGCTGAGTCATGCCCAGGTGCGGAGCGAGACCGGCCAGCCTAGTCGACCACACCCACCAGGGCGTCCTGACGACGCTGACGGTAGATAAAATACAGTGCTGTCAACACGGTCAGCCCGCCCACCAGAGCGCCGGTCCATGGCAGGTCCGCCAGGTCGGCGCCGCTGGCCACCACCAGGCCGCCAATCCAGGCACCCGCCGCGTTGCCAAGGTTGAACGCGCTCTGGTTCAGGGTCGAGCCCAGGTTCGGCGCTTCTTGGGCCTGGTCGATGATCAGCAATTGCAGGATCGGACACAGTGCGAAGGCGAACACACCCCATAGGACCAGGGTAATAGCTGCAGGAACCACCGACCGGCTGGTCTGGCTGAACGCGGCCAGCACCAGCACCACCGCCAGGGCCATGGCTACCAGCGAAGGCAGCAGGCGCCGGTCCGCCAGCCGTCCGCCGAGGAAACTGCCCGCTGTCAGGCCGACACCGAACAGCAGCAGCATGAGCGTGATGCCGTGGGGGCTGACTCCCGTGATGTCCTGCAGGATCGGCGCGATGTAGGTGAACACGCTGAACAGGCTGGTGGAGGCCAGCACGCTCATGCCCAGGGCCAGCAGCACGTTGGCCTTGCCCAGCACTCTGAACTCGCTGGCCAGATTGGCCTTCTCCATGGGAATTTCCCGGGGCAGCCAGACCCATTGGGCAAGGGCGGCAATGATCCCGATGACCGATACCGCCCAGAAGGTCGAGCGCCAGCCGGCATATTGGCCCAACGCAGTGCCCAAGGGCACGCCCAGTACATTGGCCAGGGTCAGTCCTGTGAACATCATCGCAATGGCTTGGGCCCGTTTGTTCGGTGGCACCAGTCCGGCCGCGACCACCGAGCCGATCCCGAAGAATGCCCCGTGGCACAGTGCGGTGATGACCCGGGCGGCCATCAGCGTGGCGTAGTTCGGCGCCAGGGCGCAGAGCACGTTGCCGACGATGAACATCAGCGTCATGCCCAGCAGCGTTGCCTTGCGCGGCATGTTGGCGGTGCCGATGGCCAGGATCGGCGCGCCGAACACCACGCCCAGGGCGTACCCGGTAATCAGCAGCCCGGCCTGGGGAATGCTCACGGCCAGGTCACGGGCGACATCGGGCAACAGCCCCATGATGACGAATTCGGTGGTGCCGATGCCAAAAGCGGCGACGGCCAAAGCAAGCAAGGCGAGTGGCATGCGCAAAGTCTCTGTCTGTAGTCTTGACGCTCTGATCAGGCATACGCATGCCGATGCGCCGGTTCGGATGAAACGGGGCAGCAGCAAAATTATTGGAATTGGTTTATGCGCAACTGAGTGCGGCGTGGTCGTTTGCAGTATAAACGGGCGCTGATGGATGGCGAATCAATTCTCTGGACGCAATAAGGAGCTTGCTGTGCTGGCAACGGCCTTGGTATTGGTCGCCGCGCTGTTGCATGCGGCATGGAATACGTTGATCAAGTTCAGTGGCGAGCGTTTGCTGGTGGTGGCGTGCATGGACAGCGTCGCGTTGCTGTTCGTGGTGCTGGTGCTGGGCTTTGTGGCGTTGCCACCGCTGGAGATCTGGCCGTGGATCCTGGCGTCGGCGGCATTCGAGCTGTTGTACCGCTATCTGTTGATTCAGGCGTATCGGGTGGGTGACCTGGGGCTGGTCTATCCGCTGATGCGTGGTCTGTCGCCATTGGTGGTGCTGGCTTTGACGTTGATCTTCGCCGGAGAAGTGCTGACAACCCATCAGATCATCGGCATCTTGCTGATCCCGTTCGGCATGCTGTGCCTGTTGTGGCAGGGCGGTGGTGGCGAACGGTTGCCCTGGTCGATGCTACCGGTGGTGGCGCTGATCGGCCTGTGCATCGGCTGCTACACCTTTATTGACGGCCATGCCCTTCGGCGCTGGCCCCGGCCACTGGATTACCTGGCCTGGGTCACGCTGCTCAGTGCCTGGCCCTTTCCGTTGCTGGCGCTGGTGCGCAAACGACCTGCGTTCATGCTGTTCTGGCGTGAACAGTGGCGGCTGGGGCTGGCGGTCGGGTTTTGCGTATTGTTGAGCTACGCTCTGGTGCTGTGGGCCATGCAACTGGGCTCGATTGCCGAAGCGGCTGCGCTGCGGGAGATCAGCGTGATCCTGGTGGTGTTGTTTGGCATGCGCTACCTGAAAGAACCTTTCGGCCGGCCGCGGCTCTTAGCCTGCGGGCTGGTGCTGATTGGCATGTTGGTGATGAAATTCTGACCAGTGCCTCGATTCTTGTTTTTCTATAACACTCAAAGAAGGAACTGCTTCATGACGGTTGCCCTGTGGTGCATTTTGATTGCCTTTCTCCTGCCTTACCTGTGCATTGCGATCGCCAAGGCCGGTGGAAAGTACCGGTTGAGCGACAACCACGACCCTCGGGATTTTCTGGACTCGCTCGAAGGAGCCCCCCGGCGTGCATACGCCGCGCAACTGAACAGCTTTGAAATCGCCCCGTTTTTCGCCGCTGCCGTGATTGTCGCGCACCTGGCCGGCAATGCCGAGCTTGTGACCATCAACGTGCTGGCGGTGCTGTTTATCACCAGTCGTCTGCTGTACATCATCTGCTATCTGGCGGACTGGGCGATCTTGCGTTCGCTGGTGTGGTTCGTGGGGGTAGGGTTGGTGTTGAGTTTCTTCTTCGTTTCGGTCTGAGCCTGGCGGTTGAGTCCCGTTGTCTGTGCTGGCCCCATCGCGAGCAGGCTCGCTCCCACATTGGATCTAGTCGTACACAAAACATGTGTCCACTGGAGATCAACTGTGGGAGCGAGCCTGCTCGCGATGGGGCTGGTACAGTCAGCCCACTTCTCAGGGATTGGCGGTGACCGTATTGGCAACCTGCGGCACCTGCGGCAATGCCATGCCCTTGGGCCACAGCATCCAGATCTGCCCCTGTTGTTTCATATCCCCGGCCAGGTTTCCCGCTGCTTCGCCGGTGCCCCAGAACAGATCCGCCCGTACTTCGCCGGCAATTGCGCCGCCGGTGTCCTGGGCCGCGACCGGGCGGTTCAATGCACTGCCGTCAGGGCGGGTGGTGGACAACCACAACAGGCTTCCCAGAGGAATCACCTTGCGATCCACCGCCACGCTGTAGCCGGCGGTCAGCGGCACATTCAGTGAACCCCGTGGCCCTTCGTTGCTGTCGGGGTTGCGGTTGAAAAACACGTAGCTGGGGTTGCTGCCCAGTAATTCGGGAATCCGGTTCGGGTTGGCTTTTGCCCAGGCACTGATGGTGCCCATGGTCACCTCTTCTTTCTTCAGTTCGCCCTGTTCGACCAGCCAGCGCCCGATGGGCCGGTAGGGGTGGCCGTTCTGGTCGGCATAGCCGATGCGCAACTGGCGGCCGTCATCGAGTCGAATGCGGCCCGAGCCCTGGATTTGCAGGAATTGCAGGTTCATCGGGTCTGTCAGCCAGGCGATCACCGGAGCCTTCACCCCGTTGGTTTCGATGGTGGCCGCGTCGTCGTAGGGCTTGAGCACTCGGCCTTCGAGGCGACCGCGCAGGCGCTTGCCCTTGAGCTCGGGGTAAATACTGTCCAGCGACACGATGATCATGTCCTCCGGCACCCCGTACACCGGGATGTTGGCGCTGGCAGTCTGGGTGAGGCTGCCGGGGTAGACCGGTTCGTAGTAACCGGTAATCAGACCGTTGGGGCTGTTGTCACCCGAGCGCAGGCCGTAGACATCCAGGTTCTGCTTCAGAAAGTTGCGCACATCCACGGCGGTCAGCGGCACGTTGGCCGCCGCCGCGCAGGTAGCACCCCACACCGCGTCGGCCTTGAGCCGGGTGCAGGCGCTGCGCCAGGAGCCAAAGCCCGCCAGCAGGTCCTCGTCGGACACCGATGGCAAGGCTTCCCACGGTGCGCTGACATAAGTAGCGACGGCGTGGGTCTGGGGCTCTTCGGCTTTGTCGCCGCGATTGCAACCGGCCAACAGCGCGATAAGCGGTAGGGTCAGCGCCAGGCCTTTGTGCCAGGTCTTGAAACTGTGCATGAGATTTCCTTGCCGGTCGTACGGACGCTCCAGGCGTCCAGACAACCCGTATTGATAATAGGGCTATTGGTCTTTGCCGATGACCCGAGGATACTAACCGCCGTTTCCTGCTCCGAGGCCAAGATGTTTGTAAAACGATTTTCCATGGCCGTGCTGGCCTGCCTGATGTTGTCCGCCTGTGGCGGTGTCGATCCCAATTCCCCGCTGGGCCAACGCAAAGCGATCTTCAAGCAGATGCTCAAGACCAACGAAGAGCTCGGTGGCATGCTGCGCGGTCGCATCCCGTTCGACGGCCCGCGCTTTGCCGAGGGCGCGGTGCAACTTGATCAACTGTCCCGCGAGCCGTGGAAGCATTTCCCGCAAGTGCGTGAAGAAGACCACACCAGTGCCCGGGATGAGGTCTGGCAAAAACAGGCGCGTTTCCAGGAACTGGCCCGCAGCCTTGAAGCCGCCACCGGTGAGTTGGTAACCGCCAGCAAGGTCCAGCCGTACAGGGCCAGCAACCTGGGGCCTGCGGTGCAGAAAGTAGAGGACGCGTGCAGTGCCTGCCATAAAGAGTTTCGGGATTATTGAGTAGGGGCAGCTGCAAGTTTTTAGCTGCAAGCTGCAAGTGTGAAGCTTGGGGCTTGCAGCTTGAAACTTGCCGCTTATTTATCCAACTCATCCACCGCTTCCTGCAACTCTTTGCGCGAAGCCGCCAGCTTGTCCTTGCGTTTGTTGATCCGCTGCGCGTCGCCTTTTTTCATGGCTTTGTCCAGATCGGCCTGACGCTGGTTGACTTCGTGCTTGGCTTCAAGAACCTTGTTTTCACGTTCCTTGCGCAGGGACGCGTCGGTGCAATGGGTGGTGACCTGGCTTAATGCTGTTTCCAGGCCGGCTTGCTGGTCTTTGTTGTCGCGGGACTTGGCCAGCTCGATTTGATTGATGATGCCCTGGCGCTTGGCTGCGCAGCCGGTGAGCTCCGGTGTTTGCTCGGCTGCCATCAGGGGGGCGGCCATAGCGCTGCATAGTGTCAGCAGTGCGATAGGAGACAGGAAATTCATAGCAACTCCGTGAAAACTCGCGAACGGTTGGTATAGATGCGCTGTTGGAGCGCATGTTTACCCCTTGGGTTCAACTGTGGGACCTGGATTAAAAACCGTCGACCCCGGCACCCCTTAGTACTTCACTTAACGCCAGCACCTGTGGGTCGCGAAAAAAAGCCCTCAGTTGCGCGGCGCGTCCCGGGCCGATACCGGCTTCGGCTTGCCAATGTTCGATGTCGCGCTCGGCAAGCACCTGCCATGGCCCTTCCAGCCGGACCTCGCCGGTGGGTGGCAGGCCAAGAGCCTTGAGCCACTGCCCAAAAGGACGTTGCCGGGCGCTGTGCAGGCTGTCGAGCAAGCGGGCGCTGCTGCGTTCGCCGAAGCCGGCAATGTTAGCAAGCTCGTCGGCATCGAGGGTCATCCAATCCAGCAAACCATTGAGTCGACCGGCGGCCAGGAGCTTTTCCCAGGTGCCCGGGCCGACATGGGGCAGGGCTAACCCGTGCTTGCCGCTGAGCCAGCCCAGGCGCGCCAGAAACTGGCTTTCGCAGCCGGGTGTCGGCTGCCAGCAACTTAAAAAGTGATAATCGGCTGCCGCTGGGGCGTTCACGTCCTGGCGCTCGACACTACGCAACACGACGCTGTCCAGGCGTGGAATGGTCAGCCCGGCCAGGCTGATGGCGACCCGGTCGCCAGGACGAATGTCCATTTGCTCCCAGCGTTTGAGGGTGCTGACGCTCACGCGGCGGATTCGTCGGTCGTCGAGCATGGCAGGTTCAAGTTCCAGCACGGGCGTGATGCGCCCGGTACGACCGATCTTGAAGCGCACGTTGCGCACCTCGGCCAGGGCCTGGGCATAGGGGTACTTCCAGGCCACGCTCCAGAACGGCGCCCGGGCTTGCCAGCGGTCAGCCGGTGGGCGGCGGCTTTGGCGCAAGACGATGCCATCGCTGGCAAAGGGCAGGGGCGTGCGATACCAGTGGTTGCGCCAGTGCTCGACGTCGGCCAATGCCTGAACGGGCTGGCTGTAGCCGATGGTGTCGGCGAAGCCCAGCGCCTGCAGGGTCGCCTCCCGTTCGGGCAGCGTGGCCGGTCCGTCAGGCCAGTCCCAGACAAACAGGCCGATGTCCGCCCCTTCTTGCGCGGTCAAATTCGTGCGCGCCATCAGCCCCGCCACGGTCGCCCGGGCGTTGAGACTGCCGTTGCTGGCCTGGACATGGGCAATCAGCCGCCAGTACAGCTCACCCTGAACGACCAGGTCCAATGGCTGATTCAGCCGTTGCGGGATGGCGTTGATTTTGTGCGCAGCCCAGGTCCAGTCTTGCCCCTGGACACCATCACCGCGGCTGATCGCCTGATGCAGGCGCCCCCCGCGATAGATCAGAGTCACGGCCACGCCATCGACTTTCGGTTGGACCCAGAGGTCTTCTCGGCCTTGTAGCCACGCCTTGACCGCGGCGGCATCCTTGAGTTTGTCCAGGCCGGTGTGTGCAACCGGGTGTGGCACTTTCCCGCCCGCCGTACGCAGGGGGAAACTGGGTGCCGCAAGGTCAAAGCAGTCGCGCCAATGGCCCAGCTGGATGCGGGATTGATCGTAGAGCTCATCGGCTACCAGTGATCGGCCGAGACGGTGATAGCTGTCATCCCACGAATCGATTCGCTGTTGCAGGGCGGTGATTTCCGCCTGGGCGCGTCCGAGGGGCCAGTCGGGACAAGACGCGGCGATGACAGGGGAGCAGATGAATATAAGACAGGCCAATAGGCGTGATAACGGCAGCATCGAAGCATCCTTGCTTGGTGGTGTGCTTGAAGGCTAGTCACTGTCACAGAAGGTGCGAGGCTGGGAGCGTTACCGGATTTTGCAGGGGGCGATAGCGAAGTCGTGGCGGTACAGTGCAGGGTGATTTGGTTGCGCAACTGTGCCTTGAACCCATCAGGGGCGAGTGCAGAATGGGGGCTCGATCTGCTCTGCCAGGCGTGCATCCTATGGACCTGACGACCCTCGCTGTTTTCATCCCGGCCTGCTTCGCGCTGAACATGGCGCCGGGGCCGAATAACCTGCTGTCCATCAGCAACGCCTCGCGTTATGGCTTCGTCCGGGCGTGCAGCGGTGGCATTGGCCGGTTGCTGGCGTTTGCACTCATGATTGCCCTGGCAGCGGTGGGATTGACCGCTGTGCTGCATACCTCGGAACTGTTGTTCCTGGGGATCAAGTTCGTGGGGGCCGCTTATCTGTTCTACCTTGCCGTGCAATTGTGGCGGGCGCAGCCAGAAGCCGGAGCTGAAACGGCGGTCACTTCGATGAGCGTGACCCGCCTGGCACGCCAGGAGTTTCTGGTGGCGATCGGCAACCCGAAGGCGATCCTGTTGTTCACCGCCTTCCTGCCGCAGTTCGTCGACCGCGCCAGCACTGTCACCCAGCAGTTCGCCGTGCTGGGCGGCCTGTTCCTGGCGCTGGAGTGCATTGCCATCGGGTTGTATTGCTACATGGGGATTTATGCGCGGCGGCTGTTTGCCCGGCCGAGCGGCAAACGTCTGTTCAATCGCCTGTGTGCGGGGCTGCTGGCCAGTGCGGCTTCGTTCTTGCTGGTGGCGCGACGGTCCTGAGTTCGATGCTACCTTGTGGTGATGGCGTACGGACGCAGGTCGAACATTTCACGAACCAGCTTGATGATCTTG
>NZ_WUUD01000033.1:168959-195010 GCF_009831705.1 Pseudomonas sp. PICF6 | reverse complement strand
GGCAACGCCGATGGCGTAAGAAACCTGGATCTCGCTTGAATCGCCCCCGTCGACAGCTTAAAGAACGCAGATTAATTAAATGAACCTTTGATTCCGCAAGTTATTTAAGTAGTCTCATGACCATGAACGCCTCCGCGGCCGCCACACCCATTGACTGTCCGCGGTGACGAGCAAGGTATTCAAGGTGTTCCATACTGCGTGAGTGAGGTGCAGCACGCATCTCCAGTTCATAGGCTTCCAGCGCCTCTAACTTTGTTGCCAAGTAATCACTAATATCGACAAAGCAAGAGGGTAAGAAAGGAGTGTTGTCCGGGCTTGCCCACTCGGTGCTGGACATTACCTCGAATGTATAAATTTCTCGGACACTACTACCTGGCATGGGTCGGCAGGCGGTCATTACTGCTTGGTGTGTTATGCGATGGTCGATATTTAGATCGCCAGAGTGATGGGTATAAACAATCTCTGGCGCAACGTCCCTAATAACGCATTCTAATGGCTGTACGATATCGAGCAGTCCCATGCTGTCGAGCCTGTTATCAGGCAGTCCCAGATAAGTAACACCGGAAATCCCCAGTCGAGCGTGAGCGATTTCTGCTGCAGCTTCACGAGTTTTAAGTTCATCAGTACCTAAATCCGAACGTGAACTCACCCCATCCGCTAAGAAAACAGCATGAACCGTATCACCTTCCGCGACATGTCGAGCAATGGTTCCGCCACACCCCAGGGCTTCATCGTCTGTGTGTGCAGCCACTACGAGGATGCGTTTATTCATCGAACAAATCCCATGACGTTGGGGTGCCCCGGGAAACGGCAACTTTGAGTTTCTTGCCAACGATGTCGTCAAAATATTTTGGAGCCAAGCCCAAGCCGGGGCGGATACGGCGAATATCGCTAGCAGAGACAGGTGCCCCTGCAGCAACGTCATTAACAAAATAAACTGAGCGTCGGAAAATTTTGTTACCTTCTTCAGCTTGTTGGCGCTGGTAACCCGTTTTTCCCAACGCCGACCACGCGTCGTAAGCATCGCTACACAACCGTTTTAGTTCTTCCGGTTCTAGCGAGAATTCACTGTCAGGTCCTTTGTCTGCTCGGCTCAATGTGAAGTGCTTTTCAATAAGGCAGGCTCCCAATGCTACAGCCGCTACGGATGCTGTGGTGCCCATGGTGTGATCGGATAGGCCTGGTATGGTCTCGAACCGACGTTCCAATTCTGCCATTTGACGCAAGTTAGCTTGGTTCATGGGGGCTGGATAACTGCTGATGCAGTGCAGCAGAACGAGATCTCTCGCCCCTGCGCTTCTGGCAGCTTCAACAGCCTCTTCAATCTCTCTTTCATTGGCCATGCCAGTTGACATGATAATGGGTTTTCCTGTAGCGGCTACGTAACGTATCAGTGGAAGATCTGTTACTTCAAAGGATGCGATCTTGTATGCTGGCGCGTTCAAACTTTCCAGGAGGTCAACAGCGGACTCATCAAAGGGAGTAGAAAATATAGTGATTCCACGCTTGCGGGCGTGCTCGAAAATAACGGGGTGCCACTCAAAAGGTGTTTGTGCCCATTTATAGAGATCGTGGAGTTTGTAACCGTCCCACAAACCACCTTTGATCATGAACTCCGGACGATCGCAGTCGATAGTCATGGTGTCGGCTGAGTAAGTTTGAAGCTTTATAGCGTGCGCACCACAACGTTGAGCAGCATCAATAGTCTCCAGCGCTCGCTCCAAGTTTCCATTATGGTTGGCCGAAAGCTCAGCAATTATATAGGGCGGTTCGTTGTGGCCGATTTTCCGGCCATCGATAACAAAACTCATAGTGACTCCTGATCTGTAGAGGTGCGCTTATGAATAGTGACTTGAGCCTTTAGCTGGTCACCATCGAGCCGAGCATGATAAAACTCAAGGACAAACTCTCCATGCTGGACAAAGCCCAAGGGATAGGTAGGGGCATCAAGCATTCGAATGTGGTCGTAAAGTTTTTCTAAAGTACCTTTCTGAGGAAGTTCACTTTGCGCCGGCTTTCGACGTTTGAAAATGGTCACTTCCCCTTCTTGCGGCGTTGGTGCCGGTGCCGCTTGAGTCATCCAGCGTATAATTTCAAAGCTGAGATCGCCTGCACGCTTGTAAATTTCTTCGGCGCGTCCAGCCAGAGAGAGGGGCTGCTTTATATAAACCGGGCCAGCATCCATGGTCTCGATCATGCGAAGGGCCGTCAGTTTTGTTTCTTTATGACCGTTGGCAATTAGATTTTGCAAAGGGCTGCCACCGCGACCATATGGTACATCTGTCATATGAAAGCATACGCACTCAAATCGTGACCAGATTTCGTCGGGTACCAGCCAGTTCCAATGCAGAAAGAAAATATAACGCGGTGTATCTAAAGTGGTCGCTTCAGCCAGCTCTTCTGCGGTTGATACCCAGATCCATTTTGCTGGACTTTCAGATTTGAGTATCTCAAAATTTACCTTGTGCCAAGGTTTAGCGCTGGCAACAATGTAGCAGTCAGTGCTCGTTGCTTTTGTCTGGTTGGATGTTGATGGTTTAAAACTATCCATGCGCCGTTGAATTTCAATTTTGTGGGCGCGCCACTCAGAGGCGAGTATGCCAAGTCGAACGACATCTATGTAGCAATTGCCATCGAAGTGAGAATCTCGAAAGATGCCTTCATGTACAAATCCAATCTTCGTATGAAGTGCAAGACTTTTCTTGTTTGTGATTAGTACTTCGGCATTTAGTTTGTGAAGGCCTAAAGTGTTGAATGCTTCATTGAGCGCATCAAAGCCTAATTTCGTACCTGTACCGGCTGCTGCGTCCGGAGCGGCGTAAAATCCCCAAAAAGCGCTTCTTCTCTTTACGTCATATTGTGTGAAGTACACCACGCCATCGGCTATACCATCACATGAGTGATGTACGTACCAGCGTGAGCTTGAGTCATTTCTAATCCGTTCAAACCAGGCACGGTGCTCCGTTTCACTTATTTCGTGGGTGGAGTACATGCTTTTACGTACTTCTGGCGCGTTACGCCATGCTCGAACCATCGCCAGGTCAGATTCAACCAGTAAACGAAGTGACATTATCTTCACCTGGAGGACAAAATAGTGTGGTAAAGCTGGCTTGTATCATCGCCTTGAAACCAATTTTTGCGTGTGCTCATGCATATTACTCTCAAGAAATCAGCACTTTCAAATCTTGCAAATTAAAATGTCTACTACCTGCAACACTCCCAAGCCATCTGTGATTGAGGCGGCCGAGGCGCTCATTGCGGAAAGCGTGGCAGGCTCAATTTGTTGCATAGTTATCAGCGGGCGAACATCAAGAGTTAATAAATCACTTAGAAACGCAGCGCCTACGGCATCCAGGGCCTGAGCTATGGTTCTCTGATTGTCGGCTAATACTAGCATGATAGTGGGCAGTCCGAGGCAGCAGCGCTCCCAGGATGTCGCCCCCGCAGCCCCGATGGCAAAATCGCTGTCGGCCATTAGCTGCGCCATATCGCGGACATCAACCTTGATCTCTACGGTCCAAGGTAGCTGCTCGGCACACCGTTGCACATCGCTCAACCAAGGAGCTGTTGCTCCCATCACTACAACGATGCGGCAATCTGCTGGCAGCTCGCATGATTTCAGCTTCTCCAGCACCTTGCCAGTTGCATTGTGCCTGTCGACCCCTCCCATGGTAATCAGTAGCTGCCGCAGGTGCGAATTAGCACGACGTTGCAAACTGTATGAGCGGATTTGTGCAAACTCTGGCCGTAGCAAGGCATAACGAGAGCCACATAGTAAAATGCAGTCCTCAGGCACCCACGGTAAGTAATCAGCAGGTGCACGACTATAAGTCTGATCTAGCAGTAAGTGACAGACATGCGACCTGTCGGCAAGATCATCGATCACCATGAGCTTAGAATAATTGTTTTTTAGAGCTGACTCCCATCGGCTGTCGAGTGCGTAGTGGTCGACGATCAACCAATCCGTCTGCTTCTTTGTCAATATGGCGGCACACTCGTCAGCATCCTGTTGCCAACGGACACCAAGCCAATCAGCATGTGCGAGCTGTGGCTCGACAGATGCAGGCGCACGCTCAGGCTCGAATGCAGAAACTGGTAATACAGATACACCATAGCCCTTACTGCGGATAAACTCGATCAAGTGGCCGGGATGTTCGCGACAGATGAAATGACACTCTGCTCCCCGTGTGCTCAGCGCATCGGCCAAAGTCAAGCAGCGCATGACATGGCCGGTGCCTATTTGCAGAGAGGCGTCAGTCCGAAATACAATATTCAAGAAATTATCTTCAAGTTGGTAGGCTCAATGACGTTGCAATACTCTTCAATTATTTGCTTGAGTTCACATGCAACCTGTTCTGCAATTGTCGACCAAACATTTATAGGTGGTGGCTTCATATAGCCGTACTGTACATGACCCCCGAACAATCCGCCTAGTGCTGCTGATTTCCGGTCCTTAGTCACCAGTCCTCCACTGACCTCAACCTCGCGCCGCGCTGATTGGTGTTGCTGTAGCGGAATGTCCAGCGTTTCGAAGTGGCGTCATTGAACACCCATCGGATGTTCGGATAATCGTTAATGCTGGCCTGATCGTCGCTGGGCTGCTTGCCAGTGCTACACCGTTTTGCTGATGGCGCGGGGCGTAGCTCCAATGAAGCTCCCTCGCCAGGGTGATCTTCAAGGTATGAAAAAGCCCCTGACGACCCAGTCGCCAGGGGCTTTTCGTACCCGCAGTTTTTACAGGCCGGCAGCGGCGCGCAGGGCGTCGGCGCGGTCGGTTTTTTCCCAGGTGAAGGTGGTGAAGGTGTCGTCACCGACCGTCTTGGTTTGCGGCGTGCGGCCGAAGTGGCCGTAGGCGGCGGTGTCCTGGTACATCGGGTGCAGCAGGTCGAGCATGGTGGTGATGGCGTACGGACGCAGGTCGAACACTTCACGAACCAGCTTGATGATCTTGTCATCGCCGATCTTGCCGGTGCCGAAGGTGTTCAGCGAGATCGAGGTAGGCTGAGCAACGCCGATGGCATAGGAAACCTGGATCTCGCAGCGCTCGGCCAGGCCGGCGGCCACGATGTTCTTGGCCACATAACGACCGGCATAGGCTGCCGAACGGTCGACCTTCGATGGATCCTTGCCGGAGAACGCGCCACCGCCGTGACGGGCCATGCCGCCGTAGCTGTCGACGATGATCTTGCGGCCGGTCAGGCCACAGTCGCCTACCGGGCCACCGATGATGAACTGGCCGGTCGGGTTGATGTGGAACTGGGTGTCCTTGGACAGCAGCTCGGCAGGCAGTACGTGCTTGACGATCAGCTCCATCACGCCTTCACGCAGGTCTTTATAGGACACTTCAGGGTTGTGCTGGGTCGACAGTACGACAGCATCGATACCGACAACCTTGCCGCCTTCGTAACGGCAGGTCACCTGGGACTTGGCATCCGGGCGCAGCCAAGGCAGCAGGCCGGATTTACGGGCTTCAGCCTGGCGTTGAACCAACTGGTGCGAGAAGGTGATCGGTGCTGGCATCAGCACATCGGTCTCGTTGCTGGCGTAGCCGAACATCAGGCCCTGGTCGCCGGCACCCTGGTCTTCAGGCTTGGCGCGGTCAACACCCTGGTTGATGTCGGGGGACTGCTTGCCGATGATGTTCATCACGCCGCAGGTCGCGCCATCGAAGCCGACGTCGGAGCTGTTGTAGCCAATGCCCAGGATGACGTCACGGACGATCTGTTCCAGGTCGACCCAGGCTGAAGTGGTGACTTCGCCAGCGATGATCGCCACGCCCGTTTTCACCAGAGTTTCGCACGCCACGCGGGCGAACTTGTCTTCAGCAATGATGGCGTCCAGCACCGCATCAGAAATCTGGTCGGCGATTTTGTCCGGATGCCCTTCAGACACGGACTCGGAGGTGAAAAGGGAGTATTCGCTCATCTCGATGTTTTCCTACAAGTTACCGATGGTGAGTGTCGCCAGCCGGTCGCTGAAAATGGCGGACCTGGATCTGGAAACCATTACGTAAGCCCACATAGAGGCTTTCCCCGGGCACGAGGCCCGCAGCGGTGGCCCAACGGGCCAGATCGTCCTGTTCAAACCCCAGCCAGAGATCACCGCAGGCCTCCTTGGCCCAACTCTGGTTGTGGCTGCATAACTCTGTCACTAACAGGCTACCGCCCGGTTGCAGCAAGTCGGCCATGTGCTTGAGCGCATCGGCCGGCGCGGCGAAATGGTGAAGCACCATGTTCAATACAACACAATCGGCCTGCAGGCTCACACCATTCAAGGCATCGGCCAGTTGCAGGCTGACATTAGCCAGTGTTTCACGTTCGCACACCTGGCGTGCCAGCTCGAGCATGGCCGGGCTGTTGTCCAGCGCGGTCACTTGGCTGAAACGCCGCGCCAGCTCCGGCAGAAACGCGCCGTCGCCAGGGCCGACTTCAATGGCCGTGGCGGTGGGCTCGAAGCCCAGTTTGTCGAGCAGCGCCACGACGCTTTCACGGTATTGCGGCAACCCGGCAATCAGGTCCTGCTGGGCGCGAAACTTCTCGGCCACCCGGGCAAAAAAATCCTGGCTGGCAGCGGCTCGCTGCCCGTGTACCTGGGCGATGCGGGCCTGCACGTCTGTCGGCAGGTCCAGTTCATCCACCTCTTCGAGCAACGCGGCATGCAGCTTGCCGCCCAGCAGATCGGTATGGGGCAGGGCGCGGCGGTAAAAAATCGCATTGCCTTCACGACGGGTCGCCACCAGGTCCGCCTGGGCCAGGACCTTGAGGTGGTGGCTCATGCCGGATTGACCGATGCCGAAGATCTGCGCCAGTTCCAGCACGCCGAACGAATCGTTGGCCAAGGCGCGCAATACATTGAGCCGCAGCGGATCGCCGCCGGCCTTGCAAAGGGCCGCCAGCTCATCGCAATCGTCATGGCGAATGGAAGGCACGCGTAAATTCATAGGGCGGCAGTCTAGTGAGGGGTATGGATCACCGCAAGGTCAATATCAAAAAGTTTTGATATTGCTCGATAAATGGCACTTCCCAAGGCGTGCTTGACTCTACAAACCTTCAGCGGAAAGGTTTCACCTGGCGAATGCGACTTTATCCACCGGAAAAAAGCCTCTGGATGACTATCTGTCATTGCCCCGGGGCGGGTGGGTGAGGGAAAATGCTCGCCTTTTTTCAGTTTCACAATTCAAAACCCAGGAGATCAGCGATGCCCAGCCGTCGTGAGCGTGCCAATGCCATCCGTGCACTCAGCATGGATGCCGTGCAAAAAGCCAACAGCGGCCATCCCGGTGCCCCTATGGGTATGGCGGATATCGCCGAGGTGCTTTGGCGCGACTACCTCAAGCACAGCCCGAGCAACCCGTCGTTTGCCGACCGTGACCGCTTCGTGATGTCCAACGGCCACGGCTCGATGTTGATCTATTCGTTGCTGCACCTGACCGGTTATGACCTGTCGATCGATGACCTGAAGAATTTCCGCCAGTTGCACAGCCGCACTCCGGGCCACCCGGAATATGGCTACACCCCAGGCGTGGAAACCACCACCGGTCCACTGGGCCAGGGCCTGGCCAACGCCGTGGGCTTTGCCCTGGCGGAAAAAGTCCTGGCGGCGCAGTTCAATCGCCCAGGCCACAACGTTGTCGATCACCACACCTACGTGTTCCTGGGTGATGGCTGCATGATGGAAGGCATTTCCCACGAAGTCGCCTCCCTGGCCGGCACCTTGGGCCTGAACAAGCTGATCGCTTTCTACGATGACAACGGCATTTCCATCGACGGCGAAGTCGAAGGCTGGTTCACCGACGACACCCCCAAGCGTTTCGAAGCCTACAACTGGCTGGTCATCCGCAATGTCGACGGCCACGACCCGGAAGAAATCAAGACCGCCATCGAGACGGCGCGCAAGAGCGCCCAGCCGACCCTGATCTGCTGCAAGACCACCATTGGTTTCGGTTCGCCCAACAAACAAGGCAAGGAAGACTGCCACGGCGCGCCACTGGGTGCCGAGGAAATCGCCCTGACCCGCGCTGCGTTGAAGTGGGAACACGGTCCGTTCGAAATCCCGGCCGACATTTATGCCGAGTGGGACGCCAAGGAAAAAGGCCGTGCCGCCGAAGCCGAGTGGGACCAGCGCTTTGCCGCCTACTCCGCGCAATTCCCTGAGCTGGCCAATGAACTGGTGCGTCGCCTCAGCGGCGAGCTGCCTGCCGATTTCGCTGAAAAAGCCTCGGCTTACATCGCGGAAGTCGCCGCAAAAGGCGAAACCATTGCCAGCCGCAAGGCCAGCCAGAACACCCTCAACGCTTTTGGCCCGCTGCTGCCGGAGCTGCTCGGCGGTTCGGCCGACCTGGCCGGTTCCAACCTGACCTTGTGGAAGGGCTGCAAAGGCGTCAGCGCCGAAGATGCCAGCGGCAACTACATGTACTACGGTGTTCGTGAGTTCGGCATGAGCGCGATCATGAACGGTGTGGCTCTGCACGGCGGCCTGGTGCCTTACGGCGCTACCTTCCTGATGTTCATGGAATACGCCCGCAACGCAGTGCGCATGTCGGCCCTGATGAAGAAGCGCGTGCTTTATGTGTTCACCCACGACTCCATCGGCCTGGGCGAAGACGGCCCGACTCACCAGCCGATCGAGCAACTGGCAAGCCTGCGCTGCACGCCGAACCTGGACACCTGGCGCCCATGTGACGCCGTGGAATCGGCAGTGGCCTGGAAATACGCCATCGAGCGTAACGACGGTCCATCGGCGCTGATCTTCTCCCGCCAGAACCTGCAGCACCAGAACCGCGATGCCGACCAGATCGGCGACATCACCCGCGGCGGCTACGTGCTCAAGGACTGCATTGGCGAGCCTGAACTGATCCTGATCGCCACCGGCTCCGAAGTCGGCCTGGCCGTCCAGGCCTACGACAAACTGACCGCGCAGGGCCGCAACGTACGTGTGGTGTCCATGCCGTGCACCAGCGTGTTCGATGCCCAGGACGCCGGCTATAAGCAAGCGGTATTGCCGTTGCAAGTCAGCGCCCGGATCGCCATCGAAGCCGCTCACGCCGATTATTGGTACAAGTACGTCGGCCTGGAAGGTCGCGTGATCGGCATGACCACCTACGGCGAATCGGCGCCCGCGCCGGCGTTGTTCGAGGAGTTCGGCTTTACCCTGGAAAACATCCTGGGGCAGGCTGAAGAGCTGTTGGAAGACTGATCCGAAGTCGCGTCGTCCGGGCTGACGCCATCGCGAGCAAGCTCGCTCCCACAAGGATCTCCACCGACCCTGTGGGAGCGAGCTTGCTCGCGATGGCGATGGCTCAGGCAACGCTGCCCTGATGGATTCACCCAAGTCAGAGAACCCCATGCCCCAACCGCGTCCCTACAAAGTTGCACTCAACGGCTACGGCCGGATTGGTCGTTGCGTCTTGCGTGCGTTGTTCGAGCGAGGGGCCAAGGCCGGGTTCGAGATTGTGGCGATCAACGATCTGGCCGACATGGCCAGTATCGAATACCTGACACGCTTTGACTCCACTCACGGCCGGTTTCCGGGCGAGGTGCGGGTCGAGGGCGATTGTCTGCACATTAATGGCGATTGCGTGAAAGTCCTGCGCAGTGCCACCCCCGAAGGTATCGATTGGGCATCCTTGGGTGTCGACCTGGTGCTTGAATGCTCGGGCGCCTACAACACCCGTGAAGATGGCCAGCGTTTCATCGCGGCCGGCGCTCCGCGGGTGTTGTTCTCCCAGCCGATGGCCAGCGAAGCGGATGTCGACGCGACCATTGTCTACGGCGTGAACCAGGATTGCCTGAGCGGCGACGAGCTGTTGGTGTCCAACGCGTCCTGCACCACCAACTGCGGCGTGCCGCTGTTGCGCCTGCTGGACCAGGCCATTGGCCTGGAATACGTGTCGATCACCACCATTCACTCGGCGATGAACGATCAACCTGTGATCGACGCCTATCACCATGAAGACTTGCGGCGGACCCGTTCGGCGTTCCAGTCGGTGATTCCGGTGTCCACTGGTCTGGCGCGCGGCATTGAACGGCTGCTGCCGGAACTTGCGGGGCGAATTCAGGCCAAAGCCGTGCGGGTGCCGACGGTCAACGTGTCCTGCCTCGACATTACGATGCAGACCGTGAGCGATACCGACGCCACCGAGGTCAACCGGATCTTGCGCGAAGCCGCCACCAGCGGTCCGCTCAAAGGCCTTCTGGCTTACACCGAGTTGCCCCATGCCAGCTGTGATTTTAACCATGACCCACATTCGGCCATCGTCGATGCCAGCCAGACCCGGGTTTCCGGGCCACGGCTTGTGAACATCCTGGCTTGGTTCGACAACGAATGGGGGTTTGCCAACCGAATGCTGGACGTTGCCGAGCATTACCTGCAAACCGCTTCTAAAAAACCTGCTCTCTAAACAGTTACCCAGGAATTGCGACCCATGACCGTGTTGAAGATGTCCGACCTCGATCTGCAAGGTAAGCGCGTACTGATCCGCGAAGATCTCAACGTCCCCGTCAAGGACGGTGTTGTCACCAGCGACGCGCGTATCCTGGCTTCGCTGCCGACCATCAAGCTGGCCCTGGAAAAAGGCGCGGCCGTGATGGTCTGCTCCCACCTGGGCCGTCCGACCGAAGGCGAGTTCTCGGCGGAAAACAGCCTCAAGCCGGTCGCCGATTACCTGAGCAAAGCCTTGGGCCGCGACGTACCGCTGGTGGCTGACTACCTGGGCGGTGTGGACGTGAAGGCCGGCGATGTCGTGCTGTTCGAAAACGTGCGCTTCAATAAAGGCGAGAAAAAGAACGCTGACGAACTGGCCAAGCAGTATGCAGCCCTGTGCGACGTGTTTGTGATGGACGCGTTCGGCACCGCCCACCGCGCCGAGAGTTCGACCCACGGCGTGGCGAAGTTCGCCAAAGTGGCCGCTGCTGGCCCGCTGCTGGCCGCCGAACTGGACGCACTGGGCAAGGCCCTGGGCTCCCCGGCCCAGCCGATGGCTGCCATTGTTGCCGGCTCCAAGGTCTCCACCAAGCTCGACGTGCTTAACAGCCTGAGCCAGGTGTGCAACCAGTTGATCGTCGGCGGCGGCATTGCCAACACCTTCCTTGCTGCGGCCGGTCACCCGGTCGGCAAATCCCTGTACGAGCCGGACCTGCTGGACACCGCCCGGGAAATCGCCGCCAAGGTCAGCGTGCCGTTGCCGGTGGACGTGGTGGTTGCCAAGGAATTTGCCGAAGGCGCCACCGCCACCGTCAAGCTGATCGCTGACGTGGCCGAAGACGACATGATCCTCGACATTGGCCCGCAAACCGCAGCCAATTTCGCCGAACTGTTGAAATCTTCCAAGACTATCCTGTGGAACGGTCCGGTCGGCGTGTTCGAGTTCGACCAGTTTGGCAACGGCACCAAAGTGCTGGCCCAGGCCATCGCCGAGAGTGACGCTTTCTCCATCGCTGGCGGCGGCGACACCCTGGCGGCGATCGATAAATATGGCGTGGCCGAGCAGATCTCCTACATTTCTACCGGCGGCGGTGCGTTCCTCGAATTCGTCGAAGGCAAAGTACTGCCAGCCGTGGAAGTCCTGGAAAGCCGGGCCAAGGCCTGAGGTTTCGTTGACCAGGCAAAGGAGTGTTGTGATGGTCAAGACGTTCACGTTGCTGTTGACGACGACGCTGTTAGTGGCCTGTTCGAGCAGCCCAAAGGCCACGGCTCCGGAAACCGGGACGCCAACGCCTGAAGGCGGCTGTTACCAGGCCGACTGGCAGGCCGAGACCAATCCGGTGCTGAACAAGCGTTCGGGGCCGGATGGCCTGGATAAATATGAGACGCAAAACCCGGCCAAGGAACATGGTTGTCCTTGACGGGTCAGACTCTTTAACTCATGGCTGGCGGCACGGGTCGTCAGTCGAGGAACACGGATGAAAGGCTTTATCGCCGTTGTGGCGCTGGCAATGCTGGCCGGTTGTGCGCAGCTGGATCGGTTTCGTTCGTCCGAGCCTGTCGTAGAGGGCTGGACAACCTGGACCTGTGACAGTCAGGCCAAGGTGCTGTGGCGCTATACCGATGACACCCGCAAGGAAGTCGACGTTCGCCTCGGCGGTGCCGAGCAGGTCTATCACCTGAAGGAAGAGCCGGGCGCATCGGGTACGCTGTACAGCGACGACATGCTGGCGTTTCACGTCAAAGGTGAGGAAGGCCTGGTTTACTGGGTCGCCACCAATGACTTGATTGGCCGGGGCTGCAAGGCTGACTGATTCAATAGAGATCCAATGTGGGAGCGAGCCTGCTCGCGATAGCGATGTATCAGGCATCAGTGATGTTGACTGTCGGGCCCTCATCGCGAGCAGGCTCGCTCCCACAGGGGCCTCTTATAGTTTCGAGATTTTGTTTCACCGAACACACAGGCCGGACCCACCCCCGACCTGCAATGACTTGAATAGCCGCCGCCGCTCCGGCAGGCTGGCACGATTAACGACCCTCGACCGGGAGAGACACACTAATGGCACTTATCAGCATGCGTCAGATGCTGGACCACGCAGCCGAGTTCGGCTACGGCGTCCCAGCCTTTAACGTCAACAACCTTGAGCAGATGCGCGCCATCATGGAAGCCGCTGACAAGACTGACTCCCCGGTGATCGTCCAGGCTTCGGCCGGCGCCCGCAAATACGCCGGCGCGCCATTCCTGCGTCACCTGATCCTGGCTGCCATCGAAGAATTCCCGCACATCCCTGTGTGCATGCACCAGGACCACGGCACCAGCCCTGACGTCTGCCAGCGCTCCATCCAACTGGGCTTCAGCTCGGTCATGATGGACGGCTCCCTGGGTGAAGACGGCAAGACCCCGACCGACTACGAATACAACGTTCGCGTCACCCAGCAGACCGTCGCCATGGCCCATGCCTGCGGCGTCTCGGTGGAAGGCGAACTGGGTTGCCTGGGCTCGCTGGAAACCGGCATGGCCGGTGAAGAAGACGGCATCGGCGCCGAGGGCGTGCTGGACCACAGCCAGATGCTGACCGACCCGGAAGAAGCCGCGGACTTCGTCAAGAAGACCCAGGTCGACGCCCTGGCCATCGCCATCGGCACCAGCCACGGCGCCTACAAGTTCACCAAGCCGCCTACCGGCGACGTGCTGGCCATTGACCGCATCAAGGAAATCCACAAACGCATTCCCAACACTCACCTGGTGATGCACGGTTCTTCCTCGGTTCCGCAAGAGTGGCTGGCGATCATCAACCAGTACGGCGGCGACATCAAAGAAACCTACGGCGTGCCGGTTGAAGAAATCGTCGAAGGTATCAAGTACGGCGTGCGCAAGGTCAACATCGACACCGACCTGCGCCTGGCCTCTACCGGTGCCATGCGTCGTTTGATGGCGACCAATCCGAGCGAATTTGATCCGCGTAAGTTCTTCGGTGCGACCGTGACGGCGATGCGTGATGTGTGTATTGCGCGTTACGAAGCTTTCGGTACTG
Source organism: Pseudomonas sp. PICF6 (assembly GCF_009831705.1). NCBI lineage: Bacteria > Pseudomonadati > Pseudomonadota > Gammaproteobacteria > Pseudomonadales > Pseudomonadaceae > Pseudomonas > Pseudomonas sp. PICF6. The sequence goes on along the minus strand of NZ_WUUD01000033.1, from coordinate 181,553 downwards.
CGGGTAATGCTTCGAAGATCAAGCCGATCTCGTTGGAAGCGATGTATCAGCGGTATTTGAAGGGTGAGTTGAACGCTAAGGTTAACTAAGGCTTCAGCGTTGTGGTTGTGAGAAAACCCGCAGTGATGCGGGTTTTTTTATGTGTGGGATTTGTGTGTATATCCGTTTTTTGGGTAACGGCTGCTTATGGTTCCGCCCTTACGGCGGGTCACTTTTGGCAAACGCCCCAAAAGTAACCAAAAGGTCTTGCCCCACCACTCGGTGCCTCGCCTAGGCTCGGCATGCCCTTCGCGGCGGGCCCACGGAGCAATGCCGGAGTGAGGGCACACCGAGCCTAGGCGAGGTGCCGAGTGGTGGGGCAGGAGCGCTTTGGTTACTTTCGCCTGGGCCGGCTTCCGGATTTTCGAAAGTGACCCGCTGTAAGAGCGGAACCCTAAGTGGCCGTTACCGCAGCAACGGATATACACACAGATCTTGATAGCGCCGTGTCAGCCAACATCTCTGTCGCTGACCCAGCGCTATCGCGAGCAAGCTCGCTCCCACAGGGGATCATCTCCCGCCGGGAGGGCTTTATTGGTCTTCGAGGCCGCGTTGTTCAATGACGCCGAACACATCGGTGACATCCTGAACCAGGATCCGGGCGACATTGGTGAGGGTATTGAGGTCGCTGGCGGCCGAATCGCGCAGGGTGGCGCAGGCCATGAGCGTCAGGTAATCAAGGGTAGCGTGCAGGCGTTCGCTGGCGCAGGCGTGGAGTTCAGTCAGTGGGGCGGTGCTGTCGATGAACAGGATGGGTTGGGTGGTGGCGATTGGAGTGAGCGGGGTGAAGCGGCTGAGTGATTGAGTCGTCGTCATAAGGTTTGGGCTCTATTAATAAAAATTAATTGCCACCTTCTTGCTGCGAAACAAATGGGTGGCAGTTGCGCGCGGGTTCGCAGACCGAGATAGAGACCAAACCCGGCAGACCCGAAGGTCTCCCGCGCGCAACCGCCATAAAATGAACGCAGGCGAGTTTGCCTGAATTTTCATTTGACGGTGCAAAGTCTCTGTTCTGTCAGTGGGCTGCGAAACCCGTGCCCCGCTGACCAAAGCCAGCAGACGAGCTCGAACTATAGAGGAGATTTTCGAGCCCAAAATCGACCTGTAGGACGCACCGCGCCCACGTGGCGAGGGAGCTTGCTCCCGCTCGGGGGCGCAGCCGCTGCAAAACCGGCGCATGCGGTTGGTCTGACGAAAGGAGGGGGCTGCTGCGCAGCCTAGCGGGGATAAATCCCCTCGCCACAAAGGTAAATTCCTACGAGATTTTCGGAGCTGAAAATCTCAGGTGTTGTGATCGATATCCAGCTTGCTGAACGTCACTTTCCCGCCTTCGCTGGTATAGCCCGTATTGTCCTGCACATACACGCCAGCCTTGAAATACAGCGGCTTGACCTTCCATTTGGCGCTCATGGTGGTGTACCAGCTACGACCCGCCGCGGTGATGCCGAGGTCGCCGGTACGATCAAGATGGAGTCGATAAGAGAAAGACTGATTGAGTTTTACACCCGAGGCGACGGTGATGACCCGGCCCTCGTCGTCATCGGGGCGCATGCGCACTTTGGCGACGATGTTGCCGGTCTTGCTGTCGTCCTTGTACTGGTATTCCAGCTTCACCATGGGTTTGCTGCTGTCCTTGGCATGAATCTGACCGATCACGATCTTGCCGGTGCTGGGTACCTGGTTGACCACCAGGGTCGCACTCAATTTGTTGTCGGCGTCGGGGTATAGCCAGTTGCGCAAGGTGCCGTTTTTGTAGGTCTCGCGCAATTCGCTGCGCGGGTAGATCGCGTTTTCAGTCTTGGTGCCGGTGACCGGTGACCAGAAATACACCGTGCTGCCTTCAGAGTTGAAGTATTTGTTCTTGAAACCGTCCACCAGTCGAGGGGTTTCGATGGTTTTGGGTGGGCTTCCCTCGGGGATGCTCAAGTTCCAGGTTGCAAGATCGACCATGTGCGGGCCCTCTCTACGGAATGAATATGTTGCAAGATCCAGCCGGAGGCTCTAGCCAGCGCTTTATGACGCGTCCCGAGAAACGCGGGGGATCGAATTTTCATATCCGTCCGGCGGGGGGGTGGCGTCAACTGTCCGTCAGAGTGGTGTTTGCCGCTTTGGTGCCCGAGGACGACGACCGTTAGTCGGGCAATTCGAATTTTTTTTTGAACGATGGCGCTATGGCATCGGCGTCGATGTGGGTCACGTTCGCAGGGAGCAGCGTCCATGCTGCGGTATGCCAGGGGAAATACGCTTATAGAACGGTGTGATGAATTTCCAGCATGCTGAACGTCACTTTTCCACCTTCAGTGGTGTAGCCGGTGTTGTCCTGCACGTAGACGCCGGCTTTGAAATACAACGGCTTGTCCTTCCAGTCCGGGCTTACCGTGGTTCTCCAGTTGTAACCCGCCGCGCTGATGCCCAGCGCGCCCTTCGGACTGAGGTGAATCTGGTAGGAAAACCTGCGATCAAGTTGCACGCCCGTGGCGATGGTGATGACCTGGCCCGATTCGTCGTCGGGGCGCAGTCGGACCTTCGCGACGATGTTGCCGGTGGAGCTGTAGGCCTTGTATTGGTATTCCAGTTTCACCATGGGCCGGGTGCTGTCTTTGGCGTGGATCTGGCCGATCACGATCTTGCCGGTGCTGGGCACCTGGTTGACGGTCAAGGTGGCGCGCAGCTTGTTGTCTGCCGCTGAGTAGAGCCAGTTGCGAAGGGTGCCGTCGCTGTAGGTTTCCCGCAGTTCGCTGCGCGGGTAAATGGCGTTTGCAGTCTTGGTGCCGGTCACCGGCGCCCAGAAGAACAGCGTGCCGGTGTCGGAGTGGAAATAGTCGTCCTTGAAGCCCTGGGCTAGCCGCGGTGTTTCGATGGTGATGGCGGGGCTGCCTTCGGGGATGCTCAAGTTCCAAGTGCTGAGATCGATCATGGTCGGATCCTGCGTAACGGGCGTAAAAGTGCTGAGGACCAAAGCGGGAGGCTCTACTCCAAGCATTTGGGGTGTGTTGATCACGCAGGAAGGAGTTTTTTGGATAACCATCCGGCGGATGTTTGACGTCAATTGTCCGTCGAATGGATCTTTTGCAGCATCTGTGCCTGGATGGTGAACCGTTAGTCGGCAGTTCGAATTTTCCCTGAACGATTTCGCATTGATGGGGTCGCCTGGGTGGGCAGCGCTGCGTTGCTGCCATGGCGCCATGCAAAGCGTCTAGATGTGATCGATATCCAGCAGGCTGAACGTCACGGTGCCGCCTTCGGTGGGATAACCGGTGTTGTCCTGCACGTACACGCCCGCCTTGAAGTACAGCGGCTTGTCGCTCCAAGTGGAGCTGATGGGGGAGCTCCACTGGTAACCCGCACCATTGATGGTCAGGACACCGGCGGGGCTTAGGTGGATCAGGTAAGAGAAGGACTGATTGAGCTTTATGCCTGTGGCGATGGTGATGACCTGGCCCGATTCGTCGTCGGGACGCATGCGCACTTTGGCGACGATGTTGCCGGTGGAGCTGTAGGTTTTGTACTGGTACTCCAGTTTCACCATGGGGCTGGTGCTGTCTTTGGCGTGGATCTGACCAATGACGAGCTTGCCAGTGCTGGGGACTTGGTTGACGGTCAGCGTGGCGGCCAGCTTGTTATCAGCCGCTGAGTACAACCAGTTGCGCTGGGTACCGTTGCTATAGGTTTCCCGCAGTTCGCTGCGTGGGTAAATCGCGTTGGCAGTCTTGGCGCCGGTGACCGGTGCCCAGAAAAACACCGTCCCGGAGTCGGCGTGGAAATATTGGTTCTGGAACCCCTGCACCAGTTGAGAGGTTTCGATGGTCGTTGGTGGGCTGCCTTCGGGGATGCTCAGGTTCCAGGTGGCGAGATCAATCATGGTCGGATCCTACGTAACGGAGTGAAAAAGCTGAACGCCCAGCCAGAGGCTCTAGCTCAAGCTTTTGGGCGTGTTAATCACGCAGGGGGAAATTTTTTAATGACCGCCCAGCGGATGATTGACGTCAATTGTCCGTCGAAGGTGTCATTGCAGGTTTTGTGCCCGAGGTGGGTGACCGTTAGTCGGCTATTTTGGGCTTTGTCTGGATGATGGCGGGATGACACCTACTGCTTTTCAGAATCACGGTCTAGAGTGAGATCACAGTATTTGTCCGCCTTGCTACGTCAGGACGGACGTGACGCCCGATAAGAGAAGCAGCATGGAATGCGTGCAACCACCGCTTGGCGAAGACAGTTCCGTCCTTTTGATAGTTGATGATTACCCTGAAAACCTGCTCAGCATGCGAGCGTTGTTGCAGCGTCAGGACTGGAAGGTGATGACCGCGTCCTCGGGTGTCGAAGCCCTTAACCTTCTACTCGAACATGACATCGACCTGGTCCTGCTGGATGTGCAGATGCCCGACATGGACGGTTTTGAAGTGGCGCGTCTGATGCGCGGCAGCCAGCGGACACGGCTGACCCCGATCATTTTCCTGACCGCCAACGAGCAATCCCAGGATGCGGTGATCAAGGGTTACGCCAGCGGCGCCGTGGATTACCTGTTCAAACCATTCGATCCGCAGATTCTCAAGCCCAAGGTTCATGCCCTGCTCGAACACCAGCGCAATCGCCGGGCCTTGCAGCGCTTGAGCCAGGATCTGGAAGCCGCCAGGGCTTTCAACGCCTCGGTGCTGGATAACGCCGCCGAAGGCATCCTCGTGGTGGACGAAAGCGGGTGTATTCGCTTCGCCAATCCGTCTACCTGCCGCCTGCTTAATGCCACCGCCGAGCAGTTGCAGGGAATGCCGCTCCTCGATTTCCTGCAAAAACCCCACATCCCCGAGTGGATCGGCTCCGATATCCATGTCGCCTACTGCCGGGGGCAGACCTGGCGCCTGCACGATGCGGTCCTGCGCACCGCGCCCGGCCAGCAGGTGTCGGTGGCCTTGTCTTGTGCGCCCCTGCCTGCGGAGCAGAAGGCCATGGTGGTAACGCTTCAGGACATGTCGGTGGTGCGTCACTTGCACCAGCAACTCGAATACCAGGCCGTCACTGACCCGCTGACCGGTCTGCTCAACCGCAGGGGGTTTTATCAGACAGCCGAAAACCTGCTGATGCGCAGCGAGCGGCTGGAAAGCAACTGGGTGCTGCTCTACCTGGATCTTGATGGCTTCAAACGGGTCAATGACTCGTTGGGCCATGATGCCGGTGACCGCGTGTTGCGCTGGGTGTCGGAACAACTGAAGGCGTGCCTGCGCCCGTTCGACATTCTGGCGCGTCTGGGCGGCGATGAGTTCACCGCCCTGCTGGATCTGGAGGTGCCCGAGCAAGCGGCCAAGATTGCCGAGAAACTCATCGAACGGGTGTCTATCTGCCAACAGATCGAGGGCATGGACGTAGCGCTGGGGGCCAGCATCGGCATCGCGACGTACCCCGATTGCGGCGCCAATCTCGACGGTCTGCTGCGCGCCTCCGACATCGCCATGTACGAGGCCAAGCGCGCTGGCCGTCAGCAATACCGTTTTTACGATCACGAAATGAACGGTCGAGCCCGTTCACGGCTGATGCTCGAAGAAAGTGTGCGCTCGGCCATCGAAAACCGCGATTTCAATATGGTCTACCAGCCCCAGGTGGGGGTGGGCGACGGGCGCATCCGTGGCTTCGAGGCGCTGTTGCGCTGGCAGCACCCCAGCGTCGGTGATGTGCCGCCGGGGCTGTTCCTGCCATTACTGGAAGAGGCCCGATTGATCAGTCGGCTGGGGAGCTGGATTTATCATCGCAGCGCCGCCCAGCGTAAAGTCTGGGAGCGCTTGTTCGCTGATGATCTGGTACTGGGGGTGAGTCTGAGCAGCACCCAGTTCGGTTTGCCCAACCTGGTGACCGAATTGCGCCAGGTCCTGGAGCGACATGCCCTCAAACCCCGGCAACTTGAGGTCGAGGTGACTGAAGACGCACTGATGCGCAACCCCGACGAAACCCATAAACAACTGCGGCTGCTGCATAACCTGGGGGTGCGGGTGGCGTTGGATGATTTCGGTTCCGGGCCTTGCTCGCTGGCGCACCTGCGCGACCTGGAGCTCGATACCCTCAAGCTTGATCGACACCTGATCGCCCGTCTGCCAGGTTCACCCCGGGATGCGGCACTGGCGGCGTCGGTCATCGATTTGTGCAAGCAATTGGGTTTGCGGGTGATCGCCGAGGGCGTAGAGACGCCTGAGCAATATCAGTGGCTCAAGACCCACGGCTGCGAATATGTGCAGGGGTTCCTGGTGGCGCGGCCCTTGATGGCCGAAGACACCGATGCCTTTGCCCGGCCATTTGACTGGAGCGCGATGCAGGTCTGAATTCGCTACACTGGCGGCTTTTGTGACTGTGTTGCCGCCGATGATCGCGCTCAAATACCTTCAGGCTTACCCCGCCGCCCTGCAAGCCCAAGTGCAGCAACTGATTGCCCAGGATCGGCTGGGCGACTACTTGCAGCAGCGCTACCCCGACCGGCATTCGGTCCAGAGCGACAAGGCCCTGTACGGTTATGCGCTGGATCTCAAGCAACAATACCTGCGTAACGCGCCCGCTATCGACAAGGTGCTGTTCGACAATCGTCTGGACCTGACTCACCGCGCCCTGGGCTTGCACACTGCCATTTCACGGGTGCAGGGCGGCAAGCTCAAGGCCAAGAAAGAAATTCGTATCGCTGCGCTGTTCAAGGACGCGGCACCTGAGTTTTTGAAAATGATCGTGGTGCACGAACTGGCCCACTTCAAGGAGTCGGACCACAACAAAGCGTTCTACCAACTCTGCGAGCACATGCTGCCGGGGTATCACCAGTTGGAATTCGACTTGCGGGTGTACCTGACCTGGCGCGATCTGCAACCCCCCAAGGAATGACCGAATGGACGTCAGCAAGACCAAAAGCAGCTTCTATCGTCGTTTGTATGTGGCTTACCTGATTGATAGCGGCGTGGCCAGCAACATTCCCTCGCTCACCGAAGTCACCGGCATGCCGCGACGCACCGCCCAGGACACCGTGGCAGCGCTGGCGGACCTGGATATCGTGTGTGAATTCGAGCAGCTAGAGGGCGCCCGTAACCATGCCGGGCATTATCGGATCCGTGATTGGGGGGCGATTGATCGGCGCTGGATCGAGGGGAATTTGCCGCGCATTAAAGCGGTATTGGAATATCCCTGAACATTGGCGGCTTCTGGGGAGGCGTTATCGCGAGCCTGCTCGCTCCCACATTGATCTGCAGTGGGCATATGATTTATGTACCACGCAGATCCACTGTGGGAGCGAGCCTGCTCGCGAAGAGGGCATCAAGGCCGGTGCATGCCAATGTGTGGAATCCCGTCTTCCATGTACTCGATACCCACCACTCCAAACCCATACCGCGAGTAATACCCCTGCAGATGCGCCTGTGCCGACAGTGAGATCGATGTACCGGGCCAGTGCTTCTCGGCCTGCTTGAGACCCTGTTCCATCAGTTTGTGGCCCAGCCCCTGTCCCCGTGCTTGGGGGGCGATGACCACGCGCCCGATGACCACGTCACTGTTTTGCGAGTGCGGATCGAGCAAGCGAAGGTAAGCCACCAGACGATTGTCCTGCCAGGCCATCAGGTGGCAGGTGTCGCCCTCCAGGTCCAGGCCGTCGACGTCCAGGTAGGGGCAATTCTGCTCCACGACGAATACTTCGGCGCGCAATTTGAGGATGGCGTACAGCTGTTCCTTGCTCAGGTCACTGTGATGTTTGCAGACCCAGTCGATATCCATTTTTTGAATTTCCTGAAGAACCTGATGCCGATATTAAGCGGGCTGGCTGCGGAAGTCTCTTTCTTGGACAACTGTAAAAATCTGTGACAAAGGCCAAAATGCCATCATCGAATTGTCGCGGCGTGGCCTTCTTTGTGTAATCTTCGATTCAACGCTGCGCAGCGGTTCCACTGAGCTAATGTTAGGACCGGATGTCTGACGACATCTCTTGAGATTCGGCTAAAAACAAACCGGGCTTTGAACCCGTCAAGGATGTTTGGCATGCCGCGATTGCATCGAGCTCTTGCTTTGGTCGGGTTGCTGTTGCTGAGCCACAACGCCTGCGCGCAAAAGTTGCGTCTGGTGGCAGATGGCTGGCCACCCTTTACCGACACCACGCTGGTCAATGGTGGCCTGGCGACCGATATCGTCAGTACCGCTCTGGCGCGGGCCGGTTATGCCAGTGACTTTGAGCAGGTGCCTTGGGCTCGGGCGATGCTGGGCATCGGCGAGGGGCGCTATGACGTGCTGATCAATGCCTGGTACAGCGAAGAACGTACCCATGTGGGCCGTTTCTCGGCTGAGTACCTGCTCAATCGCGTGCGCTTCATCAAGCGCAAGGACGCACCCATCCAGTACGAGAACCTGCAGCAGCTGCATGCCTATCCCATCGCCGTGGTCCGCGGATACGCCTACTCCAAGGCGTTCGATGAGGATCAGCAATTGCAGAAAGTCCCTGTGCATAACTTTGCAATGGCCGTGCGCATGCTCGCTGCCGGTCGGGTGAAGCTGACCCTGGAAGATGAGTTCGTCGCCCGTTATTACTTGTCTCGTGAGTCGGCCAAGGTGCGCAACGCTGTGGAGTTCATGCCCAAGCCACTGAGTGAAAACAGCCTGCACATCCTGGTCAGCCTGAAGAACCCGCAGCACGAGCAGATTGTCGCGGGATTCGATCGGGAGATTGCGGCGATGAAGGCCGATGGTAGTTATGCGCGGTTATTGAAGGCGCACGGGATGTGATCTTGCGGTGCCGGGACTGGCGCTATCGCGAGCAGGCTCGCTCCCACAGTTGATCTAGAGCGGACACTTAAATTTTGTACGGCTGAGGTCCACTGTGGGAGCGAGCCCGCTCGCGATGGCGGTGGTGCGAGCACCACACTCCTCAAGCCTCACTGGTGTCCTTGACCAGATGCGCCGCCAACGTGCGCAGCGGCCCCAACTGACGGCAGATCAACCCCAGTTGCGTCTGCACCAGCCGCTGACCCTCGTCGATTTCATCGGGCATCTGCTCAAGCTCACTGGCCAAGGCTTCTTCCTCGTCGCTTTGGACCGCTATCGGTTGTTTGCTCGCCAGGCCCTGGGCAATCTCGTCGATGCTCGCGGCCAGTTTCACCCCTGCGCCGTCGATCAGGTGTTCGCGCACGTCTGCAGGCAATGGGGTGTCCCGATGGGCGCCCAGGCCTGACAAGTAGCTGAGCAGGGTGTGGGACAGCACCAGGAAGCGGAACCCGACATCGGCTTCCTTACGGAAATGCCCCGGCTCCATCAGCATGTTTGCCAGGGTGGTGGACAATGCGGCGTCGGCGTTGTGGGCGTTGCGTCGGGCCAGGCGATAGGCCAGGTCGTCGCTTTTGCCCGCGGCGTATTGCTGCATGATCTGGCGCAGGTAAATGCTGTTGCAGGTCAGCGTGTTGGCCAGCACCTTGTTCAACCGGCGGCCTTGCCAGTCCGGCAGGAACAGGAATACCGCAAGGCCGGCGATCAGGCTGCCGAGCAGCGTATCGAACAGGCGTGGCAGCAGCAGTCCATAGCCGTCGCCCACCTGGTTGAAGCAGAACAGCACCATGATCGTGATCGCGGCGGTTGCCAGGGTGTAGCGGGTCGTGCGGTTGGTAAAGAACACCACCCCGGCGGCGATGGCGAAAGACGATTGCACCAGCGGGTTGGGAAACAGATCGAACAGCGCCCAGGCCACCGTCAGGCCGATGGCGGTGCCGATGATCCGTTGGCCGAGCTTGCGCCGGGTGGCGCCGTAGTTGGGTTGGCACACGAACAGCGTGGTGAGAATGATCCAGTAGCCTTGGGACGGGTGGATCAGATGCACCATGGCATAACCCACACTCAGCGCCAGGGGCAGGCGCAGGGCATGTCGGAACAGCAGCGAGGTGGGCGTGAGCTGTGTGCGCAAGCGGACCCAGACGTCCTTCAGGTTGCGCGGTGAGCGATCCAGCAGGCTGCTATCGGTGGCGTCGGCCAGGGCGTCGGGGTTGCTCGCGTCGCTGAGCAGGCGGTCCATGGTGCCAAGGTTCGCCGACAAGGCCCGTAGCGAACGCAGCAATCCGCGCCAGGCCGGGTTGCTCTGGATCCGCAGGTGTTCGAGGGAGGCGTGCAGGTCATTCAAGGCCTCGGCGAAGCTGGCGTCATAGACGAATGGCTGGCGCAGTTGGATCGACTCGGCCAACGCTTGGCAGGCTTTACCTTGCTGGCGCAGCAGGCGTTGGCAGCGGAACAGCACGTCGCTGTGAAAGAACGCCTCGGCCAGTGCGTTGTAGGGGTAGTGGGAAGAGCTGGCGCGCTCGTGGATATCCTGGGCGAGGAAGTACAGCTTCAGGTAGCGGCTGACCTTCGAGCCTGGTCGCCCATTGCCTACGCGGTGCAGGATGATTTCCTTCGCCGCGTTAAGCGCGGCGACGACCCGGCCGTTCTGCTGGGCCAGTTCCAGGCGTCGGGCTTCGACGTCCAGTTGACGGATCGGCTCGAAGAGCGATGATTTGAGCTTCAGATAGCGTCCCAGCTCGCGGAACAGCCGCGCCAGGCTTTGCTGCACCGGCTGGTTGGAAAACAGCGCCTGCCACAGCACCGAGAGCAGGCCGTACCAAGCCGCACCGGCCACCAGCAGCAAAGGTTCGTGCCAGAAATCGGTGACCGCGCCACCGCGCTGGTCTACGCCGATCATGGTGTAGACCGAGAGAATCAACGTGGCCGAGGCAATCGCGCCATAGCGCTCGCCCAGCGCACCGAGCATAGTCAGGGCGAAACTCGCCAGCGCCAGGGCAACGATGAACAGAACCGGATAAGGAAACAGCAATTCCACCGACAGCGCTGCGATGGTGAAGCACACCAGCGTCACGGCCAGCGCGTTGAGGCGGCCCTGCCAGCTGTCATCGGTCTCGGCCAGGGCGCTGGCGATGATGCCCAGGAACAGCGGGATCAACAGCGCCATCTCATCCAGATACCAACACAGCGCCATGCTGCCGGTCAGGGCGATGAACACCCGCACGCTATAACTGAATTTATCCAACGCCCAAAGGCGACGCAGAGACTGACTAAACGAGGTCGATGACATGAAGTGCACGGGCCTGACGGGCAATGACGCTAAATTGAGGCAGTAATGACGCCGACGCAATGGCGGCGATCACATCCGGCAGCAAAAAGTGTTCCGGGATGCTCCAGCAAACCCCAGTGGGAGCGAGCCTGCTCGCGATGAGGCCGGTACATTCAACATTGATGTTGTCTGATAGTCCGCCATCGCGAGCAGGCTCGCTCCCACAGGATCATCATCCCCATTGGATTCTATGCATCCCTTCAATCAGACGTATTGCGCAGCCGCATACCCCGACGCCCAGGCCCATTGGAAGTTGAACCCGCCCAGATGCCCGGTGACGTCCAGCACTTCGCCAATGAAATACAGGCCAGGGCTTTTCAGTGATTCCATGGTCTTGGACGAGACTTCCCGCGTATCGACACCGCCCAGGGTCACTTCGGCGGTGCGGTAGCCTTCGGTGCCGGCCGGGACGACATTCCAGCTCGACAGTTTCTCGGCAATGTCCGCCAGTTCGGCGTGGGTGTATTGCTTCATGGGTTTGGAGACGAACCAAGTGTCGGCCAGCAGGGTGGCCATCTTCTTGGTGAACAATTCGCCCAGCAGGGTTTTCAGTTCGCTGTTGGGGCGTTCGGCCTGTTGCTGTTGCAGCCAGCTCGGCACGTCGTGGTCCGGCAGCAGGTTGATCTGCACCGTGTCACCCGGTTCCCAGAACGAGGAAATCTGCAGGATCGCCGGGCCGCTGAGGCCGCGGTGGGTGAACAGGATGTTCTCGCGAAAACTCTGCTCGTTGCAGCTCACCAGGCAATCCACTGAAGTGCCTGAAAGTTCGGTACACAACGCCTTGAGCTGGTCGGTGATGGTGAACGGCACCAGCCCGGCGCGGGTGGGCAGCAGTTGGTGGCCGAACTGTTTGGCCACCTGGTAACCGAAACCGGTCGCGCCCAGCGTCGGGATCGACAGCCCGCCCGTGGCAATCACCAAGGATTGGCAGGTGATGGCCCCGAGGGTGGTTTGCAGCAGGTAGCCGCTCTCGGTTTTCTCGATGCGCTCGATCGAGGTGTCCAGGTGCAGGTTGACACCGGCCTGGTCGCATTCGTCCAGCAGCAGGCCGAGGATGTCGCTGGACTTGTTATCACAGAACAACTGGCCGAGTTTTTTCTCGTGATAGGGCACGCCGTGCTTGGCCACCAGGGCGATGAAATCCCACTGGGTGTAACGCGCCAGGGCCGACTTGCAGAAATGCGGGTTCTGCGAGAGGAAATTGCCCGGTTCGCTGTACATGTTGGTGAAATTGCAGCGCCCACCGCCGGACATGAGGATTTTCTTGCCGGCTTTGTTGGCGTGGTCCAGCAACATCACCTGCCGTCCGCGCCCTGCGGCGGTCAGCGCGCACATCAACCCCGCGGCGCCAGCGCCAATGATCACGACTTCGGTAGAGCGCAAAACGGTGTCCCTCTAAATGTCACCACAAAACCCATTGTGGGAGCGAGCCTGCTCGCGATGAGGCCGGTACATTCAACATT
>NZ_WUUD01000033.1:164464-168949 GCF_009831705.1 Pseudomonas sp. PICF6 | reverse complement strand
TGTTGGAGTTACAGGATCCGCACCCGCAACGAACGGCCCTTGATCTTGCCATCGTTCAGGCGTTGCAGCGCCTGTTTGGCGATTGCGCGCTCCACGGCGACATAGGCCTGGAAGTCGAAAATCGCGATCTTACCGACCTGGGCGCCGGGGATGCCGGCCTCGCCGGTGAGGGCGCCGAGGATGTCGCCGGGGCGGACTTTGTCTTTGCGCCCGGCACCAATGCACAGGGTGCTCATGGCCGGCAGCAGCGGGCCGCCGCCCTGGGGCTTGAGGTTGTCGAGTTGGTCCCAGCTCAGTGGCGACTTCTGCAACTGTTCGATCGCTTGGGCGCGGTGGGCTTCGGACGGCGCCACCAGGCTGATGGCGATGCCTTTTTCACCCGCACGCCCGGTGCGGCCGACGCGGTGAATGTGAATTTCCGAGTCACGGGCCAGTTCGACGTTGATCACCATGTCCAGTGCGTCGATGTCCAGGCCACGGGCCGCCACATCGGTGGCGACCAGCACCGAGGTGCTGCGGTTGGCGAACATCGCCAGCACCTGATCGCGGTCGCGCTGTTCCAGATCGCCATGCAGGCCGACCGCCGAGATACCTTTGGATGTCAGATGGTCGACGGTTTCCTGAACCTGCTGCTTGGTGAAGCAGAACGCCACGCAGGAGGCCGGACGGAAATGCGCCAGCACCTTGACCACGGCGTCCATGCGCTCCTCGGGGGAGATTTCATAGAAACGCTGCTCGATCTGCGCGTCGGAGTGAAAGGCTTCGGCCTTGACCTGCTGCGGGTTGCGCATGAACTTGGACGACAGTTGCTTGATGCCCACCGGGTAGGTGGCGGAGAACAGCAAGGTCTGACGGCGTTCCGGGGTCTGCTGGATGATGTCTTCGATGGCGTCGTAGAAGCCCATGTCGAGCATGCGGTCGGCTTCATCGAGGATCAGCGTGTTGAGGCCGTCCAGCACCAGCGAGCCCTTGCGCAGGTGCTGCTGGATGCGCCCTGGCGTGCCGACGATGATGTGGGCGCCATGCTCCAGGGAAGCGATCTGCGGGCCAAACGACACGCCGCCACACAGGGTCAGGACCTTGATGTTGTCTTCGGCGCGGGCCAGGCGCCTGATTTCCTTGGCAACCTGATCGGCCAGCTCACGAGTCGGGCAGATCACCAGTGCCTGGCAGCCGAAGAAGCGCGGGTTGATCGGGTTCAGCAGGCCGATGCCGAAGGCCGCGGTCTTGCCGCTGCCGGTCTTGGCCTGGGCGATCAGATCCATGCCCTTGAGGATCACCGGCAAGCTCTGCGCCTGGATCGGCGTCATCTGGGCATAACCGAGGGATTCGAGGTTAGCCAGCATGGCGGCGGACAGCGGCAGAGTATTAAAAGCGGTGGCAATGGTGGTCACGGGACTGGCCTGCAAAACAAAATGTCGCGCAGTGTAGCAGCCTCGTGCCACTTTTCTCGAAAGTTCTGGACGAGCTGTGAGGGCCACGCTTGTGTTGGGGGCTGGTGGATCCAGAAACTGTGGGGCTCTGGAACTGTGGGAGCAAAGCTTGCTCGCGACGAAGGTGGCGCGCTATTTCAGGAAACCGAGTCGCCTGTATCGCGGGCAAGCCTTGCTCCCACAAAAAGCGCCAAGCCACGACGCCTCTTAGTCAGTGCTCGATATGCTCATCCGGCCGCTTGGCCCGCCGCCCATCCTCTTTCGACAGCTGCGAAAAAATCGTCGCCGCCAGCATCGCCATGATGCCCACCGTCAGGAACGTCAACTGGAACGCGCCAAGCACGGTGTCCACCCCGTCGTTGCCGACCTGGGCGGTAAAGCCGCCGAGCAGCGCACCAGCGCAGGCCACGCCCAGGCTCAGGGACAGTTGCGCCACCACCGACAGCAGGCTGTTGCCGCTGCTGGCGCTGGCGTCGTCCAGGTCAATCAGGGTCACGGTGTTCATCGCGGTGAACTGCAACGAGTTGATCGCCCCCAGCACCGCCAGTTGCGCCAGCAGCAGCCAGTACGGCGTCTGTTCGCTGACCAGGCCCATGCTCGCCAGCATCAGGCCCAGGGCCAGGGTATTGGCGGTCAATACGCTGCGGTAGCCGAAGCGCTCGATCAACGGCCGGGCCACGGACTTGGCGACCATCGCCGCCGCGGCCAGAGGTAACATGCTCATCCCGGCCTGGGACGGTGAATAGCCCAGGGCTACTTGCAGCAGCAACGGCACCAGGAACGGCAGGGCGCCGCTGCCCAGGCGCGCGAACAGATTGCCGAGAATCCCCACGGCGAAGGTCCGGGTCTTGAACAGCGAGGGTGCGAACAGCGGGTTTTCGATGTGCCCGGCCCGTAGCCAATAAGCGGCCAGGCAGGCCATGCCGCCGAACAGCAGCAACATCACGCGCAAGTGCGGCAGGTGCAGCTCACCGAGGCCTTCCATGGCGATGGTGATCAGCACCATGGCCGCGCCAAACAGCAAAAATCCCAGGCCATCGAACCGGGTACGCTCGCTGCCGCGCAGGTCCGGGATGAATTTCCACACCGCGTAGCAACCCAGCACGCCCACCGGCAGGTTGATAATGAAGATCCAGTGCCAGGTCAGGTACTCCACCATCCAGCCGCCCATGGTCGGCCCGATCAGTGGGCCGAGCAGGCCGGGAATGGTGATGAATCCCATGATCCGCACCAGTTCCGAGCGTGGGTAGGCACGCAGCACGACCAACCGGCCCACCGGCAGCATCAGCGCGCCGCCCAGGCCCTGGATCACCCGGGCGCCGATCAGCATGGACAACGAATTGGACAAGGCGCAGAGCAACGAGCCGAAACTGAACAGCAGGATCGCGCCGAAGAAAATCTTCTTGGTCCCGAAGCGGTCGGCGATCCAGCCAGAGGCCGGGATCAGCAGCGCCACGGTGAGCATGTAGGCAATGATCACGCCCTGCATGCGCAGCGGGTTTTCCGCCAGGTCGCTGGCCATGGCGGGCAGGGCGGTGTTGAGGATGGTCCCGTCCAGGGACTGCATGAAGAAGGCAATCGCCACGACCCAAGGAAGCCAGCGGGCGGTGACAGCGTCGAGCGGTGCGCGGTTGGGCATGGGACCTCTTGTACGGAGTGTTGATCAGGAACAGATGCCGCTGTTGTGGCGAGGGGATTTATCCCCGCTGGGCTGCGAAGCAGCCCCAGAACTGTCGCCTCGGTGAGTCAGGCAGAACGCATTTACCCTTTGGGGGTCGCTTCGCAACCCAGCGGGGATAAATCCCCTCGCCACAGGTCCTGCGTTTGGTTGGCTACAGCGTCAAGGTCAAGCGCTTGACCAGTGCCCCCGGCAACAGCATCGAAGCCGTGGCCCGCTGGCTGTAGGTGCTGGCCGAGAGCAGCAGTTCCCGCTCCCGGGTCAGGCCTTCGAGTTGCGAGCCGAGCAGGCTGTAGACGCTGTCGTCGAAACGCATGGTGCTGACCGGCGCGACGATCTGGCCGTTCTCGACCCAGAACGTGGCGAAGCGGGTCATGCCGGTCATGCGCGCGGCCGGTTGGTCCGAGTAGTTCAGGTACCAGAGGTTGCTGATGTACAGCCCGGTGCCAAGGTGTTCGAGGATGTCTTGCTGCTCGAGCTGGCCTTCGTTCATCACCAGCGCCGTGGGGTATTCGTAGCTGCTGGCGCCGTTGGCGTTCAGGCCGTGCTCGGCGGCGCTGCGGGAGTTGATCAACTGTGCACCGGCCATGCCTTTGACGATCAGGCCCAAGTCATCGCGCGGATAACCTTCGTCGGAAAACGCCGGGCTCAAAGAGCCGCTGACCTGCTCACTGAGCCATACGTCGGGGCTCAAGCTTGCTTCGTTCGCGTAGAACTTCTGCAACGGACTTTGCTTGCTGGCAATCGCCCGGGCCGAAAACCCGCCCCAGCTGAGCATGCCCATGATTTCTTCCATCGCCGCTGGTGCCAGGTAGGCGCGGTATTCACCGGGCGGCAGGGTGCGCAAGGGGCGGCCCAAAAACGCCAACTGCTCGCGGGCCTGTTCAAAGCGCCTGGCAAAGCCTTCGCTGCTCCATTCGTGCCCGGCGTAGCTGGCTTTTACCGCCTGGCCGTTTTCATGGAACAGGCTGAAATCGAAGTTGAAGCTGTTGGCCTGATGCCAGCCGAACGCCCCCGAAGAACTGGCAAAGCCCCGGCTGATGGGGCCGGCGGCATAGAAACCGACCAAATCCAGACCGTCGGCGGCGCGGGTGATTTCGGCCACGGCCTGGCCGGTGTCCGGCAGTGGATGGTCCTGCACGTTGTGGCTCTGCCAGTGATTGTGGTTGAGCAGCAGGTACGGATCGGGCGGCAGCAGCGGCAGGGTTTCGCGCAACTGTTGCAGACCTTCGGCCAGGCGTTGCAGGTCGGTTTCGACTTCGCCGGACAAGGTGATCTGCAAGTCGGCGTGGCGCCCGTCGTTGATCAGTTTGAAGCTGACGCTGGCCTGCTGCACCTGCCCGGCCTGACGGACCTTGCCATGGTTGAAACGCA
>NZ_WUUD01000033.1:136529-164454 GCF_009831705.1 Pseudomonas sp. PICF6 | reverse complement strand
TTCGCGCAGTGCATTGCGCAGCCAGTCGACCAACGCCTTGAAAGCCTCGGCCTGATTGTTGCCGGTGCTCATATTGCCGGTGCTCATCAGGCATCCCCCCCAAACACTGCGACATTGCTGAACACGCACGCCGGCGAGGCATGGCCGACGCGGATGACCTGGTTCGGTTCGCCCTTGCCACAATTTGGCGTGCCCAGGACCTGGGCGGTACTGGCATCGCCCACCGCCCGCAGGCTTTTCCAGAATTGCGCGGAAATGCCTCGGTAGTTGGGGTTTTTCACCACGCCCTTGAGCTCGCCGTTTTCGATCAATTGGCCCCACTCGCAACCGAACTGGAATTTGTTGCGGGCATCGTCGATGGACCAGGAGCGGTTGGTGCGCATCAGCACGCCGTGTTCGATGCCCTGGATCAGTTGCTCCAACGATTGGTCGCCGGGTTCGATGTTCAGGTTCGCCATGCGGTCGATGGGCGGGCGATTCCAGCCACAGGCGCGGCTGTTGGCGACTCCGCTCAGGCCAGCGCGAAATTGCGACAGCGCACCACCCAGGGGGCGCAGCAACAGCCCTTCACGAATCAGAAATTCTTTGCTGGCGGCGGTGCCGTCGTCGTCATGGCTGTAGCTGGCCAGCTCTTCGGGAACGTTCGGGTCGAAGGTCACGTTCAATAGCTGGGAGCCGTATTGCAGATGCCCGAAGTCGCCGGTCGTGACGAAACTGGTGCCGGCGTAATTGCGCTCGTCTCCCAGGATGCGGTCCAGTTCCAACGGGTGACCGATGGACTCGTGGATCTGCAGCATCATCTGATCGGGCATCAATAGCAGGTCACGGGGGCCTTGCGGGGTGTTCGGCGCCAGGAGCAATTGCAGGGCCTGGTCGGCGATCTTTGGTGCGGCACCGATCAGGCCGCAGCGGCGGATGACATCGAAGCCGCCTTGCTGGCCGAAGTTCTCACGGCCCAGGGTGCGGGTCTGGCTGTCGTTACCGTCGAAGGCGGTGACGTCCAGGGCCGGATAAACAAAGCGTTGGGCCTGACGCAGTTCGGCGCCGGCGTTATTGAGATAGATCTGCTCGACCTGGGTCAGGCCGATGCTGACCTGCCAGTTTACCAGGCGCTCATCCTTGGGCACCGCGGCGGATTCGTCGCCCAGTAACTGATAGCAGTCGTTGAGGGACGGGAACGCCTGGTCGAAGTGAGGCGAGAAGTAATCGGCGCGGTCGCTGGAGACCGCCTGCTCGCGCAAGTCGAGCAGGGCGTGTGGCTTGAGCCGGCGGGCTTGTTGCTCGGCCCGCTCCAGCGCCGCTTGCAGGCCGGCCTGGGACAGGTCGTTGGTGGCCGCATAGGCCTCGACACCGTCGACCCGCACGGTCAGCATCGCCCCTTCGTCACGGCCCAGGCTGGGCGGTTCGGCGATGTTCTTGCGCACCGACAGATGCTGGCCGGACTCGCGCACGTAGCGCAGGGAAAAGAACTCAGCGCCCGTGCGCAAGGCAGCAAACCGCTGCTTGAGCTGGGGGTGGACATCGAACATGGAACCTCCTTGTCTGGAGTGGCGGTGCAGCGAGGTGCGGCGCATTGACGCGACGGCTCTAGATTAGGCCTGGGCGGGGGAGGGATCAAGGCAGATGGGAATTTGGAATGTCAGGTCGGACGCTATCGCGAGCAGGCTCGCTCCCACAGGTGACGGTTGTCGGGCACAAAGATCTGTGTCCGCCGCAGATCCGTTGTGGGAGCGAGCCTGTTCGCGATAGCGGTGTAATGCCTTACTGCGCCAGAGGCCCGACTTCGCGCATCGGCTTGCCGCGCACCGGCGCGTCGCCGGCCACGTAGTACGGCGCGGTGCTGCGTGGCAGTGGCTGGCGGCCACGGATCTTGTCGGCGATTTTCTCAGCGATCATGATCGTTGGCGCATTCAGGTTGCCGGTGGTGATGATCGGCATGATCGAGGCATCGACCACGCGCAGCCCTTGCATGCCATGCACGCGGCCTTCGCCGTCCACCACCGCCATGTCGTCGGTGCCCATCTTGCACGAGCAGGACGGGTGGAAAGCGGTTTCGGCGTGCTCGCGGATGAACTGGTCCAACTGCTCGTCAGTCTGCACCTCGATGCCCGGACTGATTTCGCGACCGCGGAACGGGTCGAGCGCCGGCTGCTGCATGATCTCGCGGGTCAGGCGGATGCCGTCGCGAAACTCCTGCCAGTCCTGCTCGGTGGCCATGTAGTTGAACAGGATGCTCGGGTGCTGGCGCGGATCCTTGGACTTGGCCTGGATCCGGCCACGGCTTGGCGAACGCATGGAGCCCATGTGTGCCTGGAAACCGTGTTCCTTCACGCCGTTGCTACCGTTGTAGTTAATTGCCACCGGCAGGAAGTGATACTGGATGTTCGGCCAATCGAAGTCCGGGCGGGTGCGGATGAAACCGCCGGCTTCGAACTGGTTGCTGGCGCCGATGCCGGTGCCGTTGAACAGCCATTCGGCACCGATGGCCGGCTGGTTGTACCAGAGCAGCGACGGGTACAGCGAAACCGGCTGGGTGCAGGCGTATTGCAGGTACAGCTCCAGGTGGTCCTGGAGGTTTTCACCGACGCCTGGCAGGTCATGGACCACCGGGATGTCGAGGCTTTCCAGCAGTTTGGCCGGGCCGACGCCGGAGCGTTGCAAAATCTGCGGCGAGGCGATGGCGCCGGAGCAGAGCAATACTTCCTTGCGGGCGCGGGCCTCGACGCGCTCTTCAGCAGCGCCCACCAGATAACGCACGCCGACCGCACGTTTGCCTTCGAACACGATCTTGTCGGTCAGGGCATGGGTGACGATGGTCAGCGTGGGGCGCTTCTTGGCCACGTCCAGGTAACCGCGCGCGGTGCTGGCGCGACGGCCGTTGGGCGTGACGGTACGGTCCATCGGGCCGAAACCTTCCTGCTGATAACCGTTGAGGTCTTCGGTGCGCGGGTAACCGGCCTGAACGCCGGCTTCGACCATGGCATGGAACAGCGGGTTGTTGCCGGCCTTGGGCGTGGTCACGCTGACCGGGCCGTCACCACCGTGGTAGTCGTTCGGGCCGATGTCGCGGGTTTCGGCTTTGCGAAAATACGGCAGGCAGTCCAGGTAGGCCCAGTCTTCCAGGCCCGGCAGCTTGGCCCAATTGTCGTAGTCCAGGGCGTTACCGCGGATGTAGCACATACCGTTGATCAGCGAGGACCCACCCAGGCCCTTGCCGCGACCGCATTCCATGCGACGGCCGTTCATGTGCGGCTCCGGGTCGGTCTCGTAGGCCCAGTTGTAGCGACGACCCTGCAGCGGGAACGCCAGGGCGGCGGGCATTTGCGTGCGGAAATCCAGGCGATAGTCCGGCCCACCGGCTTCGAGCAGCAGGACGGTGACGCCTTCGTCTTCGGTCAGGCGGGTGGCCAGGGTGTTACCGGCCGAACCGGCACCGATGATGATGTAATCGAATTCTTGGGACATGAAATGCACCCTCTTTTTGAATTGGGGTCAGGTCGCGATTGCCTTGACGCCGCGCAACCTGTGGCGAGGGGATTTATCCCCGTTCGGCTGCGCAGCAGTCGTAAATCAGCGACTGGGTTTGTCTGAAGAATGGGGGGCCTTGGGGAGGGGGCTGCTACGCAGCCCCACGGGGATAAATCCCCTCGCCACAACGGCGTTCACTCAAGGCCTCATGTCAGATCAGAACACCGACGCGTAATCGCCCAGTTCGACCTGTACCGATTTGATACGGGTGAAGTTGTTCAGCGAACTGATGCCGTTCTCCCGGCCCACGCCCGATTGCTTGTAACCGCCGACCGGCATTTCGGCGGCCGATTCGCCCCAGGCGTTGATCCAGCAGATGCCGGCTTCGAGCTGATGAATCACCCGGTGCGCGCGGTTCAGGTCGCGGGTTACGACGCCCGCGGCCAGGCCGAAGTCGGTGTCATTGGCGCGACGGATCACTTCTTCTTCGGTTTCATAGGTGAGGATGCTCATCACCGGACCAAAGATTTCTTCACGCACGATGGTCATCTCATCGGTGCAATCGGTGAACACGGTCGGCGCAACAAACGCGCCCTTGGCCAATTCGCCTTCAGTCAAACGACCGCCGCCGCACAGCAGGCGCGCGCCCTCGGCCTTACCTTTCTCGATGTAGCCCAACACGCTTTCCATGTGGGCGAAGCTGACCAGCGGCCCGAAGTTGGTGTTTTCATCTTCTGGATTGCCGATGCGAATACGTGCCACGCGCTCGGCGATCTTGGCTTCGAAAGCTGCCTTGAGATGGCTCGGCACGAACACCCGGGTGCCGTTGGTGCAGACCTGGCCGGAGCTGTAGAAGTTGGCCATCATCGCGGTGTCGGCGGCGCGATCCAGGTCGGCGTCGTCGAAGATGATCAGCGGTGACTTGCCGCCCAGTTCCATGGTCACGTCCTTGAGCGACGAGCTCGAGGCGCTGGCCATGACTTTCTTGCCGGTGTCGGTGCCGCCGGTGAACGAGATTTTCTCGATGCGCGGGTGCTCGGTCAGCCAGGTGCCGACTTCACGGCCGCTGCCCGTCAGCACGTTGAACACCCCCGCTGGTACGCCGGCTTCGGTGTAGATTTCGGCCAGTTTCAGGGTGGTCAGCGAGGTGACTTCGCTCGGCTTGAAGATCATCGCATTGCCAGCTGCCAGGGCCGGTGCCGATTTCCACAACGCGATCTGGATCGGGTAGTTCCACGCGCCGATGCCGGCCACCACGCCCAGGGGTTCGCGACGGGTGTAGACGAACGAAGTGGTGCGCAGCGGCACCTGCTCGCCTTCGATGGCGGGCACCAGGCCGGCGTAGTATTCCAGCACGTCGGCGCCGGTGACGATGTCGACGTAGCGGGTTTCGGAATAGGCTTTGCCAGTGTCGAGGGTTTCCAGGGCGGCCAACTCATCGTTGCGCTCGCGCAGGATATCTACGGCGCGGCGTAGGATGCGCGAACGCTGCATGGCGGTCATGGCGGCCCAGACTTTCTGGCCTTTTTCGGCGCTGACCACGGCGCGCTCGACGTCTTCTTTGGTGGCCCGCTGCACCTGGGCGAGTACTTCACCGTTGGCCGGGTTGATGGCTTCGAAAGTGGCGTCGCCGCTGGCATCGCTGTACGCGCCATCGATGTAGAGTTTTTGCAGTTCGAAACGGGCCATAAAGTCCTCGCAAGTGCATGAGTGGTTGGCTGACCACCGGGGCGTGTCGTCTACAGCTGACTACGCGGTTCGGTGGCGGTTCAGGAGCCGAGCGGTTCTGTGTGCTCTGTTACCCCTGCCTTGGCCAATTGGAAATCCATGTATTCGTAAGCGATCCGGTGCGCCTGGGCGGTATCGAACGCGTCTCCCGACAGCGCCCCGCGCAGCCACAAACCGTCAATCAACGCGGCCAGGCCCCGTGCCGCGCTACGTGCCTCATCGAGGGGCAACACGCGGCGGAACTGGCAACACAGGTTGGAATACAGACGGTGATCGTTGATCCGCTGCAACCTGTGCAAAGACGGGTGGTGCATGCTGGTGGCCCAAAAGGCCAACCAGGTTTTCATTGCCGGGCCATTGACCTGGCTGGCGTCGAAGTTGCCTTCGATGATCACCTGCAGGTGAGCCCTTGGGCTTGGGTCCTCCAGCGCCTGACGGCGTGCAGTGACGTTCTCGCTCAGGACACTCATCAGGTACTGGGCCGTGGCCGCGATCAGGCCATTCTTGTCCTTGAAGTAGTGGCTGATGATGCCGTTGGAGACACCGGCCAAACGGGCGATCAGCGCAATGCTGGCGTCCCCCATCCCGACCTGATCGACCGCTTGCATAGTGGCTTCGATCAATTGCTGGCGGCGGATGGGTTGCATACCGACCTTGGGCATCTGGTACATCTCCTTAGGCCATCCGATGGATGAGTGTTGTCTATCGGAATGAAGGCCAGTCTATTTTGTTTTGATTGAACGTTCAATCAACAAAAATAAGTTCTATGACAAGTCGTCGCTATTTGCCGGGGCGAGGACTTTTGGGGATGTCTTTATAACACTCGTCGGTTGGCATGTAGGCCAAATGCGCTTGATAGCTGGAATACTGTTGTGGTGAGGGGATTTGCATTCCAAGTCAAGCTGGTCAGCAGTTCAGAATCACCCAAACAAAAACGCCGCGATCGTCTCGCGGCGTTTTTTTCGGTTTCGCTTAGCCCAGATTTTTGCCGAGCAGTGCGTGGTACAGCTCACTGTCGCCAAGAATCCCGACGACCTGCTGGTTGTCGTGAAGCACCAGTTTGTTGCCGGTTTGGTAGCGAATCTGCAGCGCGTCGCGCATGCCGATGTTGGAGTCCACCAGGGTCGGACGACGGCCCAGGTCTTCGACGGCTTGGCCCGGGGCCCAATTTTGCAGGTCCAGGGCCGCGCCGTTCTGGCGGGCGCCCTTGATGGTGTTGCCTTCGGCCAGATCGAGCCAGGAGTCGCCGCCCGGATCCAGGCACACCGAACCGTTGATGCGCTTGCAGTTGTCCAGGGTGCGCATCAGGCTGCGGCCACAGAGCACGTTGAGCGGGTTGGTGTGGGCGACGAAGGTGCGCACGTAATCGTCGGCCGGGTTCAGCACGATTTCTTCCGGCTTGCTGTACTGGATGATCCGGCCGTCTTTCATGATCGCGATCCGGCTGCCCAGCTTCAGGGCTTCGTCCAGGTCATGGCTGACGAACACGATGGTCTTGCTCAGTTTGCGTTGCAATTCCAGCAATTCGTCCTGCAAGCCCTGGCGGATCAGTGGGTCGAGGGCCGAGAAAGGTTCGTCCATCAGCAGGATATCGGCGTCCATCGCCAGGGCGCGGGCCAGACCGACCCGTTGCTGCATGCCGCCGGACAACTCGTCCGGTTTCTTGTTGCGCCACTGGGTCAGGCCCACCAGCTCAAGTTTTTCATCCACCAGCTTCTTGCGTTCCTTTTCCGGCCGGCCCTGCATTTCCAGGCCGAAGCTGATGTTTTCGCGCACCGTCAGCCAGGGCATCAGGGCGAACTTCTGGAACACCATGGCAATGCGCTTGGTGCGCATCATCTTCAGTTCGGCCGGGCTGCAGGAGGCGATGTCGATCTGCCGGCCTTCATGCTCGACGAACAACTTCCCGCGACTGACGGTGTTCAAGCCGTTGATGCAACGCAGCAGGCTGGATTTACCGGAGCCGGAAAGCCCCATCAGTACGCAGATTTCGCCTTTTTCAATGTCCAGGCTGGCTTTTTCCACACCGACGATTTGCCCGGTTTTCTTCAGGATTTCGTTGCGTGTCATGCCTTGGTCGAGCAGCTTGAGGGCTTCACGTGGATCTTTGGAGAAGATCACGTCGACCTCTTCGAAGCGGATTATGCTCATGCGTCACCCCCTACTTTGGCGTCGGGTTGCTTGCAGATTCGGTCGAGCATGATTGCCAGCAATACGATCGCCAGGCCTGCTTCGAAGCCCAGGGCGATATCAGCGGTGTTCAGTGCGTTGACCACGGGTTTGCCCAGGCCGTCGGCACCCACCAGCGCGGCGATGACCACCATCGACAACGACAGCATGATGCATTGGGTGATACCGGCCGCGATGCTGGGCATCGCATGGGGCAGTTCGATACGGGACAGCAGTTGGCGACGGGAGCAGCCGAAGGCTTTGCCGGCGTCCATCAGTTCGTCCGGAACGTCGCGGATACCCAGGTAGGTCAAGCGGATGGGCGCGGCAATCGCGAACACCACCGTCGAGATCAGACCGGGGACCACACCCAGCCCGAAAAGGGTCAGGGTAGGAATGAGGTAAACGAAGGTCGGTACGGTCTGCATCAGATCGAGCACCGGACGCATCATGGTGTAGAACAGCGGCTTGTGCGCGGCAACAATGCCCAGCGGCACGCCGATCAAGACACAGACCAGGGTCGCGAACAGCACCTGGGCCAGGGTTTCCATGGTTTCCTGCCAGTAACCCAGGTTCAGGATAAGCAGAAAGGCTGCGATAACGAAGACCGTCAGGCCCCACTTGCGCTGGATAAAATGCGCCAGTAGAGCGATGAGGCCGATCAAGACAAGCGGGTTGAACCAGGTCAGCGCAAACGTCACGCCGTGAATCATCGTTTCCAGTGACAAGGCGATGGCATCGAATGTGTTGGCGCCGTGTTGCGTCAACCAGTCGACAAAGCCCGCAATGTACTGGCCCAAGGGTATTTTCTGATCAATCAGCATGGTAGTGAACATCCGCATGCAAGGAATAAACAGCCCGGACGAGCGAACCCGCCCGGCATAAAAGCATTACTGCGCAAGCTTGGCTTTCACGGCTTCCAGGCCGGGTTTACCGTCAATGGTGGTCACGCCAGCGAGCCAGGTATCGAGTACCTGTGGGTTTTTCTTCAGCCAGGCCTTGGCGGCTGCGTCAGGCTTCATCTTGTCGTCAAGCACGTTGCCCATCAGCGTGCTTTCCATGTCCAGGGTGAAGGTCAGGTTTTTCAACAACTGACCTACGTTGCTGCATTCCTGGACGTAGCCTTTGCGGGTATTGGTGTAGATGGTTGCCTGGCCGAAATTCGGACCGAAGTACTCGTCACCACCGGTGAGGTACTTCATTTTGAAGCGGGTGTTCATTGGATGTGGTTCCCAGCCCAGGAACACCACGGCGGTGCTGCGGCGCTCGGCGCGATCGACCTGTGACAACATGCCGGCTTCGCTGGACTCGACGATCTTGAAACCGGCGTCCTTCAGGCCGAAGGCATTCTTGTCGATCATGCTCTGGATCAGGCGGTTGCCGTCGTTACCCGGTTCGATGCCGTAGATCTTGCCGTCCAGTTCCTTCTTGAACTTGGCGATGTCGGCGAAATCCTTCAGCCCTTTGTTATAGAGCTCTTCGGGCACCGCCAGGGTGTACTTGGCGTTCTCCAGGTTGGCCCGCACCGTATCCACGGTGCCGGCTTCGCGGTAGGCCTTGATGTCGTTTTCCATCGTCGGCATCCAGTTGCCGAGGAACACATCCATGTTCTTGCCGTCGGCCAGGGACTTGTAGGTCACCGGTACGGAAATCATGGTGGTCTTGGTTTTGTAGCCCAGGGCCTCAAGTACCACGCTGGTGGTGGCGGTGGTCACGGTGATGTCGGTCCAGCCGACATCGGAGAAGTTGACGGTGCTGCACTGCGCGGGTTCAGCAGCGTTGGCCAGCATCGGAAGACTCAGCATGGCGGCCAACAACAACGGCGTGGAACCTTTCATGGGTGGACTCCTGGTGTTTTATCGGCGGTGTCCGGTCAGGACCACCGCGCTTATTGGGGTTGCGGTTGGTGGCGCGTGGGCACTCTTCGACACGCGGCCTTGCAAACGAGCCGTAACCGATCATGTACCAGTGCAAATCTGTCGCCTACAGGGTGCGTCGTATCCAGTACAGGGAGGGTCGCATCCAGTGTCAGTGACGTCGTTTACAGATTTTTTTCACCCTTGGCTGGCCTCTGATACGCAAAAAACGTCGTAAAACCGGGGCAAAGGGCGGGCGACGTCGGTGGGCATGATTGCGTCGGTGTCAGACGTCGAACGCCCTGGCAAAAGCCGGATGATGCGGGCATCCCGGCGTTGAGCGTAGCAGCTCCGCCACCGGGCGCTCCTGCGCCCGGATGTGCCTGTTCTGGAGGTTCTCGGCAATGGCAATCAGCGTGTTCGACCTGTTCAAAATTGGTATCGGCCCGTCCAGTTCCCACACCGTGGGGCCCATGCGCGCTGCAGCGTTGTTCGTTGAAGCGATGCGCGCGAAGTCGTTGCTGCGCGATGTGCGTCGGGTCGAGGTGCAGCTGTTCGGCTCGTTGTCAGCAACAGGCATCGGCCATGGCAGTGACAACGCGGTGATCATGGGTTTGATGGGCGAGTGGCCAGACGCGATCGATCCGTCGCAGATTGGCCCGCGCATCGAGTTGTTGCGCCAAACCCAGACCCTACTGCTGGACGGTCGCCTGCCGGTGCCTTTCGTCTGGTCCCGGGATATGCGCCTGCTCGACGAAAACCTGCCGTTCCACCCCAACGCGATGACGCTGGTGGCCGAGGGTGACCACGGCGAGTTGCACCGCGACACCTATTATTCAGTCGGCGGTGGCTTCGTCGTCGATCAGGCCCAGGCGTCCAGCGGCGTGGTGGATCTGGACGTCACTGAACTGCCTTACGATTTTTCCAGTGCCGAAGAACTGCTCCAGTTGTGTAGCACCCACAACCTTCGGGTGGCCGAGCTCATGATGGCCAACGAAAAGGTCTGGCGCTCGGAGGAGGAGATCCGCAGCGGCCTGATGAAACTCTGGCGGGCGATGCAGGATTGCGTCGAGCAGGGTCTCAAGCATGAGGGCATCTTGCCCGGCGGTTTGAATGTGCGCCGGCGAGCGGCCAAGCTGCACCGCAGCCTGCAAGAGCTGAACAAGCCCAATGTCATCGGCTCGACTCTCAGCGCCATGGAATGGGTCAACCTGTTCGCCCTGGCGGTCAATGAAGAAAACGCCGCCGGTGGGCGCATGGTCACGGCCCCGACCAATGGTGCGGCGGGGATCATTCCGGCGGTGCTGCATTACTTCATGAAATTCAGCGAAGCGGTCACCGATGCCAACGTCGTGGATTACTTCCTCGGCGCGGCGGCGGTGGGCATCCTGTGTAAAAAGAACGCCTCTATCTCCGGTGCCGAAGTCGGTTGCCAAGGAGAGGTGGGCTCGGCCTGCGCCATGGCGGCGGCCGGCCTGGCGGAGATCCTCGGTGCGACGCCTGAGCAACTGTGCAACGCGGCGGAAATCGGCCTGGAGCACAACCTTGGCCTGACCTGCGATCCGGTGGGCGGCCTGGTACAGGTGCCGTGTATCGAGCGCAACGCGATCGCCGCGGTGAAAGCCATCAACGCCGCGCAGATGGCGCTGCGCGGAGACGGCCAGCACTTCATCTCTCTGGACCGGGTGATCCGCACCATGCGCGATACCGGCGCCGACATGCATGACAAATATAAAGAGACATCGCGCGGTGGACTGGCGGTCAGTGCGGTGGAGTGCTGATCGCCTCGCCCGAGGCGATCGCATATCGCTCACAAAATGCCCACCGATCCACAAACGCGCCACCTTTTAGCGCGTCGCAAACAGACATGACACCGTTTGTCGGACCCACCGCTGTTCGTCCCTCGACCGTTCGTCATTCGCACCTGTGGTGATACCGGTTGCGCAGGTGGCGCAGCCCAGTTCCCACAAGTGCTACCGTTCTGCTCACGGCCAACGGTGGCGGGTGCCTGCCGCCCCTGATGGCACCTATAACCCACACTCATTGCGTGCCTTATTTAGACTGGCCGCAATGTCGTTTTCAGGATTTATTGAACACGCATTCAATTTAGGCATGGCAATTGCTCTATCGATGCAAAGCCCGTCTCTTGCGTAGAGACCGAGGGCAACAACCAATAAAAAGAGCCTCCGCCTGAGGCCATCACTTGCTTTGTGTGAGGAGATACCGCGATGACGACGTCCAACTCAGGGGCCCAACCCCAGAACCGTGCGCCTCAATCCATCGGCTTTTTGCTGCTGGACAATTTCACGCTCATTTCCCTGGCGTCCGCGGTGGAGCCGCTGCGCATGGCCAACCAGCTGTCCGGTCGTGAGCTGTATCGCTGGACCACCCTCACTGTTGATGGCGGCCAGGTCTGGGCCAGTGATGGCTTGCAAATCACGCCGGACGCGGCCATGCACAAAGCGCCGCCCATCGACACCGTCATTGTGTGTGGCGGCGTGGGCATTCAGCGCACCGTCACCCGTGAACACGTGTCATGGCTGCAGAGCCAGGCCCGTCAGTCCCGGCGCCTCGGCGCGGTCTGCACCGGCAGTTGGGCCTTGGCCTGCGCGGGTCTGCTGGATGGCTTCGATTGCAGTGTGCACTGGGAATGTCTGGCGGCGATGCAGGAAGCCTTTCCGCGGGTATCGATGAGCACCCGTCTGTTCACCCTCGACCGCAACCGCTTCACCAGTTCCGGCGGCACCGCGCCACTGGACATGATGCTGCACCTGATCAGCCGCGATCACGGCCGCGAGTTGTCGGCAGCGATCTCCGAAATGTTTGTCTATGAGCGCATTCGCAACGAGCAGGATCACCAGCGCGTGCCACTCAAGCACATGCTGGGCACCAATCAGCCGAAGTTGCAGGAAATCGTCGCGCTGATGGAAGCCAATCTCGAAGAGCCGATCGACCTGGACGAACTGGCGGTGTACGTCGCCGTCTCCCGGCGCCAGTTGGAGCGCTTGTTCCAGAAATACCTGCATTGCTCGCCGTCGCGCTATTACCTCAAGCTGCGGCTGATCCGGGCGCGGCAACTGCTCAAGCAGACGCCGATGTCGATCATCGAAGTGGCGTCGGTGTGCGGTTTCGTCTCCACGCCGCACTTCTCCAAGTGCTACCGCGAATACTTCGGCATTCCACCGCGCGACGAGCGCGTCGGCTCCAACACCGCGCAGCAGGTGGCGATGATGCCGCTGCCACAGGCGCTGGTGCTGTCGCCATTGTCTGGCCCGTTGTCAGCGTTGAGCCAGGCACGTAATGAGTCGACGTTTGCCAGTGTGAGGCTTTAAGACCGAGGCGCCGTCAATCGCGAGCAGGCTCGCTCCCACAAGTTCTGTGATCGACACCGAATCACTGTGGGAGCGAGCCTGCTCGCGATAGGTTTTTCAGACGTTCTGGTTTTTCTGATACTCCGCCAAAGCCGGCAGCAGCTGCAGATCAATCGCCCGGCGCACGGCGGGCAGGATGGTGGCGCCGCTGATGTACATGTCCTTGACCATCTTGCGCAGTTCATTGGCGCGGGCCGTGTCCAGCCCGCGCACCGCACACTCGCAGGCCTGTTCGGCGGTGGAGCCGCTGGGTATTTGCAGCCCCAGGGCCTTGAGCTGGCCCAGCAGGTCTTCCTGGTCGATCAAATCGGCGTACATCATGACGCTTTTCCTTGTTCAGGGATTGGGGTCGTGACTCGATTCTGGTAGCCGGCCGAAGCGGCGGCAAGGGCAAATGGTCGCGATGTCATGAATGACTATGGGGGCGTCGTTTTCGGCTAACTTGCCCAGGCCTGGACTGGGCACACTGGCCCCAAGCTGAATCACGACGGTTTGGTCACCCTCGCGCAACAGCTCCTCCAGTAACGCAACTGCCCCGATCCAGTCACGGCTTGATCGGGGATTTTTTTGCCTGGGTGAATCAGAGGGTGATGGGGTGTTGGACAGACCGCTATCGCGAGCAGGCTCGCTCCCACAGGGGCTCTGTGTCGTGCACAAGGTCTGTGGGAGCGAGCCTGCTCGCGATGAACGATGACGCGGTCTACCGTTGCAACACCAGAATCTTCGACAGCAACTCATCGCGATCCACATAGCACCCTTGGAAATGTCGAGCTCCGGTGGCCGGGTCGAAGGCATTGCGGGCGTGCAGGGTACGGCGGTTGTCGAAACACCACAGTTGGCCGGGTTCAAGCCTTTGCATCAGGCGGAACTGCGGCTCGCGAGTCAGCGCTATGAAGCGGCGGTAGGCGCGATACAGCCTGGGCATCTGCTCGACCGAGGTGTCGAACGGCCCGCGCAGAAAGTTCGCCATGCGGATCTCCGAGACCTGTCCCAGGGCATCCAGCGCGATAATGGGCGCCAGGCAGCGGTAATCACTGTGGCGGTCCTTGTTGCGAAACTCCACCGGGATTTCACACAGCGCGGCAAAGGCCTCGGGGTCTTCCTGGCGCAGCGCCTCGGCGATGGCGAAACCGTCGACAAATAGGCTCTCGCCGCCGTCGGCGTCATTCACCAGGCAATGCAGAAACTGTAATCCTGGTTGCAGCTCCCGGGTGGGCAGGTCGCTGTGCAGTGGCAGGTTGAAAGCGGTGTAGGCGTTACTGTCGGCATCGGCCTTGGATTGCACGTTGAACAGCACGCCGAAGTTGCTCTGGCGGATGAACGAAATCTGCTGGGCGATCAGTTTCAGCGAGCCGGGTTCGGTGGGTACGCCGCGCACCTGGGTCAGGCCGATGTCGCGCACCGCCAGCAACCATTGCAACAACGTATCGGTGTCGTCCATCAGTGCCTGGTAATCGAACACCGGCAGTTGCAGATCGTGCCGCCAGAGCTGGCGCTTGGGCTTGCTCGCCAGGCGTTCAGCCCTGGACTGATCATCGTAGGCATGGGCACGCAGCCAGCCTGGGTCGAAACGGCTTTGGTGGCCGTCCTGCCAATCCACGCACAGGCAGCCTTCACTGTCGAGGCGGGTCGCGCCGGGGGCCAGGTCTTCAGGTACATCGACGATTTCCAGCACCTGCTCGCGGGTCACGGTGTAGACGCATTGCGGGCAGGGGCAGTTGTCCCGCAGCCACTGATGATGGAAGGGGCTGATCCGACCGTCGGCCCAGGTGACCCGCACCCGGTCGGTCAAGGGCGTCACTGCGGTCAATGCACAGATCAGGGGGTAACGACGGAAGTCGGCAAAAGCGGCGGCGGTGTTCATGGCGATCTCCTGTTCGGGTTTTATCGGGCCGGCGGCAATGCGATGACCCGGCCGATATAGGCCGGCGGCGACAGGTCGGATTGCTCCGTGAGTAGGGCTTTGAGCTTGCCCAGGGTCTGTTCCGTGAAGGGCGCCGAGCGCGGGCCGGCCAGGTCGACGTGCAGCAGCATCTGCTCGTTGCCGGCCAGTTCCTTATCGCCGCCGACCAGGTGCAGGCTGTGGTAGAGATGCAGGCGTTTGGCGTCGTGGCCGATGATCTGTGTACGCACCTCGACCTGGGCGTCGAGCTTCACTTCGTGCAGGTAGTTCAAGTGCAGTTCGAGGGTGAACAGCGAGTGGCCGCTGGCTTCGCGGTTCTGGCTGTCCATGCCCAGGTGATCCATCAGTGCGTCGGTCGCGTAGCTGAAGATCAACAGGTAATAGGCATCGCGCAGATGGCCGTTGTAATCGACCCATTCGGGGAGGATGCGGGTTTGGTAGGTGGTGAGGGTGGGCATGTTTCTGGTTCCGACAGTTGTGGTGACTGGGCTGGCGTTATCGCGAGCAGGCTCGCTCCCACAATGAACTTCTGGGTGAGACAGATCGCATTCACACCTCAAATCCTGTGGGAGCGAGCCTGCTCGCGATGGGGCCAGACCTGCTGATCCAAAAGCCAAGGTTTACTCGCTGAAGGCCATCCCATGCTTTTCTTTGGTGGTCTTCACCGCTTCCAGCACTGCCAGCAGGCAATCATCACGATAGCGCTCCAGGGCCGAGATGCTGCGGCTGCCCAGTTGCTCGCTCGTGCCGTCCACCACATCGTCGATCAGCTTGTCGGTCAGCTCCGGCGCCGGCAGGTAGGTCCACGGCAACTGCAACGCAGGGCCGAATTGAGCCATGAAATGGCGCATTCCGGCATCGCCACCGGCCAGTGTGTAAGTCAGGAACGTGCCCATGAACGACCAGCGCAAGCCGGCGCCAAAACGGATGGCATCGTCGATTTCGCCGGTGGTAGCCACACCGTCGTTGACCAGGTGCAGGGCTTCGCGCCAGAGCGCTTC
The DNA here is from genome assembly GCF_009831705.1 of Pseudomonas sp. PICF6. NCBI lineage: Bacteria > Pseudomonadati > Pseudomonadota > Gammaproteobacteria > Pseudomonadales > Pseudomonadaceae > Pseudomonas > Pseudomonas sp. PICF6. Next base: position 148,958 of record NZ_WUUD01000033.1, on the reverse strand, counting down.
GAGCAACCGGTCGGCAATGAAACCGGGCACTTCCTTGCGTACATGCAGTGGGCGCATGCCGAGGGATTCGTAGACTTTCATCGCCGCTTGCACCGCTTCGGGCGCGGTGTTTTTGCCGCCGACGACTTCCACCAGCGGCAGCAGGTAGACCGGGTTGAACGGGTGCCCGACCACGCAGCGTTCCGGGTGGGTGGAACCTTCATAGAACTCGCTTGGCAGCAGTCCCGATGTGCTGGAACCAATCAGCGCATTGGGCTTGGCGGCGGCGCTGATCTGGCCGTGCAGCTCGAGCTTCAGCTCCAGGCGCTCGGGGGCGCTTTCCTGGATGAAATCGGCGTCGCGCACGCATTCTTCGATGGTCGCGACAAAGCGCAGCCGATCCTGGGAGGCACCGGGTGCCAGGCCTTGTTTCTCCAGTGCGCCCCAAGCGTTGGCCACGCGTTTGCGCAGCGCTGCCTCGGCACCCGGCGCCGGGTCCCAGGCCACGACGTCCAGGCCATGGGCGAGGGCGCGACTGACCCAGCCGCTGCCGATAACACCGCTGCCCAGGGCGGCGAAGGTCTTGATGTCGGTGATAAAGCTCATGGTGATTTCCTGAAAGGGTTCGCTGATCTAAATGTGGGAGCGAGCCTGCTCGCGATGGCGCTGTGTCAGTCGGCACATCAGTCGCCTGTTTCACCGCTATCGCGAGCAGGCTCGCTCCCACAGGGGAAGGTGTCGGTTGGGTTTAGCCGCGGGTGGTCAGCCCCATCTTCTTGCGCCCCTCCGCCGGCGTGAGCACGCGCGCGCCGAGGCGGCTGAGGATTTCGCTGGCGCGCTCCACCAGTTGGCCATTGGTGGCGAGCACGCCTTTGTCCAGCCACAGGTTGTCTTCCAGGCCGACCCGCACGTTGCCCCCCAGCAGCACGGCCTGGGCGGCCATCGGCATTTGCATGCGGCCGATGCCGAAGCCGGCCCACACCGCGTCCGCCGGCAAGTTGTCGACCATGGCTTTCATGGTGGTGGTGTCGGCCGGCGCTCCCCACGGGATGCCCAGGCAAAGCTGGAACAGCGGGTTGTCCAACAGGCCTTCCTTGATCATCTGCTTGGCGAACCACAGGTGGCCGGTGTCGAAGATCTCCAGCTCGGCCTTGACCCCCAGTTCGGTGATGCGCTTGGCCCCGGCCCGCAGTTGCGCCGGGGTGGAAACATAAATGGTGTCGCCGTCGCCGAAGTTCAGAGTGCCGCAATCCAGAGTGCAGATTTCCGGCAGCAACTCCTCGACGTGGGCCAGGCGGGTCAGCGGGCCCACCAGGTCGGTATTGGGGCCGAACTCCATGGGATTTTCGCCGCCGCCGATCTCCAGATCGCCGCCCATGCCGGCGGTGAGGTTGACGATGATGTCCACGTCCGCCTCTCTGATGCGTTCCATCACTTCGCGGTACAGCGCCACGTCACGGCTGAACTTGCCGGTCTGCGGATCGCGAACGTGGCAGTGGACCACCGTGGCGCCGGCCTTGGCGGCCTCGACGGCGGCTGCGGCGATCTGTTTCGGGGTGACCGGCACGTGTGGGCTTTTGGCGGTCGTGTCGCCAGCACCGGTGAGTGCGCAGGTGATGATGACGTCGTGGTTCATGGTGCAGGTTCCTTACAGGCGTGATGAGTCACTGCGCAGCCGATTGGCGCTGCGCAGATGGATGGCGTTTGTTCAGTTGCTGGTCAGTTTCAGGTTGTCGGCGGCAGGCTTGCCATCGAAGGTGGTGACGCCTTCGAGCCAGCGTTGCTTGTCTTGCGGATTATCCTTGAGCCATTGCTTGGCCGATTCGAGCGGGTCCTTGTGATCCAGCAGTGGCTGCATCATCCGGCTCTCGTCTTCGGCGGTGAACGTCAGGTTGCTCAGCAGACGGCTGACGTTCGGGCATTTTTGCGCGTAGTCCGGCGCGGTGACGGTCCATACGGTGGCCATGCCTTCGTTCGGGCCGAGGGCGTCTTCGCTGCCGGTGAGGTAGGTCATTTGCACGTTGACGTTCATCGGGTGCGGCGCCCAGCCGAAGAACACCACGGCTTCCTTGCGCCGCACGGCGCGGTCCACGGCGGCGAGCATGCCGGCTTCGCTGGATTCCACCAGTTGGAATTTGCCCAGGCCGAACTGGTTCTTGGCGATCATCGCCTTGATCTGGGTGTTGGCGCCGGAACCGGGTTCGATGCCGTAGATCTTGCCGCCCAGTTCTTTCTCGAATTTGGCGATGTCAGCGAAAGTCTTCAGCCCTTTGTCGGCCAGATAAGTCGGCACGGCCAGGGTGGCGCGGGCGTCCTTGAGGCTGGGTTGCTCCAGGACCTTGACCTGTTTGGCCTCGACAAACGGGGTGATGGTCTGGGTCATCAGTGGGTTCCAATAGCCCAGGAACATGTCCAGGCGTTGGTCGCGGATGCCGGCGAAAATGATTTGCTGGGAGGCGCTGGTCTGTTTGGTCTTGTAGCCGAGGCCGTCGAGCAACACTTGGGTCATGGCGCTGGTGGCGATGACATCGGTCCAGTTGACCACACCCAGGCGCACGTTCTGGCACGCGGCGGGATCGGCCGCCATCGCAGCGGAACTCAGGAAGGTGGTGGTGCTGAGTGCAAGAACGCAGGAGCTGATCAGTCGTTTCATGTCGGGTTCCTCGGCAGTCTTTGTTATGGGTTCCGGCATCTGCGCGCCGGTAATGCCAAGTTACGCAGCCAGCCCGCCGGCAAAACGCACAGCGGCGACTCGCTCTTGCACTGCAGCGACCTGTGGCGTATCAAGGACCGCACGCTACCCGCCAACCGAGTGCGCTACATGTCCCAGGATTTCTACTTCTTGTTGATGCCGGGTTTTTCGGCCATCGGTTTCATTTCGGCCATCGAACCGTTGCGGGTCGCCAACCGCTTTCGCGGTGAGTTGTATCGTTGGCATGTGTTGAGCGCCGATGGCGGGGCGGTGCTGGCAAGCAATGGCATGTCGGTCAACGCCGATGCCGCGTTGGAGCCATTGAAGAAAGGCGCGACCCTCTGGGTGGTGGCGGGGTTCGAACCGCTCAAGTTCGTGACCCCGGCGTTGGAGCGCTGGCTGCATCGGCTGGACAACGAGGGCGTCACCCTGGGCGGCATCGACACCGGCAGTGTGGTCCTGGCTGAGGCGGGGCTGCTGGAAGGCCATCGCGTAACCCTGCACTGGGAAGCGATCGAGGCGTTCAAGGAATCTTATCCACAGCTGAGTGTGACCCAGGAACTGTTCGAAATTGACCGCCGGCGCATCACCTGCGCCGGCGGCACTGCGTCCATCGACCTGATGCTGGACCTGATCGGCCAGGCCCATGGCCCGCAACTGGCGATTGAGGTCAGCGAACAATTCGTGCTCGGCCGCATCCGTCCGCGCAAAGACCACCAGCGCATGGAAATTGCCAGCCGCTATGGCATTCGCAACAAGAAACTGGTGCACGTCATCGGCGAGATGGAAACCCACAGCGAGCCGCCCCTGAGCACCTTGGCCCTGGCCGAATCCATCAACGTCACCCGCCGCCAGCTCGAACGCCTGTTCCGCCTGCACCTGAACGACACTCCCAGCAACTTCTACCTGCGCCTGCGCCTGGAAAAGGCCCGGCAACTGTTGCGCCAGACCGATATGAGTGTGCTGGAAGTGAGCATCGCCTGCGGTTTCGAGTCACCGTCGTACTTCACCCGCAGTTATCGGGCGAGGTTTGAACGGTGCCCGCGGGAAGATCGGCGGCGCCAAGGGGATGGGCGGGAGGTGGTTTGACAGGTTTTTATACTCAACTATGTTCGCGACTATAAATTACACCTGTCGCCATAATTGAGTATGAAAGCATGCGTTGACCACCGAGGCAGGGGGCAACGCCATGTTCACCGGCTCCAATCGCGACAAGCTCGTTCGGACCTCTGTGGGAGCAAGGCTTGCCCGCGACGAAAGCGGCGCGGTGCATGGGAGAGCGAGGCGCCTGTATCGCGGGCAAGCCTTGCTCCCACACACAAAACTGCCGCAAGTCCAGTGTTTGGCTGAAAGAGGCTTACTTCTTCACCAACGCCGAACACGCCGCCTTATAAGCCTCATGCTGATACTTGTTCAGCGTCGCGGGCAATGCGAAGTCGTGTTTCTTGTTCTGCGCATTGATGGTCTGCGGCGACAGCAGCGTCACCTCACAACCCTCAAGCAACTGGAAAACCCCTTCGATCTTGAACGTGGTCGGCCCGCCAGCGAACTCGCCTTTCTTGCTGCGCTTCTTGATGGCGATGCGGTCGATACCGTTATCCACCACGAACGCCCGGACCTGGGCGGCGAACGCCTTGACGTTGGCGGCCTCGTCATCATCGTCCAGGGCGATTTTCTTGGTATTCAGCGCGACGTGACTCAACGCCTGTGGATCCAGCGAGGCAACGGCGATGATCGCTTCGCTGCCTTTGATTTCGATGCCGCAGATTTTCATGTGAATTCCTTTGCTCGATAGTGGCGTGCAGCTTACAGCTCCAACTGATCGGCATGGATACCAAAGGCGGCGGCAATTTTTTCGCGAGTTGCCCGGCGAGGTTTGGCGACTGATTCCTGCTGGGCAAACGCCGGTTGAGAAATACCCAGGCGCCTGGCGACCTCATCCTGGGTCAAGTTCAGATGTTCGCGCCATGCACGGATGGGCGTGGCGCCGTCGACAATGCGGCTGACGACTTCATGGGGAATCAGATCGGGTTCCAGTTTTTTTTGCGCAACGTATTGGGCATACGGAATGACCACGAATGCAGGATTCCCGTTTGCGTCGTTTATGATCTGAATATCAGTAGGTACGTTCATCGCGTTTCTTGACCTCTTGAATGCTGACGACCTTGATCGCCCCGTCCCAATCGAACATGACCCGATAGCTACCCACCCGTAGGCGGTACGCGTAGTCATGGCCGACAAGTGCTTTGACATTCACCACGTCAGGCATCTCGGCGAGCGCCGTAACGGCGTCCCGAACCTGGGCCTGATGCAGAGAGTGCATTTTCAGAAGCTGCTTAACGGCCTTTCTGGTCCAGTGAATAGTGTTCATGGAAGAATATAAGTCTTTTATAAGATTTGCTAATCCTGACTTATATTTTCTCTAGGACCAACGTATGAACGGTGTCTGAATATTGCTCCGTAAGCGGCCCTTTATTCCTGCCCAATCGACTCCAAAAACTCCGACCGGTCATCACTCACCTGGGCCATGCAGTCGTTTTCGGCGATTTTGTAGGCTTCGCTGCCGGGTTTGGCCGGGAAGACGGCGATGGCGCAGTCGGCATCGCGTTGTTTTTGCCACAGTTGCTGGGCAACTCTGATTTTGCTGGTGATGTCGTTGAGCTGGGCCTTGTTGTCGGCGTAGAGGGTTTGCAGGCGTTCGTTGAGGCTCTGCAGGTTGTCGGCGAGCAGTTGTTCGGCGGCGGCTTTGCCGTAGGCCGAGCAGGCCAGGGTCTGGACGTCGTTTTCCACGGCGTCGCAGGGGTTGTGTTCGGTGTCTTCGGTCGCGTGGGCGACGGTGCTGATCAGAGCCAAAGCCAGGATGATTGATTTCATTGCGTTGCCGCTCGAGTCCAGTGAAAGCCAGTGATGCGGCGGATTCTGGCGTAAGCCTCGGGTAAAGAACAGACGGGTAGGGTGGCCCGCTCATAGCCCTTTGTCGTGGATTGACGCTTTCGGCAATTCCCCTGTCGTTTTTGCACCCGGTCGCCAATGCACCGAGGCATATGCTGGCCCCAAAGCGCCGGCACACGATTCGGCGCATGAATCGCTGACAAAAGGGGACTGCCTGATGAGCCCAGCCGAATTGCACGCCGACAGCATCGTTATCGACGGGCTGATCATTGCCAAGTGGAACCGTGACCTGTTCGAAGACATGCGCAAGGGCGGCCTGACTGCCGCCAACTGCACGGTGTCGGTGTGGGAAGGTTTTCAGGCCACCATCAACAATATTGTGGCCAGCCAGAAACTGATCCGCGAAAACAGCGATCTGGTGATCCCGGTGAAAACCACCGCCGATATCCAGCGCGCCAAGGCTCAAGGCAAGACCGGCATCATCTTTGGCTTCCAGAACGCCCACGCTTTCGAAGACCAGCTTGGCTACGTCGAGATCTTCAAGCAGCTCGGCGTTGGCGTGGTGCAGATGTGCTACAACACCCAGAACCTGGTGGGCACCGGCTGCTACGAGCGTGACGGCGGCCTGTCGGGCTTCGGTCGTGAAATCGTCGCCGAGATGAATCGGGTCGGCATCATGTGCGACCTGTCCCACGTCGGCTCCAAGACCTCCGAAGAGGTCATCCTCGAATCGAAGAAACCGGTCTGCTACTCCCACTGCCTGCCCTCGGGCCTGAAGGAGCACCCGCGCAACAAATCCGATGAAGAACTGAAGTTCATCGCCGACCATGGCGGTTTTGTCGGCGTGACAATGTTTGCGCCGTTCCTGGCCAAGGGCATTGATTCGACCATCGACGACTACGCCGAGGCCATCGAATACACCATGAACATCGTCGGTGAGGACGCCATCGGCATCGGCACCGATTTCACTCAGGGTCACGGTCAGGATTTCTTCGAAATGCTGACCCACGACAAAGGCTATGCCCGTCGGCTGACCAGCTTCGGCAAGATCATCAACCCCCTGGGCATCCGCACCGTGGGCGAGTTCCCGAACCTCACCGAGACGCTGCTCAAGCGCGGCCATCCAGAGCGGGTGGTGCGCAAGATCATGGGCGAGAACTGGGTCAACGTCCTGAAAGACGTCTGGGGCGAATAAAGCCGCCGCATCACTGAATCCTTAACCTGCGGCCATTAGCGCCGCAGGCATACCACGAATTTTCGGAGTTAAGTTTCCATGGCCAAAATCGCCCCTCAATTGCCTATCGAAGTCGACAGTGAAACCGGTGTCTGGACCTCTGATGCCCTGCCGATGCTCTACGTGCCGCGGCACTTTTTCGTCAATAACCACATGGGCATCGAAGAAGTGCTGGGCGCCGACGCCTACGCCGAGATTCTCTACAAGGCCGGCTACAAATCCGCCTGGCACTGGTGTGAAAAAGAAGCCGAATGCCATGGCCTGGAAGGCGTCGCGGTGTTTGAGCATTACATGAAGCGTCTGTCCCAGCGCGGTTGGGGCCTGTTCAAGATCCAGGACATCGACCTGGATAAAGGCACCGCCAGCGTCAAGCTGGAACACTCGGCGTTCGTCTACGTGTACGGCAAGGTCGGGCGCAAGGTCGACTACATGTTCACCGGCTGGTTTGCCGGCGCCATGGACCAGATCCTCGCCGCTCGCGGCAGCAAGATCCGCACCGTGGCCGAGCAGGTCTACGGCGGTTCCGAAGAAGGCCACGACGACGGCCTGTTCATCGTCAAGCCGTTGTAAGTCGAGGATCGCGCCATGGCTTTTGAAGCAATGTTCCAGCCGATCCAGATCGGCAAACTGACCATCCGCAACCGCGTGCTCAGCACCGCCCACGCCGAGGTCTACGCCACTGACGGCGGCATGACCACCGACCGGTACGTGAAGTATTACGAAGAGAAGGCCAAGGGCGGCATCGGCCTGGCGATCTGTGGTGGATCGTCGGTGGTTGCCATCGACAGCCCGCAGGAATGGTGGAGTTCGGTGAACCTGTCCACCGACCGCATTATCCCGCACTTCCAGAACCTGGCCGACGCCATGCACAAGCATGGCGCCAAGATCATGATCCAGATTACCCACATGGGGCGTCGCTCGCGCTGGGACGGCTTCAACTGGCCGACCCTGATGTCGCCGTCCGGCGTGCGCGAGCCGGTGCACCGTGCGACCTGCAAGACCATCGAGCCGGAAGAAATCTGGCGGGTGATCGGTAACTACGCCCAGGCGGCACGGCGTGCCAAGGCCGGTGGCCTGGACGGCGTCGAGCTGTCCGCCGTGCACCAGCACATGATCGACCAGTTCTGGAGCCCACGGGTCAACAAGCGTACCGACGAATGGGGCGGCAGCTTCGAGGGGCGGATGAAGTTCGGCCTGGAAGTGCTCAAAGCCGTACGCGCCGAAGTGGGCGACGACTTCTGCGTGGGCATGCGCATCTGCGGTGATGAGTTCCACCCGGACGGCCTGTCCCACGAGGACATGAAGCAGATCGCCAAGTACTACGACGACACCGGAATGCTGGATTTCATCGGTGTGGTGGGCTCGGGTTGCGACACCCATAACACCCTGGCCAACGTTATCCCGAACATGAGTTATCCACCGGAGCCGTTCCTGCACCTGGCCGCCGGTATCAAGGAAGTGGTCAAGGTTCCGGTGCTGCACGCGCAGAACATCAAGGACCCGAACCAGGCCACGCGGATCCTCGAGGGCGGTTACGTCGACATGGTCGGTATGACCCGTGCCCACATCGCCGACCCGCACCTGATCGCCAAGATCAAGATGGGCCAGATCGACCAGATCAAGCAGTGCGTCGGCGCCAACTACTGCATCGACCGCCAGTACCAGGGCCTGGATGTGCTGTGCATCCAGAACGCTGCGACCTCCCGTGAATACATGGGCGTGCCGCACATCATCGAAAAATCCACCGGGCCCAAGCGCAAAGTGGTCGTCGTCGGTGCCGGCCCGGCCGGGATGGAAGCGGCGCGTGTGGCCGCCGAACGTGGCCACGACGTGACCCTGTTCGAGAAGAAGGAATTCATCGGCGGGCAGATCACCACCGCTTCGAAAGCCCCGCAACGGGACCAGATCGCCGGCATTACCCGCTGGTTCCAGCTGGAACTGGCCCGGCTGAAAGTCGACCTGCGCCTGGGCGTGGCGGCGGACGCGGCGACCATCATGGACCTGCGTCCGGATGTGGTGGTGCTGGCCGTCGGCGGGCATCCATTCCTCGAGCAGAACGAACACTGGGGCGCCGCCGAAGGGCTGGTGGTCAGCAGCTGGGACGTGCTCGATGGCAAGGTTGCACCGGGTAAGAACGTACTGGTCTACGACACCATTTGTGAATTCACCGGCATGTCGGTGGCCGACTTCCTCGCCGACAAGGGTAGCCAGGTCGAAATCGTTACCGACGACATCAAGCCGGGCGTGGCCATTGGCGGGACTTCGTTCCCCACTTACTACCGCAGCATGTACCCCAAGGAAGTGATCATGACCGGGGACATGATGCTGGAGAAGGTCTACCGCGAAGGCGACAAGCTGGTGGCGGTGCTGGAGAACGAATACACCGGTGCCAAGGAAGAGCGCGTGGTGGATCAGGTGGTGGTGGAAAACGGCGTGCGGCCGGATGAAGAAATCTACTACGCGCTCAAGGAAGGTTCGCGCAACAAGGGCCAGATCGACGTCGAAGCCTTGTTCGCGATCAAGCCCCAACCGTGCCTGGAGCAGAGCGGCGATGGTTACCTGCTGTTCCGCATCGGTGATTGCGTAGCGCAGCGTAATACCCACGCCGCCATCTACGACGCGCTGCGGTTGTGCAAGGATTTCTAACGGCTTGCACATAGCCCTGTGGGAGCGAGCCTGCTCGCGATGAACGATAACGCGGTCTGCCTGAGGCACCGCGGCGCCTGAATCGCGAGCAGGCTCGCTCCCACAGGAACCGAGTAAGGCATCTCGACCTGCAAGACCTGAGGTCTTTGGGAGCTTCACCATGCTGAACACCCTTCTTCCTATCCTGCTGTTCGCTGCCCTGGGCCTTGCGGTCCTTGGCGCTTTGCGGCGGGTGAACATGTGGCGCCGGGGGCGACCGTCCAAGGTCGACCTGATCGGCGGTCTTTTCGCCATGCCCAAGCGCTACATGGTGGATTTGCACCATGTGGTGGCGCGGGACAAATACATCGCCAACACCCACGTCGCCACAGCGGGTGGCTTTGTGCTGGCGGCGCTGCTGGCGATTCTGGTGCATGGTTTCGGCCTGCAGAATCGCATTCTGGGCTATGCCTTGCTGTTCGCCACGCTGCTGATGTTCAGCGGCGCGATCTTCATTGCCCTGCGTCGTCGCAATCCACCGTCACGGCTGTCCAAAGGGCCGTGGATGCGCTTGCCCAAGAGCCTGTTCGCGTTTTCCATCAGTTTTTTCCTGGTGACCTTGCCGGTCGCCGGGATCTTGCCGGCCGACTTCGGGGGCTGGGTGTTGGTGGCGCTGTTGGGCCTGGGCGTGCTTTGGGGTGTGTCGGAAATGTTCTTCGGCATGACCTGGGGTGGGCCGATGAAACATGCCTTTGCCGGGGCCCTGCACCTGGCCTGGCACCGCCGCGCCGAACGCTTTGGTGGCGGCCGCTCAACCGGTCTCAAACCTTTGGACCTGAACGACCCCGCGGCACCGTTGGGCGTTGAGAAACCCAAGGATTTCACCTGGAACCAGTTGCTCGGTTTCGACGCTTGCGTGCAGTGCGGCAAGTGCGAAGCCGCGTGCCCGGCCTTTGCCGCCGGCCAGCCGCTGAACCCGAAAAAACTCATCCAGGACATGGTCGTCGGCCTGGCCGGCGGCACCGATGCGAAATTCGCCGGCAGCCCCTACCCATCCCTTGACGGCAGGGGTAAACCGGTGGGCGAACACAGCGGCAATCCACACCAGCCAATCGTCAACGGCCTAGTGGACGCCGAGACGCTGTGGTCCTGCACCACTTGCCGGGCGTGCGTTGAGGAATGCCCGATGATGATCGAGCACGTCGATGCCATCGTCGACATGCGTCGTCACCTGACCCTGGAGAAAGGCGCCACGCCGAACAAGGGCGCTGAAGTACTGGAAAATCTCATCGCCACCGACAACCCTGGCGGCTTCGCCCCGGGCGGGCGGATGAACTGGGCGGCGGACCTGAACCTGAACCTGCTCAGCGAGGTGAAGTCCACCGACGTACTGTTCTGGGTCGGCGACGGTGCCTTCGACATGCGCAACCAGCGCACCTTGCGCGCCTTCGTCAAAGTCCTCAAGGCGGCGAACATCGACTTTGCCGTGCTCGGCCTCGAAGAGCGCGACAGCGGCGATGTGGCCCGGCGCCTGGGTGATGAAGCGACCTTCCAGCTGTTGGCCAAGCGCAACATCCAGACCCTGGGCAAATACAGCTTCAACCGGATCGTCACCTGCGACCCCCACAGCTTCCACGTACTGAAAAACGAATACGGCGCTTTCGATGGCAACTACCGGGTGCAGCACCACAGCACTTACCTGGCAGAAGTCATCGAGGCCGGCGCCCTGAACCTCGGCCAGCACAAGGGCGACAGCGTGACCTATCACGACCCCTGCTACCTGGGCCGTTACAACGGCGAATACGAGGCGCCACGCCAGGTGCTGCGTGCGCTGGGCATCGAGATCAAGGAGATGCAGCGTTCCGGTTTCCGCTCCCGTTGCTGCGGCGGTGGCGGCGGCGCGCCGATCACTGACATTCCGGGCAAGCAGCGTATCCCCGATATGCGCATGGAAGACATCCGCGAAACCGGCGCCGAACTGGTGGCAGTGGGTTGTCCACAGTGCACCGCGATGCTTGAGGGGGTGGTTGAGCCACGCCCGATGATCAAGGACATCGCTGAACTGGTGGCCGACGCTCTGCTCGAAGACGCGGTTGCGAACAAACCAGCGGCTCCGGCCAAACGTGAACCTGCGGAGGTGCACTAATGAGCGACATCATCCGCCGCGACCCTCGCGCCGAGTGGATCGCCCGTAACCGCCTGCACCCACTGCACGCGGCCATGCAACCGGTCCAGCACAGCTGGATGGGTCCCAACGGTGTCATCCGCAAGAACGTTCATGGTGTCGGATTCATCGGCCCCAACGGCATCAAGCGTATCGACCGCAGCGGCGCCCAGCAGGGCGGCGCGACCAAGCGCACCGCGGCAACTGAAGTGCAATTGCCGCTGCATCAGGTGCCGCAACCGGCGTTTTATATCTGCGTGGTGCCGGACATGGTGGGCGGTCGTCTCAGCAGTCACGACCGCGATCTGCTGGGCCTGGCCCATCAATTGGCCGGTACCGACGGCGCGGTGCTGGCGGTGGTGTTCGGCGAGCACAAGGAAAGCACCTTTGCCACGGCCGGTGTCGACCGCTTGCTGGTACTGGAAGGCGAGGCGTTCAGCGGTTATTCACCGGAACAGCGAGTCCAGGGTCTGCGGGCTGTGGATAACCAATTCAACCCACGCCATTGGCTGCTGCCTGACAGCCGCACCGGTGGCGGCGAACTGGGCCGGCGGTTTGCCGCAGCCCTGGGCGAGCGCCCGGCCACACGGGTCTGGCAGGTCAAGGGTGAGGAGTGCATCGGCCGGGCCGGTGCCGGCCTGCAAGATTTGGCGCGGCCTTTGGCGCGGTTGATCCTGGCCGCGGCCGAATGCGCCGAACCGGTGAGCGAAACCCGCCACGAAGCCTTGCCGGTGGAGTTATCCACAGGCGTGGCCCGCAGCTTGTCGCGCATCGAAGACCTGGGCGCGGTGGCGGTGGACCCGGGCGCGATCCCGATGGCCGAAGCCGAATTCATTTTTTCCG
>NZ_WUUD01000033.1:134114-136519 GCF_009831705.1 Pseudomonas sp. PICF6 | reverse complement strand
CAACGGGGTCAAGGACTGGGCGCTGTTCCACCAGACCGCTGCGGCCCTGGGCGCCACCGAGGGTGCTTCGCGGGTAGCGGTGGACGATGGCTTCATGGCGCGGGATCGCCAGGTTGGCGCGTCCGGCACCTGGGTTACGGCGCGGGTCTACGTCGCGGTGGGGATTTCCGGGGCTATCCAGCACCTGCAGGGCATCGGCGCCTGCGACAAGGTGGTGGCGATCAACCTCGATCCGGGCTGCGACATGATCAAACGGGCAGACCTGTCGGTGATTGGCGACAGCGCGGCGATTCTCCAGGCCTTGATCGCGGCGGTAGAGGCGTACCGCAACGAAGCCAAGCGCGATGCGGCTTAAGCTAAGGATTCAACCATGAGTACTCAAGTGATCAGCCTGGTGTCCATCGGCGCCCACCCCACCTCCGGTCGGCCCCGGCGCGCCGAGCAGGATGCGCGGGCCGTGGAACTGGGCCTGCAACTGGCCGGCAACGACCTGCAAGTGCTGCACGCAGGCGACGTGGCTGAACCGGCCCTGCGCGCCTATCTGGGCATGGGTCTGGACGAACTCTACGTACTGGATAACCCCGCAGGTGCCGACGCACTGCCGGCCCTGACTGATTATCTGCGCGACGCGGGAGCCCAAGTGGTGCTCACCGGCAGTCAGGCGGAAACCGGCGAGGGTTCCGGCATGTTGCCGTTCCTGCTGGCAGAAAATCTCGGCTGGCCGCTGGTGGTGGGGTTGGCCCAGGTCGAATCCATCGACAGTGGCGTAGCCTTGGTGCTGCAAGCCTTGCCCCGCGGCCAGCGGCGACGTCTCAAAGTGCGCCTGCCGTTCCTCGCCACGGTGGATAACGCGGCCCCCAAACCCCGGCAAAGCGCCTACGGCCCGGCCCGACGCGGGGCGTTGCACGCTGAAGAAGTCGAGGTGATCGACGACGCCCTGTTGGCGGTGGCGACCCTGCAACCGGCCAAACCACGGCCCAAACGCCTGAAAGTGATCAAGGCCAAGAGCGGCGCCGACCGCATGAAAGCCGCCACGGCCAAGGCCAGCGGCGGAGGTGGGCAGGTGCTCAAAGGCGTGAGCCCGGAGGCGGGCGCCGAGGCGATTCTCAAGTTGCTGATTGAGGAAGGGGTGGTTCGCTAAATCCAGGCTCACCTTGTCCCTTGTGGGAGCGAGCCTGCTCGCGATAGCGGTCTTCCATTCACCTCGATGTTGACTGGCATGGCCCCATCGCGAGCAGGCTCGCTCCCACAAGAGCTGAAGTTTACCCACAATCCCTGTGCGCGCCTCTGTGGATAACCTGTTCGATCCTATCCAGACACCGCGCAAATCAGGCCTTTCAAGCCTTCGCTCAAAAAACGTCCAATCTGACCCGCTGCAACATCCAGCCATAAAACCGCTGCCCTGGCATGTTGTCGTGACTCAAACCTGCGCCTAAAAAAAGCTGTTTGACAGCTAATGGAGCCACATCAATGGAAGTTGAATTTCGTCCGGCGTTGCCCACGGATACACGGGAGATCGCTCGTCTGTTCCGGATTTCCTCAGAGGGCGCGTCGGATTACATCTGGAGCCAGCTGGCGGAGCCCGGGCAGGATCTGCTGGAGGTCGGGGCTGCTCGCTATGCCCGTGAGGATGTCGATTTTTCCTACCAGAACTGCCTTATTGCAGAAGCCGGCGGACAGGTCATCGGCATGATGCATTGTTACGTGACGCGTGAGGATCCGCTGGCGACTCCCGTCACTGATCCGATCCTGGCGCCCTACGCCGACATGGAAGTCCCCGATACCCTCTATATATCGAGCCTGGCCCTGCATGAAGGTTGGCGTAACAAGGGGCTCGGCGTGCGCTTTCTCGAGCGAGCGCAACAACGTGCCGATCAACTGGCGCTCAAAGGCCTCAGTTTGATCGACTACGCAGCGAACACCGGCGCCCGGCGCTTTTATGAGCGCCACGGTTTTGGCATCGTCAAAACCTGCCAGGTCGTCCCGCATCCGCTGATTCGGGTGACGGGGGAGGCGTATTTGATGCATCGGCCTTAACCGTCACGACGGCCTCACCAGACACCCTTGTGGGAGCGAGCCTGCTCGCGATAGCGGTCTTCCATTCACCTCCATGTTGACTGGCATGGCCTTATCGCGAGCAGGCTCGCTCCCACAAGGGGCTGAGGTTTACCCACAATCCCTGTGCGCGCCTCTGTGGATAACCTGTTCGCCCCTCGCCACACCCCACGCAGATCAAGCTCCCCAAGCCTGCGCTTAAAAAACAACCAGCCTAACTCACGGTTTTTCCTGGATTTTGTTTGTGAATAAGCGTGAGCGCAGGACGCTACTTGCCCCCAATCTCTGTTGGCGCTTCTGTGGATAAGATGTTCGCTACCCTCTACAGGCCATACGGAACGGGGCTTTCA
>NZ_WUUD01000033.1:128010-134104 GCF_009831705.1 Pseudomonas sp. PICF6 | reverse complement strand
TTTTTGACCTATATGGAAAGGAAACGCTCTTTGTTCATAAGTCACGGTTTTTCTTTAGCTTTACTTAAAAAAATCAGTCGCAATGATGCACTTGTCCCCATTAGCTGTGGGTGGACATGTGGATAACTTGTTTGCGAAAGCGTAGGGGCCACGGCGGGTATAGGCCCAGACGCTATAGATCAAATTTCATACAGTTCTAAGGATCCACCTTGACGTGGCCCTGGCAGCTGTCTTCACTCATGGCACAAGGACACCGCCACTTTATCCACATCTGGTTCAGGGAGAACGCATGATGGATAGCAAGCCCCCCTGCTGGTACCCGATCTCGGCTGCGACCTGTACTCCGACCCCTCCCACCCGGTTACCCAAACGCAGACGTCGTCGTGCCACCAATCAGCGTGCGCGTCTATAGCGCCTCGTTGAGCCCTGAGTTTCCCCTGTAACACCGTTGACTGCCGCTCCAACCCGTACGGGATAGTGGCCAGGCGTTCGTGCGCCTGTCGATTTGCAGGCAACCGCAGAGTTGCCCCATCTGCCTGAGAGGACTTGAACATGACACGGATCTCGACCCCCATTAGCGAAATCAAGGAGCATTACGACGTTATCGTCATTGGTTCCGGCTACGGCGGTGGCATTGCTGCGTCACGCCTGTCCCGGGCTGGGCGCAAGGTTTGTCTGCTGGAGCGGGGCCGGGAGATCCAGCCCGGCGAATACCCCAACACCATGCTTGCGGCCACCGAAGAGTTGCAGGTGCATGACCCGGACGGTCACATCGGGTCGCGCACCGGACTGTTCGACCTGCACGTCAACGCCCAGCAGAACGTGGTGGTCGGTTGCGGCCTGGGCGGCACTTCGCTGATCAATGCCAACGTTTCGCTGGAGCCGGAGCCCGGTGTGTTCGAGGACTCGCGCTGGCCGCAGGCGGTGCGTGACCATTGCGACACGCTGCTCAAGGACGGTTATGCGCGGGCTCGGGAAATGCTCAAGCCCAACCCTTACCCAGATGCGGCACCTGGAGCGCGACGGCGACGGCTGGATCGTGCATTTCCAGTACCTGGACAGCGGCCGTGAGCTGTTCTCGGCGCCAACCCTGTTCGTGCGCGCCGACATCGTGGTGGTGTCCGCCGGCACCCTGGGCTCTACCGAGATCATGCTGCGTTCCCGGGACAAAGGCCTGTCGATGTCCAGTCAACTGGGCGAGAACATGAGCGGCAACGGCGACATCCTCGGGTTTGGCCACAACTGCGACCAGACCATCAACGGTATCGGTTTCGGCGCCCACTCGGCCAAGGAGCTGGAGCCGGTGGGACCGTGCATCACCTCGATCATCGACATGCGTACCGAGGGTGACTGGCGCAGCCGCATGGTCATCGAGGAAGGCTCGATCCCCGGCGCACTCGGTCGGCCCATGGTGCCGAGCATGGCGGCGTTCGCCGGGATGATCGGCGTGCCCACCGACACGGGCCTGGGTGCCAGCCTCAAGTACAAGGCCCGGGAAGCCGAGAGCTTTCTGCGCGGCCCGTACTATGGCGCGCTGCATAACATGCAGACCTACCTGATCATGAGTCACGACAACGGCAAGGGGCGCATGGTGCTCGACAACAAGGACCAGCTGCGCATCGACTGGCCCGGCGTCGGCGAGCAGGAAAACGTGACCCTGGGCAATGAGCGTTTGCACCAGAGCACCAAGGCGTTGGGCGGGATCTGGGTCGAAAATCCGATCTGGACCAAGCTGCTCAAGCACAGCATCGTTTCGGTCCATCCCTTGGGCGGCTGCGTGATGGGGGAAGACGCGACGCAAGGGGTGGTCAACCACAAGGGCCAGGTGTTCAGTGGTGCCAGCGGGACGGATGTCTATCCCGGTCTGTACGTGACGGACGGTGCGGTGATCCCGACTTCCCTGGCGGTGAACCCGTTGTTGACCATCTCGGCGGTGAGCGAGCGCAACATGGGGCTGCTGGCGGCCGATCGTGGCTGGATCATCGACTACACCCTGCCTTCGGCCCCGCGCAAACCGGTGGCGGCGCCGACCCTTGGCGTGCAGTTCACTGAAACCATGAAGGGCTACTTTTCCACAGCCTTCACCCAGCCTCAGGGCACTGATCTTTCGCTTTACGAAGCCGCGGCCAAGCGCGGCAAAGCCGATAACTCGCCCATCGAATTCACCCTGACCATCACTGCCGCCGATCTCAATCGCCTGATCAAGGAACCGGAACACGCCGCCACCCTGGTGGGTACGCTGGATGCGCCGATGCTTTCGCCCAAGCCGCTGGTCGCCAGCAACGGAGTGTTCAACCTGTTCGAGCAATACCAGGAACAGGTGGATGTGCGGCACATGAACTACGACATGAAACTGACCGCCGAGGATGGCAGCGATTATTACTTCAGCGCCTTCAAGACCGTGCCCGAGGACAACGGGGTACTGAACATCTGGCATGACACCAGCACGCTCTATGTCACGCTGTATCGCGGGCCGGACAAGAGCGGCGAGGTCATCGGCTCGGGGGTGATGCACATTCTGCCGGCCGACTTCGCCAAGCAGATGACCACCATGAAAGTGCTCAACGCACGTAACGAGCGTGAGCGAGTGGAAGCGTTGGCCCGCTTCGGCAAGTTCTTCGCCGGCATTTTGTGGGAGAGCTACGGCGGGGTGTTCGCTGGCGATGTGTACTTCAATCCGGACGCGCCGCCTCGCAGCAAGCGGCCGCTGGACGCACCGGCGCCGACCGTGCATTTCTTCCAGACCGAGGACAACGTCGAGCTACGCCTGACTCGCTATCAAGCGGGCAGCAAAGGCCCGGTGATGCTGGTGCATGGCCTGGGGGTGGGGTCGAATATTTTCTCCACCGACACCATCCAGACCAACTTGCTGGAGTACCTGTGCAAGCACGAGTACGACGTTTGGTTGCTGGACTTGCGGGTGAGCATCCTGCTGCCGGCCAGCAAGCATGAATGGAACGGCGACCAGGTGGCCCAGCACGACTTCAAGGCTGCTATCAAGCAGATCCAGCAGGCCACGCTGGCCCGTGACGTGCAGTGCGTGGTGCATTGCTACGGTGCGACGACGTTCTTCATGTCGATGCTGGCGGGGCTGCAAGGGGTTCGCTCGGTGGTCTGCTCGCAGATCGCCGCCGACACGGTGGTCGCCACCGCCACCGGACTGAAGGCCGGTTTGCATTTGCCGGGGATGCTCGATGCCATCGGCATCAAGTCCCTCACGGCCTACGCCGACACCAAGGAAAGCTGGTTCAACAAACTCTACGACAAGGCCCTCAACGGTTATGCCCGGATCGAGGCCCAGGGCTATTGCACCAACCCGGTCTGCCACCGCATCACGTTCATGTATGCGTCGCTGTACCGCCACGACACCCTCAACGAAACCCTGCACGACAACCTGCATGAATTGTTCGGTGAGTCGAACATCCAGACCTTCGAGCACCTGGCGCTGATCGTGCGCAAGGGGCACCTGGTGGACTTCAAGGGCAACGACGTCTACATGCCGCATTTCGATCGGTTGAAATTGCCGATCTGCTTCATCAGCGGCGCCGAGAACCAGTGCTACCTCCCTCAAAGCACCCTCAAGACCTACGAGCGACTGTGCGATATGCACGGCCCGCAACTGTTCAGCCGTCACGAAGTGCCGGGCTACGGCCACATCGACTGCATTTTTGGCAAGGACGCGGTGGTGGATGTGTACCCGATCATCCTTGAACACCTGGAGAAGACGGCGCTGGGCTAGTTCTAGACCGCATCGCGAGCAGGCTCGCTCCCACACGGGGTTTGTGCCGTACGCAGGTTCGGTGGCCCACACCGTTCAATGTGGGAGCGAGCCCGCTCGCGATGCGATCGTCTGGACGCTGCATCTCGTGAGTCAGGAATAAGGAAAAAGGATGCCATGAACACTTACATCCGTTGGTTCCAACGCATCATCTGGGTGGGCATTGTGATGAACATGGTCTTCGCGATTCCGGCGCTGTTCGCGCCGGCGTTGCTGACGTCCATGCTCGGCCTGCCGCCCGTGCTGTCCGATCCCTGGCTGGAAAACACCGGCATGTTGCTGGTGGGGATCAGCCTGTTCTACATGCCCTCGGGGTTCAACGCGCCGCGTTTCGTGGTGCATTCGTGGTTGTGCGTGCTGTCGCGGCTGGTGGCGGTGGTGTTCTGGATCTACCTGATCAACACTAACAACCAGGGTCAGTTGTTCGTGCCGATGTTGATGGGCGACTTGAGCATGTTCCTGATTCTGGGCGTGCTGCTGTACCTGGGCAGCCCGGTGGCCCATCGTCCACTGGCCTTGCTCTGCGCCGGTTGGCGGGAGTGGCGCGCCGGCTGGGCGCGGCGCTGGCACAGTCATGGTTTCAAGGTCGGCACGCTGGTGGTGGTATTGCTGCTGGGTTTCATCGGCTACCAGACCTGGTACCAGATGATACGAGAGGTGCCCCAGCCAGACTTCGCTTCCGACGAGGACCACTACAAATACGCCGCCATCGGCCTGGGCATCGAAGCGCGGATCCCTTATTACCTGTTCGCCGTGCTGCCGCAGATGTGCCCGGAAAAACTGCCCAAGCCCGGCGGTTATGAGGTGTTCGGGTTTCTCTATGAGAACGGCAACGACCTGCCGATTGGCATGGCCAAGCGGCAACTGGGCTACCCCACCGTGGAGCCGAACTGCGCGCTGTGCCACACCGGCTCGTACCGGGCCAATGCCAGTGACATAGCGGTTCCGGTCGCCAGCGCGCCGGCCAACACCCTGCAACTGCAGGCCTTCCAGTGGTTTGCCTACGATTGTGCCAGCGACCCGAAATTCACCCCAGATGCGGTCATGGCGGCGATCAACAGCAAGTTCCAGCTCGGTTTTTTCGAAAAACTGTACAACCGTTACCTGATCATCCCGATGGCCAAGAGCGCGCTACTCAAGCAGAAGCAGGCCTACGCCTGGCAGAAACTGCGCCCGGCCCAAGGTCCGGGGCGGACCGATACCTTCAACCCGACCAAAATGGTGGTGTTCGGCTTCCCGGATGACTCCACCATCGGCACCGTGGACTTGCCGCAGGTCTGGAACCAGAAACCCCGTGAGTCGATGTATCTGCATTGGGACGGCAATAACAACAAGATTCACGAACGCAACTACGCGGCGGCCATGGCCGTGGGCGCGACACCGCAATCGGTGCTGCCGCCGAGTTTCAACCGGGTGACCAATTGGCTGCTGGGCCACAAGGCGCCGGCGTGGCCGTTCGCCCTGGACCAGGCGAAAGTCGCCCAGGGCAAACCGATCTGGGAGCAGAACTGTGCCGCTTGCCACGACTTCGGCCGTGCCGACACAGGACAGGTCACTACCAACATCGACCAGTTGGGCACCGATCCCCATCGCCTGAACTCCTTCACCGTCGGGCTGGTGACGGCGTTCCACGGCTTCAAGAAACCGCCGTTCGACTTCGGCGCGTACCGCAAGACCCAGAGCTACAGCAACACCCCCACCGACGGCATCTGGCTAAGGGCGCCGTACCTGCACAACGGCTCGGTGCCGACCCTGTGGGACTTGTTGCAACCGCCCGAGTTGCGGCCGCAAGTGTTCTACACCGGCTCCGATATCTACGACCAGGAGAAGGTCGGCTTCATCACCAGCGGCGCGCAGATGAAGGCGTCGGCGGATTTCAAATACGACACCCGCCTGGAAGGCAACCACAACGGCGGCCACCTGTATGGCACGCAGTTGTCGGATGTCGACAAACGGGCCCTGATCGAATTCATGAAAACCCTGTAGCCCAGGGCACTGCGAAGGAGCGTTCACATGTCATTACTGCACCATTGGGAACATGAGTTCGACAAGGTCAAAGTCCGCCTGCACGGGTTGGTCACGCGGCTGGAGATGTCCTGGAAAAAACTCGTCAACGACCTGGAGCCCGAAGAGTTCGAGGCCATCGTCA
The DNA here is from genome assembly GCF_009831705.1 of Pseudomonas sp. PICF6. Taxonomy (NCBI): domain Bacteria; kingdom Pseudomonadati; phylum Pseudomonadota; class Gammaproteobacteria; order Pseudomonadales; family Pseudomonadaceae; genus Pseudomonas; species Pseudomonas sp. PICF6. The sequence goes on along the minus strand of NZ_WUUD01000033.1, from coordinate 128,177 downwards.
AGCTGCTCCAGCGTGGCCACGATCAGGCCCGGCACGTCATCGATCACGGCGACCTGCCGGATGACGAACCGGCCGTGCCGTGGGAGCTGGCCCACGGTCTTTCGATCCTGAAGATTGGCAATGCCAGCGCCTTGCCGCAAACCGAGGACGAGCTGCCGACCCGCGTG
>NZ_WUUD01000033.1:123394-128000 GCF_009831705.1 Pseudomonas sp. PICF6 | reverse complement strand
CGGCACCTTGCTCGGTTGCCGCAAATGGGAGTTGCTCGACCTGTTGTGGAGTGAGGCGTTGCTCAAGTGGATCGAGAACCTGCGCCATCACGCGCCGTTCGCCACTAACCCGGCGCTGGTGAAAATGGACAGCGACGTGGTGTTGGCGATTGCCGGCGACTGGGGCACCGGACCGTTCGACAGTCATGCTCCGGCCGTGGCTGTCGCCAATCAGATGCAACTGGCCGAGGCCGACTTCACCATCCATCTGGGCGATGTGTATTACGCCGGCACCCATTCCCAGGAGGACGTCGACATGGTCGGCTGGCCCCAGGGCAAGCACGGCTCGTTCACGCTCAATTCCAACCACGAGATGTACAGCGGCGCCCACGGTTATTTCAAGGAGCTGGCCAAGCGTTTCCCGGTGCAACAGGGCACCAGTTACTTTGCCCTGTACAACGACGATTGGCTGGTGGTCGGCCTCGACAGTGCCTACGCCTCGGACGCGATGAATCTGTACATGGATGGCACCCTCAACGCGCAACAGATCGACTGGATGAAAAACCTGCCCAAGCGCAAAAAGCTGATGGTGCTCAGTCATCACCAGGGCTTCGATATTTCCGGGCACCACAAGACCGCGCTTTACCAACCGGTCTGCGATGCCTTGGGGCGTGAGCCTGACTACTGGTATTGGGGGCATCTGCACAACGGCATCTGCTACGCGCCCCAAGGCGGGCTGCACGCACGCTGTGCCGGGCACGGAGCGATTCCCTACGGCACCACCAACGAGTTGAACGGACATGCCGGGGTGTTGTGGTCGGAAACGCAACTGGCGGGGGATGAGGCGTACCCGGAACGGGTGTTGAACGGGTATGTGAAGGTGCGGCTGGTGGGGGAGGAGATTGTCGAGACGTTTTATGGGGAGGATGGCAGTGTGCGGTGGTCTTCCCGGTAGTCGGTGAATGTCAGGCCGCTATCGCGAGCAAGCTCGCTCCCACAGGTTTTGTGAACGACACAGAACCCCTGTGGGAGCGAGCTTGCTCGCGATGCTTCTGACTTAGCCCTGGACCGGAACGCCCTTGAGGTACGGCGCAGGTTCCGCCCCCAGGTTGTTGAGCATGCGCTCGCTGTACCAGTCCACGAAGTTCACCACGCCGAACTCATAAGTCTTGGAGTACGGGCCTGGCTGGTAGGCGGTGGAGTTGATGCCGCGCTGGTTTTCTTCGGCCAGGCGACGGTCCTGGTCGTTGGTGGCGTCCCAGACCTGGCGCATGCGTGCCACGTCGTAGTCCACGCCTTCGACCGCGTCCTTGTGTACGATCCACTTGGTGGTGACCATGGTCTCCTGGGCGCTGATCGGCCACACAGTGAACACGATGATGTGGTCGCCCATGCAGTGGTTCCACGAGTGGGGCAGGTGCAGGATACGCATCGAGCCCAGGTCCGGGTTCTTGATGCGGCCCATCAGTTTGGCGCAGCCCTGCTTGCCGTCCATGGTCATCGACACGGTGCCCTTGAGCAGCGGCATGCGCACGATACGGTTGCGCAGGCCGAAACTGGCGTGGGCGTAAGGGATTTTCTCGGCTTCCCAGGCTGCGGCGGAGGCCGCTACATGGTCCTTGAATGCCTGGTCGGCCCGTGGGTCGGTGACGTCGTCCCATTCCAGCAGGGTCTTGAGCAGTTCCGGGTGCGCGCCGCCGCAGTGGTAGCACTCGCGGTTGTTTTCCAGCACCAGCTTCCAGTTGGCCTTTTCCATCAAGGTGGTTTGCACCGCCACCTTGGTGTTTTCCATGTCATAGGGTTCCATGTAATGGGTCAAGGTCGCCAGGAAGTCGTCGATGGCCGGTGGGTTCTCCGCCAGGCTGATGAAGATGTAGCCACCGGCGGTCTTCACGTTCACTGGCTTCAAGCCGTACTGGTTCATGTCGAAATCGGCGCCCATTTCGGTGCCGGCGAACAATAGGCGACCGTCCAGCTCGTAGGTCCACTGGTGGTAATGGCAGACCAGCTTGGCGACCTTGCCCTTGTCGCTGGTGCACAGCCGCGAGCCCCGGTGCCGGCAGACGTTGTGGAACGCATGCACCACGCCGTCGGCGCCGCGAATCACGATGATCGGGTTCTTGCCAACCTGCAGGGTCAGGTAGTTGCCCTTGGTCGGAATTTCGCAGGTCATGCCGGCGATCAACCATTCCTTCTGGAAGATTTCCTGCATGTCGATATCAAACAGGCGCTCATCGGAGTAGAACGGCTGCGGCAGCGAGAAAGTGCGCTCGCGTTCCTGCAGCATTTGCGCGGTGGCCTTGCGTGCGGGTTCCAGCGGATCGCCCAGGCTCAGGGTTGCGGTGACGTCCATCGTTTTATCCTCATGGCCCTCTACGTGGCCGGCGAAAGTGGCTAATCAAATGTGCTACGCAAGGCAGAAAATATTATTTATCTGTTGGGGCGAGTGTGGGGCCGCGCAGGGGGCGAACCTTATCCATGGGCGACATGGCCCAATCTGTTCCCGACGCGCAAGGTCCGGTCGTTGGGGGCTGGTCGCGGTAAGCATGTGAATGTCGCAGATAGGTAAATGGGCGATTCGCGCTATACGCAGAATCGCCTCATAAGAGGCCGACAGTCGGCCGTGGAGATCAGCATGTCCAACAGCTTCCTGAACCCGGTAACCACCCAGACCTGGGCCAATGGTCGTCACATTGTCCGTTGCGTCAAAGTCATCCAGGAAACCTGGGATGTGCGCACCTTTTGTTTCATGGCTGATCAGCCGATTCTGTTCTTTTTCAAGCCGGGGCAATTCGTCACCCTGGAGCTTGAAATCGAAGGTCAGCCGATCATGCGCTCCTACACCATCTCCAGCTCGCCGTCGGTGCCCTACAGTTTTTCGGTGACCATCAAGCGCGTACCGGGGGGCAAGGTTTCCAACTGGCTGCACGACACCCTGCACGAAGGCCAGGAGCTGGCGGTGCACGGGCCGGTCGGCCTGTTCAATGCCATCGACTTCTCCAACCCCAAGGTGCTTTACCTCAGTGGCGGTGTCGGCATCACGCCGGTGATGTCCATGGCGCGCTGGTACTACGACACCAATGCCAACGTCGACATGGTGTTTATCCACAGCGCCCGCTCGCCCAAGGACATCATCTATCACCGCGAGCTGGAACACATGGCGTCGCGGATCGATAACTTCAACCTGCACCTGATCTGCGAAAAACATGGGCTGGGCGAGCCTTGGGCCGGGTATCGCGGCTATCTGAACCACAAGATGCTGGAGCTGATGGCGCCGGACTTCCTGGAGCGCGAAGTGTTTTGCTGTGGCCCGACGCCCTACATGAACGCGGTCAAGCGCCTGCTGGAAGCCGCTGGCTTCGACATGACGCGTTACCACGAGGAGTCCTTCGGCGCCACGCCACCGGAAGCCCGCGCCGACGCGGTGGAACAGGCCGAACAGGCTGCGGACGCCCCGGAAGTCGATGTGGCGGACCTACATCTGGTGGAGTTCACCGCCTCTGGCAAGAGTATTCGCGTGGGGCCGGGAGAAACCGTCCACGCCGCCGCCGCCAAGCTCGGCATGATGATTCCCAAAGCCTGCGGTATGGGCATCTGCGGCACCTGCAAGGTTTTGAAACTGGGCGGGGAAGTGGAGATGGACCACAACGGCGGTATCACCGAAGACGACGAGGCCGAAGGTTACATCCTGTCGTGCTGCAGCGTGCCGAAGGGGGATGTGCGGATCGAGTTCTGACACATGCTCGGCGCAAGGGGAGCGCGGAGCGTCCCGGGCTGCATTCCCACGCAGAGCGTGAGGAACGATCGATTTCACAGCCATCGCGACCTGATCGTTCCCACGCTCCTGCGTGGGAATGCAACCAGGGGCGCTCTGCGTCCCAGCTTCGTCGCAGTCTGCTGTCTATGGGCTAATACCACCGCTGAATCTCAATCAACCCTTCCATTCCCGCATAATTACGCGCACTGGAATAGCGCCAATGTTCCGGTAATTCCACATATCCACGTTTCACCGGGTTGAAATGGATGTAGTCCAGCTTCTGGCGCATTACCGTTTCGCTATAAATCTGCTCCGCGTGTGAGCCTTCTTGCCAGAGCTGATAAACCCTGTCCTGCTTATGGGCTCGTTTGCTGAACCGCAGGCGTTGCAAAGCTCGCTCAGCGCCTTTGCTTTGCAGGTCGTCGATAATCTGGCGTGCCGTAAAGGATTTGAACTGACGCAGACACTTGCTCAGGTTCGGAGCCTGGGCAACGAAATGCAGATGGTTTTCCAGAACGACATAGCCGAACAGTTGCAAATTCTGATGGGTTTGCTGATAGCGCCAGCACCCGAGCAAGTGATCGACGAGGTAGGGGCGAATGAACAGCGGCAGCCATTCCATCAATGTGCAGGTGAGAAAGTGGGGCTTGTCGGGTTCGGTGATGACGTAGCGGCTCCGGCCCATGGGATGCATTCCTTTGCTGCGGGGAATGACCATGTTGCAGTCTTCGAGACGTTTGGCGATAGACGAAGAGGGCACGAGGCGGGTGGGAATAGTCCGCACACCCTCGATGATCATTCCCACGCTCCTGCGTGGGAATGCAGCCAGGGACGCTCTGCGTCCCCAAGAGCCGAACGCGGAGCGTCCGT
>NZ_WUUD01000033.1:94167-123384 GCF_009831705.1 Pseudomonas sp. PICF6 | reverse complement strand
GCGCTCATCACTTCCCGAATATCCACCGCCAATTCCCGCACTCGCGCTTCTTCGGTGTCCCACGAGCACATGAACCGCGCGCCGCCCTTGCCGATGAAGGTGTAGAAGCGCCAGCCCTTGGCGGTCAGCGCGGCGATGGCCGGTTCCGAGAGTTGCAGGAATACGCCGTTGGCCTGGACCGGGAACATGAGTTCCACGCCTGGGATGTCGCTCACCAGTTGCGCCAGCAGTTGGGCGCAGTGGTTGGCGTGCCGGGCGTGCTTGAGCCAGGCGTCGTTTTGCAGCAGGCCGACCCAGGGCGCCGAGAGAAAGCGCATCTTCGAGGCCAACTGCCCGGCCTGTTTGCAGCGATAGTCGAAGTCTTCTGCCAGGTCGTGGTTGAAGAACAGGATCGCTTCACCCACCGCCATGCCGTTTTTCGTCCCGCCAAAGCACAGCACATCCACCCCGGCTTTCCAGGTCAGGTCTGCCGGTGAGCAGCCAAGGAAGGCGCAGGCGTTGGAGAATCGTGCGCCGTCCATGTGCAGGTTCAGCCCCAGTTCCTTGCAGGTGGCGCTGATGGCGCGGATTTCTTCCGGGGTATAGACGCTGCCAACTTCCGTGGCCTGGGTCAGGGTCACAACGCGGGGCTTGGGGTAGTGGATGTCCTGGCGCTTGAGGGCGATCTCGCGGATCGAGTCCGGGGTCAGCTTGCCATTTTCGGTGCGCGCCACCAGCAGCTTGGAACCATTGGAAAAGAACTCCGGCGCGCCGCATTCGTCGGTTTCGACGTGGGCGGTTTCCGAGCAGATCACGCTGTGGTAACTCTGGCACAGCGAGGACAGCGCCAGGGAGTTGGCCGCGGTGCCGTTGAACGCGAAGAATACTTCGCAGTCGGTTTCGAACAAGGCACGGAAATCATCCGCCGCGCGGTGGGTCCACTCATCATCGCCGTAGGCCCGCTGATGACCCTGGTTGGCTTCTTCCATGGCCGCCCAGGCTTCGGGGCAAATGCCGGAATAGTTGTCGCTGGCGAATTGTTGACTCTTGTCGGTCATGGCCTTGCTCCTGAAATAGAGAGTCCTGGGTAAGAGATCCCTGACAGAATTCCCGGATGGAGAATTCCGTGGTCCGACGTGCTTTGAGTCCGGCACGCGGTGGTCGATAGTGGTGCGCACTTTACCCAAGATTCGCGGGGGAACACACTGGATGTTTCTGTCAGAAACTCACAACACCCTAGGGCGGCTGTACCCATGAACCGACGCGACGGAGCCTTGGACCTGCTCAAGTGGTTGGCTCTGTTGGCGATGGTGCTCGATCATCTGCGATATGTCGGTTACTCCGTCGATTGGTTGTATGTGCCGGGACGTCTGGCGTTTCCCTGGTTCTGCCTGGCGATGGCGGCGAACCTGGCGCGCAACGGGGCCAGTGCGAGCTCGTGGCGTTACCTCGGCTGGCTGTTGCTGTTCAGCTCAGTGAGCGAAATTCCTTATCGGTTGTTTATTCCTGTGCCAGCTACCTTGAACGTGCTGCCGACCCTGACCCTCGGGTTGCTGGTGGCGCGTAGTTGGCAAACCCATACGCTGGAAGCGCGTTTGCTGGCGGCGGGGGCGTTGCTGCTGGCGGCGCTGTTTTCCTCGCGGCTGATGTTCGGTTTTTTCGGCGTCCTGCTGCCGCTGGCGATGTTGCTGGTATTTCGCCGGCCCTGGTATTTCGCGTTGTTGCCAGGCTTGGTGTGCCTGGCGGCCAACCAGTGGCGGGTGCTGTATGGCGCGGCCTGGCTGGGGGATGCGGTGGCGATCGGCGGGTTGGTGGCGTGTCTGTTTGCGCCATGGCTTGGGCTGGTGCTTTTGCGACACGCTGGTCGTTTTCATCCTCCGCCCATGCGGCGCTGGGCCTACGGTCTGTATCCCGCGCATTTCCTGCTGTTGCTCGCGGTTCGCCAGATCGCCGCATAGCCCTATGGGAGCAAGGCCTGTGGGATAACACAGTGCTATCCCACAGGCCTTGCTCCCCGACTCTTTGAGCGCATGTCGTAAACGCACCTTTGCGTGGCGTCCATAGGCATTTGACCTGCCTGCGCCGGCCATACCATCGCTTCCAAAGGGCACGACCGAACGGTGGTCAGTGCCTCACCGAGACGAAAGGCGCACCGCCGCCGCTGGGAGAGACGCGATGTTCAGCAAGCAAGACCAGATCCAGGGTTACGACGATGCACTGCTGGCGGCGATGAATGCCGAGGAGCAACGCCAGGAAGATCACATCGAGCTGATCGCGTCGGAGAACTACACCAGCAAGCGTGTGATGCAGGCCCAGGGCAGCGGCCTGACCAACAAATACGCCGAAGGCTATCCGGGCAAGCGCTACTACGGTGGCTGCGAGCACGTCGACAAAGTCGAGGCCCTGGCTATCGAGCGCGCCAAGCAGTTGTTCGGCGCCGACTACGCCAACGTCCAGCCGCACTCCGGTTCTTCGGCCAACAGCGCCGTATACCTGGCCTTGCTGCAGGCCGGCGATACCATCCTGGGCATGAGCCTGGCCCACGGCGGTCACCTGACCCACGGTGCCAAGGTGTCGTCTTCGGGCAAGCTCTACAACGCGGTTCAGTACGGCATCGACACCACCACCGGCCTGATCGACTACGACGAAGTCGAGCGCCTGGCGGTCGAGCACAAGCCGAAGATGATCGTCGCCGGCTTCTCGGCCTACTCCAAGACCCTGGATTTCCCACGTTTCCGCCAGATCGCCGACAAGGTCGGTGCCCTGCTGTTCGTCGACATGGCCCACGTCGCCGGTCTGGTCGCTGCCGGTCTGTACCCGAACCCACTGCCTTACGCCGACGTAGTCACCACCACCACTCACAAGACCCTGCGCGGTCCGCGTGGCGGCCTGATCCTGGCTAAGGCCAACGAAGAGATCGAGAAGAAGCTCAACGCTGCGGTATTCCCCGGTGCCCAGGGCGGTCCGCTGATGCACGTCATCGCCGGCAAGGCGGTGTGCTTCAAGGAAGCGGCGGAGCCAGGCTTCAAGGCCTACCAGCAGCAAGTGATCGATAACGCCCAGGCCATGGCTGGCGTGTTCATCAAGCGCGGCTACGATGTAGTGTCCGGCGGCACCGATAACCACCTGTTCCTGGTCAGCCTGATCCGTCAGGGCCTGACCGGCAAGGACGCCGACGCCGCCCTGGGCCGCGCGCACATCACCGTCAACAAGAATGCCGTGCCGAACGACCCGCAATCGCCGTTCGTGACCTCGGGCCTGCGCATCGGCACCCCGGCGGTGACCACGCGCGGCTTCAAGGTCACCCAGTGCGTGACGCTGGCCGGCTGGATCTGCGACATCCTCGACAACCTCGGCGACGCCGATGTCGAGGCCAATGTTGCCCAGCAAGTGGCGGCCCTGTGCGCGGACTTCCCGGTTTATCGCTGAGTCGGTTTTGGAGTAATGACTATGCAACGCTATTCGGGCTTTGGCCTCTTCAAACACTCTCTCAGCCATCATGAAAACTGGCAGCGGATGTGGCGCACGCCGACCCCGAAAAAGGTCTACGACGTGGTCATTGTCGGCGGTGGCGGGCATGGTCTGGCGACCGCCTACTACCTGGCCAAGGAACACGGCATCACCAACGTGGCCGTGGTCGAGAAGGGCTGGCTGGGCGGCGGTAACACCGCGCGCAACACCACCATCGTGCGCTCCAACTACCTGTGGGACGAATCGGCCCACCTGTACGAACATGCGATGAAACTCTGGGAAGGCCTGTCCCAGGACCTGAACTACAACGTGATGTTCTCCCAGCGTGGTGTCTACAACCTGTGCCATACCCTGCAGGACATTCGTGATTCCGAGCGTCGCGTCAGTGCCAACCGCCTCAACGGCGTGGACGGCGAGCTGCTCAACGCCAAACAAGTGGCCGACGAGATTCCGTACCTGGACTGCTCGAAAAACACCCGCTACCCGGTGATGGGCGCCACCGTCCAGCGTCGCGGCGGCGTGGCCCGTCACGATGCCGTGGCCTGGGGCTTTGCCCGGGCGGCGGACGCGTTGGGCGTGGACCTGATCCAGCAGACCGAAGTGATCGGTTTCCGCAAGGAAAACGGCGTGTGCATCGGTGTGGAAACCAACAAGGGCTTCATCGGCGCCAAGCGCGTCGGTGTGGTCACCGCCGGTAACTCCGGACACATGGCCAAGCTCGCGGGCTTCCGCCTGCCGATCGAATCCCACCCGCTGCAAGCGCTGGTGTCCGAGCCGATCAAGCCGATTATCGACAGCGTGATCATGTCCAACGCGGTGCACGGCTACATCAGCCAGTCCGACAAGGGCGACCTGGTGATCGGTGCCGGTATCGACGGCTACAACGGCTACGGCCAGCGTGGCTCGTACCCGGTGATCGAACACACGGTTCAGGCCATCGTCGAGATGTTCCCAGTGTTGTCCCGTGTACGCATGAACCGCCAATGGGGTGGCATCGTCGACACTACGCCGGACGCCTGCCCGATCATTTCCAAGACCCCGGTGCCGAACATGTTCTTCAACTGCGGTTGGGGCACTGGCGGCTTCAAGGCCACCCCGGGCTCGGGCAACGTCTTCGCTGCAAGCCTGGCCAAAGGTGAAATGCACCCGCTGGCCGCGCCGTTTTCCATCGACCGTTTCCACAACGGTGCACTGATCGACGAACACGGCGCTGCTGCCGTCGCCCACTAACAGGAGAAATCCCTATGTTGCACATCTTCTGTCCTCACTGCGGCGAACTGCGCTCCGAAGAGGAATTCCATGCATCCGGCCAGGCGCACATCCCGCGTCCGCTGGATCCGAATGCCTGCACCGACGAGCAGTGGGGCGACTACATGTTCTTCCGTGACAACCCGCGCGGGTTGCACCATGAGCTGTGGGACCACGTCGCCGGCTGCCGCCAGTATTTCAACGTGACCCGTGACACCGTGACCTACGAGATTCTGGAAACCTACAAGATCGGCCAAAAGCCGCAATTCACCGACAAGGCTGACAGTCCGAAAGCGGCCGCGCAGGCTCTGGGAGAGAAGGTATGAGCCAGATCAATCGCCTGTCCAACGGCGGACGGATCGACCGCAACAAAGTGCTGAGCTTCACCTTCAACGGCCAGACCTATAAAGGCTTCGAGGGCGACTCCCTGGCCGCTGCACTGCTGGCCAACGGCGTTGACATCATCGGCCGCAGCTTCAAGTATTCCCGTCCGCGTGGCATCTTTGCCGCCGGCGCCGAAGAGCCGAACGCGGTACTGCAGATCGGCGCCACCGAAGCCACGCAGATCCCTAACGTGCGCGCCACGCAACAGGCGCTGTATCAAGGGTTGGTCGCCACCAGCACCAACGGCTGGCCGAACGTGAACAACGACATGATGGGTATTCTCGGCAAGGTCGGCGGCAAGCTGATGCCGCCGGGCTTCTACTACAAAACCTTCATGTACCCGCAATCGTTCTGGATGACTTACGAAAAGTACATCCGCAAGGCCGCGGGCCTGGGTCGCTCCCCGACCGAGAACGACCCGGACACCTACGACTACATGAACCGTCATTGCGACGTGCTGGTTGTCGGCGCCGGCCCTGCTGGCCTGGCCGCCGCATTGGCCGCGGCCCGCAGCGGTGCGCGGGTGATCCTGGCCGACGAGCAGGAAGAGTTCGGCGGCAGCCTGCTCGATTCCCGCGAGAGCCTGGATGGCAAACCGGCGACCGAATGGGTGGCCGCTGTTGTTGCTGAGCTCAAGTCGATGCCAGATGTGGTGCTGTTGCCGCGCGCCACGGTGAACGGTTACCACGACCATAACTTCCTGACCATCCACGAGCGCCTCACCGACCACCTGGGTGATCGCGCGCCAATCGGCCAGGTCCGCCAGCGCATCAACCGGGTCCGCGCCAAGCGCGTGGTGCTGGCGACTGGTGCCTGCGAACGGCCGCTGGTCTACGGCAACAACGACGTACCGGGCAACATGCTGGCCGGCGCGGTCTCCACCTACGTGCGCCGCTATGGCGTGGCACCGGGCAAGAAACTGGTGCTGAGCACCAACAACGATCACGCCTATCGCGTGGCGCTGGACTGGCTCGACGCCAGCCTGCAAGTGGTGGCCATCGCCGACGCCCGCAGCAACCCGCGTGGCGCGCTGGTGGAAGAGGCGCGTGCCAAAGGCATCCGCATCCTCACCGGCAGCGCCGTGATCGAGGCTCGTGGCAGCAAGCGCGTCACCGGGGCCCGCATCGCCGCCATTGACGTCAAGGCGCACAAGGTCACCAGTCCCGGCGAATGGCTGGACTGCGACCTGGTGGCCAGCTCCGGCGGCTACAGCCCAGTGGTTCACCTGGCTTCGCACCTGGGCGGCAAGCCGATCTGGCGCGAAGACATCCTTGGTTTCGTACCGGGCGAAGCACCGCAGAAGCGCGTGTGCGTCGGCGGCGTGAATGGCGTCTACAGCCTGGGTGACACCTTGGCCGATGGTTTCGAAGGTGGCGTGCGCGCGGCCAACGAAGCCGGTTTCAAAGCGGTGGAGGGTGTGTTGCCCAAAGCCCTGAGCCGCCAGGAAGAACCGACCCTGGCGCTGTTCCAGGTGCCGCATGAAAAATCCACTGCACGGGCGCCGAAGCAATTCGTCGACCTGCAGAACGACGTCACTGCCGCCGCCATCGAACTCGCCACCCGCGAAGGCTTCGAGTCGGTCGAACACGTCAAGCGCTACACCGCACTGGGCTTTGGTACTGACCAGGGCAAGCTGGGCAACGTCAACGGCCTGGCCATCGCGGCTCGCTCGCTGAACGTGAGCATCCCGCAGATGGGCACCACCATGTTCCGCCCGAACTACACGCCGGTGACCTTCGGCGCGATAGCCGGGCGGCACTGCGGGCACATCTTCGAACCGGTACGCTTCACCGCGCTGCATGCCTGGCATGTGAAAAACGGTGCTGAATTCGAAGACGTCGGCCAGTGGAAGCGCCCTTGGTACTTCCCGAAGAACGGCGAAGACATGCACGCTGCGGTCAAGCGCGAATGCAAAGCCGTGCGCGATAGCGTCGGCCTGCTGGATGCCTCGACTCTGGGCAAGATCGATATCCAGGGCCCGGACGCCCGCGAGTTCCTTAACCGCGTGTACACCAACGCCTGGACCAAGCTCGACGTGGGCAAGGCCCGCTACGGTTTGATGTGCAAGGAAGACGGCATGGTCTTCGACGATGGCGTGACGGCCTGTCTGGCGGACAACCATTTCGTGATGACCACCACCACTGGCGGCGCGGCGCGCGTGCTGCAATGGCTGGAGATCTATCACCAGACCGAATGGCCGGACCTGAAGGTGTACTTCACTTCGGTTACCGACCACTGGGCGACCATGACTCTGTCGGGCCCCAACAGCCGCAAGCTGCTGAGCGAAGTCACCGACATCGACCTGGACAAGGACGCTTTCCCGTTCATGACCTGGAAAGAAGGCCTGGTGGGTGGTGTACCGGCGCGGGTGTTCCGTATCTCGTTCACCGGTGAACTGTCGTACGAAGTCAACGTGCAGGCCGACTACGCCATGGGCGTGCTCGAGCAGATCGTCGAGGCCGGGAAGAAATACAACCTGACCCCGTATGGCACCGAGACCATGCACGTATTGCGGGCCGAGAAGGGCTTCATCATTGTCGGTCAGGACACTGACAGCTCGATGACCCCGGACGACCTGAACATGGGCTGGTGTGTAGGCCGGACCAAACCGTTCTCGTGGATCGGCTGGCGTGGCATGAATCGCGAAGACTGTGTGCGTGAGGACCGCAAGCAACTGGTGGGCCTCAAGCCGATCGACCCGAATGTCTGGCTGCCGGAAGGTGCGCAACTGGTGTTCAACACCAAGCAGGCGATCCCGATGACCATGGTCGGTCATGTGACGTCCAGCTACGCCCACAACTCCCTGGGTTATTCATTTGCCATGGGCGTGGTCAAGGGCGGCCTCAAGCGGATGGGCGAACGCGTGTTCGCGCCACTGGCCGACGGCAGCGTGATCGAGGCAGAGATTGTTTCTTCGGTGTTCTTCGATCCGAAGGGGGATCGGCAGAATATTTGATACCTGATCGTTCCCACGCTCCGCGTGGGAATGCATCCCGGGACGCTCCGCGTCCCAAAAGCGGACGCAGAGCGTCCATGGCGGCATTCCCACGCAGAGCGTGGGAACGATCAATCTACGAGACAGGTGCTCCATATGACCGCAGTCAACGTGTACCAACAACGCCCAACCACCGGGGCCAAGGCCGAGTCGTCGCTGCACCATGCCGACCTCGCCAGCCTGGTGGGCAAGGGTCGCAAGAACGCCGGCGTGACCGTGCGCGAGAAGAAACTCCTGGGCCACTTGACCATCCGTGGCGATGGTCATGACCCTGCGTTCGCTGCTGGCGTGCACAAGGCCCTGGGCCTGGAGCTGCCGGGCGCGCTGACCGTCATCGTCAAGGGCGAAACCAGCCTGCAATGGCTCGGCCCGGACGAGTGGCTGCTGGTGGTGCCCAGTGGCGAAGAATTTGCCGCCGAGAAAAACCTGCGCGAAGCCCTGGGCGATCTGCATATCCAGATCGTCAACGTCAGCGGCGGTCAGCAGATCCTCGAACTGTCCGGCCCGAATGTGCGCGACGTGCTGATGAAATCCACCAGCTATGACGTACACCCAAGCAATTTCCCGGTGGGCAAGGCCGTGGGCACGGTGTTCGCCAAGTCGCAACTGGTGATCCGCCACACGGGCGAAGACACCTGGGAACTGGTGATTCGCCGCAGCTTCTCCGATTACTGGTGGCTGTGGTTGCAGGATGCCGCGGCTGAGTATGGGTTGAGCGTGCAGGCCTGACTAGGGTTGGACGCTGTCCTTTTGTGGCGAGGGGATTTATCCCCGTTGGGCTGCGCAGCAGACCCCAAACCTGCCACCTCAGTACGTCAGGCCGATCACATCAAGCTTTTTGGGGCTGCTTCGCAGCCCGACGGGGATAAATCCCCTCGCCACAGGAGTCACTGCAATGAGCCGCGCCCCAGACACATGGATCTTGACTGCCGACTGCCCCAGCGTGCTCGGCACGGTGGACGCGGTGACGCGCTTTCTGTTCGAGCAGGGCTGCTACGTCACCGAGCATCATTCCTTCGACGACCGGCTCTCAGCTCGTTTTTTCATTCGTGTGGAGTTCCGCCAACCCGACGGTTTTGATGAGCAAAACTTCCGGGCCGGCCTGGCCGAACGTGCGCAAGCCTTTGGCATGATCTTCGAACTGACGCCACCCAACTACCGGCCCAAAGTGGTGATCATGGTCTCCAAGGCCGATCACTGCCTCAACGACTTGCTCTACCGTCAGCGCATCGGCCAGTTGTCCATGGACGTCGTGGCCGTGGTGTCCAACCACCCGGACCTCAAGCCGCTGGCCGACTGGCACCAGATTCCGTACTACCATTTCCCCTTGGACCCGAACGACAAGCCCTCCCAGGAGCGGCAGGTGTGGCAGGTGATCGAAGACACCGGCGCCGAGCTGGTGATTCTCGCCCGCTACATGCAAGTGCTGTCGCCGGAGCTGTGTCGCAAGCTCGACGGCAAGGCGATCAACATCCATCACTCGCTGCTGCCGGGCTTCAAGGGCGCCAAGCCGTATCACCAGGCCTACAACAAAGGCGTGAAACTGGTCGGCGCCACGGCGCACTACATCAACAACGACCTGGACGAAGGCCCGATCATCGCCCAGGGCGTGGAAGTGGTGGACCACAGCCACTATCCCGAAGACCTGATCGCCAAGGGCCGGGACATCGAAGGGCTGACCCTGGCCCGGGCGGTGGGGTATCACATTGAGAAAAGGGTGTTTTTGAACGCCAATCGCACGGTCGTTCTTTAGATTTTTGGGGCCGCTTCGCAGCCCATTCGCGAGCAAGCTCGCTCCCACAGGATCTGCGTCGTTATACAGATTCTGATGACACCCACAATCCACTGTGGGAGCGAGCTTGCTCGCGATGAGGCCCTTACAGACAACAAAGAAACAAGACACAAGCACTACCCGAGCAATCAACGCGCTGCCTGCCTGGGCAACGCAGTTTCATAAAAACAACAGCGAGGTGAAAGCATGTCTGGCAATCGTGGTGTCGTGTATCTCGGCAACGGCAAGGTCGAAGTACAGAAAATCGACTATCCAAAAATGCAGGACCCGCGTGGCAGGAAGATCGAGCACGGCGTCATCCTGCGCGTGGTATCCACCAACATCTGCGGCTCCGACCAGCACATGGTGCGCGGCCGCACCACCGCTCAGACCGGCCTGGTCCTGGGCCACGAAATCACCGGGGAAGTGATCGAAAAGGGCAACGACGTCGAAAACCTGAAGATCGGCGACCTGGTGTCTGTTCCGTTCAACGTGGCTTGCGGGCGCTGCCGTTCCTGCAAAGAACAACACACCGGCGTCTGCCTGACCGTCAACCCGGCCCGTGCCGGCGGTGCCTACGGTTATGTGGACATGGGTGACTGGACCGGCGGCCAGGCCGAATACGTGCTGGTGCCCTACGCGGATTTCAACCTGTTGAAGCTGCCGGACCGCGACAAGGCCATGGAGAAAATCCGCGACCTGACCTGCCTGTCCGACATCCTGCCGACCGGCTACCACGGCGCCGTCACCGCCGGCGTTGGTCCTGGCAGCTCCGTCTACATCGCGGGTGCCGGTCCGGTTGGCCTGGCGGCTGCCGCTTCCGCCCGCCTGCTGGGTGCCGCTGTGGTCATTATCGGTGACGTCAACCCGATCCGCCTGGCCCACGCCAAGGCCCAGGGTTTTGAAATCGCCGACCTGTCCAAAGACACCCCGCTGCACGAACAGATCGCCGCGCTGCTGGGCGAACCGGAAGTCGACTGCGCCGTTGACGCTGTGGGCTTCGAAGCCCGTGGTCACGGCCATGAAGGCGTCAAGCACGAAGCTCCGGCCACCGTGCTCAACTCGTTGATGGGTGTGGTTCGCGTAGCCGGCAAGATCGGCATCCCCGGCCTCTACGTCACCGAAGACCCGGGCGCGGTCGATGCCGCGGCAAAAATGGGTAGCCTGAGCATCCGTTTCGGTCTGGGCTGGGCCAAGTCCCACAGCTTCCACACCGGCCAGACCCCGGTGATGAAGTACAACCGCCAACTGATGCAAGCCATCATGTGGGATCGCATCAACATCGCCGAAATCGTCGGCGTACAGGTCATCAGCCTGGACGACGCGCCTAAAGGCTACGGCGAGTTCGATGCAGGCGTACCGAAGAAGTTTGTGATCGATCCGCACAAGATGTTCAGTGCGGCCTAAGCGGTAGGCAAGACGGAAAAAGGGCGACAGTGATGTCGCCCTTTTTATTTGATAGGTTGCCCTCAAGGTTGTTTATTGAGTGTCAGCTGTTTATTCCTCCAAGCCTGCTGAGGAGGAGGGCCCTCATCCACATACTGCTCCCGGTAACTATATAAGCAGGTGTTTGCTACAGGCGTGGGCGTTGTTAACGTCATTTGGTACATCGGTTGTAGAAAGTTAGGGCCCACGGCCTCGCCCCGCCAGATAACTTTTCCAGAGGAGTCCTTCACAGAATACTCCTCGTAGACCGGTCGGCCAGGAATGGTCTCTGGCATTAAACGAAACACAATTTCCCCTACGGCGGGACAGCTTGTTGCGTTCGCAGCATGGGTCACGCCCAGGAGTCCAGCGACGGAAAGTATGCAAACTATTAAACCGCGCATTTCAGGTACTCGCTTGTTGATTGGAGCAACGATGATCGCTGAGCGTCGTGCTTGGGCCTACTGTCAGAAATGACAGTGGGTCAGACTAAAAGGAAATAGCCTTGCGGGTTTTCATGCGACGTTTCAGGGAAAGGATCTGAGTGAGCCGAGGGTTATTCCGGCGTCACTCTCAGAGCCTGCATGCCTTTATCACCCATCTCGATTTCAAACGAAACAGTCTGTTTCTGTTTCAATGTTTTATAACCCTCGCCAGCTATTGCCGAGTAATGAACGAACAACTCCTCGCCTCCTTTGCCGCAGGTAATGAAGCCATAGCCCTTTGCATCGTTAAACCATTTAACGGTTCCTTTGATTCGGTCGTTCATTTTTATTCTTCCTGCTTGCCCGAATGAAGAAAGGCACAGGGACTGTGGTTTGCCCATAGCCTTGTTTTTCGTTGTCACGGCTGCAGCTTAGAGTCCGTATGAACAGCTGCCTACTGTCAACATTGACAGTAGGCAATACCGAAGTCGTGGAGGACGTCGAGGGCTTGGGGGCGATGAGCAGGGCAGCAGGGAACAATCCCCCTGGACCCCAGTCCAACGCACGCTTTACGCCGCTCTTTATGAGCGGTTTTTTCATGCTCAAGAGGATGTCCCGGATGAAGGTTTCACGAGGTTTTGCACTGTCTTGCCTGCTCGCGCTGGCAAGCAGCCCGGCCTTCGCGCAGTTCAGCCTCAGTGATGCGGCCAATGCGGTGGCGGCGATGCAGGGCGATCAGCCGGGGGAGGGCGCGGTGGCAGCTGCGCCGCAAGCCGCCGGGTTGCTCAATACCCTGGGCTCGGAGCTCAAGATCACCCCGGAACAGGCCATCGGCGGTGCCGGTGCGATGCTGGGGCTGGCGAAGAACCGACTCAGTGAGCCGCAGTTTTCCGAATTGAGCAAAAGCGTGCCGGGCCTGGATCAGATCGCTGGCAACAACGCTATCGGTGGGCTGAATGGCTTGGGTGGCCTGGGCGGTTTGCTCGGTGGCGGGTCGGACAAGAACGCCTTGCTCGACGGCCTGCTGGGTAACGTCAAGGACACCCACGACCTGAACAACGCCTTCAGCGCGCTGGGCATGGACAGCGGCATGATCGGCCAGTTTGCCCCGGTGATCCTTGAATACCTCGGCCAGCAGGGTGTGGCCAGCTCGCTGCTGCAGAACCTGGGTGGCATCTGGGGGGCCGGCGCAGGTATCTGATCAGTCGCGCTCGCTGCGCAAGGCGGCGATGCGCTGATCTTTTTCGATCCAGAGCTGGTTCACCCAGTTCTGGACATGCTGGCGAAACACCGGATCGTTTTCGTAATCGCCCTGCCACAGCGCCGTGTCCAGCTCGCGGGTCTGGATGTCGATAATGACCTTCGGCACCGCACCGCTGATCAAATCCCAGAACCCCGGCGTCCGTTCCTGGGGGTACACCACCGTCACGTCCAGCACCGCGTCCAGTTGCTCGCCCAGCGCCGCCAGCACGAATGCCACGCCACCGGCCTTGGGTTTGAGCAGGTGTGTGAAGGGAGACTGTTGCTGTTGGCGCTTGGCGGCGGTGAAGCGTGTGCCTTCGAGGTAATTCACCACGGTGACTCGTTGGCGCTTGAACAGCTCGCAGGCCTGACGGGTGATTTCCAAGTCTTTGCCTGCCAGCTCCGGATTTTTTGCCAGGAAGGCCTTGGTGTAGCGTTTCATGAAAGGGTAATCCAGCGCCCACCAGGCCAGCCCCAGGAACGGTACCCAGATCAACTCTTTCTTGAGGAAAAACTTGAAGAACGGCGTACGCCGGTTGAGGGCCTGGATCAGCGCGGGGATGTCGACCCAGGACTGGTGATTGCTGATGACCAGATAGGAGGTGTCGCGGCGCAAGTCGCCGCCGCCGCGTATTTCCCAGCGGGTGGGAATGCACAGGGCGAAGATCAGTTTGTCGATTTCGGCCCAGGTTTCGGCGATCCACATCACTGCCCACGAGGCGCAGTCGCGAAGACGCCCGGGCAGGACCAGTTTGAGCAACGCGAACACCATCAACGGCCCGAACAGCACCAGGGTGTTGAGCAACAGCAGAAGGGTGACAAAACAGCCGGTGAGCAGGCGGCGCATAAATAACTCTTGCAAACAGGTGGGCGGGCCATGATAAGCAGCTTCGGGCGGCAGGCCAAATCGAGGTGAAACGAGCAACCTGTGGCGAGCGAAGTGATCTGTGGGAGCAAAGCTTGCTCGCGATGAAAGTAACGCTATTTCTCTGGAACCGTGGTGGCCGTATCGCGAGCAAGCTTTGCTCCCACAGACCCCCTTTCCCCGGCAGAGATGTTCTTGACGCCAACCGAACGAATTCACAGCCCACGGTCTAAAATCCCGCTGCCCACCCATACAAAGGAAGTCCATTACGTGAAATCCCTTCTCGCTCTGCTTTCCCTGGTGGCCCTTCCAGTGCTGGCCGCCGAACCGACCCTGTACGGGCGCTACGAATACATCGCGCTGCCGGAAATCGGCGGTGAGGTGCTCAAGGCCAAGATGGACACCGGCGCCCTGACGGCCTCGCTGTCGGCCAAGGACATAGAAACCTTTACCCGCGACGGCGAGGACTGGGTGCGTTTCCGCCTGGCGACCAAAGGCGCGAGCAACAAGCTCTTTGAGCACAAGGTCGCACGCATCAGCAAGATCAAGACCCGTTCGGAAGAAGATGAAGACGACGAATCGGCTGCCCCCAGCAAACGTCCGGTGGTGGAGCTTGAAATGTGCCTGGGTGATGTCAAGCGGACCGTTGAGGTCAACCTGACGGACCGCAGCAGCTTCAACTACCCGCTGCTGATCGGCGCCAAGGCCCTGCGCGAGTTTGATGCGGCGGTGAACCCGGCCCGACGTTTTACCGCTGACAAGCCCGACTGCTGATTTCCCTGATTGACGTGCCCCCGGGGTTGGGGCACCGTTCCGGCAACTTTACTGTCGGGCGCGGACGCCATGCCTCACATTCTGATTGTCGAAGACGAAGCCGCCATTGCCGATACGCTGGTGTTTGCCCTGCAAGGGGAGGGTTTCGGCACCACCTGGCTGAGCCTTGGCGCGGCTGCGCTTGAGCATCAGAAAAGCACCCCGGCGGACCTGATCATCCTCGACGTGGGCCTGCCGGATATCAGTGGATTCGAGACGTGCAAAAATCTCAGACGTTTCAGCGACGTTCCGGTCATCTTTCTTACAGCCCGGGATGCTGAGATCGACCGGGTAGTGGGGCTGGAGATCGGGGCCGACGATTATGTGGTCAAACCGTTCAGCCCTCGGGAAGTGGCGGCGAGGGTCCGCGCCATCCTCAAGCGCGTCGCGCCGCGACCGCCCACGGATCTGGGCGCCGGGCTATTTCAGGTCGACACAGAGCGGGTGCAGATCCACTATCGTGGCCGACCGCTGAACCTCACCCGTCACGAATTCCGCCTGTTGAACTGTCTGCTGGAGCAACCCGAGCGTGTGTTCAGCCGCGAACAACTGCTCGACGCCCTGGGTGTGGCCAGTGATGCCGGCTACGAGCGCAGCATCGACAGCCACATCAAGAGCGTGCGCGCCAAATTGCGCTTGGTCAGGGCCGAGGCTGAACCTATCCAGACTCACCGTGGCCTCGGCTACAGCTACAGCCCGGGACATAGCTGATGTCGCTGGGCATCCGGATTTTCCTGGTGTATGTGCTGTTCATCGGTTTGACCGGGTATTTCGTCCTCAACACAGTGATGGAAGAAATACGCCCCGGCGTGCGCCAGTCCACCGAAGAAACCCTGGTGGACACCGCTAACCTGATGGCCGAGATCCTGCGGGACGATTTCAAGGCCGGCACCCTCAACCAGAACCGCTGGCCGCAACTGCTCAAGGCTTACGGTGAGCGCCAGCCTGCAGCATCGATCTGGGGGTTGCCAAAGAACCAGGTCAACCATCGCATCTACGTCACGGACGCCAAGGGGATTGTGGTGCTCGACTCCAGCGGTGTGGCGGTGGGCCAGGATTATTCGCGCTGGAACGACGTCTACCTGACCCTGCGCGGGCAATACGGCGCACGCTCGACCCGCAGCGTTGCCGATGATCCGACGTCTTCGGTGATGCACGTTGGCGCGCCGATTCGCGACAACGGCCGGATTATCGGCGTGGTCACCGTGGCCAAGCCCAACAGTTCGCTGCAACCCTATGTCGACCGCACCGAGCGGCGCCTGTTGGCTTACGGCGCCGGGTTGATCGGCCTGGGGCTGCTGTTGGGCGCCTTGTTGTCGTGGTGGCTGAGCGCGGCGCTACGGCGTTTGACTGTTTATGCCGAGGCCGTCAGCCAAGGGCAACGGGTAGAGGTGCCGCATTATCGCGGTGGCGAGTTCGAGCAACTGGCCGGTGCGGTGGAACACATGCGCACCCAACTGGAAGGCAAGGCTTACGTCGAGCGCTACGTGCACACCCTGACTCACGAACTCAAGAGCCCGCTGGCGGCAATCCGTGGTGCCGCCGAGTTGCTGCAGAGCGACATGCCGACGGCCCAGCGTCTGCGTTTCGTCAGCAACATCGACAACGAAAGCGTGCGCATGCAGCAGTTGATCGAGCGTTTGCTCAACCTGGCCCAGGTCGAGCAGCGACAGGGACTGGAAGAAGAGGTTGCCGTGCCGCTGGCGGCATTGATGGACGAGCTGCTGGAGGCCCGCAGTGGCTGGATCGAAAGCCGGCAGTTGCGGATCGAGCGGCACATTGCCGTGGACCTGACATTGACGGGAGAGCCGTTTCTGTTGCGTCAGGCCCTGGGCAATCTGCTGGAAAACGCCCTGGACTTCACGCCCGTCAACGGGTTGTTGCGCATGAGTGCCGAGCGTGTCGGCAACCGCGTCGAGATCCGGCTGTTCAATCAGGCCGAACCGATTCCCGCCTACGCCCTGCCGCGTCTGAGTGAACGCTTCTACTCCCTGCCGCGCCCTGACAGCGGTCGCAAGAGCACCGGGTTGGGCCTCAACTTTGTGGAGGAAGTGGTGCAGTTGCATGCCGGGGAGTTCAGTATTGGCAATGTCGAGGGTGGGGTTGAGGTGGTTTTGCGGTTGCCTTGAAACCGCCTCTGCCGCCTGACAGAACACAACCCTGTGGGAGCGAGCCTTGGGCAGTCTCCACACAATCTCCACAATCTCTCCATAACCCCAGCACACAGCCGGCTCAAGCTCTCCCTCATTCGAACAGGGAGAGCCCCACATGAACCGCAGCCTCGCCGTAAAACTGGGCATGATTGCCCTATTGATCCTCCTGCTGATGATCCCGTTGTTGATGATCAACGGCCTCATCGACGAGCGTCAGGAACTGCGCGACGGTGTACTGCAGGACATCGCCCGCAGTTCCAGTCACAGCCAGCAACTCATCGGGCCGATGATCGTGGTGCCGTTTCGCAAGGATGTGCGGGTCTGGAATACCAACGAGAAGACCGGCGCGCGTTTCCTGGAAACCGTCGAGCAAAGCGGTGAGTTGTATTTTCTGCCGGAGCAATTGGACGTCGACGGCCAGATCCGCACAGAAACCCGTGCACGCGGGATCTACGAGGCGCGGTTGTTTCATGCCGACAACCGGATCGACGGCCACTTCAAGGTGCCTGAGCGTTTCGGCGTGGCCACCAAGGATTTTGCCGACTACCGCTTTGACGAGCCCTATCTGAGCGTGGGCATCAGCGACATCCGCGGTATCGAGAATGCACTGACCCTGAAGCTCAACCAGCAGACCGTCGATTTCCTGCCCGGCTCGCGGATCGGCTGGCTGGGGCAGGGCGTGCATGTGCCGCTGCCAATGGTCACGGCCCAGGGCAGCACTGAGCTGACCTTCGGTTTCGACCTGCGGCTGCAAGGCACCGGTCAGTTCCAGATTCTGCCGGTAGGTAAGTCCACCCAAGTGCACCTGTCGGCCGACTGGCCGCACCCCAGCTTTATCGGCAACTACTTGCCTACCCAGCGCGACATCAATGAG
The DNA here is from genome assembly GCF_009831705.1 of Pseudomonas sp. PICF6. NCBI lineage: Bacteria > Pseudomonadati > Pseudomonadota > Gammaproteobacteria > Pseudomonadales > Pseudomonadaceae > Pseudomonas > Pseudomonas sp. PICF6. The sequence continues at coordinate 105,739 of NZ_WUUD01000033.1, read as the reverse complement.
CAGGGCTTCAGTGCCGACTGGCAGACCTCGTTTTTCTCTACCAACCTGCTGGAAACCTTGCAAGCCTGCGAGCCAAGCGATGGCTGTGAAGCGTTTCGCAGCCGTGCCTTTGGTGTGAGTTTCATCGACCCGGTGGACCAATACCTCAAGAGCGACCGGGCGATCAAATATGCACTGCTGTTCATAGCGTTGACGTTTGCCGGGTTCTTTCTCTTCGAAGTGCTCAAGAGCCTGGCGGTGCATCCGGTCCAGTACGCCTTGGTAGGCGTGGCTCTGGCGTTCTTTTACCTGTTGCTGCTGTCCCTGTCGGAACACATCGGTTTTGCCCTGGCGTATTTGCTGTCAGCCAGCGCCTGTGTGCTGCTGATCGGGTTCTATGTCTGTCATGTGTTGCGCAGCGTGAGCCACGGCCTGGGGTTTTCGGCGGGGTTGGCGGGCTTGTACGGTTTGCTCTATGGATTGTTGAGTGCCGAGGACTACGCGTTGCTGATGGGCTCGCTGTTGCTGTTCGGTCTGCTCGGTGTGTTCATGGTATTGACCCGTAAGCTGGACTGGTACCGGGTGGGAGCGAAGCCGACGGCTGCGATGACGTTCGATCTGGGAGAGGTGAAATGAGCCGGTCGCTGGGGTTGCGCGAGGACCGGCAATGGCGAGCAGTGCTGGTGACGCGCATAGGGCAGTTGTTTCCCTTGGATCCGCTGCGCTGCCATCGCGGGCAAGCCTTGCTCCCACAGGCGGAGCAAGGTCTATGTGGGAGCAAGGCTTGCCCGCGACAAGGCCAGTATGGCTAACGCAGGGCTAGATTCTAGGCACTGTCTCGACCATCGAAGGCCGCAAGCTCACTTCGGCAAACCACGCTGCCAATTGTGGATTGGCCTTGCGCCATTCCAGATCGGGATGGCGCAGGTCCAGGTAACCCAGGGCGCAGGCCACGCTGATGGACGCAATGTCGAAATGGCAGGCCAGTTCGGCTATTGCCTCGGCTTCGAGCATGCCCAGGGCGCGGCGGATCTTGTCTCGTTGCGCATCGAGCCACTCGGCCCAGTGTTTTTCTGAAGGTCGCAGGGCGGTTTCGTAGCGAATCATCACCGCGGCATCCATGATTCCGTCAGCCAGGGACGCCAGGGTCAGGCGTCGCCACCGGGCTGCGCCGTCCCGGGGAATCAGCGGATTGCCGACGTGCTGGTGGTCGAGGTAATCAAGAATGACGCGACTGTCGTGGAGCACATTGCCATTGGCCAGGCGCAGGGCCGGGATCTTGCTCAGGGGGTTGTCATCAATGAGTGCCTGGTCCGGCCTGACCGGCGTGAGCTGGCTGAGCTGCAACGCCACGCGGTCTTGCTGGCCGGTTTCGTGCAGCAGCACCAGGACCTTGCGCACGAAAGGCGAAGCGGGGTTGTGGAACAACGTCATGCTGGGGGCCGACATGCAGGTATCCTCGATTAACGGGCAAGGGCTTAGCCTAGACAGTTCCAAGGCGGCTGGCGAGGCCGATTGGATGCCAGTGTGGGAGCGAGCCTGCTCGCGATAGCGCAGTGTCAGTCGATATCAATGTGACTGGTTCACCGCCATCGCGAGCAGGCTCGCTCCCACATTGGGTCCGCGTCGGGCTGAAGTTATCTGCGTTTGATCAGCCCCCAGGTTCCCAGCACCGTCGGCACGCCCAAACCCACCCAACTCACGGCATCCCAGGCCCCATCGCCGAGCAATGCCGAAAACAACCCCGCCGCGCTCAGCACGCCGATTGCCACGGGAATACCAAACACTTTCCAGAAACTCGACTGCCGGGGCCTCACGAGACCACCTGCGCTGCGACCGCTGCGCGCTTGGCCGCTTTTCGCCGCACGAGCCACAGGTAGACGCCGCTGCCGAGGACGATGATGGTCAGCACGTCCAGGGTCGCCCAGAAAATCTGCATCGGCCGACCGCCGTAGTCGCCGAAGTGCAGCGGCAGGGACAGGCTCATCATATCCATGTACCACGGCCGTTCAGCCACGGCGGTGACGTCCAGGGTGCTGGCGTCGATCAATACGGGTGTCAGCAGATGGGAGGTCAGGTGGGTGTCACCTTTCATGAACACGCTGTAGTGGTGTTCGCTGGAAAACAGTGTACCGGGGAAGGCGATGAAGCTGGGCTCCATGCCCGGCGCAACCTCTTTGGCGATGTCCAGCAAGCGGGTCGCCGGGGCCAGTTGCGTCAGCGGCGGGGCGTCGCGATAGGGCTCGACCATGGCGCTGAGGCTGTCATTGCGCCAGGCGGCGATGATCAGGTCGGCGCACGCCGCGATGACGCCGGTCACGCCCACCGTCAGCGCCCAGACCAGCGTGACCACGCCGATCAGGTTGTGCAAATCGAGCCAGCGCAGGCGCGTGGATTTGTCCTGGCGCACCGTGGCGAATTTCAGGCGGCGCATGAACGGCAGGTACAACACCACACCGGAAACGATGGCGATCACGAACAACAGGCCCATGAACGCCAACAGCAACTTGCCTGGCAAGCCGGCGAACATGTCCACATGCAGGCGCAGCATCACCATCATGAAACCGCCGTTGGCCGAGGGCATTTCCAGGGCCTCGCCGGTGCGGGCATCGAGCATGAACGTGTGGGAGGAATTGGGTTCGGTGCCCGGCGTCGGCGCCATGATGGTGATGACACCGTTGGGATCATCCTCGTCCCAGCCAAAATACTGGACCACCTCACCGGGGCGATGGGCCTTGGCTTTTTCCACCAGTTGCGCAAGGTCCAATGGCGGTGTGTCGGCCGGCATTTCGCGAAGCTCGGGGGCGTCGCCCAGCAGATGCTCGATTTCGTGATGAAAAATCAACGGCAGCCCGGTGATTGCCAGCATCAGCAGAAATACCGTGCAGATCAGGCTGGTCCAGGTGTGGACGAAGGACCAGCGACGGATGGTTTTGCTTTTCATGATTGATCCGAATGCAAAAAGGGCCACAGGTGGCCCTTCAAAAGGTTTACGCAAATGCTAACCGTTTACCATTTGTAATTCACGCTGGCGACGACGCTGCGTTGATCGCCGTAGTAGCAGTAGAAACCGTCACACGTGGACAGGTAGTCCTTGTTGAAGACGTTTTTTGCATCCACCGCCACCGATACCCCTTTGAGCGAGTTGTTCAGGCGACCCAGGTCGTAATGGGCCGAGGCGTCATACACGGTATAGGAACCGACATGGCCCCAGTCGGTGTTGGTGGTGTTGCCATAGGTGTCGCCGACGTAACGCACACCCGCACCGACACCAAAGCCGTCCAGCGGGCCGTTGTGCCAGGTGTAGTCCGCCCAGGCGGTGGCTTGGTTACGCGGCACCTGGGCCATGCGCTTGCCTTTTTCCGCCGTCGTGCCTTTGGTGATTTCACTGTCGTTGTAGGTGTAGGAGCCGATGAGCTTCAGGTTGTCGGTCACGTCGCCCGAGGCCTCCAACTCCAGGCCACGTACCTGTACTTCACCCACTTGGCGGGTGACGTTGTTTTCGGTGACAGAGTTGTTTTTCTGGGTCAGGTCGAACACCGCCGCCGTCAGCAGGGTTTTGGTGCCGGGTGGCTGGTACTTGATGCCCGCTTCGTACTGTTCGCCTTCGGTCGGCTTGAATGCATCGGTGCTGTTGACGTTGGTACCGGCCGCTGCCTGGAAGGACTGGGCGAAAGAAATGTACGGCGTCACGCCATTGTCGAAGACGTAGCTCAGCGCCGCGTTACCGCTGAATTTCTTGTCGCGCTGGGTGTTGGTCGCGCCGGCCTGGTTGTGGAACTCGGTGCCGGTGTGGATCCAGTCTTCACGACCACCGAGGGTCAGACGCCAGTTGTCCAGGGCGATCTGGTCCTGGATGTAGAGACCGGTTTGCTGGGTCTTCTGGTTGTAGTCGTACATGGTGAAGTACTGGACGTTGGAGAAATCCTGTCCGTAGGTCGGGTTGTGGATATTGCTGGCCGGTACGCCAGTCGAGCCCCACAGCCAGCGCGAGTTGCTGTTGGAGCGCTGGTGATCCAGGCCCAGCAACAAGGTGTGGCTCAGGGCTGCGGTTTGGAAGTCGGCCTGGAAGTTGTTGTCCACGGCGAACTGGCTGACGTCTTCATCGACGATACCCGCTGTTCGCTGCACGGTTCCGTCGGCGCTGACCGCTTCGTCGGGGCCGGCCGGCCAGATCTGCCCGCCCGCAGTGACACCCTGAAACTCCAGGTCGCTCTTGGTATAGCGCAGGTTCTGGCGGAACTGCCAAGTGTCGTTCAGACGATGTTCAAACGCATAACCGAGGGCGTAGTAGGTGCGGTCGTAGAATTCCCAGTCCGGGTCACCCAGGTTTTTGTGGTGGGAAATCTTGCCGGCCGGCGACGACAGCTTGGTGCCTTGCAGCGGCAGGAATTGCCCGGTGATGCCGGTGTCGTCGCGGGTGTACTGAGACAGGAAGGTCAGACGGGTGTCGTCGTTGATGTTCCAGGTCAGGCTGGGGGCGATGTTGTAGCGTTTGTCCGGGATGTGATCGACCTGGGCGTTGCTGTCGCGCACCGTGCCGCTGACCCGATACAGGAACTGGCCTTCGTCATCGACCTTGCCGGTGCTGTCGAAGTTGATCTGCTTGTGTTCGTAGCTGCCGGCTTGCAGTTCGACCTCGTGGCTGCTTTGAGCTTGCGGGCGACGGCTGACCATGTCCAGCATGCCGCCGGGTGGCGTCTGGCCGTAGATCGAAGACGCCGGACCACGCAGCACGGCGATGCGTTCGAGGTTCCAGGGCTCGATTTTCGGCGTGACGTAGTTGCCCTTGGGCAGCGGCAGACCATCGAGGAACTGCGTCGGTACAAAACCGCGCACCAGCAGCCAGTCGTTGCGTGAGTCCGAGCCGTAGCCGCTGCTCTGCACGCCAGCGGTGTAGCGCAGGGCGTCATTGAGGTTGAGGACCGAGCGATCTTCCATCTGCTGGCGTGTGACCACGGAAACCGAGCGCGGCAGTTCGACAATCGGCGTATCGGTCTTGGTGCCGGCTGCCGTGCGAGTGGCGACATAGCCATCGGTCGGACCCCACGCGGTCTCGCTGAGGCCGGCGCCGATCACGCTGGTTTCCGGCAAAGCCATGACGCCTTCGGGCACGGCCACCAGGCTGTAGGTGCCGGCGCTGCTTTGTTGCAGCTGAAGACCGGTGCCGCGCAACGCCTCACGCAATGCGCCAATGGCATCGAACTGGCCCTGGACCGGTGCCGAGGTTTTGCCCGAGGCCAGGGACGGGGTCAGACTCAGGGCGAGCCCGGCCTGACTGGCGATCTGGTTCAGGGTGCTGGCCAATGGTGCGGCGGGCAGGTTGTAGGTGCGCACGCTCGAGGCTTGTTCGGCGGCCAGCAACGGGCCGCTGACCAACGGGGCGGCAAAAGCGATGGCAACGGCCAACAGACTGGGGCGCAACAGGGTGTCTAGCGGGCGGGACATACGGCGGCTCCTGAATGGAAATATTTCTCAATTGCCTTGGTGCCGGATGAAAATTCAAAAGTGATAGGGCTGGATGAAAATAATTTAGATTCAGGTTGGGGTGAGGTGTCCAACGGGTCTTCGGATCGGGACGGCTTCATCGCGAGCAGGCTCGCTCCCACAGCGGATCACTGAAGATCAAATGTGGGAGCGAGCCTGCTCGCGATGGGGCCTCAAGGCTTGGTCTCGGCCCTCGGCCCCACCATCACCCACCAGCGCGTGTGATGCTCGACCTGTACCGGCAAGGTCGGGAGCAGGGCGCTGAGTGCCAGATCGGTGTCGTGCAGCGGGAAGCTGCCAGTGATGCGCAGGTCTGCCACCTGTGGCTCGACACCCAGGTAGCCGCGACGATAGCGTCCCAGCTCATGGACCAGGTCTTCGAGGCGGGCGTTGTCCACCACCAGCATGCCGCGGGTCCAGGCATCGGCACCCGGATTCAGGGCCATCGTCGGCCCGAGGCCGTCGCGACGCATCAACACCTGCTGGCCTTCGCGCAGGATCTGCTCTTCGTCGGTGGCCTGCGGATGCGCCGCCACTGCCGACTTCAACACGCTCAGGCGCGTGCCTTCTGCTTCTCGCTTGACCAAAAAACGGGTGCCCAGGGCGCGCATGTTGCCTTCGCGGGTTTCAACGATAAACGGACGCGGGTCGTTGTGGCCGGTTTCCACCAGGATCTCGCCTTCTTGCAGGACAATGCGGCGCTGCTTGTCATCGAAACGCACGTCCAGCGCACTGTGGGTGTTGAGGTTGATCAGCGTGCCGTCGGCCAAGCGCAGGACGCGTTGTTCGCCGGTGGCGGTGCGCTGGTCGGCCAGCCAGTAATCCAGCGGCAAGTAACGATCTCCGGCAAACAACGCCAGGCCGATCACTGCAACAATGCTGGCCAGGCTGCTACCGAGCTTGCGCACCCGGCGACGGATGTTTGCTCTGGATTGCAACAACGCGGCTCGCCCAGGGCCGTTGGCGACACTGAAGCGTTGGTCAAGCATGCCCAGTTGCCGCCAGGCCCGGGCGTGTTCTTCGTCGGCGGCATGCCATTGGGCGAACGCTTCCCGCTCCTGGGCACTACCGCCGCCTGAGTCCAGGGACAGTTGCCAGGCAATGGCCGCATCCAGAACCCCGGTCGAGACGGGTTTGGAAGAAGGCGTGCTCATGTCGGCTCACCATAAAGCGCGATGTAGCACTGGCGCATGCCCTGGGCCAGGTACTGCCGCACCCGGGGCACGGAAACCCCCAGGCGCTCGGCGATTTCTGCATGGCTGAGGCCGTCGAGGCGGTTGTAGAGGAAGGCGGCGCGGGCCTTGCTCGACAATTTGCCAAGCAGCCGATCGATAGCCTTGAGGTCTTCGAGGATCAGTTGCTGCTCTTCCAACGACGGCTGTTCGTTTTCCGGGATCAGCATCAGCTCGGTGAGGTAGGCCTGCTCCAGCGCCGCCCGACGGAAATAATCGAACAGCAGTCCCTTGGCGATCGCCACCAGAAACGCCCTGGGCTCTCGGGGCGCTGTCAGTTCCTCCCGGCCCAGCAGGCGCACGAAGGTGTCCTGGCTCAGATCTTCGGCCCGCTGCGGGCAGGCCACGTTGCGGCGCAGCCATGCCAATAGCCACCCGCGATGGTCACGGTACAACGCACCAACCAGATCACTGTGGGGGCTTGGGACTGACGACACGAAGCATCACCGACGTTTTAAGTAACGAGAATTGTTCGCGATTGTCGCAGAGGCGGGGGAGAGAAAGCAATTGGCGCTGGTCGGAGCACGATCCGCGGGTTCAGGTGAGTCTGTAGGAGCAAGGCTTGCCCGCGATGGCATCGCCGGGACTGGCAGCCAGGCCGAGTCGCCTGCATCGCGGGCAAGCCTTGCTCCCACAGGTCAACCACCTTGGGCTAAAGCGAAGGCGCCCGTTGCCGTCGCTTCCATTGGCTCAGGTGCTGTTGCAGCTCAAGCGGGCTATGGATCTGCTGCTGACGGGCACGGCTGAACAGAATGAGCGCCAATTCGGCGGTGGCCAGGGCGTCGGCGCTGGCGTTATGACGGTCGAAGACTTGCAATTTGCACCAGTCGATCCAGTCGTCCAGGCCGGCCTTGCGCAGGTGCGCTTGAGGGCAGAGCATCGGCGCCAGGTCAGCGACATCCAGAAACGAATGCTGCAAGCGATAACCGAGGTAATCCTTCAGTGCTCGCCCCAGCATGTGGGAGTCGAACGGCGCATGAAATGCCAGCAGAGGGCTGTCGCCGACGAATTCCATGAACGCCAGCAGCGCCTCGGCGGGGTCGCTGCCGGCGGCAATTTCACTCGGCGCCAGGCCATGGATCAATACGCTGGGTCCCAGCTTCTGCTTGTCGCATTGCAAGGTGCGTTCGAACTGTTGGCTGAAGTCGATGGCGCCGTCTTCTATGACCACCGCACCGATGGACAGCACCTGATCCTTGTTCAGGTTCAACCCCGTGGTTTCCAGATCCAGCACCACCCAGCGTTGCTCCCTCAGGCTGCATTCACCCAGGGGCGCGGGGGCCGGCAGGCGTTCCAGGCGCTGTTGCACGTCTTCAGGCAACATCGGTTGGACCGGGCGTAACCAGGAAAAAATGCTCACAACTGGTACCTCAGCGTCAGGCTGCTTTGCAGCCGTTGGGCTTGGCGCAGGGATTCGCGCAGAATGCGCCGGTCCAGATGATTAAGGCTGTCGGGGTCGACCCGGTTGGAGTAGGGCAGGTTTTCGCGGGTCTGCAGTTGATGTTGTTGCATGCGGGTTTGCTGGATGAAGTGGTAGGCCTCTTCATAGGCCGCGCCATCGAGCGGTTGGATCACGTCCTTGATGACCAGTTGCCGCAAGCGCTCCAGGGTATTGTTGGCTTCGATGCCATTGGCCAGGGCCAGCAGGCGAGCGCCGTCGACAAAAGGCGTCAGGCCTTGCACTTTCAGGTCCAAGGTGGCTTTTTCGCCGTTCTTGCGGCTGAGCACGAAATCCCTGAAGCGTCCCACCGGTGGACGATGACGCAGCGCGTTCTCGGCCATCATGCGCTGGAACAAACGGTTATCGGCCACCTGTTCGAGCACTTGCTGGCGCAACTGCTCACAGCCTTGCTCATCGCCCCAGACCACCCGCAGGTCGAAATAGATACTCGAGCTCAATAGGTTTTCCGGCGTCGCTTCACGAATGAATGCGGCAAAGCGCCGGGCCCATTCGGCGCGGGACAGGCACAGCTCCGGGTTGCCGGCCATGATGTTGCCCTTGCACAAGGTGAAACCACAGAGGGCCAGGCTCTGGTTGATCTGTTGGGCGATGGGCAGCAGCAGCCCGCGGATCTGCGCCGCATGGGCGGCGTCCCGGGCTTCGAACAGGATGCCGTTGTCCTGGTCGGTGTGCAGGGTCTGCTCGCGCCGGCCTTCACTGCCGAAACACAACCAACTGAACGGCACGCCCGGGTCACCCTTGTCGGCCAGGGTCAGTTCGATGACCCGGCACACGGTGTGGTCGTTGAGCAGTGTGATGATCTGGGTGATCTGCGTCGACGACGCACCATGGGCCAGCATGCGCTCGACCAATTGACCGATCTCGCCGCGCAGGGCCACCAGGGTCTCGACTTTCGGAGCGCTGCTGATGGTCCGTGCCAGATGTACCAGGTCGACCCGCTGCAGGGAAAACAGATCGCGCTCGGACACCACGCCGCACAAGCGATGGTCCTTGACCAGACAAACATGGGCAATGTGGCGCTCAGTCATGGCGATGGCCGCGTCGAAGGCGCTGTGGTCCGGCGAGAGATAGAAGGGTGTCGGGGTCATGTGCGCGGCGATGGCTTCGGAAAAATCCCCGGAGCCGTCGGCGACCACATGCCGCAGGTCGCGCAGGGTAAAAATCCCTACCGGCGCTTTTTGCTCGTTCACCACCACAATGCTTCCGACCTGCTGTTCGTGCATCAGTTTCACGGCTTCGCGCAGGGGCATGTCGGGGTTGCAACTCACCGGATGACGCATCGCCAGCTCGCCCAGCCGGGTGTTGAGGGAGTATTGGGTGCCGAGGGTTTGCGCGGACTTCTGCTGGACTTGCTGATTGAACTGGTCGAGCAGGCTGCTAACTCCACGCAGCGCGAAATCACGAAACGGGCTCGACAGGGCGAATAGCTTGATGAATGCCTGCTTGTTCAACTGCAGGCAGAAGGTGTCCTCGCCGGCACGGTGTTCGGTGCGCGTGGCCCGCTCGCCCAGCAGCGCGGCAAGGGGGAAGCATTCGCCGGTGGTGATTTCGAAGGTGGTTTCGGTGCCACCTTTTGCCGAATGCGGACGCTCGCCCACGACCCGGCCCTGCTTGACGATATAAAAGTGTTCCACCGTGCCGTCGGCCGGTTTGATGATGGTGTCCCCCGGTGCGTAAAAACGCAGCAGGCATTGCTCCACCAGATAAGCCAGGTGAGCGTTTTCCATTTGGTTGAACGGGGGAAAACGCTGAAGGAATTGCAGCGTTCCCTGGATGTTCTGCAACACCGCGGTTTTCCCAGCCTGGGTAAAGGCGTCCGTTTTTTTCATAACCATGGCGCAGTCTTTTTTGAATTGTTGTGGTCGGATCTGTCCCCATGGTCAACCCCTGAGGGTAGGGTGCCCATTGGACGTAAGTCTAGGTCAACGCAAAAGGCTGGGAACGATAGAAAAATCCCTCGTGTGGTCTATCCGAAGCCTGCAATAAATGTACTTGGAAAAAAATCCGACGAAGTGCACATTGAAGCGACGCAGAACGATGTCTGACCACTGTGCCAGGGGATCGATTAAAGAACGTAGAGAGCATCATGTCCGACCACGATATTTTGAGTGACGCCGAGCGCGAGGCGCTGAGTGCCGTCATGCTGGAACCCGACCTGCCGCCGCAACGAGTCTTGATTGTCGATGACGACAAGGACGCTCGTGAGCTGCTATCGGAAATTCTGGCCCTGGACGGCATTCACTGCATGACCGCCGCCAGCGGTGAAACGGCGCTCAAGTTGCTGGAAACCAAGCCGTCGATTGGCCTATTGATCACTGACTTGCGTATGGGCAATGTCGATGGCCTTGAACTGGTCCGCCTGGTCCGTGAGTCGGAGCGGGCAGCGCTGCCGATCATCCTCGTCTCCGGCGATGCCGACGTGAAGGACGCCATCGAAGCGATGCACCTGAGCGTAGTGGATTTTTTGCTCAAGCCTATTGATACGGAAAAATTGCTGGGTCTGGTCAAGCATGAGCTGGGGATGGATCTTTAAAATTGTCTGTGGGAGCCGATGAATCCCACAATGACTAGAGCATCAGCTAGGGCTTGGTGATTTTGCAATGAAAAAGCCCTGATCTTTCGATCAGGGCTTTTTCTTGTGCTGCGTTTTACCCTTCAATCACAGCCCATTGGCTGCCTTGAACTCGCGACGACGACGATGCAGCACCGGCTCGGTATAGCCGTTAGGCTGCCGGGTGCCTTCGATCACCAACTCCACTGCCGCCTGGAAGGCGATGTTGCTGTCGAAGTCCGGCGCCAGTGGACGGTACAGCGGGTCGCTGGCGTTCTGGCGGTCCACCACCGGCGCCATGCGCTTGAGGCTTTCCATCACCTGGTCCTGGGTGACGATGCCATGGCGCAGCCAGTTGGCGATGTGCTGGCTGGAAATACGCAGCGTCGCACGGTCTTCCATCAGGCCAATATCGTTGATGTCCGGCACCTTGGAGCAACCTACGCCCTGGTCGATCCAGCGCACCACGTAACCGAGGATGCCCTGGGCATTGTTGTCCAGTTCGTTCCTGATCTGCTCCGGCGTCCAGTTCGGGTTCACGGCCAACGGGATGGTCAGGATGTCGTCCACCGAGGCGCGGGCACGTTGGGCCAGTTCGGCCTGACGGGCGAACACGTCGACCTTGTGATAATGCAGCGCGTGCAGCGCTGCAGCGGTCGGCGACGGAACCCACGCGGTGTTGGCACCGGCCATGGGATGAGCGATTTTCTGCTCCAGCATCGCTGCCATCAGGTCCGGCATGGCCCACATGCCCTTGCCGATCTGTGCGCGACCCTGCAGGCCGGTGCTCAGGCCGATATCGACGTTCCAATTCTCATACGCGGCGATCCACTTCTCGGCTTTCATATCAGCCTTGCGCAC
>NZ_WUUD01000033.1:89525-94157 GCF_009831705.1 Pseudomonas sp. PICF6 | reverse complement strand
ACCGAACAGTTCGTTGGTGAACGCCGCTTCTTCCGGCCCGTGCATCTTCGGCTTGACGATGTACACCGAGCCGGTACGGCTGTTGCGGCGCGAAGTATTGCCGTTGAGGCTGTGGATTGCCGCCAGGCTGGTGACCAGGCCATCCAGGATGCCTTCCGGTACTTCCTGACCGTCCTTGTCCAGGATCGCGTCGATAGTCATCAGATGACCGACGTTGCGCACGAACAGGAGCGAGCGGCCATGCAGGGTCAGGCCCGAACCGTCCACTGTCGTGTACGCACGATCGGGGTTCATGGTGCGGGTAAACGTTTGACCGCCCTTGGCGACCTGTTCCGACAGATCGCCCTTCATCAGGCCGAGCCAGTTACGGTAGATCACCACTTTGTCATCGGCATCGACGGCGGCGACCGAGTCTTCGCAGTCCATGATGGTGGTCAGCGCCGCTTCCATCAGGATGTCTTTGACGCCGGCGGCATCGGTCTGGCCGACGGGGGTGCTGGCGTCGATCTGGATTTCGAAGTGCAGGCCGTTGTGCTTCAACAGCACGGTGGTCGGTGCCGAAGCGTCGCCCTGGAAACCGATCAGTTGCGCGTCGTCACGCAGGCCGCTGTTGCTGCCGCCCTTGAGGGCAACCACCAGTTTGCCATCGACGATCTTGTAAGCGGTGGAATCGACATGGGAGCCGGCGGCCAACGGCGCGGCTTCGTCGAGGAAGGCGCGGGCAAAGGCAATGACCTTGTCGCCGCGTACCTTGTTGTAGCCTTTGCCTTTCTCCGCGCCGTCGGCTTCGCTGATGGCATCGGTGCCGTACAGCGCGTCGTACAAAGAACCCCAGCGGGCGTTCGAGGCATTGAGGGCGAAGCGGGCATTCATCACCGGCACGACCAGTTGCGGGCCGGCCATGCGGGCGATTTCGTCATCGACATTTTGCGTCGTGGCCTGGAAATCCGCCGCTTCTGGCAGCAGATAACCGATGTCTTGCAGGAAGGCTTTGTAAGCCACGGCGTCGTGGGCCTGGCCGGCACGGGCCTGGTGCCAGGCATCGATCTGTGCCTGGAAATCGTCGCGTTTGGCGAGTAGGGCTTTGTTCTTCGGGGCCAGGTCGTGGATGACTTTGTCGGCACCGGCCCAGAACGCATCGGCGGTGAGGCCGGTTCCGGGGATAGCTTCGTTATTCACGAAGTCGAACAGGACTTTGGCGACCCGCAGGCCACCGACTTGAACGTGTTCAGTCATTGCTTGCCTCACTCTGCTCAGCTATTTCGCTTTTCAGCTCTTCGATTTTGACAATGAAGCCTCGGGACATTTAAACCACAAACCCCGGAACCAGTACATGCCATCGCTGGCGGCTGGGTGGGACCTGTCACGGGCGTTAAGCCTTGCTGACGGGGCTTTCAGGGATGCGACCGCGCCTTGAACAGTCATTGGTCCAACATTATGTAGTGCGCGCTGCGGCATACTACATGATCAATTGCGGTTGTGAAAATTAGACTAATTGCGTCGTTCCGCGACCCACTAAAGTGTTACGGTCACGACGAGGCACGGGATGTTCTCAAAAAACGTATGGATTGTTCCATATAAATCTTGATCTTTGTACACGATGTATCTGGTTTCATCCTGTGGGAGCAAGCTTTGCTCTCACAGGAGCGAGGTATATATCTTTAGGCCATCAGTCTGCTCGCGACCACCTGCCTATACTCTTCTTTCCACAACAAGAGGGCTCGCGCCATGGACCATCTCGTCATCACTGTTTTCGCCCCGGACAAGCCCGGGTTGGTCGAGCAGATCGCCCTTTGCATCGCCGAGCACGGCGGTAACTGGCTGGAAAGCCGCATGTCCCGTCTGGCGGGACAATTTGCCGGGATCCTGCGCCTAAGCGTTCCGGCTGAATCCCATGATGAATTGATCGAAGCCTTGCAAGGCCTGTCGGCCCACAACATCCGCGTGCTGATCGCCGAGGGCATCGTCGAAGAGTCCTGCACTTGGAAGCCTATCGCGATGGAGCTGGTGGGTAATGATCGCCCGGGGATCGTGCGCGACATCACGCGCTTGCTGAGTGAGCAGGGCGTCAACGTCGAGCGACTGGTCACGGACGTGCGGCCGGCGCCGATGAGCAGCGAGTTGCTGTTTCATGCCGAAGCGATCCTCGGGGTGCCGGTGACCTTGTCCCTGGACACTTTGCAGGAACGTTTGGAAACCCTGGCCGATGAGTTGATGGTGGAGCTGAAACTCAGCGACGAGAACTGATACGGGTTATCCAAGGAAAAACTGCGCCTGCCTGTGGATAACCTGTAGAGACACCTCGCCAGCCCACGTCCGCCGGGCGCTGGCGGGATATGATTAAAAAATCACCAGTTTTCAAGGGCTTGTGCACAAACGGCGGGGATCACGCTGTGGATAACCTTGGGAAGGATAAGCGCAGGCCACGCCAGACGTGGCCTGTGGAGGTTCGTACGTTTTTTGATCAGTTGCGCCGGCGCATGCTGATCACGGCATCGACGCTATACACCGCAAGCCCAGCCCAGATAAACAGGAACGCCACCAATGTGCTGGACGACAGGTGCTCACCGAACAGCAGCACGGCGAGCAACAACACCAGCGTCGGTGCGATGTACTGGAGGAACCCGAGGGTGGTGTAGGGCAAATGCCGCGCCGCAGCGTTAAAGCACACCAACGGCACCAGCGTCACGGGCCCGGCCGCCACCAGCCACCAGGCTTCGGAGGTGGTCCAGAAAACGGCTTGGGCGCTGGTAGCCGCCGGGTTGAACAACAACCAGGCAATGGCGATCGGCACCAGCATCCAGGTTTCCACTACCAGTCCGGGTAAAGCCTTGACCGGCGCCTGCTTGCGGATCAGCCCATAAAAGCCGAAGGTCAGCGCCAGCACCAGCGACACCCAAGGCAGGCTGCCCACTTGCCAGACCTGCTGCGCCACACCGACCGCGGCCAACCCCACCGCCAGCCACTGCATGCGCCGCAACCGTTCACCCAGGATCAACATGCCGAGCAATACGTTCACCAGCGGGTTGATGTAGTACCCCAGGCTCGCTTCGAGCATGCGCTCGTTGTTCACCGCCCAGACATAGGTCAACCAGTTGGCCGCGATCAACGTACCGCTCAGGGCCAGGATTGCCAGCCGCTGTGGATTGTCCCGCAGTTCGCGCCACCAGCCCGGGTGTTTCCAGACCATCAGCAACGCCGCGCCGAACAGCGCCGACCACAGCACCCGGTGGATGATGATCTCCACGGACGGCACATTGGCGATGGCTTTGAAATAGATCGGGAACAGACCCCAGATGATGTAGGCACTCAGGCCCAGGATATACCCGCGACGCGGGTTGGCGGCTTGCATGCAGAATCCTTGCTTAGGCAGCTAACAAAAGAGTGATTGTAAGGAGATTTGTCAGATTGTGCTGTGAACCTTTATGAGCGCCATCGCCGGCCCCTGTGGGAGCGAGCCCGCTCGCGATGACGATGGCCCATTCAACATGGATATCGACTGACCTACCGCGATCGCGAGCAGGCTCGCTCCCACAGGGGGGCGGCAGTGGCAAATCAGAACAACTTCAACGGCTCTTCATTGAGCGCCGCCAATTGCTCGCGCAACGCCAACACCTGGTCGCCCCAGTAGCGTTCGCTGCCGAACCACGGGAAGCTGCGCGGGAACGCCGGATCGTCCCAACGGCGCGCCAGCCAGGCGCTGTAGTGCATCAGGCGCAGGGCCCGCAGAGGCTCGATCAAGGCCAGTTCACGCGGGTCAAAGTCATGAAACTCGCGGTAGCCGTCCATCAATTCCGACAACTGCCCCAGGCATTCCTGGCGATCACCGGCGAGCATCATCCACAAATCCTGTACCGCCGGGCCCATGCGGCAGTCGTCCAGGTCGACGATATGAAAAACCTCGTCGCGGCACATCATGTTGCCGGGGTGGCAGTCGCCGTGCATGCGGATGTTCTGGTGAGGCGTGGCGGCATAGACCTCTTCGACCCGTTTGAGCAGGTCCCTGGCCACCGACTCGTAGGCCGGAAGCAGGCTGCGGGGTACGAAACCGCTTTGCAGCACGGTGGTCAGCGAATCGTGGCCGAAGTTTTTCACGCCCAACGCTTCACGATGCTCGAACGGACGGGTCGACCCGACCGCGTGCAGGCGCCCGAGCAATTGCCCCAGGCGATAGAGTTGGTCGAGGTTGCCCGGCTCAGGCGCGCGGCCGCCGCGCCGGGGAAACAGGGTGAAACGAAACCCGGCGTGTTCGTGCAGACTGACGCCGTTGTGAATCAGCGGCGCTACCACCGGCACGTCGCATTCGGCCAGTTCGAAGGTGAAGCGGTGCTCTTCCAGAATCGCTTCGTTGGTCCAGCGCTGAGGGCGATAGAACTTGGCGATCAGCGGCTCGGCGTCTTCGATACCCACCTGATAGACACGGTTTTCATAGCTGTTGAGGGCCAGCACACGGGCGTCGCTGAGCAAGCCCATGCTTTCAACGGCATCGAGCACCAGGTCGGGTGTGAGGGTTTCAAACGGATGGGACATGCTGACTCCTGCGCAGCGGCAGGGCTGCCGCGTCCGGCCCAGCATGGTAGCGCAGACGGAGGGAGATAGGTGACGGCTGTGCCGATGCCATCGCGAGCAGGC
>NZ_WUUD01000033.1:70468-89515 GCF_009831705.1 Pseudomonas sp. PICF6 | reverse complement strand
ATTTTGTGGCGCACCGTAGATAGCAGGTGCACTGGAATCAATGTGGGAGCGAGCCTGCTCGCGATAAGGCCCGATCAGGCGCCGATGACCCCGCCATCCTCACGGGTAATCACCATCACCGACGACCGCGGCTTACCGTTGGGCAGATGCTCGGGGAATGTCGAGCCGCCGCTGGGATGCTGGATGCCGACGAACAGGGTTTTGTAGTCTGGCGAGAAGCTGATGCCGGTCACTTCGCAACCCACCGGCCCGACCAGGAATCGACGGATTTCGCCGCTGTCGGGGTCGGCGCAGAGCATCTGGTTGTTGCCCATGCCGGCGAAGTCCCCGGTATTGCTGAAATCACCGTCGGTCTGAATCCACAGCCGCCCGGCCTTGTCGAAGCCCAGGCCATCGGGGCTGTTGAACATGTTCTGGGCGTTGATGTTGGACGAGCCGGCTTTCGGCGTGCCGGCGTGTACCGCCGGGTTGCCGGCGACCACGAACAGATCCCAGGAGAAGGTCTTGGAGGCATGATCGTCGCGGTCGGTGCGCCAGCGCAGGATCTGCCCGTAGACGTTCTTGGCCCGAGGGTTTGGCCCTTCCACCGGTTGACCGGCATCACCGCGCTTGGAGTTGTTGGTCAGGGTGCAATAGACCTGGCCGTCCTTGGGGCTGACCACGATCCACTCGGGGCGGTCCATGCGCGTGGCGCCAACGGCACTGGCGGCCAGGCGCGCATGGATCAGCACTTCGGCCTGGTCAGCGAAACCGCTGCTGGCGTCGATGCCGTTCTTGCCGTGGGTCAGCTCGATCCACTGGCCCTTGCCTTTGGGGTGGTCCGGGTTGCCGTCGCCGGCATCGAAGCGCGCCACATACAAGGTGCCGTGGTCCAGCAGGTTGCGGTTGGCTTTGGCATTGCGATGGTTGATGCGCTCGCGGCTGACGAACTTGTAGATGAATTCGCCGCGCTCGTCATCGCCCATGTACACCACGGCGCGACCGTCATTGGTCTGCGCGAGGGCGGCGTTTTCGTGTTTGAAACGGCCCAGAGCAGTGCGTTTTACCGGGGTGGATTGCGGGTCGAACGGATCGATTTCCACCACCCAGCCATGGCGATTGAGTTCGTTGGGGTTCTTCGCCAGGTCAAAACGCGGGTCGTGCAGGTGCCAGTTGATTTCACTGCTGGTTACAGTGGCGCCATAGCGTTTTTGTGCCGCGTCGAACTGCAGGTCCGCCTTGCTGCTGCCGAAGCAGTCAGTGAAGTTCTCTTCGCAGGTCAGGTACGTGCCCCACGGCGTCATGCCGTTGGCGCAGTTCTGGAAAGTCCCCAGCACTTTTTTGCCGCTCTTGTCGGCGCTGGTTTTCAGCAGGTCGTGGCCGGCTGCCGGACCACGCAGGCGAATCGGCGTGTTGCCGTGGATCCGGCGGTTGTAGCGCGATTCCTGGACGAACTGCCACTGGCCGCGACGACGCTGGATCTCGATCACCGACACGCCTTCGGCGGCTTGGGCCTTGCGCACGTCTTCGGCCGACTGCGGCTGGCCGCCGTGAGGGAACAGGTATTGGTAGTTGGTGTACTCGTTGTTGATCGCCATCAGCGCCCGGTTCTTGTCGCCGGGGAATTCGAACAGGCTCATGCCGTCGGTGTTGTCGCCAAACTGCTCTTCCTGAGCGCGGGCTGTTCCATTGCCACTGGGGTCGAACGCCGGTGCATTTTTGCGCAGTGGCTGGCCCCAACTGATCAGCACCGAGGCTTTGTAGCCCGGTGGCAGAGTAATGGTGTCGGCCGTGGCGGCGGCGATGCTTTTAAAGCCCAGCAGCTTGCTGTTGCCTTCGCTCACGGCAGCGGCCAGCACGCTGCGGCTCAGCAGGTTGCCGCCCAGGAACATCGCCGCGCCGCACAGTACGCCGGCGCTGATGAAGCTTCGACGGCTCAGGCCGACGATCTTTTCCAGGTCGGTGGATTGGTTTTCTTCTAATAGGCTCATCATCAGGCTCCCTGCTGGTTTTGGCAGTCACCTTAAAGCGGGTCGATGAAACTATTGTTGCAGCGCGCTACAGCGGTGTGCCGAGCAGCACATTTGTCGGTGAAAACGCGACGTGCACCGCAGAACCGGTAGCCAGGTTTCGCTCATGCAATTGGAGCGGATCGGCCAGGGCGCACAATGTCTGGCCGTTGGGCAGGCCGATACGCACTTCACTGGGGCCGTCTTCGGCGGCGGCAACCTGCTCGATCACGCCGCGCAACGTGTTGATTCCCGATTGCTCCGCTGACTCGATGGGGTGCAACTCCAACCAGCCGGCCTTGATCAGGGCCACCACTTCGGTGCCGATAGCCAGCTCCAGGCGTAAGGTGCTGTCATGGGTGATTTGCGCCTCGATGACCAGACCCCGGGCCAGTTCCAGGCGTACCCGGTCATTGTGGCCCTGGGCCTCGATCCCCAGGACTTTGCCATGCAGTTGATTGCGCGCGCTGGTGCGCAGCATCAAGCGACTGAGCAGGCCCAGATCCCCGGCGTCCTCGCTGGCTTCCAGTAACTGCGCCTGCAGCGCTTGCAAGCGCTGATACAGACGCAGCACGCGTTGCCCCTCCTCTGACAGCTTGGCGCCGCCACCGCCCCTGCCGCCGACGCTGCGTTCCACCAGCGGCTGGTCCGCCAGGTTATTCAACTCGTCGATGGCATCCCACGCCGCCTTGTAGCTCAGGCCCGCGCTCTTGGCGGCGCGGGTGATCGAGCCTTGTTCGGCAATGTGCTGCAACAAGGCGATGCGTTGTGGGCGCCGGACGATGTGCTGGGTCAGGAGCGGGGGCAATGACATGATGGAGAACTGCGCCAAGGAATCATGAGCGGACGTTGGCGCCTCGCAGGCGGCGCGTCAAGCCGGCTCACCGGGTTTCGGCGTGCGGGCCAGGCAATACACATCGACCCGGGCGGCGCCGGCATCCAGCAGCAGGCGGGCCAGCGCCTGGGCCGTGGCGCCGGTCGTGAGCACATCGTCGACCAACGCCAGATGACGGTTGCCGAGCACGGCGTCGGGTGTGATGGCAAAGGCTTGACGCAGGTTTCGGCGCCGGGCCCTGGCATCGAGTGCCTGCTGGGCGGGGGTGTCCTGGACGCGCCGCAGCAGTTGTTCTTCGCAAGGGATCTTCAATGTCGCGCTGAGCCATCGTGCAAGCATCGAGGCCTGATTGAAACCCCGTTGACGCAAGCGCCGATTGGCAAGCGGTACTGGCACCAGTGCGTCGGGTGGCTCCAGTCCTTCATTGAAGTGATGCTGCAGGGACTGCGCCAGCAGTTCGCCCATCAACCGACCGAGCGGCCATTTGGCCTGATGTTTGAAACGTGCGATCAGGCTGTCGATAGGAAAGTCGTAGGCCCATGGCGCCAGGACCCGCTCGAAGGCTGGCGGTTGAGTGGCGCACTGGCCACAACGCAGCCCGGCCATGGGCAGTGGCAAGGCGCAGATACTGCACTGGTCACCGAGCCAGGGCAGTTCGCTCTCGCAGGGGGTGCAAATGGGTTGGGGCGTATCGGTGGTTTCGCCACACAACAGACAAGATTGTTTGTTTTTTAACCAGATGTAAACCGGTCCATCGTATCGTGGTTGACAGCGCATGACTCTTCCTTAAATATGCCGAACATCCGTGTCGCGCCTGTGGGTATTCCATGTCCCCAGGTGCCAGCCAAGCATAATCAAGGAAATGCCCATGAGCGCCAGCACCACTGCCAACCTGCGTCATGACTGGTCTTTGGCCGAAGTCAAAGCTCTCTTCGTCCAGCCCTTCAATGACCTGTTGTTCCAGGCGCAGACCGTGCACCGCGCGCATTTCGACGCCAACCGCGTCCAGGTGTCCACGCTGCTGTCGATCAAGACCGGCGCCTGCCCGGAAGATTGCAAATATTGTCCGCAGTCCGGCCACTACAACACCGGGCTGGAAAAAGAAAAGTTGCTGGAAGTGCAGAAAGTCCTCGAAGAGGCCGCCCGTGCCAAGGCCATCGGCTCGACCCGTTTCTGCATGGGCGCGGCGTGGAAGCATCCGTCTGCCAAGGACATGCCTTATGTGCTGGAGATGGTCAAAGGCGTGAAGGCCATGGGCCTGGAGACCTGCATGACCCTGGGCCGTCTCGATCAGGACCAGACCCAGGCCCTGGCCCAGGCCGGCCTGGACTACTACAACCACAACCTCGACACGTCGCCGGAGTTCTACGGCAGCATCATCACCACTCGTACCTACAGCGAGCGTCTGCAAACCCTGGCTTACGTGCGAGATTCGGGGATGAAGATCTGCTCCGGCGGCATCCTGGGCATGGGCGAGTCCCTGGACGATCGCGCCAACCTGCTGATCCAGCTGGCGAACCTGCCGGAGCATCCGGAATCGGTGCCGATCAACATGCTGGTAAAAGTCGCCGGCACGCCACTGGAAAACGCCGAAGACGTCGACCCGTTCGATTTCATTCGCATGCTCGCCGTGGCGCGGATCCTGATGCCCCAGTCCCATGTACGCCTGTCCGCCGGCCGCGAAGCGATGAACGAACAGATGCAGGCCCTGGCATTTTTCGCCGGTGCCAACTCGATTTTTTATGGCGACAAACTCCTGACCACCGCCAACCCGCAAGCCGACAAGGACATGCAACTGTTCGCTCGCCTGGGCATCCAGCCGGAGGCCCGCGAAGAGCATGCTGATGAAGTGCATCAGGCGGCTATTGAACAGGCGCTGGTGGAGCAGAAGAGCAGCGAGCAGTTCTACAACGCCGCCCTCTGAGCTGACGCAAAAAAATGTGGGTGCGAGCCTACTCGCGATGGCGATGGAGCATTCAACATTTGTTGACTGGCACGCCGCTATCGCGAGCAGGCTCGCTCCCACAGGGGGATCTCCTCCAGTCTTTAAATAGCGGTTCACCCCGAGGCCTGCATGCCCTTCGATCTCGCCGCACGCCTGACTGCCCGTCGTGCCGAAAACCTCTATCGCCAGCGCCCGCTGCTCGAAAGCCCACAGGGGCCAGAGGTGGTGGTGGACGGCCAGCCGCTGCTGGCGTTCTGCAACAATGATTACCTGGGCCTGGCCAATCATCCGCAAGTGATCGAAGCCTGGCGCGCCGGTGCGGCGCGATGGGGCGTGGGTGGCGGTGCTTCCCATCTGGTGATCGGCCACAGCGGGCCTCATCATGCCCTGGAAGAAGCCCTGGCTGACTTGACTGGCCGCCCGCGGGCACTGCTGTTCACCACTGGCTACATGGCCAACCTTGGCGCTGTCACCGCATTGGTGGGGCAGGGTGATACGGTGCTGGAGGATCGACTCAACCACGCTTCGTTGCTCGACGCCGGGTTGCTGTCCGGCGCGCGCTTCAACCGTTACCTGCACAACGATGCCCAGAGCCTGGCCAACCGTCTGGAGAAAGCCACCGGCAATACGTTGGTGGTTACCGATGGTGTGTTCAGCATGGACGGTGACATCGCCGATCTGCCGGCCCTGGCCCGTGCAGCCAGGGCCAAGGGCGCCTGGCTGATGGTCGATGATGCCCACGGTTTCGGCCCGTTGGGGGCCAATGGCGGCGGGATCGTCGAACATTTTGGCCTGAGCCAGGATGACGTGCCGGTATTGGTCGGCACCCTGGGCAAAGCCTTCGGTACTGCCGGTGCTTTTGTCGCCGGCAGTGAAGACCTGATCGAAAGCCTGATCCAGTTCGCTCGCCCCTACATCTACACCACCAGTCAACCGCCGGCCCTGGCCTGCGCTACGCTCAAGAGCCTTGAGCTGCTGCGCAGCGAGCATTGGCGGCGCGAACATTTGCAGGTGCTGATCCGCCAGTTTCGCCACGGTGCCGAGCAGATCGGCCTGCAATTGATGGACAGTTTCACGCCGATCCAGCCGATCCTGATCGGCGATGCGGGGCGGGCGATGCGCTTGTCGCAGATGCTGCGTGAGCGGGGACTGATGGTCACTGCGATCCGCCCACCCACCGTGCCGGCCGGCAGCGCTCGTCTGCGCGTGACCTTGACCGCCGCTCACAGTGAGGCTCAGGTGCAGCTACTGCTGGAGGCATTGGCCGAGTGTTTTGCACAACTGGGACCGGAGCCAAGCCATGCGTGATCGACTGATATTGCTGCCTGGTTGGGGCTTGGGTGTTTCCCCGCTGGAGCCTCTGGCGGCTGCGCTGCAAGGGCTCGATGAACATCTGCGGGTCGAGATCGAGCCGTTGCCGGCACTGACCTCAAGCGACCTCAATGAATGGCTCGATGAGCTGGATGCCACATTGCCCCAGGATGCCTGGTTGGGTGGCTGGTCGCTGGGCGGCATGCTGGCCGGCGAGCTGGCGGCGCGTCGGGGCGAGCGCTGTTGCGGTTTGTTGACCCTGGCGAGCAACCCTTCTTTCGTGGCCCACGATCAATGGCCGAGCGCGATGGCCGGTGAAACCTTTGATGGGTTTCTCGCCGGGTGCGCCGCCGACCCGCGCCAGACCCTCAAACGCTTCAGTTTGTTATGTGCCCAGGGTTGCAGCGATCCGCGCGGCTTGTCGCGATTGTTGCTGGCGGGTGCGCCAGTCACTTCGCCTGATGTGTTGATGGCCGGGCTCGAGCTGCTGGCGCAACTGGATACCCGCGCCGCCTTGCAGGGCTTCGGCGGCCCGCAGCTCCACGTGTTTGCCGGGCTCGACGCGCTGGTACCGGCTGAGGCAGCGGGTGAATTGCTGGTGTTGCTGCCCGATGTTGAAATCGGTCTGATCGAACAGACCGGCCACGGATTCCCTCTGGAAGACCCCCACGGTGTGGCGGGGGCGATTCAGGCTTTTTTGCATGAGTCCGATGATGACTGATTTGTCTGTTGCCAAATTGCCCGGTGCCTTGCCGGACAAGCGCCAGGTGGCGGCCTCGTTTTCCCGGGCGGCGACCAGTTACGACAGCGTGGCCGAGCTGCAGCGCGACGTAGGCCAGCAGTTGCTGGACCGGCTGCCTGCTTCGATCATGCCTGAGCGCTGGATGGACCTGGGTTGTGGCACCGGCTATTTCACGCGGGCGCTGGGTACGCGCTTCGGCGAGGTGACCGGGTTGGCGCTGGATATCGCCGAAGGTATGCTCAACCATGCTCGCCCTCAGGGCGGGGCTGCGCACTTTATAGCCGGTGATGCCGAGCGGTTGCCCTTGCAGGCCTCCAGCTGCGATCTGGTGTTCTCTAGCCTGGCGGTGCAGTGGTGCGCGGATTTTGCCTCGGTGTTGAACGAAGTCCATCGGGTTTTGAAACCCGGTGGCGTGTTTGCCTTTACAAGCCTTTGCGTCGGCACGTTGTACGAACTGCGCGACAGCTGGCGTCAGGTGGATGGCCTGGTGCACGTCAACCGTTTTCGCGGGTTCGAAACGTATCAACAGCTATGTGAGGCCAGCGGGCTGAACGTTATCAGCCTGGAAAACCGTCCCCATGTGATGTATTACCCGGACGTGCGCGGTCTGACCCATGAATTGAAAGCCCTCGGCGCCCACAATCTGAACCCCGGCCGGCCCGGCGGGTTGACGGGCAGGGCGCGGATCCTCGCACTGGTTGACGCTTACGAACAGTTTCGTCAGGTACAGGGTTTGCCCGCGACCTACCGGGTGGTTTACGCCGTGCTGGAGAAACCGCTATGAGCCAGGCTTATTTCATCACCGGTACCGACACCGACGTGGGCAAAACCACCGTCGCGGCTGGCCTGCTGCATGCTGCGCGAGAGGCTGGCATGAGCACCGCCGCGGGTAAGCCCGTGGCCTCTGGTTGTGAAGTAACGCCCAAGGGCCTGCGCAACGCCGATGCCTTGGCGCTGTTGGCCGAATGCTCGGTGCCGCTTGAGTATGCCCAGGTCAATCCGGTGGCGTTCGAGCCGGCCATCGCGCCTCACCTGGCCGCTCGGGAAGCCGGCGTGGCCTTGACTGTGCAATCGTTGCTGGGGCCGATGCGTGAAGTGTTGGCCTTGGAGGCCGATTTCACTCTGATCGAAGGCGCGGGCGGCTGGCGCGTTCCGCTGGCCGATCAGGACAACCTCTCGGACTTGGCGATGGCGCTGGGGCTACCGGTGATCCTGGTGGTGGGCGTGCGCCTGGGCTGCATCAGCCACGCCCTGTTGACCGCCGAGGCCATCGCCCGGGACGGCCTGCAACTGGCGGGTTGGGTGGCCAATATCATCGACCCCAAGACATCGCGGCTGGAAGAAAATCTGGCGACCCTGGCCGAACGCCTGCCGGCGCCGTGCTTGGGGCGTGTGCCGAGAATCAAGGGCATCACCGCCGAAGCCGTGGCTGCGCATCTGCACCTGGATTTGCTGGACTACTAAGGTTTTCACTATGACAAGGCACTGTGCCATTAGTGTTTTTGTCGGGTCTTTTCCCCAGGCTTCTGTTTCAATGTCCGCTGTCTACCCTTCAAGAAGACGAGTTCTGCCATGGAAATCTCAGGAAATACCGCGTTCTATGCCGGTCTGAGCACTATTCAGACAGGGCAGAACCGTGTCGATCAGGCCTCGAGCCAGATTGCCAACAATACAATCGAGCGTTCGGTCACCAGTCAGTCGTCCGAACTGCAAGTCGATCGTTTGCGGTCGGTGGATCGCAGCCAGCAATCGGACTTGGCCAGCAACATGGTTGAAATGTCCCAGGGCAAGTTTCAGGTCGAACTGGGCGTGAACGTGGCCAAGGCTTCCGATGAAATGCTCGGTACGTTGATCGACACTTTCGCCTGATTCTCTACCTCAGGTTTGCCTGAACGCCGCGATTATTCGCGGCGTTTTCGTCTCTAACTCCTTCTGGCTCAACTAATCTTTTCCTACGGACGCTGTGAGTGTTTCGCTGCGGTGAATTGCTGTGCCTGGGATTTTTTCCGGGACGATGACGAACGGCAAAAGATCGGCGCTTGACAAGAATTAGGCGTAAACGTATGTTTCAAACAACTGTTTGACCGTCACAACAAATCCATGCGGTCGTTCATTCCCGGTTACATCAGCAGAGGTTTATCGCTATGCCTGACTACAAGGCCCCCTTGCGTGATATTCGCTTCGTTCGTGACGAACTGCTTGGCTATGAAGCGCACTATCAGAGCCTTCCGGCTTGCCAGGACGCAACGCCAGACATGGTTGACGCCATTCTCGAAGAAGGCGCCAAGTTTTGTGAGCAGGTGCTGGCACCGCTGAACCGTGTGGGCGACATCGAGGGCTGCACCTGGAGCGAATCCGGTGTGAAGACTCCGAGCGGCTTCAAGGAAGCCTACAAGCAATTCGTCGAAGGCGGCTGGCCAAGCCTGGCCCACGACGTTGAGCATGGTGGTCAAGGCCTGCCGGAGTCCCTGGGCCTGGCGGTCAGCGAGATGGTCGGCGAAGCCAACTGGTCGTGGGGCATGTACCCGGGCCTGTCCCATGGCGCGATGAACACTATTTCCGAGCACGGTACGCCCGAGCAGCAAGAGGCCTACCTGACCAAGCTGGTTTCCGGCGAATGGACCGGGACCATGTGCCTGACCGAGCCGCACTGCGGTACTGACCTGGGCATGCTGCGCACCAAGGCCGAGCCTCAGGCCGACGGTTCGTACAAGGTCAGCGGCACCAAGATCTTCATTTCGGCCGGCGAACACGACATGGCCGACAACATCGTCCATATCGTTCTGGCACGCCTGCCGGACGCTCCGGCCGGTACCAAAGGTATTTCGCTGTTCATCGTTCCCAAGTTCCTGCCTAACGCCGACGGCTCCATCGGTCAGCGCAATGCGGTGAGCTGCGGTTCGCTGGAACACAAGATGGGCATCCACGGCAACGCCACTTGCGTGATGAACTTTGACGCGGCCACCGGTTTCCTGATTGGCCCGGCGAACAAAGGCTTGAACTGCATGTTCACCTTCATGAACACCGCACGCCTGGGCACCGCGCTGCAAGGTCTGGCTCATGCCGAAATCGGTTTCCAGGGTGGCCTGAAGTACGCCCGTGACCGTCTGCAAATGCGTTCCCTGACTGGCCCGAAAGCGCCGGACAAGGCTGCCGACCCGATCATCGTGCACCCCGACGTGCGTCGCATGCTGCTGACCATGAAGGCCTTCGCCGAAGGTAACCGGGCGATGGTTTACTTCACCGCCAAGCAAGTGGACATCGTCAAATACGGCGTCGATGAAGAAGAGAAGAAAAAAGCCGATGCACTGCTGGCGTTCATGACGCCGATCGCCAAGGCGTTCATGACTGAAGTCGGCTTCGAATCGGCCAACCACGGCGTGCAGATTTATGGCGGTCACGGTTTCATTGCCGAGTGGGGCATGGAGCAGAACGTTCGCGACAGCCGCATTTCGATGCTGTACGAAGGCACCACCGGCATCCAGGCCCTCGACCTGCTGGGCCGCAAAGTGCTGATGACCCAGGGCGAAGCGCTCAAGGGCTTCACCAAGATCGTTCACAAGTTCTGCCAAAGCAACGAAGGCAACGACGCGGTCAAAGAGTTCGTAGAACCTCTGGCTGCGCTGAACAAGGAATGGGGCGAGCTGACCATGAAGGTCGGTATGGCGGCCATGAAAGACCGCGAAGAAGTTGGCGCGGCCTCGGTGGATTACCTGATGTACTCCGGTTACGCCTGCCTGGCCTACTTCTGGGCTGACATGGCGCGCCTGGCGGCGGAAAAACTCGCCGCCGGCACCACCGAAGAAGCTTTCTACACCGCCAAGCTGCAGACCGCGCGCTTCTACTTCCAGCGCATCCTGCCACGCACCCGCACTCACGTGGCAACCATGTTGTCGGGCGCCAACAACCTGATGGACATGAAAGAAGAAGACTTCGCACTGGGCTACTAAGCCTTACGCGGTTCTTCTAAAAAAGCCGCTGCTTCCTTCGGGAGCAGCGGCTTTTTTGCGTCTGACCGCAACCCCTGTGGGAGCGAGCCTGCTCGCGATGACGGCGGCATATCCAACATCATTGTGGGCTGACCCACCGCTATCGCGAGCAGGCTCGCTCCCACAGGAGTTGTTGGCAATCGTGGAACAACATTCATCCAACAAAGCCCTAAGAAAACATCCCCCCCTGCCGTTACAAGGATGGCAGTGTGACATCTGTCACATCTCGCGTGCCTTAATGCCCCAGTAGCAGGCACAATGCCATCTTTGATCAGCCGGGTCGGAGCTTTACCCTTGCCGCGTTCTTCCGCTGTACGTCTCAGTCATTTCCTACCGTCATTGGTGCTATTGCTGGCGGGGCTTGCGGCTGCCTACGTCAAGGATCTCAATGTCTTTTTCACCTCCCTGTTCAACGTTCTTCCTACATTGGTGTTGTTGCTCGGAGGGGCGTACTGCGCCGTTTACCGACGTCAGCGTGAGCTGTTTCTGATGATCACGGTGTACATCGCCTATTTCCTGCTGGACACCCAGACCGACTTCTATCGCGACAACGGCAAGGTGCGCGATGACGCAGCGGTGGTGTTTCACCTCGTCTGCCTGTTGTTGCCGCTGTTATTTGGCCTGTTCGCCGCGTGGCAGGAGCGGACTCATTTGTTCCAGGACATGGTGGCGCGGTTCGCGGTGCTGCTGATCTTTGGAAGCGTGGCGCTGGCCCTGGAGCAAAGTTTTCCCCAGGCACTGCTGTTGTGGCTTTCGGAGATCCGCTGGCCAGCGTTGCACGGTGCCTGGATGAGCCTGATCCAGTTGTCCTACCCGGTGTTCATCGCCGCCTTTGTGCTGCTGGCCTGGCAATACTGGCGCCATCCGCGACCGTTGCATGCCGCGCAATTGGTGGGTTTGCTCGGGGTGTTCTGGATGTTGCCCAAGACCTTCATCCTGCCATTTACCCTGAACATCATGTGCAGCCAGGTGATGCTGATGATCGCGGCGGCGGTCGCCCACGAGGCTTATCAGATGGCGTTCCGTGACGAACTGACCGGCCTGCCGGGGCGTCGGGCACTGAATGAGCGCATGCAGCGCCTGGGTCGCAATTATGTCTTGGCGATGAGCGACGTGGACCATTTCAAGAAATTCAATGACACCCACGGCCACGACGTGGGCGACCAGGTGTTGCGTCTGGTCGCCAGCAAACTGTCGAAAATCAGCGGTGGCGGTAGGGCTTATCGCTACGGCGGAGAGGAATTTGCGCTGGTATTCGCAGGAAAAACCATCGAAGAGTGCATGCCTCATCTGGAAGTCATTCGCGAATCCATCGCGAACTACAGCATCCAGCTACGCAATCCCGACAGTCGTCCCCAGGATGATCAACAAGGTCGCCAGCGTCGTGCCGGTGCCGGGGCATCCAGTGTATCGGTGACGGTCAGCATCGGTGTGGCCGAGCGCATCGAACAGCGCACCCCCGAAGAAGTGCTCAAATCCGCTGACCAGGCTCTCTACAACGCCAAGGGAGCCGGGCGTAACTGTGTGATTGCCTATGGGCAGAACCGTCGCGGTGCGGTGCGCATGGAAGCGGCCGCGGGTTGAGTGATGATGGCGCATTCAGCGTCTGGACTGTGATTGTGAGCCTCGGTGGCCGGCAGTAGGTTTGAACGACCTGTTACCGGAGAAAACCACCATGCCCGAGTACAAAGCCCCGCTGCGCGACATGCGCTTTCTGATCGATCACGTCTTCGATTTCCCTGGCCGCTATGCCGAACTGGGCGCCAGCGATGCCAGCCCGGACATGGTCAGCGCGATCCTCGAGGAAGGCGCCAGGTTCTGTGAGAATGTGCTGGCGCCGCTCAATCGCTCCGGTGACGAAGAAGGCTGCCATTTCGACAACGGCGTGGTCACCACGCCTACAGGCTTCAAGCAGGCGTTCGCACAGTACGTAGAGGGCGGCTGGCACGGGCTGGCGGCGGACCCGACTTACGGCGGCCAAGGATTGCCCAGTTCCCTGGGCCTGGTCATCAGCGAAATGGTCGGCTCCAGCAACACCTCCTGGGGCATGTACCCGGGCCTGACCCATGGTGCGATGTCGGCCATTCATGCCCACGGCACCGAAGAGCAGAAACAGGCCTACCTCACCAAGCTCACGGCCGGTCAATGGACCGGCACGATGTGCCTCACCGAAGCCCATTGCGGCACGGACCTGGGCATCATCAAGACCCGAGCCTTGCCTCAGGCCGATGGCAGCTACGCGATTACCGGCAGCAAGATTTTCATTTCCGCCGGCGAACACGACATGAGCGACAACATCATTCACTTGGTGCTCGCCAAACTGCCGGATGCGCCTGCCGGGACCAAAGGTATCTCGCTGTTCATCGTGCCCAAGTTCTTGCCAGACGCCAGTGGCGAAGCGGGACCGCGCAATGGCGTCTCCTGCGGCTCAATCGAGCACAAGATGGGCATCAAGGCGTCCGCCACCTGCGTGCTTAATTTCGACGGGGCCAAGGGATTCTTGATCGGCGAGCCGAACAAGGGTCTGAACTGCATGTTCACCATGATGAACCATGCCCGGCTGGGCACCGGCATGCAGGGCCTGTGCCTCGGGGAAGCGAGCTTCCAGGGCGCGATCAAATATGCCAACGACCGTTTGCAGATGCGCTCGCTGACCGGCCCCAAGGCGCCGGAAAAAGCCGCCGATCCGATCATCGTCCACCCCGATGTGCGCCGGATGTTGCTGACCATGAAAGCCTTCAACGAGGGCAACCGGGCGCTGACTTACTTCACCGCGCAACTGCTGGATATCGCACACCTGAGCAGCGACGAAACCGCCCGCCAGGAGGCCGAAGACCTGCTGGCGTTCCTCACCCCGATCTGCAAGGCTTTCATGACCGATACTGGCCTGGAAGTAACCAACCACGGCATGCAGGTGTTTGGCGGCCATGGTTTCATTCGTGAGTGGGGCATGGAACAGCTGGTGCGCGACTGCCGTATTGCGCCGATCTATGAAGGCACCAACGGCATCCAGGCCTTGGATCTATTGGGGCGCAAGGTGCTGGGCAGCCAGGGCAAGTTGCTGCGAGGGTTCACCAAAATCGTCCATAAGTTCTGCGCCGCCAACGCTGAACATCCGCAGCTCAAGGATTACGTCGCGCAACTCAACGGGCTCAACCAGCAATGGGGCGAACTGACCACCCGGGTTGGCATGGCGGCCATGAAGAACCCCGATGAAGTCGGCGCCGCTTCGGTGGACTATCTGATGTACAGCGGTTACATCATCCTGGCCTATCTGTGGTTGCGCATGGCGTTGGTGGCCCAGGCGCAACTGGATGCAGGCGAAGGTGATGCGGATTTCTGCCGGGGCAAACTGGCGACCTGTGAGTTTTACTTCAAGCGCCTGCTGCCAAGGACCGCTGCCCATCGGGCCGCGGTTGAGGCGGGGAGCGATTGCTTGATGAAGCTGCCGGCGGAGTTGTTTGCCCTCTGATGTGAGGGGGACAAAGATCGCAGGCTTCGCCAGCGCCTACAGACGTGCGCATATTCCCTGTAGGAACTGGCGAAGCCTGCGATCTTTTCTTTGGTGACTAAAAATAACAAAACAGTCACTGGCTGACCCTATGTGTCGCAAAAGTTGTTGGGGTACACTCAGGCCACTGCAAAAACCGTTTTCTTACGAACCAATTGTTTAGATCTTGCGAGGTTTGCCATGGCTGACTACAAAGCGCCCCTGCGCGATATGCGCTTCGTCCTCAATGAAGTGTTCGAGGTCGCGAAGCTCTGGGCTCAACTGCCGGCGCTGGCCGAGACCGTAGACGCTGAAACCGTCGAGGCGATCCTTGAGGAAGCCGGCAAAGTCACCAGCAAAAGCGTTGCCCCCCTCAGCCGTGCAGCTGACGAAGAAGGTTGCCACTGGGCTGACGGTGCCGTCACCACGCCAGCCGGTTTCCCACAGGCCTACAAGACTTACGCTGAAGGCGGCTGGGTCGGTGTCGGTGGTGATCCGACCTACGGCGGCATGGGCATGCCCAAGGCTGTTTCGGCTCAGGTCGAAGAAATGGTCAACTCCGCCAGCCTGTCCTTCGGCCTGTACCCCATGCTGACCGCCGGGGCTTGCCTGTCGATCAATGCTCACGCCAGTGAAGAGCTGAAAGCAGCCTACCTGCCGAACATGTACGCCGGCGTCTGGGCTGGTTCCATGTGCCTGACTGAGCCGCATGCCGGTACGGACCTGGGCATCATTCGCACCAAGGCCGAACCTCAGGCCGATGGTTCCTACAAGGTCAGCGGCACCAAGATCTTCATTACTGGCGGCGAACACGACCTCACCGAAAACATCATCCACCTGGTGCTGGCAAAGTTGCCGGACGCACCGGCAGGCCCTAAAGGCATCTCGTTGTTCCTGGTGCCCAAGTTCCTGGTCAATGCCGACGGCAGCCTGGGGGCGCGTAACGCGGCCAATTGCGGGTCGATCGAACACAAGATGGGCATCCAGGCGTCCGCCACCTGTGTGATGAACTTCGACGACGCCGTGGGTTATCTGGTCGGCGAGCCGAACAAAGGCCTGGCGGCGATGTTCACCATGATGAACTACGAGCGTTTGGGTGTGGGTATCCAGGGCCTGGCCACCGGTGAGCGCTCCTACCAGAACGCCATCGAATACGCCCGTGACCGCCTGCAAAGTCGTTCGCCAACCGGTGCGCAGAACAAAGACAAAGTCGCTGACCCGATCATCGTCCACCCGGACGTGCGCCGGATGTTGCTGACCATGAAAGCTTCGAACGAAGGTGGCCGGGCATTTTCCACCTACGTGGCGATGCAACTGGACACCGCCAAGTTCAGCGAAGACCCGGCCACCCGCAAGCGTGCCGAAGATCTGGTGGCCTTGCTGACCCCGGTGGCGAAGGCGTTCCTGACTGATCTGGGACTGGAAACCACTGTCCATGGCCAGCAGATTTTCGGCGGCCACGGCTACATTCGCGAATGGGGTCAGGAGCAACTGGTGCGTGACGTGCGCATCACCCAGATCTACGAAGGCACCAACGGTATCCAGGCGCTGGACCTGGTAGGGCGCAAGATCGTCGGCAGTGGCGGGGTGTTCTACAAGCTGTTCGCTGACGAAATCCGCCACTTCACGGCTACCGCGAGCAGTGATCTGGCCGAGTTCACCAAGCCGTTGAACGACGCTGTCGGTACGCTGGATGAGCTGACCGAATGGCTGCTGGACCGGGCGAAAAGCAACCCGAACGAAATCGGCGCGGCTTCGGTGGAATACCTCCAGGCGTTCGGCTACACCGCCTACGCCTATATGTGGGCACTGATGGCCAAGGCGGCCTTGGGCAAAGAAGCGCAGGATGATTTCTATGCGAGCAAACTGGGCACGGCGCGGTTCTACTTCGCCCGTCTGCTGCCGCGCATCCACTCCCTGAGTGCCTCGGTGAAGGCGGGTAGCGAGTCACTGTTCCTGCTGGACGCTGGGCAGTTTTGAAATCTGACGGCGTGTAAGCAAATGCTTACACGCCGTGCTGGCGTTTTCCCTCTATCGGCTGATTGGATCCAGAGCTAATCTACTTCACATGGACGTCGCGCAGGATGCGCAAAGCAAAAACACGGACACGTAGGATTCTGCCAGGATGGCGGAGCGAAATGGATGTCAGGGAAACAGTCTGCAAAGCCCCGCTTCGGCGGGGTTTTCTTTTGTCCGCGTTTTTATCTTCCCGCGCTTTATCCCTTCTGGATGGCTTCTCACTGAACCCTGACGAGCGGTCGGGTGTCCATGTGCTATATGGCAATGTGGCCATCGCCAATCAGGAGTCATCCATGGATATCATTCGAATCATCATCGCCATCCTGCTGCCGCCGTTGGGTGTGTTTCTGCAAGTGGGCTTCGGCGGGGCATTCTGGCTCAACATCCTGCTGACTCTGTTGGGTTACATCCCGGGTATCGTGCATGCGGTGTACATCATCGCCAAGCGCTGAATTTGTTGGTTTGCACAAATCCCCTGTGGGAGCGAGCAGGCTCGCTCCCACATTTGGTTTTGCATTTGCCCTATAGGGGGCCATCCATCACCCTGCGATAGAACAACCATTCATGTTCCAGCGCATGAGCCTGGTTGATCGCCTTGCGAAAGCCATGGCGCTCATCGGCGTAGTAATGCGCTTCTACCGCGATTCCGTTGTTCTGCAATGCCTCGACCATATCGCGTGTTTGCTGCGGCACGACCACGGCATCCAGTTCACCCTGGAAAAATATCACCGGGATGCGGATCTGATCAGCGTGCAGCAGTGGCGTGCGGTCCCGGTAGCGTTCGGCGTCCTGTTGCGGGTCGCCGATCAACCAATCCAGATAATCGCCTTCGAATTTGTGCGTGGCATGACCCAGGGCGACGGGGTCGCTGACACCATAGAGACTGGCGCCGGCGCGGAACACGTCATGGAACGCCAGGGCGCAAAGAGTCGTGTAGCCGCCGGCACTGCCGCCACGAATGAACGCGCGACGGCCATTGATCAAGCCTTGTTCCTCAAGGTACGTGACCACCGCGCAGGCATCCTCGACGTCCACCACCCCCCAATTCAAATACAGCGCCTGTCGATAGGCCCGGCCATAACCGCTGCTGCCGCGGTAATTGAGATCGGCTACGGCAAAGCCGCGCTGGGTCCAGTACTGGATGCGCGGATCAAAAATGGGATAACACGCCGAGGTCGGTCCGCCATGGATGAACACCGCCAATGGCGGCTTCTCTTCGGTGTTCATGGCCGGGTAAAAGAACCCATGGGCTTGGCTGGAAGCCGAGGGATAGCGCAGGGTTCGGGGGCGACTGATGTGTTCGACGGGCAACGGCGCAACGCCACCGGCGAGCACCACCACTGCATGGTTTTGCCGCTCAATGGCTATCACCGCCGACGGGCTGATTGGCGAAGCGGCGATGGCATAAATGAACCGCTCATCGAGTGCCAGGCTGCGAAACCGCGAATAGGCGCCGGTGAAATCCTCGGATACGCCGTCACTGCGGCAGAGGCCCAGTCGCCCGAAACCCGCCTCGGTCCAGCTCGCCAGGTAATCGCGTTCGCCTAGCGGCAGCCAGGTACAGCCGCCCAGTTGCCAGGGTGCTGGGGCGTGATCGGCTTCGGCGGCGGGCAGCGGCTCCAGGTCGTCGGCGGATTCAGTCCAGGGCTGCCAATAACCGTCACGATCGCTCAGGCAATAGAGGCGACTGCGATCATCAAAACGCGGTTGCTGAATGGACTCCTCGTGACCGCTGCCCGCGACGCAACGCGGCTCATTCCAGGCGCCAGCGTTGCGCTCGGCCAGCATCAGTCTCGTTGACGTCCACGGTTGATGGGGGCGGCTCCACTCAATCCAGGCCAGTCGTCGACCATCTGGACTCAAGGTCGGCGCGGCGTAGAAGTCCGCACCTTCGGCCAGCAGATGTCGCTGATGATCTGCCAGGCCGATCGAGACCAGGCGATGCTGATTGGCCTGCTCCTCCACCGCCAGCACCTGGCCGCAAGCGAAGTGAAGATCGCCATATCGACAATCACCTGAGGTCAGCGCCACGGGCTGTTCGCCGGCCAGCGACTGGTGATACACCTGCTGGTCGGCCTCATTGACGAACAGCACACCGTCGTCGCTCAGGCAGAACGAACCGCCGCCGTATTCATAAACCCGGCTGCGGACACTGAACCCGTCCGGGGTCAGGCATCGGGCCTTGGCATCCTGCCAATGCCAGATCCGGCAGGCACCGTCTTCGGGACGGTATTGATTCCAGAACAGTCCAAGGGGCCCGGCTTGCAGCTCAGCGAAGTCGATGCCTGCCGCAACGGCCTGGGCTGCGCTGAAAGAATCAGCCTTTGGCGATGAGGCGTGAGTTTCGTTCATTGCGAAAGGCCAGTTGTTCAATCGTCTGAGTGGCATGCTCGGCGTCTTCCCGAGCCTGAAGAATCATCCCGTGATGCTCGGATTTGCTGCACACCGGGTCGGCATTGCTCGCATCGCCCGTGAGCATGAACGCCTGGCAGCGACAGCCGCCGAAGTCCTTTTCTTTTTCATCACACGAGCGGCACGGCTCGGGCATCCAGTCATAGCCGCGGAAACGATTGAAGCCGAACGAGTCGTACCAGATGTGCTGCATGCTGTGGTCACGCACGTTGGGAAATTGCACGGGCATCTGACGGGCGCCGTGACAGGGCAATGCAGTGCCGTCCGGCGTGACGGTCAGGAAAATGCTGCCCCAGCCGTTCATGCAGGCCTTGGG
>NZ_WUUD01000033.1:60494-70458 GCF_009831705.1 Pseudomonas sp. PICF6 | reverse complement strand
TGGGCCTCCAGTCTGGCGCGGTATTCGTTGGTGATACGTTCGGCGCGCACCAGTTGTTCCCGGGTGGGCAGCAGGCCGACGCGGTTGAGCTGCGCCCAGCCGTAGAACTGGCAGGTGGCGAGTTCGACGAAGTCGGCTTCAAGGGCGATGCACAGCTCGATAATGCGGTCGATCTTGTCGATGTTGTGCCGATGGGTGACGAAGTTCAGCACCATCGGATAGCCGTGGGCCTTGACCGCCCGGGCCATTTCCAGTTTTTGCGCGAAGGCTTTCTTTGAGCCGGCCAGCAGGTTGTTCACCTGTTCGTCGCTGGCCTGGAAACTGATCTGGATGTGGTCGAGGCCGGCCTTTTTGAAATCGCTGATTTTCTGCTCGGTCAAGCCGATGCCAGAGGTGATCAGGTTGGTGTAGAAACCCAGCCTGCGCGCCTCGGCGATCAGTTCGGCCAGGTCCTGGCGCACCAGCGGCTCGCCGCCGGAAAAGCCCAATTGCGCGGCGCCCATCTCACGCGCCTCGCGAAACACCTTGAACCACTGCTCGGTACTCAGCTCCTTGCCTTGCTCGGCGAAGTCCAGCGGATTGGAGCAGTACGGGCATTGCAACGGGCAACGGTAGGTCAGCTCGGCCAGCAGCCACAGCGGCAGGCCGACTTCAGGCTTGGGCGGCAGGCTTGTGGCGTCAGACAAGTTCGATCCAATGCTCTGCACGGGCGACCTCCATGAATTGCTCGATGTCGTCACCGAGTTCCGGCACGTCGGGGAACTGTTTGGCCAACTCGCCAATGATGGCGGCCACATCCCGTTCACCGTCGATCAGGCCGCCAATAAGCGAAGCGCTGTCGTTGAGCTTGATCATGCCTTCAGGATAGAGCAGCACGTGGCCCTTCTGTGCCGGCTCGTACTGGAAACGATAGCCGGGGCGCCAGCGTGGGGTCTTGCTGCGATCGAAACTCATAAGGTAATTCCTTTGTGCCACACCCGTTGCCCGGTCACGCTGTGATAGGGCGGGCGGTTCAATTCGTAGGCCATGCTCATGGCATCGAGCATGCTCCAGAGGATGTCCAGTTTGAACTGGAGAATCTCCAGCATGCGCTCCTGGCCTTCGCGGGTGGTGTAATGCTGCAAGGTAATCGCCAGGCCGTGCTCCACGTCACGCCGGGCCTGGCCCAGGCGGGTGCGGAAATATTCGTAGCCGGCGGGGTCGATCCAGGGGTAATGCTGCGGCCAGCTGTCCAGGCGCGACTGATGGATCTGCGGTGCGAACATTTCGGTCAGGGAGCTGCTGGCGGCTTCCTGCCAAGAGGCGCGGCGGGCGAAGTTGACGTAGGCATCCACCGCGAAGCGCACGCCCGGCAGCACCAGTTCCTGGGAGCGCAGTTGATCGGGATCCAGGCCAACCGCCTGACCCAGCCGCAACCAGGCTTCGATGCCGCCGT
This sequence comes from Pseudomonas sp. PICF6, assembly GCF_009831705.1. Classification (NCBI taxonomy): domain Bacteria; kingdom Pseudomonadati; phylum Pseudomonadota; class Gammaproteobacteria; order Pseudomonadales; family Pseudomonadaceae; genus Pseudomonas; species Pseudomonas sp. PICF6. The sequence continues at coordinate 69,023 of NZ_WUUD01000033.1, read as the reverse complement.
CTTCGCCGGGCGCGCCGTCATGGTCGAGCAGGCGCTGGATCCACTCGCGGCGGATTTCCCGGTCCGGGCAGTTGGCCAGGATCGCGGCATCCTTGAGTGGGATGTTCACCTGATAGTAAAAACGGTTCGCGACCCAGCCCTGGATCTGCTCGCGAGTGGCGCGGCCCTCATACATCGCCACGTGATACGGGTGATGAATATGGTAATACGCACCCTTGGCGCGCAGGGCCGCTTCGAACTCGGCGGGGGACAGGGGGGTGTCAGTCATTGCGGTTCTCCGGGCAATTCCCGTGGATTCTGTGGCGTCAGGGTTGGCCCCATCGCGAGCAGGCTCGCTGCCACACTTGATCTGTAACGCATGAAATATCCGGTACGACTCAAACTTCTGTGGGGCGAGCCTGCTCGCGATGGCGTCTCATCAGCCATCAGCGATTGGCTGACTCAGCGCACACCCACTCCCACAATCGTCGCGCCCGTCCTACAACTCAATACTCATTCCGTCGTAAGCCACTTCAATCTTTCGACGTACAAGCTCGGCCCGCTCGGGCGAGTCTTCGTCGAGGATCGGGTTGGTATTGTTGATATGAATAAGGACCTTGCGCGGCTCGGGCAGTTGCTCCAGCACTTCGATCATCCCGCCAGGCCCGTTCTGTGCCAGATGGCCCATCTCGCGACCGGTGCGGGTGCCGACGCCACGACGCTGCATTTCATCGTCGTCCCACATCGTGCCGTCCACCAACAGGCAATCGCTGCCGGCCATGATCTCCAGCAAAGGCTCGTCGACTTTGCCCAGGCCTGGGGCGTAAAACAGCTTGCCGCCGGTGCGCAGGTCTTCGACGATCAGGCCGATGTTGTCGCCTGGGTGCGGATCGAAGCGGTGCGGTGAATAGGGCGGCGCTGCGCTGCGCAGCGGCAGGGGAGTGAAGCGCAGGTTCGGGCAGGCCGGGATGGTGAACGGCTGGTCGAGTTCGATGCGGTTCCAGCTCAGCCCGCCGTTCCAGTGGGTCAGCATGTTGAACAGCGGAAAACCGGTGCTCAGGTCTTCATGGACCATGTCGGTGCACCAGACTTGATGCGGGCAGCCTTCGCGCAGGCTGAGCAGGCCGGTGGTGTGGTCGATCTGGCTGTCCATCAGAATGATGGCGCCGATACCGGTGTCCCGCAGTGCCCGACCCGGTTGCATCGGGGCGAATCCTTGGAGCTGGGCGCGAATGTCCGGGGAGGCATTGCACAGCACCCAGTTCACGCCATCATCGGAAATCGCGATGGACGACTGAGTGCGTGCCTGGGCTCGCAGGCTGCCGTTGCGAAAACCTGCGCAATTGGCGCAGTTGCAATTCCACTGGGGGAAACCGCCGCCGGCGGCGGAACCTAGAATCTGGACAAACATGGCCGCTCCATCTGCAAACCGAAATAAAAAACGCCCCGGCTGACCGAGGCGTTGTGCTGCGCGTTCAACCGCCTGCAGCAATCAACGGCTGGCGAAGTACATGGTGACTTCGAAACCGATACGCAGGTCGATATATGCGGGTTTGGACCAAGACATGGAAATACTCCTTTAGGTGGGATGCTGTCATCAGGATGGGTCGGTTGAGACCTATACATATAGTCCACCTCCGAAGGGAGATGTTCAGATGCTTAGGCGGCTATGTTACTAAATCTGACATATTCGTTGGCTGCAATTCTCCAAGAAAGCTCATTGCACAGACTGTAATGATCACGGCACCGCGTGCCAGGGCTCTCCAGGGCAGGCTCCATTGGTCAGGCAGTAGCGTGCACTTTCGGCGCTAGTCAGATGCCCCACGGCGTCCATCAGCTGTTCTCGATTCACACGCATGATGGCGTCGGACAATTGCTCTAGATAATCCGACGGATGGCCAGCGAGTTTGCCCTGCCAGAGCAGTTCGGCCGCTTGGGCGCAGGGTAGGGCGGCGCTCTGGAACTGGGCGGCGAGGGCCTGCTGCTGACTGGCCAGCGTCGAATCGTCGAGCTGCTGGAGACGGTCCGGCAGGCCGCTCAGGAACTGGTCGATATGGGCGATCAACTGGGCCGCCGAGGCGCTGGGTGATTGGACACCGAACAACAAACCTGTCTGCCCATCGATCTGCTTCACACCGCTGAACACTGCGTAACCCAACTGCAACTCGACCCGCAGGCGCTGGTAAAACGCTGTTTGACACAGCTGTGCCAGCAACCGCCATGCGGCTTCGTCGCGCAGGGCTCGGGTAGGCGTGGGACAAAACAACAACACGGCCTGTTCGTCGCCGTGGGTCTGAAGGGTGTGCCAGATCGGCTGCCGGCAAGGGGAGGTCGGTTGGGCTTGCTGGCCGGCAATGCCGGGCACCCGGGCCAGCACCGGGCCCATTGCTGCCTGGGTGGCGGCCGAGAGACCGATGGCCAGTGCGTCCCAATGCGCCGTCGTCCACACGCTGTTGTCGCGATCAGGCAGCGCCAAGGCTGACGATGGGGAGTTTTGCTGGCAATGAATCGGCAGCTCCTTCAACAGGTGTCGAATCGGTATCAGCGCAGGTTCGCTCTTCGCTGGCGCCGGCGGCAGTGGTTGTCCCAGCTTCGTCAGAATGTGCTCGAGCACCAAGGGCATCGGTGCCTGCAGGCCAACCAGCTTCAGCAGCCATTGGTCGGCGCAGGGCTCAAAGGTGACTTCCACGCCGGCCTGCTGCGCATCTTCACGCAGATCCTGCAGATGCCGATCAAGCCTGGCCGAGAGGTCGAGCGGGGGCAGCGTCGCCAGGCGCCAGCGCAGATACACCGCGCCTTGCGAGGTGTTGTCCGCCAGCCCTTGGCTGAACTGCATGGGGGAACGTTCCCGCCGGCCCCGGGAGCGGTCCTGGGCGAAGGTGCGCAGACCGCGATGGGCGCTGGTCTGGCCGCGTATCAACCCGGTACGGGGTGGTTCGCTTGTCGTTTGCAGGAACGGGTTGGGCGCGGGCAGTTGCCATTGCCCGGTGACGTGCTCCGCCGGGTGCAATTGCTTGAGAATTTCCCTGAGCCGCGACAGATCGTTTTCCGACAGTTGAACATCACGTTCTTCATTGTCCCAACGGGCCATTTGCAACGCCGTCGCGGTCTCCTGCCGACGTTGCAGGCGGGCGCTGAACTCATCGCGCAAGGGCGCCCAGTCGTCCTGGGCGGCGAAAAATCCCAACCAATCGTGCAGCAATGGCTGAATGTCGTTCAGTGCGTGATCGTTGTCGAGTTTGAACTCGATGTGCAACAGCGCCTGCTCGGCAAACTCGTACAGCGCCGATGCCTTGAGGCTGTCAGCCAGACCGCGTTGACGCAAGGTGGCGAGCAGGCCCCCCGGTTTGCTGTTATTCAGCCATGTGCAGAGAAAATCCATGGTTTGCGGCGAGGCGACGGGCAAACCTTCGAAGGCGTACAGCAGATCGAGACGTCCTGGGCTGACCTGTTGATAACCGGACTGGTGCGATGCCATCAGCTCTGGCGCCGGCTGTCGGGTGACCGCTTCACCCGCAGGCACATCGCCGCTGAACTGCTCGGCCAGTGCCTTCATGGCTTCGATGCTTTGCGGGCCGGCTAGACTCAGCGTCATTTGGCCGCTCTGGTAGAACCTTCGATAAAAGTCTTGCAGTGCCATTTGGAACTCGGCCCGCTGCACCGCGAGGCTGTCGCGATTACCCGCATGGAAACCTCGCAGTGGATGAGCTGCGGACAGTCCTTCGTGCAGGGCCACTTGTCGCTGGGCCGTGGGGTCCTGAGACCAGGCGATGAATTCCGCGTGCAGCACTTCTCGCTCGCGCAATTGGACGGTTTCATCCAGGCGCGGATGGGAGAGCATGTCCCCGAGTCGCTCCAGGCCGCCGGCAAAGGCAGCCGGTGGTAATTCGAAGAAGAAATCGGTGGTGCGATCGCTGGTGCGGGCATTGACCTGGCCGCCATGCCGTTGCACGTAGGTCATCAGGTTCTGCTCTGTGGGAAACCGCTCAGTGCCGAGGAAGAAAAGATGTTCGAGCAAGTGCGCCAGTCCCGGCCAGGCGAGCGGCGCATCATGGCTGCCGACCGCCACCCGCAGCACCGCAGCGCTGCGCTTGAGGCCGGGGACATGGCGCAATGTCACTCGCAAGCCGTTGGCCAGGGTTTCAGTGTGGGGGCAGAAGGAATCGACGGCCGACATGAGCGTTTCCAGAACAGAGAAGCGCTCATGCTAGCGGATTAGGGAGCGTTCTCAATCAGTGTTTGTTCAAGTCGTCGTAAAGCTCAGGGCGGCGGTCATGCAGGTAGTTGTAGGCCGCACGGCAATCCTCCATCAGTTGCCGATCCAGGTCCCCGACGATCAAGGCCTCGTCCAGCCCGGCCAGGGCAGGGCGGCTGCCATCCGGGGCGGCGATGCTGCTTTGGCCGCAGTACTGCAATTCACCTTCATGACCGCAATAGTTGGCGTAAGCCACAAAACACTGGTTCTCGATGGCCCGGGCGCGCACGGTGACATCGGCGATGAACTCGTAGGGTTGCATGTTGGCGGTGGGCACCAGGATCAGTTCGGCGCCGGCCAGGGCCAGGCGCCGGGCGTTTTCCGGAAACTCCAGGTCATAGCAGATCAGAAAGCCGAGCTTCCAGCCGTTAAGCTCGACGATGGGCAGCTCGCTATCGCCAGCGCTGAACATCGCGTGGTCCAGATCGCCAAACAGGTGACTCTTTCGATAATTTGCCAGGCGTTCGCCGTGGGCGTCGATCAGTTGCACCGCGTTGTAAATCTGCCCATCTTCGCTGCGTTCCGGGTAGCCATAGGCGATCGCCAGACTGGCCGCCTTGGCGATGCGAGCGATCTGCTGCGCCCATTCGCCGTTGTAGACCTCGGCCAATACATTCACCGCGTCGACGCCAATGTTGTAGCCGGTCAGGAACATTTCCGGCAACACCAACACATCGGCGCCCCTGGCCTCCAGCGCCACCTGATGCAGGCGTTGCAGGTTGGCGGCCGGGTCCAGCGGCAGCGGTGAACATTGGTAAAGGGCTACACGCATCAAAAACTCCTTTTATTCGGGCAGGGCGATCGGACCGATTTCGTCGAACACGTCACCTGGCCCCGGGTTCTCGGGGTGAGTTTCACCGCCGAAGTGCTTCATGATTCCCCACACGGCATTGAGTGAGGTTTGTACCGCGCCCTCAACCCAGGCCGGTGTCCATGAGACGTCATCGCCGGCGATAAAGATCCCTCGCTGTTCGGCCGGCATGTCGTCCTGCATGAAATGGGCGTACATGCGCTGGTTGTAGCGATAGTGGCCGGGCAGAGCACCTTTGAATGCGCCGAGGAAATGCGGGTCGGCTTCCCAGGAGACGGTGATCGGATCGCCGATGATCCGTGCGGCGATGTCCACCTTGGGGTAAATCTTCTTCAAGGCGTCGAGCGCCAGCTTCACGCGTTTTTCCACCGGATGGGGGAGCATTTTCAGCGCATCGCTCATCCACGAGTACGACAGGCAAATGACCCCTGGCTTGTCATCGCCATTGTCGAACAGATAGGTGCCACGGGTGAGGCGGTCAGTGAGGGTCATGCTCATCAGGTCGCGGCCGGTTTCCGGATCCTTGTCCTTCCAGAAGGGCCGGTCGACCATCACGAAAGTCTTCGACGATTGCATGTAGCGGGTGCGGTCCAGGGCCATCCACATTTTTTGCGAGAACAGCGCCTCTTCGCATTCGATCTGAGTGGTCAGCAGCCAGCTTTGGCAGGTGACCAGCACCGCGGCATATTCGCGGGTGTTGTCCCACACGTCGGTCACGCTGAACCGGCCATCGTCGGCGCGCGCGATGCGCTTCACACCGCTGCGCGGGGCGCCCAGGTGCAAGGAGTTGAGGCTGGTACCTTCTGGCCAGTGCGCGCAGCGCTCCGGCACATGCTTCCAGATGCCATGGGGCACCTGCTCGACGCCACCGACCACCAGATGCTGATGATCGTCGCAATTGGTCATCACCACGCGGAAAATTTCCAGCATCGAATTGGGGAAGTCCGAGTCCCAGCCGCCGGTGCCGAAACCCACCTGGCCGAACACTTCACGGTGCTGGAACGAGAGTTTGGCAAACGCCTTGGACGTGGCGACGAAGTCGTAGAAAGTGCGGTCGTCCCACAGGGGGACCAGGGTGTTCCACAGTTCCTTGAGGCGTGGCACGTCGCGGTCGCGAATCGCCTGCTGGATATCGCCGAAGCGCGAACCGTCCTCCAGCGCATCCGCCCAGGCGTCGGCCACTTCCTGGAACAATGCTGGCAGGTCGGCCAACTTTTGTGCGTAGTAGGTCTGGCCTTCCAGATCGATGACCGTGCTGCCCGAGGCCGGGGTCAAAGGGTTGGGAAACGGTTTGGTCTCCAGGCCCAGTTTGTCGACGTAGTGATAGAACGCCGTGGACGACACCGGAAACCGCATCCCCCCCAGCTCGGCAATGACACCCTCGGCGCCGTTGAACGCTTGTGAGCGCAGGCGCCCACCCATTTTCGACGCTTCGTAGACCACCGGCTTGAGGCCCAGCTTCATCAACTCGTAGGCCGCCACCAGACCGGCGATCCCGGCACCGACAATCGCGACTTCTGCCCCGTGGTTGTGGGCGGGAATACTGCCCAGGCCGGCGGGATGCTCGATCCAGTCGTCAAAAGCGAAAGGAAAGTCCGGCCCGAAAATGGTGATGGGCTTCTTACCGTCTGCTGGGTGGCGATTGTTCTTGTTCATGGCTGACCTTGATTGGGCGACTCGACGCGGCTTTCGCGTCTGAGTATAGGAAAGATGCCAGCCATTCTAGAGAGGGTGAAACACGTTAATAAGACTCAATGTGTCGTCGTTCTGGATTGTTATCAGTCATTTTGATGTGTGGGTTGGTCGTAGTGACGAGGCGGAACCTGCTGGGCATGGACCTTCTGGTGAAGGGCAGTGGGCGGTTCCCTCTAGACCGGCTGCCCCCGATCGATCTTGCTGCTGAGGATGATCGAAGTGGTGGTTTTCTCCACCCCATCGACACTGCCAATCTGATCCAGTAGCTGATCCAGTTGCTCCGGTGAATCCGTGCGCAGCCAGGCCACATAGTCGAATTCGCCGCTGACCGCACACAGTTGTTGGACCTGGGCCATCGCACTCAAGCGCCGCAGCACGTCCTTGCCGGAGCGCGGTTGAACCTTGATGCCGACGTAAGCCTGTAACCCGCCGTCTATCACCCGCTGCCCCAGACGCACGCCGTACCCGGTGATGACCTTGGTTTTTTCCAGCCGCGCCAGCCGCGAAGTCACGGTGGTGCGGGCGATGCCCAATTGTCGGGCGAGCATGGCGACGCTTTCCCGGGCATTGATTTGCAGGGCGGCAATCAGTTGGCGGTCGATTTCGTCGAGGACGGGAGGGCGGGTGTCAGACAAGATGGGCTCCGGCGTGGATATCGGTGGCTGGCATGTTACAGGCTCGCATGCCTTTGCCACCTACTCCATTGGGATGCGCTCGGGAATGCCTGCCACCATGACGTTGGTCATGGTGGCAGTATCCGCAGATTTGACGATGCTGGCATCAGCCCGTTTCAGATGCGGCCACAGCCCAATCCAGGCTGCGACCGGGCCGGGATCATTTCCAGCGATTGGTATCCCATGCCTTGCGGTCGAGATCGAGGTCGGGGAAATTTTCCGGATCGAAGACCGGCCTTGCCACACCGGCTTTCAACTGCGCGCGGAAGTCGTTGATCACCCGTATCGCAGTAGGGAACAGCATCAAAATCGCAATCAGGTTCACCAGTGCCAGAATGCCCATCATCGGATCTGAGAAGAAGAACACCGAGGTGGCGTTCGGGGCCGCGGCGCCGAGGAAAATCAAGCCCAGGATAAACACGCGCAGCACCAGCAGGGCCGGTTTGGATTTGGTGATGGCCGCCAGTGCGTTCTCACCCAGATAGACGTTGTAGATGATGGACGAGAAGGCGAAGAGCAGGATCGCCAGAGTCAACGCGTAGCGCGACCACTCACCAAAATGGCTGGCCAGTGACTGTTGTGTCAGTACGACACCGTCGATACCTGTAGCACCGGCAACATAGACATCACCCAGCAGGATGATGAAAGCCGTGCACGAGCAAATCACGATCGTGTCGATGAAGACCGAGAACGATTGGGTGATGCCCTGGCTGACCGGGTGATGTACCAGCGCTGTGGCTGCAACGTTCGGTGCGGAACCAAGCCCGGCCTCGTTTGAGAACAGCCCGCGGCGCAAGCCTTGTGCAATCGCAGCCCCCATGCCACCGGCGATGGCTTCTTCATAGCCGAAGGCGCTAGAGACGATGCGTACGAAGAGCGCCGGAATTTCACCGATGTTCATCACGATGACGATCAGGGCAAGCGCCAGGTAACCCAGCGCCATGACGGGCACCACGACATCGGCCGCCTTGGCGATGCGCTTGATTCCACCAAAGATCACAAAACCGGTGACAAGCACCAGGAGTGCCCCGGTCACAAGGCGGCTGATCCCGAACGAATCCTGCATCGCGCCGGCCACAGTATTGCCTTGGAAGGCATTGAAGCCAAGGCCGAAG
>NZ_WUUD01000033.1:54707-60484 GCF_009831705.1 Pseudomonas sp. PICF6 | reverse complement strand
CACTCCGAAGACCACGAGAATGGGTATGAGCGACCACCCCCACGTGAGGCTGTCGACATACCCAAACAGCGTTTGCAGGAATTCCATCTGTTTCTCCTATATTTCTTATTATCGGCGGAATCGCTCTCTTGAGCGTCCCGCGATCAGTTTATGCCTGGTTTTACATCCGATTTCGCGTCTTCGGACGTTTCGGTGCCGCCGATCGTTCCCGATCCGAAAACCCGCCATATGGCACCGTCGAGTCGTTCGAGGGCTAAACCGACCTTTATCGCTGGCAGTGGCCGGGCCCTGGCGGGCGCAACTGTACTACAGAGCGGTACTTTCGGCGCCCTGAGAGTTGTGCTTAATCAGCCTCAGGGGCTGCCCAATGTCTGTTCAGTTGAGTGCTACTGCCAGTTTGATCTTCTAAACGTCCGGTATAGGCGAAATTCACTATAGCTGGGCGGGTATACATCGCATGGATGACGTGCTTATTGCGCAGCGGTTGTTTATGAAGACCTTTGGCCAGTGCGCCCAGTCTCGCCGCTCAAAAACGCAAAAGCCGCGCAATGCGCGGCTTTCAAGATGGTGGGCCCACACGGACTCGAACCGTGGACCAAAGGATTATGAGTCCTCTGCTCTAACCAACTGAGCTATAGGCCCTCAGTAGGCCGCGGATTATAGCGACGGTTTCTCGGCTGTGCTATCCGAAAAATCCGATACGGTCATACGAAGAAACGTTGCGGCGAACTCTTCGGCACACAGGGGCAGGCTGACGATGTAGCCCTGGATCTGTTCGCACCCTTCTTCAGCCAGGAATTGTTGTTGCGCCAGGGTCTCGACGCCTTCGGCGATGATGGTGAATTGCATACTGCGGCCCAGGGCGATGATTGCCCGCACGATGGCCACGTCGTGCGGGTCATCGGGCAGGCCACGGACGAAGGACTGGTCGATCTTGAGGAAGTCCAGTGGCAAACGCTTGAGATAGCTCAGGGAGGAGTAGCCGGTGCCGAAGTCGTCTATCGCCAGTTGCACACCGAGTTTTTTCAGCTGGTGCAGCACCGCGAGGGCTTCTTCGGCCTGGCTCATGATGAAGTTTTCGGTAATTTCCAGTTGCAACAAGCCGGGCTTGAGGTGGTGCTCACGCAGCAACTGTTCGATACGCCCCAGCAGGTTGGGTTGGCGCAATTGGGCTCCGGCAAGGTTGACCGACAGCGGGCCGAGGCTTTCGTAGGCGTCGTTCCATTTGGACAGTTGTCGACAGGCATGTTCCAGTACCCAGTCGCCAATCTGCAGGATCATGCCGTTTTCTTCGGCCAGGGGGATGAAATGCTCCGGCGGTACGTCGCCAAATGTGGGGTGGGTCCAGCGAATCAGCGCCTCGGCGCCCACCAGGCGATTGTCGGCAAGGCTGAATTTGGGTTGGAAGGACAACGATAATTCGTTGCGCTCGATGGCGCGTCGCAACTCGTGTTCCAGTGCCACCCGCTCACTGGCCTGGGCGGTGAGGTCGCGGGTGTAGCTTTCAACCCGGTTGCGGCCCTTGGCCTTGGAGCGGTACATCGCCGCGTCGGCATTCTTGACCAGCGTGGCGACGTCGCAGCCATCCTGTGGGTACAGGCTGGTGCCGATGCTGGCGCTGATGAAAAACTCATGTTCACCGGCCTGGAACGGTGCGGCAAAGCAATTCAACAGTTTTTGGGCAATGTGTTCGGCGTCGCTGGGTTGTTGCAGGCCTGGCAGCAGGATGATGAATTCGTCACCCCCCAGGCGCGCCACGGTATCGATATCGCGCAACTGCTCGCGCAGGCGCACGGCGATACCCTTGAGCAGCAGATCTCCCACCGGGTGTCCCAAGCTGTCATTGATGTGCTTGAAGCGGTCCAGGTCCAGGAACAGCACCGCACCCTGGCCGCCATCTTCCTGCTGGCTGTTGAGCGCCGTCAGTAATCGGCTTTCGAACAATGTGCGATTTGGCAGGCCGGTGAGCGGGTCGTGGTGCGCCTGGTAATCGAGTCGGGCCTGGGCGTGCTTGAGGCTGGAAATATCGGCAAAGACCGCAACGAAATGGGTGATTTCCCGATCCCGGTTACGCACCGCGCTGATGGTCAGCCAACTGGGATACAACTCGCCGTTTTTACGCCGGTTGGAAATCTCCCCCTGCCAGTGTCCCTCGGCGGTCAACTGGTGCCACATCGCGGCATAGAACGCACTGTCATGCAGGCCGGAAGCCAACAGCCGCGGCGTGTGACCCAAGGCTTCGGTTTCGCTATAGCCGGTGATCTCGCTGAAGGCGCGGTTCACCGCGCTGATGTGCTGTTGTGTATCGGTGATCAGCACGCCTTCGGCAGTGCTTTCGAACACGGTGGCTGCCTGTTGCAGTTTTTCCTGCATCAGGTGGCGTTCGGTGATGTCCCGGGCGATGGTCAGCATGCAGTCTTCGTTGCCGATGGGCAGAGGGCGGCTGGACACTTCGCAGAGCCTTATCTGCCCATCGTTACGGCGGATATGACATCTGAAGTCCCTGACATAACCGTCTCGTTGCAATTGGTCGAGCATCTGTTTGCGCTCATTGAGGTTAACCCAGATACCCAGGTCCAGGGTGGAACGGTCCACCGACAAGGCGCTATTGAAACCGGTAATACGGCTGAAGCCTTCGTTGACCTCAATCAGCAGGCCGTCGCTTTGCCGGGACAGTAGCAGGCCGTCGGGCGAGGCATGAAAGGCCTTGGCGAACTTCTCTTCGGAAGTCTGCAACTGCTGCTGTGTTTCCTTGAGCTGGCTGATATCACGCACTACCACGACCAGGGCTGGGGTGGTGTCGAGGTCGAAGGGTTCGGCCGAGATCAGCCCGGTGAACACCTGGCCATTGCTGCGACGGAAAGGCATCTCCAGATTGCGGATACTGCCGGCCTGTAATCGTTGCAGCAGGCCCGGGCCGACGTCCTGGACGCCCCAGATGTTCAGTTCGGTCGCGGTTTGGCCCACCACCTCTGCGGCGCTCAGGCCAATCTGCTCCTCGAAGGCTTTGTTGACCTCCAGCAGGCAACCGTCCATCAGGCGCGCTATCACCAGGATGTCCGGACATTGACGAAATACCGAGGCGAATTTTTGCTCGGAGAGGCGCAGGGCTTCCTCGGTGCGTTTGGCTTCGCTGATGTCGATCATCAGCCCGCGCATCACCGGTTCGTGGCCGTGTTCGATCAGGCTGACAATATCGCGCACCCACAGGCAGCGGCCGTCAGCAGTGATCACGCGGTAATCAATGCAATGGTCCCGGCCCGCCAGCACTTCATGCTCACAATAGCTCTGGGCGCGGATCAGGTCGGCAGGATGAATGATGTTGCGCCAGAACCCTGGAATCAGCCAGTGGGAGAGGGGATAACCGAGCAGATCTTCGGCGTGAGGCGACACGTAGCTGTAGGTGAAGTCACTGACCCTTGCCTCCCAGGCAATTGCTGAAAGGCTCTCCACCAGCCCGCGGTAGTGGTATTCGCTGCTGCGCAGTTCTTGTTCCAGATCGACTCGTCGCGCGATCTCTGAGCTGAGGCGGCGATTGATGCGAATCACCGCCGCAAGGACACCGCTCAAGAGGAGCAGCGCCGGCAAGCCGTAAACCAGCAGGTCTGACCAGAACCTTCGGTAATCTCGGACATTGCCGACCCATTTCTCCTGGATTTCGCTGATCTGGGCCGGGCTCATGTCCGCTATCACCTTGTCCAGGATACCCACCAGTATCCTGTTCTCCCGGGGGACGCCCATGGCCAGTTGATAGCGATAGGGTGTTTCTCCGCTGACATAGAGCCCGTCAAGCTTGAGTTGGCGCAGGCTCCAGACACTGGAAGCCAGGTCGCCCACCACCGCATCCACTTTATCTGTGGCCAAGGCTTGCAAGGCTGAGCTGACATTGGGCAGCGCCACCAGATTCAGGTCTGGATGGTGGTTGCGCAACAGTTCGTGGGGCGCATAGTTTTCCACCACGGCGATTTTCAGCCCGTACAAATCCTCAAGGTTATGAGGTTCTGCACCGCCATGATGGGCCAGGATGACGATGGGGAAGTCCAGATATGGGCGGGTGAAGGCCAGGTAGTTCTGACGTTCGGGCGTGGACATGATGCCGGGTAAAAGATCGATTTTGCCCTGTGCGACCTGCTCCAGCACCATCGTCCAGCTGACGGGCTCGATAGGCGTGAGCGTGACAGCCAGCCGCTCGCGGATAACATCCACGTAGTCGGCGGCCAGGCCCTGATACCGCCCCTGATCGTCGCGAAATTCGAACGGTGGCCAGGAGGCGTCGACACCCAGGCGCAGGTCGGGGTGGTCCTTGAGCCAGCGGCGCTCTTCGTCGGTGAGCGTCAGCGCGCCAGCCGTTGCGGTCCAGCTCATCAATGACAGCAAAATCACGGCCGTCAGTCTGGGCATCACGGTCTCGTCATGGCTTGGGGAGGATGTTTCGAGTGTAGACGGGCAATAGGGCGGGGGGGCGTAGCGGGGGGATTTTATCTGCACATAACAAAACCCCCGGCAGGGCCGGGGGTTTTTAACATCACTCGTCGAGGAAGGAGCGCAGGTGCTCGCTTCGCGTCGGGTGGCGCAATTTGCGCAAGGCCTTGGCCTCGATCTGACGAATCCGCTCGCGGGTTACGTCAAACTGCTTACCGACTTCCTCAAGGGTGTGGTCGGTATTCATGTCGATGCCGAAACGCATGCGCAGTACCTTGGCTTCACGGGCAGTGAGGCCGGAGAGCACTTCGCGAGTCGCTTCCTTGAGGCTCTCAACGGTGGCGACATCGATCGGCGACTGCATGGTGGAGTCTTCGATGAAGTCACCCAGATGGGAGTCTTCGTCATCACCGATCGGGGTTTCCATGGAGATCGGCTCTTTGGCGATCTTCAATACCTTGCGGATTTTGTCCTCAGGCATTTCCATGCGTTCGCCCAGCTCTTCCGGAGTCGGTTCACGACCCATCTCCTGCAACATCTGCCGGGAAATGCGGTTGAGCTTGTTGATGGTCTCGATCATGTGCACCGGAATACGGATGGTGCGGGCCTGGTCGGCGATCGAGCGAGTGATCGCCTGACGGATCCACCAGGTGGCATAAGTCGAGAACTTGTAGCCGCGACGGTATTCGAACTTGTCCACCGCTTTCATCAGACCGATGTTGCCTTCCTGGATCAGATCGAGGAATTGCAGGCCGCGGTTGGTGTACTTCTTGGCGATGGAGATCACCAGACGCAAGTTCGCTTCGACCATCTCTTTCTTCGCGCGGCGGGCCTTGGCCTCACCGATCGACATGCGACGGTTGATGTCCTTGATCTCGGCGACGGTCAGGCCGGTTTCGGCCTCCAGCGCGGTCAGCTTCTGCTGGCAACGAATGATGTCCGGTTGCAGGCGGGCAATGGCTTCAGCGTATTTGCTTTTGCCTTTGGCCAGTGCATCGGTCCAGCTTTCGTCGACTTCGTGGCCAGGGAACTGACGCAGGAAATCAGCACGTGGCATGCGGGCATCACGCACGCACAGTTGCATGATCGCGCGCTCTTGCTGACGCAGACGATCCAGGGCGCCGCGGACACGCTCGACCAGGCCTTCGAATTGCTTTGGCACCAGTTTGATCGGCATGAACAGCTCGGCCAGTGCCAACAGCTCGGCAATTGCCTGCTTGTTGTTGCGGCCATGCTTCTTCAGCGCCTTGCGGGTGATTTCCATCTGGTCGGCCACAGCGCCGAAACGCTGGGCAGCGATGACCGGATCCGGACCGCTTTCGGCTTCTTCTTCGTCGTCGCTGGCTTCGGCGTCG
>NZ_WUUD01000033.1:41197-54697 GCF_009831705.1 Pseudomonas sp. PICF6 | reverse complement strand
CGTCATCGGTGTCGTCGTCGGCCTTGGCGGCTTTCGCGTCGATCGGCGGCGGCACTTCGGCTGCAGGCGGCGCGATACCGTCGTCCGGGTCGATGTAACCGCTCAGGACGTCGGACAGGCGGCCACCTTCGGTGGTGACGCGGGTGTACTCGGAGAGAATATGGTCAACCGTGCCAGGGAAGTGCGCGATTGCGCCCATCACTTCGCGGATGCCTTCTTCAATGCGCTTGGCGATTTCGATTTCGCCTTCACGCGTGAGGAGCTCTACCGTACCCATTTCACGCATGTACATGCGCACGGGATCGGTGGTGCGACCAATGTCGGTCTCGACCGCTGCCAACGCTGCGGCCGCTTCTTCAGCGGCCGCCTCGTCGGTATCGGCGTCGGCCAGCATAAGGGCATCCTTATCTGGAGCAACCTCGAATACGTTGATCCCCATGTCGTTGATCATGCGGATGATGTCTTCCACCTGTTCCGGATCTGAAATATCCTCCGGCAGGTGGTCGTTGACCTCCGCGTAAGTCAGGTAGCCCTGCTCACGACCCAATAGGATCAACTCTTTGATACGAGACTGCTGTTGCGCTTTTCCGGACATAACACCCTATCCACTGAAGGTCTTGGCGGGCAAAAAACAAGCCGAGGATTATACCTGAGCTGTGACCTCACGCGCCAGTTGAGGTCGGGTTTGATGCGCAAACATTGCGGCTGAGTAAATCGCGCAATTGGTTTTTCTCTTCGCTGGTCAACTCGCTCTGGCGAGCTTTTCGCAGAAGTTGTTCCAGATTTCGCTCGCGTTGGCGGGCGGACAAGCTAGTAATGGTGTCGAAAAACTGTTGTTCAAGGTTGTCTCCATCAATCAACCATTCCTTCTCGGCCAGGGCCTTCAACAGGCGCCCTTGTTCGGTGCCGTGCCACCGGGCGATCAACTGGAAAGAGTTAAGTTTGGGGTTCTTCTGCACGGCTTCAAGGAGTGCGATCAGCAATTGCGTATTGCTGTGGTCCTCGGCGGCGAAGTGCCCAGCGTCCTCGACCTTTTCAGCCAGTTGCGGGTGGTGCAGCAAAGTCCGCAGGGCGGCCAGTGTTGGTGGTTCGACGGCGGCCGGCACGCGCGGGGCACGTGGCTGGTCGCGATCGCCGCGCTTACCGTTCTTGTCCCAGGGTTTTTTGTCCCATTTCTTGCCGCCGCTGCCCGGTTTCTTGGGTGTCCATTCCTGCGCAGGCGCGTAGTCCTGCTGAGGTTGATGATAGTCGGCGAAATCCGGCATCGCGTCGTAATCAATGCCTGGGTCGTAAGCCGGCGGTGCTTCCTGGGGGGCGCTGTGGGCCAACTGATTGACCGCTTCGCTGTTCAGGCCGGTGATTTCGGTCAGACGCTGACGCATCAGTGTGCGCAAGTTGGCGCCGGGTACCTTGTCGATCAACGGTGCCGCGAGGGTGGCCATATGAGCCTTGCCTTCGAGGGAGCGTGGATCGGCTTCTTCGGTCAACTGCTGGAAAAAATAATCGGCCAGCGGTTGCGCGTGCTGGTTGATCCGCGCACGGAAAGCATCGGTGCCTTCGGAGCGCACCAGGGTATCCGGGTCCTCGCCCTCGGGTAAAAACAGGAAGCGCGCTCGCCGCCCATCCTGCAGGCATGGCAATGTCGCTTCCAGTGCTCGCCAGGCGGCATTGCGGCCGGCCTGATCGCCGTCGAAGCAGAACAGCACGCTGGGCACGACGCGAAACAGGCGCTTCATGTGCTCTTCGCTGGTGGCGGTGCCCAGGGTCGCAACGGCATTGCGCAAACCTTGCTGGGCCAGGGCGATCACGTCCATGTAGCCTTCGACGACGATGATTTCGTCGAGGTTGCGGTTGTTCTTGCGCGCTTCGTACAGCCCGTAGAGTTCCTGTCCTTTATGGAATACCGGGGTCTCCGGGGAGTTCAGATACTTGGGTTTGTCGTCGCCCAGGACCCTGCCGCCAAACGCGATGATCCGTCCGCGCGTGTCACGGATCGGGAACATTACCCGGTCGCGGAAGCGATCATAGCGCTTGCCGGTTTCGGCATTCTCGATCAGCAGGCCGGCGTCGATCATCGCGCGCTGCTGCAAGGTGTCGCTGCTTAAGTGCTTGTACAGATTGTCCCAGCCGGGTGGGGCAAAGCCGAGGCCGAAATCCCGGGCGATTTCCCCGGTCAGGCCGCGGCCCTTTAGATAATCCACGGCTGCCTTGCGGGCAGGATGGCTTTTGAGGGCCTGGCGATAAAAATCGGCCGCCGCAGTCAGCAATGGGTAGAGCGGCGAGTCGGTGGGTTGGCGCGGTTTGTGCGCTCGGCCACTTTCCTCGCGGGGAATTTCCATGCCGGCGGCTTTGGCCAGTTCTTCGACAGCCTGGGGGAAGTCCAGGTTGTCGTGGTCCATGATGAAGCCGAGGGCATTGCCGCCAGCGCCACAGCCGAAACAGTAGTAAAACTGTTTGTCGGGGCTGACGCTGAAGGACGGGGTCTTTTCCTTGTGGAACGGGCAGCAGGCCGTGTAATTCTTGCCGGCTTTTTTCATTTGCAGGCGAGAGCTGACCACATCGACGATGTCGGTGCGGTTCAGGAGGTCGTCAATAAAGCTCTGGGGAATCAGCCCGGCCATGGCGTTCTCATCATCACTGCGCGAAATATGGACCCGAAATCAGCAGGCGTAACCGACTCTTGGTCTTGAGGCACGGTAAAACGGTGGCTCGACCGGGTCGTCTGCATCATCGCTGTCGGGAAGTGTATCTGCCGATAGTCCACTGACGTTAATCACTAATCAGTATTCGACTGTTTGAATATGTTGCGCTGAGTCCGGTAACGGCCGTTCAGGCCTCGGATCATCAGGCGGGCACGCAAGCAGGTGCCTTGGGCTGATCGTCGTTAGAGGAATCAGGGTGTGCTCGTCAGTAGCCTTGGAAGGCTCGTCAGAAGAGACGTGCACCGCTGGCAAAAGAGCCAGGTCTGACGTGGTAAAGCAGGTTGTCTCGGTCGCATGTGCGACTTTGACAGTGAAGCATCAAGCGTTTTCCGCAAATGCCATAAGCCCGGCTTGAGGGCCGGGCTTGGCAGAAGCTTGCTACGGACGTCTGTGTATTAGTACAGACGTACGGCGCGGCGCTGTTCGCGCTGAACTTTCTTGGCGTGACGCTTAACAGCGGCTGCTGCTTTGCGCTTACGCTCGGAAGTCGGCTTCTCGTAGAATTCGCGGCTACGAACTTCAGCCAGAACACCGGCTTTTTCGCAGGAGCGCTTGAAACGACGCAGAGCTACGTCGAAGGGTTCGTTCTCTTTTACTTTGACGGCTGGCATCCAGAGCTACCTTCATTCATTACCGGGGTCAACATCCTCGCGGCAAAAGAGCACTTGAAGACGTCGGTTTTTAAGGGTTGCGGATGTTAACCCCTCATCGCTCGGAATGCAAAGCCTCTGATCGAAAACCGCTGGTCGGGGCACAACGCGACGACTATTATGCGCGCCTTCGAATTCAGCCTCTACAAGGCGCAAACCCATGCTAGTACTGGGATTAGAAACCTCCTGCGACGAAACCGGTGTCGCATTATACGACAGTGAACGCGGCCTGTTGGCCGATGCGCTGTTCAGCCAGATCGACCTGCACCGCGCCTATGGCGGCGTGGTGCCCGAGCTTGCGTCCCGCGATCACGTCAAGCGCATGCTGCCCTTGATTCGCCAGGTCCTGGCCGAGGCCGGCTGTGTGCCGACCGAGATCGACGCCATTGCCTACACCGCCGGGCCGGGCCTGGTGGGCGCGCTGCTGGTGGGTGCTTCCTGTGCCCAGGCGCTCGCCTTCGCCTGGGGTATCCCGGCCTTGGGTGTGCATCACATGGAAGGTCATTTGCTGGCGCCGATGCTGGAGCCGCAACCGCCTGAGTTTCCGTTCGTCGCTTTGTTGGTCTCTGGCGGTCATACCCAGTTGGTCCGGGTCGATGGCATCGGCCAATACGAACTGTTGGGGGAAACCCTGGACGACGCTGCCGGTGAAGCCTTCGACAAGACCGCGAAGATGATGGGCCTCAATTACCCGGGCGGACCGGAAATCGCACGGTTGGCGGCCCACGGAGTGGAAGGGCGTTTCGTCTTCCCGCGGCCGATGTGTGACCGCCCCGGCCTGGATTTCAGCTTCAGCGGCCTGAAAACCTTCGCCCTGAACACCTGGCAGCAATGCGTCAGCGCCGGAGACGACGGCGAGCAAGCCCGTTGCGACATCTCGCTGGCGTTCCAGCAGGCGGTGGTGGAGACTTTGACCATCAAGTGCAAGCGCGCCCTGAAACAGGCCGGACTCAAGCGTCTGGTGATCGCTGGCGGAGTCAGTGCGAACAAGGCTTTGCGCGTGTCACTAGAGAACATGCTTGGCAGCATGAACGGCGACGTTTACTACGCCAGGCCGGAGTTCTGCACAGATAACGGGGCGATGATTGCCTTCGCCGGATGCCAGCGTTTGCAAGCCGGCCAGCACGAAAGCCTGGCAATCAGCGTGCAGGCGCGCTGGCCCATGGAGCAGTTGTCACCGCTGTAGGGCGTATGGATTAAAAATGCCGTTCGCGCCCGGCAAACAGGTCGCGTAGATTGCCCCGGTGGCGCCAGACGATCAGTGCAACGAGTGCCGTCACCGGCAGCAAGGCCGCCGGCTCCTGCCAGGCCAGCAATGGCAGAATCAGCGGTGTGGCGATCAGGGCGGCCAGGGAGCTGGTGCGGGTCAGGTAGAACGTCAGCAGCCAGGCAGCGACGGCCAGCAGGGCGGCGGGGGGATACAGACCCAGCAGCATGCCGGCGGCGGTGGCGACGCCCTTGCCGCCGCGAAAGCGAAAGTACAGCGGGAACAAGTGACCGATGACGGCGCAGACACCGATCCAGGCCTGTTGCTGCAACGAAAGTCCTGCAAGATTGGCGAGCAGAACCGGGACAAGGCCTTTGCAGAGGTCGCCAAGCAAGGTCAGGATGGCAAGTTTGCGTCCGGCCAGGCGCAGCATGTTGGTGGCGCCGGCATTGCCCGAGCCACTCATTCGCGGATCCGGGCGACCGGTCAGGCGGCTGAGCAAAATGGCGAAGGACAGCGAGCCGAGCAGGTAGGCGAAAGTCGCCAGTAACCAAAACATGCTAACTATTCCGGGCGAGGACGCCCTGATTCTAACGGCGCATTGCGCCCTTGTCGTGCTGCGGAGAAGAGTGCTTGGACAGAGTGTTTATCGAAGGCCTGGAAGTCGACACGGTCATTGGTGCCTACGACTGGGAGCGCGGCATCCGCCAGTGTCTGCGGCTGGATCTGAGTTTCGCCTGGGATAACCGTCCGGCCGCCGCCGGCGATGACCTGACCCTGGCGCTCGACTACGCCAGCGTATCGTCGCGCATCCAGGCATTTGCCGAGCAAGCCCAGTTCCAATTGGTCGAGACCTTTGCCGAACGACTGGCCCAGGCGCTGATGGACGAGTTCAAGATTACCTGGCTGCGCCTGAAAGTGACCAAGCCCGGCGCTGTGCCGGCCGCCAGTGGCGTGGGCGTGGAGATCGAGCGCGGATGTCGCTGACTCAGGTTTTTCTCGGGCTCGGCAGCAATATCGAGCGCGAAGCCCACTTGTGCGCAGGTCTTGAAGCCCTTGCCGGTTTCCTGGTGGACATACGCTGTTCGGCGGTGTTCGAGAGCCAGCCGGTGGGGATCAAGAGCGGGCCTTTTTTCAATTTCGTCGTAGCTGCCTACACGGATCTGCCGCTGATGGAGCTGGACCGTCGCCTCAAGTTCATCGAAGCAGACAACGGTCGTTATGCGCCGGACCGTAAAGGGCTGCCGCTGGATATCGACGTGTTGTTGTATGGCGAGCAGGTCGGCAATTTCGACGGCTTGATCCTGCCCCGCGCCGAAATTCTCAAGAACGCCTTTGTCCTGTGGCCATTGTCGTTGATTGCACCCGATCGGATACATCCTGGCGTAGGCAAAAGCTTCGCGACTTTGTGGGATGAGTCGCAGATTGACCAGGTGTTGGCTCCGGTGGCTTTTGAATGGCGGGGTGTACCGCTCACGCCTTTGGAGCTGCTGTCAGGCCTCTGACGTCATCGCGAGCAGGCTCGCTCCGACATTGCGCCTGAGCGGCCCGCGATGCCTGTGGGAGCGAGCCTGCTCGCGATGGCCGAGATGCAAGCCGACACAAAGCTTTCTCAGCTCGCCGCGTCTTTATACGCTTTCAATGCCCGAAGACGCTCACGCTTGATCGCCTCGCCCAATTCAGGTCCCTTGAAGCCTTTTTCCAGCAAGGGCTGCACCGCTACTCCGCGTGCGGCCGCTGCCGCTCCACGCAGGTAATCCGCCTGTGGATAACTTCGACTCTCCAGGCCCTTGCGGCCGCGCGCATCCATCTCGCACGCGGCGATGAACTCCTCGAAGCGCTGAGGGCGGCGATACACGTCAAAACTCTGCAACAGCTCAAGCAAAGTGGATGCCTTCAGCTCAAGCGCACGATGGCCGTGGGTATGGTATTGACCGACCAATAAAGCCAACTCCTGACAGTCGCGCGGTGCCTTGAAACGTTCATTGACCGCCTTGATCAGCTTCAGGCCCGTGTGTTCATGGGCGATATGCCGGGGCCATTCGTGCGCGGGCGTCAGGCCTTTGCCCAAGTCATGCAGCAGGCACGCCCAACGAACTGTCAGGGGCTGTTCATGCAGCGCGGCCTGCTCCAGCACGCTCAGGGTATGGACGCCGGTGTCGATTTCAGGGTGATGGGCCTCGGGTTGCGGCACGCCGAACAGTGCATCCACCTCGGGCATCAAGACTTTGAGGGCTGTGCAATCGCGCAGGACCTGGATAAACACCTGCGGTTGTTTTTCCATGAGGGCGCGGGAAATTTCTTTCCAGCTGCGTTCGGCGGTCAAGGCTTGCAGTTCGCCCGAGTCGCTGAGCTGGCGCATCAGTTCCAGGGTTTCGTCCGCCACTTTGAAACCGAGCGGAGCATAGCGCGCGGCAAAGCGGGCAACCCGCAGGACCCTGAGTGGATCTTCGGCGAACGCGGGGGAAACATGGCGTAGCAGGCGGGCTTTGAGATCGCGTTGGCCGTGATACGGGTCGGTAAGATTGCCATGGTCATCTTCGGCCATGGCGTTGATCGTCAGGTCCCTGCGGATCAGGTCTTCTTCGAGGGTCACTTCAGGGCTGGCGTGGAACACGAAGCCGCCATAACCGCGGCCACTTTTGCGTTCGGTGCGGGCGAGGGCGTATTCCTCCCCGGTCTTGGGATCAAGGAATACCGGAAAGTCAGCTCCCACCGGGCGAAAGCCCTTGGCGAGCATATCCTCGGCCGTAGCCCCCACCACGACCCGATCAATGTCGGTGACAGGAATGCCCAGCAGGCGATCGCGAACGGCGCCGCCGACTTTATAGATCTGCATAAAAAACCTCCGTTGGTCTGACAGGATAACCTTTGCGCCAGGCCTTCGGAGGTGAAAACGGGTTCAAAGATGAATGACAGCCAAGTCCAACCGGCCATAATCTCCTTCGGTTTGCTCGGTTCTGGGGGCACGTGATGGGTTTTCATCACCTGCTCGCCTTGCAGGGTTTCGAGATGGATGTCGAAACCCCAGAGGCGGTGCAGGTGCTTGAGGACTTCATCGGTTGAGTCGCCCAACGGTTTGCGATCATGCGCCTGATGGCGCAGCGTCAGCGAGCGATCGCCCCGGCGATCGATGCTGTAGATCTGAACGTTGGGTTCGCGGTTGCCCAGGTTGTATTGCGCCGCCAGTGTCTCGCGGATGACGCGATAACCGCTTTCATCGTGGATGGCAGGCACCAGCAGGTCATCTTTCTGGTCATCATCGAGGATGCTGAACAGTTTCAGGTCGCGGATGACCTTGGGCGAGAGGTACTGGAGGATGAAGCTCTCGTCCTTGAAGCTGCTCATGGCGAATTTGATAGCGGACAACCAGTCCGAGCCGGCGATGTCCGGGAACCAGCGCCGATCCTCCTCTGTGGGGTTTTCACACATGCGCCGGATATCGCGGTACATGGCAAAGCCCAGTGCATAAGGGTTGATGCCGCTGTAATACGGGCTGTCGAAACCGGGCTGGAACACCACGCTGGTGTGGGACGTGAGGAACTCCATCATAAAACCGTCGGTGACCAGGCCTTCGTCGTACAGGTCGTTCATGAGCGTGTAATGCCAGAACGTGGCCCAGCCTTCGTTCATGACCTGGGTCTGGCGTTGCGGATAAAAATATTGAGCGATCTTGCGCACGATGCGCACGATCTCCCTCTGCCACGGCTCCAGCAGCGGAGCGTGTTTTTCAATGAAATAGAGGATGTTTTCCTGAGGCTCGGCAGGGAAGCGCGCGTTGTCTTTCTCGCTGTACTTGTCGGCCCCTTTGGGAATGGTGCGCCACAGATCGTTGATCTGCTTTTGCAGATGTTCTTCGCGATCCTTTTGACGCCGGCGTTCTTCTTCGGCGGAAATCGGATACGGTCGTTTGTAGCGGTCCACGCCGTAGTTCATCAGCGCGTGGCAGGAGTCCAGCAGGTCTTCCACGGCATCGATGCCGTGACGCTCCTCGCATTGCATGATGTATTGCTTGGCAAATACCAGGTAATCGATGATTGAGCTGGCATCGGTCCAGGTGCGAAACAGGTAATTACCCTTGAAGAAGCTGTTGTGGCCGTAGCAAGCATGGGCCACCACCAAGGCCTGCATGCAGATGGTGTTTTCTTCCATCAGGTAGGCGATGCAAGGGTCGGAGTTGATCACGATCTCATAGGCCAACCCCATCTGGCCGCGGCTGTAGGACTTCTCGGTACTGAGGAAGTGCTTGCCGTAGGACCAGTGGTGATAGCCCAAAGGCATGCCGACCGACGCGTAGGCGTCCATCATCTGCTCGGCGGTGATCACCTCGATCTGGTTCGGGTAAGTGTCCAGGGCATAACGGTCCGCGATACGGCTGATTTCCCGGTCGTAGGCCTGGATCAGCTCGAACGTCCATTCGGAGCCGGTGGAGATGGGTTGACGCTTCTGCTCTTTTTTGGCGGTCATGTCACTAACCTGCGCTGGAAGAGTTCACGGAAGACCGGGTAGATGTCCCCGGCCGAGACCAGTTGCTGCTGGGCAAATGTGTCGGAAAACGCTTCGGCAATGCGTTCATATTCGTACCACAAGGCCTGATGTTCCCGTGGAGTAATTTCCACATAGGTGTAGTACTGGACGAACGGCATGATCTGGTTGATCAGGATGTCGCGGCAAATGGGTGAATCATCGTTCCAGTTGTCGCCGTCGGACGCCTGGGCGGCGTAGATGTTCCATTCATTGGCCGGATAGCGTTCGGCCATGATTTCCTGCATCAGCTTCAGGGCACTGGAAACGATCGTGCCGCCGGTTTCCCGGGAATAGAAGAACTCCTCTTCGTCGACTTCCCTGGCGCTGGTGTGGTGGCGGATGAACACCACATCGATCTTGTCGTAGTTCCGTTTGAGGAACAGGTACAACAGGATGAAGAAACGCTTGGCAATATCCTTGGTGGCCTGGGTCATGGACCCCGACACGTCCATCAGGCAGAACATCACGGCCTTGGAGCTGGGGTTGGGTTGTTTCACCAGCAGGTTGTACTTGAGGTCGAAGGTATCGAGAAATGGCACACGGTGAATCCGCGCGCTAAGTTTTTCGATCTCCGCTTCCAGCTCCTGAATATCGCCAAAATTGTCGGGTTCTTCGCGCTTGAGGCGGGCGAGCTCCTCCTTTGTCTCGCGCAACTTTGCCCGGCTGCTGCCAGACAGCGCGATGCGCCGGGCATGGGCCGAGCGAAGCGTACGGATAATGTTGATACGCGAAGGATTGCCTTCATTGCTGATGCCGGCGCGCACCGTCTTGAACGTATCGGTGCCGGTCAGGTTGCGCTTGACCAGATTCGGCAGCTCGAGGTCCTCGAACATGAACTCCAGGAATTCCTCCTGGGTAATCTGGAACACGAATTCGTCCATGCCCTCGCCGGAGTTACCGGCCTTGCCCGGACCTCTCCCGCCACCTCCGCCTTGCGGACGCGGAATGTGTTCGCCGCTGGTGAATTCCTTGTTGCCGGGGTGCACGACAGTCTGTTTGCCGCCACGCCCGTGGTGAAGCACCGGCTCGTCGATGTCGCGTCCGGGGATGCTGATCTGCTCGCCATGTTCCATGTCGGTAATGGAACGGCGACTGACCGCCTCTTCGACGGCCTTCTTGATATGGTCGCGGTAACGCCGCAGAAACCGCTGGCGGTTCACCGTGCTTTTGTTCTTGCCATTAAGGCGTCGGTCGATCACATAGCTCATAGGTGGCCCTCTGGGCAGCTTCAAGTTCTCAGCTTCAAGCTGCAAGCCGCAAGCGCAGGGACGGTGAGCGCCCCTGCAGCTCAAGGCTTGAAGCTTGCCGCTGCTTCACTGCCTCACTGCGATTTCCGGACCCGCAGGTACCACTCGGAGAGCAGTCGTACCTGTTTGTCGGTGTAGCCACGTTCGACCATGCGTGTGACGAAGTCGTTGTGTTTTTGCTGGTCCTCCTTGCTGGCCTTGGCGTTGAAACTGATGACTGGCAGCAGGTCTTCGGTGTTGGAGAACATTTTCTTCTCGATGACCACCCGCAGCTTCTCGTAGCTGAGCCAGGTCGGGTTCTTGCCGTTGTTGTTGGCCCGGGCCCGCAAGACGAAGTTGACGATTTCGTTGCGGAAATCCTTGGGGTTGCTGATCCCGGCCGGTTTCTCGATTTTTTCCAGTTCCTCGTTCAGCGCCACGCGGTTGAGGATTTCGCCGGTTTCCGGATCGCGGTATTCCTGATCCTGGATCCAGAAGTCCGCGTAAAGCACGTAGCGATCGAAGATGTTCTGCCCATATTCGCTGTAGGACTCCAGGTACGCGGTCTGGATTTCCTTGCCGATGAACTCGATATAACGCGGAGCCAGATACTCCTTCAGGAAACGCAGGTAACGCTCGCGGGTTTCCGCCTGGAATTGTTCCTGCTCGATCTGCTGTTCCAGCACATACAGCAGGTGAACCGGGTTGGCTGCGATCTCGTGTGGATCGAAGTTGAAGACCTTGGACAGAATCTTGAAGGCAAACCGTGTGGACAGACCATTCATCCCTTCATCGACTCCCGCGTTGTCGCGGTATTCCTGGATCGACTTGGCCTTCGGATCAGTGTCCTTGAGGTTCTCACCGTCATAGACGCGCATCTTCGAATAGATGTTGGAGTTTTCCGGCTCCTTCAGGCGCGACAGCACCGTGAACTGGGCAAGCATCTTCAGTGTGTCGGGGGCGCAGTGGGCCTTGGACAACGAGCTGTTGAACAGCAGCTTGTCGTAGATCTTGACCTCATCGGTGACTCGCAGGCAGTAGGGCACCTTGACGATGTAGATCCGGTCGATGAAGGCTTCGTTGTTCTTGTTGTTGCGGAAGGTGTGCCATTCCGATTCGTTGGAGTGCGCCAGCAGGATGCCGCTGAACGGAATCGCCCCGAGGCCTTCAGTGCTGTTGTAGTTGCCTTCCTGGGTTGCGGTCAGCAGGGGGTGCAGCACTTTGATGGGCGCCTTGAACATTTCGACGAATTCCATCAGGCCTTGGTTGGCCCGGCACAGCGCACCCGAATAGCTGTAGGCGTCGGCGTCGTTTTGAGGAAACTCTTCCAGCTTGCGGATATCGACCTTGCCCACGAGGGCCGAAATGTCCTGGTTGTTTTCATCCCCCGGTTCGGTCTTGGCCACCGCGATCTGGTTGAGGATCGAAGGGTAGAGCTTGACCACCCGGAACTGGCTGATGTCACCGCCGAACTCGGCCAGGCGCTTGGTGGCCCATGGCGACATGATGGTATTGAGGTAGCGGCGCGGAATACCGAAGTCTTCCTCCAGAATCGCGCCATCTTCGGTAGCGTTGAACAGCCCCAGGGGGGATTCGAACACGGGAGAACCCTTGATGGCGTAGAAGGGCACCTTTTCGATCAGTTCCTTGAGCTTCTCGGCCAGGGACGATTTACCGCCGCCGACGGGACCAAGCAGGTACAGGATCTGTTTCTTTTCTTCCAGACCCTGAGCTGCGTGGCGGAAATAGGACACGATCTGGTCGATGCACTCTTCCATGCCATGGAAGTCCTGGAAGGTCGGATAGCGGCGAATCACCTTGTTGGAAAAGATCCGCGAAAGCCTCGAATTGGCCGAGGTATCCAGCAGTTCCGGTTCTCCGATTGCCAGCAACAGGCGTTCCGCAGCCGATGCGTAGGCGCTGCGGTCCTGCTTGCAGAGATCGAGGTATTCCTGCAGCGAGTATTCCTCCTGCCGCGTGGACTCGAAACGTTGCTGGAAGTGGCTAAAAATACTCATGACGTCACCTCGCTCGATACGTGGAGCCGGTGTCGGATCAATCAGTCGATGCTGGTCGGCCGCTGGGAACCCAGCTGCCGTTTACCCCCCAGAATGCTTTCAGAAATGCCGTCTCCTGAAAGCTGTCTCCCGATGAACCCGCGCGCCGGTGTACCGGCTCTCCCCTGTTTTGGATGGCCTGAGGCTAAGGATAGTTCGGAATCGGAGAGGTAAAGGTTGAATGCGTAATTAGTTGTGGCAGACCGTTCGTCCGCCATCACCCAAACCCGCGGTTCACGTGGGCTTGGGCGTCATAAAAATTATTCCGGGTTACCTGGGGCTGTTTCTGCAGGATAAGTCGTGCGCCACAGCTCAAAACCGCCGTCCAGGCTATAGACATCGGAGAAGCCTTGGCTGACCAGGTAAGCGGCTGCGCTCTGGCTGGAATTGCCGTGATAACAGACCACCACCACGGGGGCATCGAGGTCCGCATTGCGGATGAAATCGGAGAGGGAGTGGTTATCCAGATGGGTCGAGCCGCTGATGTGCAGGGCGGCGAAGGTGGCCGGATCTCGAACGTCGACGACAACCGCGCCTGTTTCACGCAGGGCCTGGGCCTGCTCTGGGGGATGCGTTTAAAAGCGGTCATTTGGGACTCCTGTAGCCTGACGCGCGGCATCGATCAAACGATGGTAGCGGCCGTTACTGATGCAATGGTCGGATGATGAAGGGATTTGGCGTGACCCTGTTCGTCACACTCGCAACGCAGTTGCTCGCCAGAGTCGACGTTCATCAGCGTCATCGCGCTACCCCATACGCATCCGGTGTCGAGGGCGAAAACCCCAGGTTCGTCGGATTGGCCTTCCAGTGCCGCCCAGTGCCCGAAAATGATCTTCAGATTACGGGTCTTGCGCTCTTTGTGTTTGAACCAAGGGGCGTAGCCAGGTGGCGCGGTCTCGATGCCTTCCTTGCCCTTGAGGTCCAGCTTACCGTCGCGGGTGCAGAAGCGCATGCGGGTGAAATAATTGGTGATGACTCGCAGACGGGCGGTGCCGGTGAGATCGTTGTCCCATTTGACCGGTTCATTGCCGTACATGCCATCCAGGTAGGGGCCGAACAGGTTGTCGTCGCGCAGCGCGTGTTCGACTTCGCCGGCGTACTTGAGCGCCTTGCGCAAGGACCACTGGGGTG
>NZ_WUUD01000033.1:32410-41187 GCF_009831705.1 Pseudomonas sp. PICF6 | reverse complement strand
GCCAGGTTGCGCTGCTCGTCGTAGTGCATGAGCTTTTGCAGGCGCAGCCATTCCAGCAGCTCGACGCAATCGGGAGCATCGAGGATCTCGCTCAAGGTATCGGATTTTTTCAGGCGCTCGATGTTCTGCCAGGCGGCCAGCAGGTGCAGGTCGTGATTACCGAGCACGCAGACCAGCGAATCGCGGATGTTGTAGAGAAAGCGCAAGGTCTCAAGCGATTGTGGGCCGCGATTGACCAGATCGCCCACCAGCCACAGCGTGTCTTTCTGTGGGTCGAAGGCGACCCGTTCCAGCAGGCATTTGAGCGGGTCCAGGCAACCTTGCAGATCGCCGACCGCATACGTCGCCATCAGTGCAGGGCTCCGGGTACCGCCAGGCGAAACGGCTTGATGATCGCGTCGAAACGCGTGCCGTCCTCCGCCAGCATCTGGTACGTGCCCTGCATGGTGCCGACCTTGGTCGTCATCACCGTCCCGCTGCTGTAGCTGTGGCTTTTTCCAGCGTCGATCAGCGGTTGCTGACCGACCACACCCTCGCCCCGCACGTGCTCAACATGACCATCGCCGTCGGTGATGACCCAGTGGCGTGATAGCAGGCGGGCTGGCAATGAGCCGTTGTTGCTCACGGTAATGGTATAGGCGAAGGCGAAACGGTTGTGCTCAGGTTGCGACTGTTCTGCCAGAAAGCGGGTGGCGACGCTGACGTCGACCTGATAACGAAGATCGGACATGCAAAAAGGCCTTAAAAGCGAAGCGGGACGCGGGCGTAGCTGAGAAGATCAGTCTAGGCCATGTATCGGGTAGTAGACCAGACGTCCCACCCGATAGCGATGAGCTTGTCAGATGGCGTCGGCTTTGGGCGTTACCTGTTCGCTGAGTTTGTCGGCCAGGCGCACGAACGCCGCCAGGTCCAATTGCTCGGGACGCAGGCTGCCGTCAACGCCGGCGGCTTCGATTTCGGCGCTGCTGAGCAATAGCTTCAGGGTGTTGCGCAGGGTTTTGCGACGCTGATTGAAAGCTTCGCGTACGACGCGCTCCAGCAGGCGATGATCCTTGGCCGGGTGCGGCAGGACGGCATGGGGTACCAGGCGGACGATGGCCGAGTCGACTTTGGGGGGCGGGTTGAATGCCCCAGGGCCTACGTTGAACAGATGTTCGACCCGGCAATGGTACTGAACCATGATCGACAGGCGACCCCAGTCACCGCCGCCAGGGCCAGCAGCGAGCCGTTCGACCACCTCTTTTTGCAACATGAAGTGCATGTCGCGGATCAGGCCAGCGTTGCTCAGCAGATGAAAGATCAGCGGCGTGGAGATGTTGTACGGCAGATTCCCCACCACCCGCAGGCTATTGGGCGCAGCCTCCAGGCTATTGAAGTCAAACTTCAGCGCGTCGCCCTGGTGCAGGTTGAAATTGCTCATGCCAGCGAACTGCTGGTTGAGGATCGGGATCAGATCCTTGTCCAGTTCCACCACATCCAGTTGCGCACCGCTGCCGAGCAGGCCTTCGGTCAGCGCGCCCTGGCCCGGGCCAATCTCCAGCAGGCGATCGTCGGGTTTGGCATTGATGGAGCGCAGGATGCGATCGATTACGCCAGCGTCATGCAGGAAGTTCTGGCCGAAGCGCTTACGCGCGCGGTGTTGGTATTGCTCGGTCATAAATGGGTCTC
Organism: Pseudomonas sp. PICF6; assembly: GCF_009831705.1. Taxonomy (NCBI): domain Bacteria; kingdom Pseudomonadati; phylum Pseudomonadota; class Gammaproteobacteria; order Pseudomonadales; family Pseudomonadaceae; genus Pseudomonas; species Pseudomonas sp. PICF6. The sequence goes on along the minus strand of NZ_WUUD01000033.1, from coordinate 39,519 downwards.
GGCCATCTGGTAGGCGGTTTCCAAGGCGACCTGCAGGCTGCCGGTATCGATCCTGCCACTGCCGGCCAGGTCCAGGGCGGTGCCATGGTCCACCGATGTGCGGATGATCGGCAGGCCCAGGGTTACGTTGACTGCCGCGCCGAAGCCTTTGTACTTCAGTACGGGCAGGCCCTGATCGTGGTACATCGCCAGCACCGCGTCGCAGTGCTCCAGATATTTGGGGGTGAACAGAGTGTCGGCAGGCAGCGGGCCACGCAGGTCCATGCCCTCGCTGCGCAAGCGCTCCAAGGTGGGTTCTATGGTGTCGATTTCTTCATGGCCCAGATGTCCGCCTTCACCGGCATGGGGGTTGAGCCCGCACACCAGGATACGGGGCCGGGCGATGCCGAACTTTTCCTGCAGGTCGGCGTGCAATATCCGCGTGACCCGCTCCAGGCGTTGCGGGGTGATGGCATCGGCGACGTCCCGCAAGGGCAGGTGCGTGGTCACCAGTGCCACGCGCAGGCCGCGGGTGGCGAGCATCATTACCACCTGCGTGGTGTGGGTCAGGTCCGCCAGGAACTCGGTATGCCCGGAAAAGGCAATCCCGGATTCGTTGATCACGCCCTTGTGCACCGGAGCGGTGATCATGCCGGCGAAACTCCCGTCCAGGCAGCCCTGGCCAGCGCGGGTCAGGGTTTGCAGGACGAATGCCGCGTTGGTCTTGTCCAGTTGCCCGGTAACCACCGGGGCGCCCAGTGGCGTATCCCAGACATACAGGCTGTTGGCGGGTGCCGGGACATCCGGCCAGGCTCCCGGTGTCACCAGCAGCAGGTCGACGACCACCCCCAGCTGCGCAGCCCGCTCGAGGAGCAGGTCGCGGCTGGTGATGGCTATCAGGGGATGTGGCTGGGGTTGCGAGGCGAGCAGCAGGCACAGGTCGGGACCGATGCCGGCAGGCTCGCCGGGTGTCAGCGCGAAACGCTTGGGTTTCACTGCGCTGCCTGGTCTGCACCAGGGAGTTTGATTTCGACGTAGGCTTCATCGCGAATCTGACGCAGCCAGGTTTGCAGCTCTTCGTCGTATTTGCGGTTGCGCAGCACGGTCATCGCCTGTTGTTCACGAGCCTGGGTGGTGCTGTCGGTGGCGCGGCGGCCGAGGACTTCCAGTACGTGCCAGCCATAAGGGCTCTTGAACGGCTTGGACAACTGGCCTTGTGGTGTCTCGGCCATCACCTGGCGGAACTCGGGCACCAGTGCGTTCGGGTCAACCCAGTTCAGGTCGCCGCCGTTGAGGGCTGAACCCGGGTCTTCCGAGAAGCTCTTGGCCAGCTCGGCGAAATCTTCACCCGCTTCGATGCGCTCATAAAGCTTTTGCGCCAGACGCTGGGTCTCGGCTTCGCTGCGGATCTCGCTTGGCTTGATCAGGATATGACGAACATGCACTTCGTCACGCACCTGAGCACCGCCACCGCGCTTTTCCAACAGCTTGAGGATAATGAAGCCGCCGGGCGTGCGGGCTGGTTGGGTGATGTCACCCACGGCCATGCTGCTCAGTTCGCGATCGAACGGAGGGGGCAATTGGGCGGCTTTGCGCCAGCCCATATCACCACCTTCCAGGGCGTTGTCACTGCCAGACCTGGCAATGGCCATCTGACCGAAGTCGGCGCCTTGCTTGAGCTGCTGGTAGATGTCCATCGCCTGGCGGTAAGCATTCTGGATGGCTTCGGAGTTGGCGCTTTCCGGGGTAGGAACCAGGATGTTCGCCAGGTGCAGTTCCTCGGAAAGCTGCATCTTGCCCAGATCGGAGGCGAGGAAGTTTTTCACTTCCTGCTCGGACACCTGGATGCGTTCGGCTACACGACGCTGGCGCACACGGCTGATGATCATCTCGCGGCGGATCTGATCGCGAGCGTCCTCGTAAGAGAGGCCGTCGCGAGCCAGGGCGGCGCGGAACTGATCGACGCTCATGTTGTTGCGCTGGGCAATGGTGCCGACGGCCTGGTTCAATTCTTCATCAGTGATGCGGATGCCCGAGCGTTCGCCAATCTGCAATTGCAGGTTTTCGACGATCAGGCGTTCGAGCACTTGTTGATCCAGTACGCCCGGAGGCGGCAGGCCACCACCGCGCTTGGCGATGGTCTGCTGCACTTCATGGACGCGCTGGTCCAACTGGCTTTGCATGACCACGTCGTTGTCGACGATAGCCACCACTTTGTCGATGGGCTGTACCGCGGCGTTGGCCGCGGTACCCAGGAACAGCGCGCCCAGCATCAGCGGGCGCAGACAATCAGAAAGCTTGGTCTTCACGTTCACGATAACCTTGGATGCCTTTGTCGAGGAAGCTCTCTACCTTGGCGCCGGTGAGGCCGCCGAGTCCCTTCAGGACAATTTGGAGGAAGATGCCATGGTCGCCCTTCTCGTTTTCCGGGGCGGCTTGAGTGAACTCTTCATAGTCGACCCAGTAACGGTTGATCAGGCGCAGTTTCCAGCAGCAATTGTCGTATTCGAAACCACCGAAGGCTTCCAGGGTACGGTTGCGGTTGTAGTCATACTGCCAGCGGCTGATGAGATTCCACTGCGGCACGACCGGCCAGATGACCGAGAAGTCGTGCTGCTGGATCTTGTAGTAGTCCTTCACGTAGCCCGGAGTGCCCGGAGTGCCATAGTCGCCACCACCCACGGACCATTGGCCAGTAGTCTGGTCGTAGCGCACCTGGTCGTTGCGGTAGCGGTAACCGGCGTTGATGACCTTGTTCGGGTTGTCTTCAGGCTGGTAGTGGAACATCGCGCTGCCCGAGCGGGGGCTGCGGGTGTCCGGGTCCCAGTTGTAGGTAGCCGTGGTTCGCCAATCGCGGTTCCAGCGGAATTCGTACTCCAGTGCATAAGGAGATACGTCTGACTTGGCATCTTCACGCGTGTTGAAGTCGATGCCTGGCAGTTGAACTTCGCGGTCCTTGAAGTAAAAGGCCTGGCCAACGCTGACACGCTGGCGCTCGAAACCGTTTTCCTGGATCCAGCGGCTGGTCACGCCCAGGGAGAGTTTGTTCTCGTCGCCGACACGGTCGGAGCCGGAGAAACGGTTGTCCCGGAACAGCGAGGAGTAGCTGAAGGTGGATTCGCCAGTGTCGAAAACCGGGATGTCGCTCTGATCTTTCTCCGGAACATAGAGGTAGAACAGGCGCGGCTCCAGGGTTTGACGGTAGTTACTGCCAAACCACTGGGTGTCCCGGTCGAAGTACAGACCGCTGTCGATGCTGGCGATTGGGACGCCGCGGCTCTGGCTGCCACTATAAGTACCCCGCAGGCGATCAGCCTCGGCAGACTGTGCGGCAATTTGCGACTTGCCCGTGCCATCCAGGTCCAGATCGTATTGGGTGTACTGGTATTTAAGCGACGGCTTGATGAAGCCATAGCTTGCTTCCATTGGTAGGCTCACAACCGGCGCCAGGTTCAGGCGATTGCCGTTAGCCCGTGCCAGGCCGCGAACGTTGGTGTCCAGCCATGCCTCGTCGGAGTTCCCGTCTTTATCAGTATAGTTACCGGTCCGCAAATCCCGATCAAACCGCACCAGTTCCGTCTTGTAGGCGAAATCCAGACCATACGGGTGCTGCGGCAGTTCGCCGTTGAAGGTGATCTGCGGCAGGCGGTTATACGGCGTGATCTTCGAAATCGTCGCCATCTGGTAAGCCTGGGCATTCACACGTGCAACGTAGTTGTCACCCCGATAGCTGACGGCGCCCTGCTGGTTTACATAGTCATTGGACTCGACACCAATCTGGTCGGACTCCAGATCCTGGAAGTAATAAGGGTCGCTGATCTTGGTGTAGTCGACTTCCGTCAGCACGCGCGAGTCGAGCCCGCCCTTGTGCTGCCAGTTGTACATGTAACGGGTCTTACTGTAGTCGGACTGCTTGCTACGTTCGTCCTCTTCATCGTTGAGGTACGCCGCACCGAACTGACCTTCGCTGGACTTGGTCAGGTAGCGGAATTCGCCTTCCATCAACAGGCCGCGCTTGCTCATGTAACGTGGGTACAACGTGGCATCGTAGTTGGGTGCCAGGTTGAAGTAATACGGGGTGACCAGCAAAAAGCCGGTATCGCTGCCGGTGCCGATGGTCGGCGGCAGGAAGCCGGACTGGCGGCGGTCATCGATCGGGAAATAGATGTACGGCGTATACAGGACCGGGAAGTCCTTGACCCGCAGCGTCACGTTGGTGGCAGTGCCGAAGCCGGTAGCCGGGTTCAGGGTGATGTTGTTGCCCTTGAGCGTCCAGGCGTTGCTGCCCGGCTCGCACGTGGTGTACGTACCGTCCTTGAGGCGGATGATCGCGTTTTCAGCACGCTTGGCGTACAGCGCGTTACCGCGGATGCGCGACTTGTGCATCACGTATTCGGCGTTGTCGACCTTGGCTTCGCCAGTGTCCAACTGCACATCGGCGTGGTCGCCGACGATGAGCGCACCGTTATCGCGAACGCGCACGTTGCCGCTCAGCTCGCCGCGGTTTTCAGCCTGGTACAGGTTGGCCTCGTCGGCCTCGACCTGCATGCTGCCTTGACGCATGACCACGTCGCCGGCCAGCGTTGCCACCTGCTCTTCCTGCTGGTAGCGCGATGCTTTGGCGCCAAGGAAGGTCGGAGCGTCGCTTTTGTCCGTCTTGTCATTCATGCCAGGACGAACGGGCTCGATATAGGCGCCGGCGCAATAAGGACCGGTTTCGGCCAATTGGGCAGGGGTGAGGTTCTCCCGTGGAACCCAGTCCAGGTGACTGTAGTCCGCACTGCGAGACTTCAGGCCGCGGCCTTTGGCTTCGGTGACGAGCACGGGCTTGTCGCCGGCTTCTTCGCCCGAGCTGCTGTCGGCCGGGGCCTCGCCGCTGGCGGAAACCGCACTGCCGTCATGCACCGGACGTGGCGGCAATGCAGCAGCCGGCGTCTTGGGCGAACAGTCCCAGGCACCCGAAGCGGAGACGGAGCAGTCATACTGCTCTGCCGCGACGACGAATGAAGAGGCCAAGGGTTGCAGGGCCAGCAGACTGCCGGTGACCAGCAACGGAAATTTTTTACGAAACGCGGGGGATTTCAATGCCATCTTATTAGTCCGGGCTTCCTGCGTGCCATCTGCCCGCGGTGTGGGCCGCACGCCTCTCGATGGTCTGAAAAAGATGCTGGATAATAAAGCATGACCCGCTTGACGGCTAGCGCCGTCGGAGACCCTTGCAATGCCTGACCAAGATGTACGCCTGCAACACCTGAAAGTTTGGCTCGATGAGCAGCTGCCGATCCTTTTTGTTCAGCAGGGCTGGGGCGCCGTACCCCCGGCCACGTTGACTGCGGCCAGCAGCGACGCGAGTTTTCGCCGTTATTTCCGCTGGGAAGGCGAGGGCCGCAGTTTGATCGTGATGGATGCGCCACCGCCCCAGGAAAACTGCAAACCCTTCGTGGACATTGCTTTTTTGCTGGCTAAATCCGGCATCAACGTGCCAAAAATTTATGCCGAAGACCTTGAGCGCGGTTTTCTTTTGCTCAATGACCTGGGCAATCAGACGTATCTGGATGTGATCGACGGCGACAATGCCGACCCATTATTCCGTGACGCCCTCCAGGCCCTGCTGGCTTTCCAGCAACTGCCGATGGTCGCGCCACTGCCCAGCTACGACGTCGCTTTGCTGCGTCGGGAACTGGAGCTGTTTCCTGAGTGGTACGTCAAGCATGAGCTGGGTATCGAATTCGATGCTGCTCAACAAACGCTCTGGCAGCAGGCCAGCGACCTGCTGATCAACAGCGCGCTGGCTCAGCCGAAAGTGCTGGTTCATCGCGACTACATGCCGCGCAACCTGATGCTCAGCGAACCGAACCCCGGCGTACTGGACTTTCAGGATGCGGTCTACGGCCCGGTGACCTATGACGTCACGTGTCTGTTCAAGGATGCCTTTCTCAGTTGGCCCGAGGAGCGCGTGCGTGGCTGGCTCGAGGATTACTGGCAGCAGGCCGGTGCGCTTGGCATCCCGGTCCAGCCGGACTTCGAGGATTTCCTGCGGGCCAGCGACCTGATGGGCGTGCAGCGCCATCTCAAGGTCATCGGGATTTTCGCGCGTATTTGCCACCGCGACGGCAAGCCGCGCTATCTGGGCGATGTGCCGCGCTTCTTTGCCTATATAGAAGCGGTCATTGCCCGTCGCCCTGAACTGGCGGAACTGGATCAGTTGCTCTCCAGCCTGCGTCAGTCGGCCGGAGCGACGGCATGAAAGCGATGATCCTGGCGGCGGGTAAAGGGGAGCGGATGCGGCCCTTGACCCTCACCACGCCCAAGCCGCTGGTTCGTGCCGGCGGCGTTCCCTTGATCGAATACCATCTGCGTGCCTTGGTTCGGGCCGGGTTCAAGGACATTGTGATCAATCACGCCTGGCTCGGTCAGCAAATCGAAGATTATCTAGGGGACGGTTCACGTTTTGGCGTGAGCATTCATTTCTCGCCCGAAGGTGAGCCGCTGGAAACCGGCGGTGGCATTTTCCGCGCCCTGCCGTTGTTGGGCGACGAGGCGTTCCTGGTGGTCAACGGCGACATCTGGACCGATTACGATTTCAGCGCCTTGCGCCGACCTCTGGACGGCTTGGCGCACCTGGTACTGGTGGATAATCCCGAACACCATCCGGGCGGCGATTTCCTCCTGGCCGACGGACAGATTCATGATGGCGGGGCGGCTGCCGACAAACTGACCTACAGCGGCATTGCCGTCTTGCATCCGCGGTTGTTCGAGGGTTGCCTGGACGGCGCGTTCAAACTCGCACCGCTGCTACGCAAGGCCATGGCCGAGGGCCAGGTCAGCGGCGAGCACCTGAAGGGACACTGGGTGGATGTGGGGACTCATGAACGTTTGGCGCAGGTTGAAACCTTGATAGAAGCGAGCCGTTGATATGTGGTGGCCAGGGACTCTGATTGGAGCCGGGGCGGGCTTTGCCATAGCCAGCATTCCGGGGGCCATGCTGGGAGCGTTATTAGGACAGGCGCTGGATCGGCGACTTAATCTGCAAGGCTGGGCGCAGCTGCGCGAGCGTTTGGGTGGCCGTCCGGCATTACGCAACGATGAGTTGCTGTTTGTATTGCTGGGCCGGCTGGCCAAGAGCGATG
>NZ_WUUD01000033.1:21174-32400 GCF_009831705.1 Pseudomonas sp. PICF6 | reverse complement strand
CGCGCGCTGGACCTGAGCGAGCCAGCGCAACGCCGGGCCGTCGCCGCATTCAACCGGGGCAAAACCGGAAACGACCATTTGCGCGGTTATTTGCGTCGCCTTGCGACCCAGCCCCATGCGGCTGAGGGTGTGCTGCGCGCCTGCTGGCGGATGGTCTGGGCCGACGGTCGCGCGGGCATAGCCGAGCGTGAGTTGCTTGCTCAGTGGGGCAAATGGCTGGGGTGGACGCCGCAACAGGTCCAGGCACTGGCGGCGGATTACGAACCACACAAACAGTCGTTGCCCAACAGCGGCGCGACCTATCAGGAGGCGTTACGCTTGCTGGGAGTTTCGGCCACCAGCGAGCCGTCGCAGATCAAGCGGGCTTATCGCCGTCTGCTCAGTCGTCACCACCCGGACAAGATTGCCGGCAGTGGGGCGACGCCGTTGCAAGTGCGTGACGCCACCGACAAGACCCGGGAGTTGCACAACGCCTATCGGTTGATCCGCGAGCGCCGGGACTTTCGCTAGAAGGGGATCGCCACGGTGGCTGGCTTGGGGCTTGTCTAAGCCTCACTCCCCCGGCTTCTGCGGGTTCAACCAACCCCGTACCCGACGAAACAGCTGTTCTTGCTGCGCCGATGAGTTGGGCACCGCTTTGAGTGACACCTGACTGAAGCTCGACCCTTTAAGACGCTTACTGGCCTGTAAACGCTCCAGCGCTGCATTGCGATCCTGAGCTTTGTCCATGTAGAAGATGTCGGCGGTGGCCAGTTTCAAGGTGGGAGTCAGTTCGGCCAGGGCGGGCTTGACTGCGAGCGGGGTCTGGGCGGCGACCATCACGAAACGCTCGATCTGCGAGGGCTGTTTTTCATTCAGGTAACGTGCCGCCCAATAGGCGCCGGTGCCGTGGCCCAGCAGAACAATACTGCGGGCGCCCTGCTGTTCGGCGTAGGCCAGTGCGGCATCGATGCGGGCAAAGATACGTTCGGCATCGGCCAGGAGGTGTTCCTCGCTGGTTTGGGCAACGACCGGATCTACAGCGTCAGCCTCGCCGCCCGCCACTTGTTCAATCGGTGCTGTGGTCGTGGCGTCCGGTGCCGCGCCAGCCACGTCGGCCGGTTTGGTCTCGGGCGGTGTTTCCACCACGCGCGGTGCGATGACGTCGCTTTGCAGGTCCGGCAGGGTGATACTCAGGCTGCTCCACTCGATATCCGGTAACTTTTTGCGCATCGGGCCGATCACTTGAGGCCAGTCAGCGGTTTCGCCGGCGCCGGGGACTATGATGACCGCACCCTTGGGTTCGCTGGTGTTGGCTGGTTTCCAGAGAGCCAGGAAGGTGTCGCTGCCGGTTTGTAGCTGTTGTTGCTCCTGGACCGGGATCTCCCGTTCAAGCGCTGTCGCTTCTTCCTCGCTGCGCTCGAGCAAAGGCGGACGCTCGACCGGTTTTTCCTCGGTGGCTTGATCCGCCGCCGCGGGGGCCGGTTCTTCAGCCTGTACAGAAAAGGCACTCGGCAGGATCAGCGACAGGCACAATGCTGGCAATGCCAGGCGATAAACAAAGGGCATCGGATATTCCATGACCAGAAGTATTTCCGGCAGCCTAATGGGTTGGTCAGTATTTGTCAGTGCATGAGACTTCGATGATGCGTTTTTGCTGCCTGTGGGTTATCGGCTGTTTATGGCTTCCCTTGATGGCGTGGGCCGCGCCCGCACCGTCGTTGACTGGGGTGCAACTGGACGCGGGCCAGCGACAATGGCTGCTCCAGCATCCGCAACTGCGCGTCGGCCTCGTGTTGCAGGCGCCCTATGCGCAATATGACCGGCGCTTGCAGCGTCTGTCCGGCACCAATGTCGAGCTGATGCAGTGGTTGGGCAAGGCGTTGAATGTCGAACTGACCTGGCGCAATTTCCAGGACGTGGTGCAGTTGGAAGCCGCGTTGCGCTCCGGTGAGGTGGATATTGCCCCAGGGCTGAGCCAGACCCCGGCCGGGCTGCGACTCTGGCGGTTTTCCGACCCCTACATGCGCGTGCCGCAATTGATCGTGGGCCAGAAGAAGGGCGCCGAAGGGGTCGAGCTGGAAAAGCTCGATGCTCAAGTGCGGGTGGCGGTGCGCATGCCCAGTACCACGGCCGATTATTTGCGTAGCAACTACCCGACGTTGAATCTTCAAGGCGTACCGTTGGAGCGTCAGGCGTTGCAACTGTTGTTGAGCCAGCAGGCCGGTTACGCGGTGGTCGATGAGGCGCAGTTGGGGCGACTGATGGTCGAACCTGAATTCGCCGGGCTGGTGGTCGTAGGCGATATCGGCCTGCCGCAACTGTTGCGCGTCGCCACTCGCCGGGATTGGCCTGAGTTGGCCGACATCATCGAGAGCGGTTTGCAGGCGATCCCGGCCAAGGAACTTGAGCAACTGCACAGTCGCTGGCTCAAGCCCAAATATCCACGTCTGACCGACACCCCGGGTTTCTGGCAAAACCTGACCCTGTTGCTGCTGGCCCTGCTCTTGAGCTGCGTGGCAATCGTGTTTTGGCAGCGCCGCGAGCAAAGGGCGCTGGAGCGGCGCCTGCGCAATGCGCGAAATGACATCGCCCAGCGGGCCGCCAGCGAGGAAGCCCTGCGCCTGACACAATTTTCCATCGACCAAAGCACTGTCGGCATTCTCTGGGTCAATTGGGATAGCCATGTACGGTATGCCAACCGCGCCGCCGAAATCATGCTGGGCTATGCGCCGGGCGCGATCATTGAACGCCCCTTGATCGACTTCGAACCGGGCCTGCACATGGATCGCTGGCTGAACCTGTGGAAACGCGCCCGGGCCAGCGAGGAGGGGCCACAGAGTTTCGAAACCGAATGCGTGCGGGCTGATGGAAGCATCCTTCCGGCCGATGTTTCCTTGAGCTTCCTGCGCTTTCGCGATGCCGAATACCTGGTGGTCTACATAAACGACGTCACCGAGCGCCGTCGCGCGCTGGCGGCGCTGCGCGAAAGCGAGGCGCGCTTGCAGGGGATCGCTGCCAACGTCCCGGGCCTGGTCTTTCGCCTGGAGCGGGCGCCGGTAACCGGGCAGATCGACTTTGCCTACATCAGTGAGGGTAGCGAAAGCCTCGTGGGGTATTCGCCCGCGACCCTGGCCCGTAGCGACACCGGCCTGCGCAGCCTCGTACACCCCCAGGATAAGGCCAGTTATCACCGCACTCAGGATCAGGCGCTGGACAGCGACAGCGACTGGTCGTGGCAGGGGCGCATCCTGACCCGCGAAGGCCGGGAGCGCTGGGCCGAGATCAAGGCCATTACCCGTCGTCTCGAAGACGGCGCTTACGTGTGGGACGGTATCGTCTGGGACATCACCGAAAGCAAGCGCATCGAACTGGAGCTGGCCAGCTCCAGGGAGCAACTGCGCGAATTGTCGGCGCACCTGGAGAGCGTGCGGGAAGAGGAAAAGGCGCGCATAGCTCGGGAAGTCCACGACGAGTTGGGGCAAATGTTGACCGTCTTGAAGCTGGAAACGTCCATGTGCGAACTGGCCTATGCGCAGCTCGACCCGGGCCTGCAAGAGCGGCTCAACAGCATGAAGCGCCTGATTGCCCAGTTGTTCCAGTTGGTGCGGGACGTGGCGACGGCATTGCGACCTCCGATCCTTGATGCGGGCATCGCCTCGGCCATCGAATGGCAGGCGCGGCGTTTCGAGGCGCGCACGCAGATCCCATGCCTGGTGCAGGTGCCGGACAATCTCCCGCCCTTGAGCGACGCCAAGGCCATCGGTCTGTTTCGAATTCTCCAGGAAGCGCTGACCAATGTGATGCGCCATGCTCAGGCGCATACTGTAGAACTGACGCTGGTGCAGGAAGACGACCAGCTTTGTCTGACGGTGAGCGACGACGGTGTAGGATTCGTTCCCGCCACGGGGCGGCCGACCTCCTTTGGTCTGGTCGGCATGCGGGAACGGGTGTTGATCATGGGCGGGCAGTTATCGTTGGAAAGTGAGCCAGGGGAGGGGACGACCCTGGCGGTGCGGGTACCGGTGAATGAGGCCTGATGATTTTTGTTTGGCTTGGCTTGGCTTGGCTGACGCTATCGCGAGCAGGCTCGCTCCCACATTGATTGAGATGCACACACGCACAACCCTGTGGGAGCGAGCCTGCTCGCGATGAGATTCTGAATCTGGAGAAAAACGTGATCCGTGTACTGGTAGCCGAAGACCACACCATCGTGCGCGAAGGCATCAAGCAGTTGATCGGCCTGGCGAAGGACCTGGTGGTCGTGGGGGAGGCGAGCAATGGCGAGCAATTGCTGGAGACCCTGCGGCATGTGCCCTGCGAAGTGGTGCTGTTGGATATCTCCATGCCTGGCGTCAATGGTCTGGAGGCGATCCCGCGGATCCGTGCGTTGAACAATCCGCCGGCCATCCTGGTGTTGTCGATGCACGACGAGGCGCAAATGGCGGCGCGCGCGCTGAAGGTCGGCGCCGCCGGCTACGCGACCAAGGACAGCGACCCGGCCTTGCTGCTCATGGCGATTCGCAAGGTCGCGGCTGGCGGACGTTACATCGACCCGGAACTGGCCGACCGCATGGTTTTCGAAGTGGGCCTGACCGACAGCCGACCGCTGCACTCGCTGCTGTCCGAGCGCGAATTCTCGGTCTTCGAGCGCCTGGCCCAAGGGGCCAACGTCAACGACATCGCCCAGCAATTGGCCCTGAGCAGCAAAACCATCAGCACTCACAAAGCGCGGCTGATGCAGAAACTCAACATCACTTCCTTGGCGGAACTGGTGAAGTATGCGATGGAGCATAGGTTGCTCTAGCATCCCCACGATTCCCTTGTGGGAGCGAGCCTGCTCGCGATGGCGGTGTGTCAGTCAACCACGATGCTGGTTGATCCGCCGCCATCGCGAGCAGGCTCGCTCCCACAGGGGCAGTGTGTCGGCATATCCATTTGCGACACGCCCCAACACCGCTTTTGTCCTTGCTTGCAGCTTGCAGCTCATAACTCACGACTGTCCTTATCCAATCCCGCCATCCTTGTAGGGAAATCCCTACACCGACTCTTCCATCCGGCTGAGGCGATTCTCTCCTGCGCCCCGATTTGCGCAGGCCCCAGGCTCCACTAGGCTTGATTCACAAGCAGTCATCAATACAAAAGGTGCGGGTATGAGCCAGGTCGATTCAAGCGCGGGGGCCAGTGATGTACTGGTCAGCTTTCGTGGTGTGCAAAAGAGCTACGACGGCGAGAACCTGATCGTCAAGGACCTCAACCTGGACATTCGCAAAGGCGAATTCCTGACTCTGCTCGGGCCGTCCGGTTCCGGCAAAACCACCAGCCTGATGATGCTCGCCGGGTTTGAAACACCCACTGCCGGTGAGATCCAGCTGGCCGGACGCTCCATCAACAACGTGCCGCCCCACAAGCGTGACATCGGCATGGTGTTCCAGAACTACGCTTTGTTCCCGCACATGACCGTTGCCGAGAACCTGGCCTTCCCGCTGACCGTGCGCGGCTTGAACAAAAGCGACGTGAGTGATCGGGTCAAGCGCGTCTTGAGCATGGTCCAGCTGGACACGTTTGCCCAACGCTACCCGGCACAGTTGTCCGGCGGCCAGCAACAGCGCGTGGCCCTGGCCCGGGCGCTGGTGTTCGAGCCGCAACTGGTGCTGATGGACGAACCCCTTGGCGCCCTGGACAAACAACTGCGTGAACACATGCAGATGGAGATCAAGCATCTGCATCAGCGCCTCGGTGTCACCGTGGTCTATGTGACTCACGACCAGGGCGAAGCCTTGACCATGTCCGACCGGGTAGCGGTGTTCCATCAAGGCGAAATCCAGCAGATTGCCCCGCCACGCACCCTCTACGAAGAGCCAAGGAACACCTTCGTCGCCAACTTCATCGGCGAGAACAACCGTCTCAACGGCCGCCTGCACAGCCAGACCGGCGATCGTTGCCTGGTGGAGCTGGGGCGTGGTGAAAAGGTCGAGGCCCTGGCGGTGAACGTCGGCAAACCCGGCGAGCCGGTGACCCTGTCGATCCGCCCGGAGCGGGTGAGCCTCAACGGCGCAAGCGAACAATGTGTCAACCGCTTCTCAGGGAGGGTGGCGGAATTCATCTATCTGGGCGACCACGTCCGGGTTCGCCTGGAGGTCTGTGGCAAGAATGACTTCTTCGTGAAACAACCGATTGCCGAACTCGATCCCGGGCTCGCTGTTGGGGACGTGGTTCCGCTTGGCTGGCAAGTCGAGCATGTGCGTGCGCTCGATCCCCTTCTAGAGGCGAATTGATCGCCCCCTGCTGTACCAACACCAACCCTGCACGTGGAGAGAACAATAAATGTTGAGATCCCTGAAGTTCACAGCCCTGACCCTGGGCATGATGGGTGCGGCAAGCGCGATGGCGGCGGGCCCGGACCTGACTGTGGTGTCTTTCGGTGGGGCGAACAAGGCGGCTCAGGCCAAAGCCTTCTACGCGCCGTGGGAAGCAGCCGGCAACGGCAAGATCATCGCTGGCGAATACAACGGTGAAATGGCCAAGGTCAAGGCCATGGTCGACACCAAGAGCGTTTCGTGGGACTTGGTGGAAGTCGAGTCCCCGGAGCTGTCCCGTGGTTGTGACGAAGACATGTTCGAGCAACTGGACCCGGCTCTGTTCGGCAAGGCCGAAGACTACGTCAAGGGCGCCATCCAGCCTTGCGGCGTGGGCTTCTTCGTGTGGTCCACCGTGCTGGCCTACAACGCCGACAAACTGAAAACCGCACCGACCAGTTGGGCGGATTTCTGGGACACCAAGCAATTCCCAGGCAAGCGTGGCCTGCGTAAAGGCGCCAAGTACACCCTGGAATTTGCCTTGATGGCCGACGGCGTCGCGCCGAAAGACGTGTACAAAGTGCTGGCCGGCAAAGATGGCCAGGATCGTGCCTTCAAGAAGCTCGACGAACTCAAGCCGAACATCCAGTGGTGGGAGGCCGGCGCCCAGCCGCCGCAGTACCTGGCTTCCGGTGACGTGGTCATGAGCTCGGCCTACAACGGTCGGATCGCCGCGGTGCAGAAGGAAAGCAACCTGAAAGTGGTGTGGAACGGCGGCATCTACGACTTCGACGCGTGGGCAATTCCACGCGGTCTGGACAAGACCCGCGCCGAAGCTGCGAAGAAATTCATCGCTTTCTCGGTGGCACCGCAGCAGCAAAAGATCTACTCGGAAAACATCGCCTACGGCCCGGCCAATACCCAGGCTGTACCGCTGTTGTCCAAGGATGTCTTGAAAGACATGCCGACCACCCCGGAAAACATCGCCAACCAGGTGCAGATCGACGTCAGCTTCTGGGCTGACAACGGTGAGCAACTGGAGCAGCGCTTCAACTCCTGGGCGGCGAAGTAACCGCTGACAGAGATCGTTCCCACGCTCCGCGTGGGAATGCCGCCCAGGACGCTTCGCGTCCTTTGTGACGCAGAGCGTCATTGGATGCATTCCCACGCGGAGCGTGGGAACGATCGGCTCAGAGGCCAACGTTTCAAAAGAACAGAAGCGGCACGCCGCTTCTGTAACGATCAAAAAGATTTGCGGAGTTCGCCATGGCCATCGCCGTTCCACTGAACGCGGGCACCAGCCCCACCCTGAAGCAACGGCTCAAGCGCGCCGAGCGGGTCAACCGCTGGAAGGCCCAGGCCTTGATCGCGCCGCTGGTGTTGTTTCTGTTGCTGGTGTTCCTGGTGCCAATCGTGGCGCTGCTGTTCAAAAGCGTCAGCAACCCGGAAGTGGTCAACGGCATGCCGCGCACTGTCGCCGCGGTCGCTGCCTGGGACGGACGTGGGTTGCCAGGCGAGCCAGTATACAAAGCCGCCAGCGAAGACCTGGCCGAAGCGCGCAAGAATCAGACCTTGGGCGATTTGTCCAAGCGCCTGAACATGGAGCTGGCCGGCTATCGCAGCCTGCTGACCAAGACCGCCCGTGCGCTGCCGTTCGCCACCGAGCCGGTTTCCTATAAAGAAGCGATGGAGAGCCTCGACGAACGCTGGGGGGATCCGGCGTATTGGCAGGTGATCCGCCGCAACACCAGTGATGTCACCCCGTATTACCTGCTGGCGGCCGTCGATCATCGCATTGATGATCTTGGCGAACTGGCTCCGGCCACCCCCGACCAGGCGATCTACCTGGATATTTTTGCCCGTACGTTCTGGATGGGCCTGGTGATTACCGCGATCTGCCTGGTGCTGGCCTATCCGTTGGCCTACCTGCTGGCGAACCTGCCGTCGCGCCAAAGCAACCTGCTGATGATTTTGGTGCTGTTGCCGTTCTGGACGTCGATCCTGGTGCGGGTGGCGGCGTGGATCGTGCTGCTGCAATCGGGCGGGCTGATCAACAGTGGCCTGATGGCCATGGGCATTATCGATAAGCCTCTGGAGTTGGTGTTCAACCGCGCCGGTGTCTACATCTCCATGGTCCATATCCTGCTGCCGTTCATGATCCTGCCGATTTACAGCGTGATGAAAGGCATCTCTCCGACTTACATGCGTGCGGCGATTTCCCTGGGCTGCCATCCGTTCGCCAGCTTCTGGCGCGTGTATTTCCCGCAGACCTATGCCGGTGTCGGCGCCGGTTGCCTGTTGGTGTTCATCCTCGCCATCGGCTACTACATCACTCCGGCGCTGCTGGGCAGCCCGAGCGATCAGATGGTCAGCTATTTTGTCGCGTTCTACACCAACACCAGCATCAACTGGGGTATGGCCACGGCGCTCGGCGGGTTGTTGTTGCTGGCAACCGTCGTGCTTTATCTGATTTACAACTGGCTGGTGGGCGCCAGCCGCCTGCGCCTGAGCTGAGGGGAGATTGAAATGCTGAGTCCTTACATGTCCCCCGTCGAGCGGGTGTGGTTCTACAGCTTGCGCATATTCTGCGGGCTGATCCTGTTGTTCCTGATCCTGCCGGTGCTGGTGATCATTCCATTGTCGTTCAACTCCGGCAGCTTCCTGGTGTACCCGTTGCAAGGCTTTTCGTTGCAGTGGTACCACGATTTCTTCGCTTCGGCGGAGTGGATGCGGGCGCTGAGGAACAGCGTCATCGTCGCCCCGGCGGCGACGGTACTGGCGATGGTCTTCGGCACCCTGGCGGCTATTGGCCTGACCCGTGGTGATTTCCCAGGCAAGGCGCTGGTGATGGCCCTGGTGATCTCGCCGATGGTGGTGCCGGTGGTGATCATCGGGGTGGCCAGTTACCTGTTCTTCGCGCCGCTGGGAATGGGCAACAGTTTCTTCTCGCTGATCGTGGTCCATGCCGTGCTGGGCGTGCCGTTCGTCATCATCACGGTATCGGCGACTCTGCAGGGCTTTAACTACAACCTGGTTCGGGCCGCCGCCAGCCTTGGGGCTTCGCCGTTGACGGCGTTTCGTCGAGTGACCTTGCCGTTGATCGCCCCGGGCGTGATCTCAGGCGCACTGTTCGCCTTCGCGACCTCGTTCGATGAAGTGGTGGTGACGCTGTTCCTGGCCGGTCCCGAGCAGGCAACTTTGCCAAGGCAGATGTTCAGCGGTATCCGCGAAAACCTAAGCCCCACCATCGCCGCCGCCGCGACGCTGCTGATCGCCTTTTCGGTGATCCTGTTGCTGACTCTGGAGTGGTTGCGAGGGCGTAGCGAGAAGCTGCGTACTGCGCAGGTCTGACGGTCAGTGTTGTACCCTGTGGGAGCGCCTGCTCGCGATAGCGGAGTGTCAGTCGATAAAAATGACGAATGTTCTACCGCTATCGCGAGCAGGCTCGCTCCCACAGGGGATTTGCGGTGTATTCATGGGCTGAATGGAAGACAACCTTAAATACCGAGCTATCCTTGTGCCAGCCCATACGCGAATAAGAGGCCGCGCACATGAGTCTTTCCTCATTCAAGATCGCCCACAAACTGATCACCGGTGCGGCTGCCATCGAGCAACTGGCGGCCGAGCTGACGCGGCTGGATGTCGATAACCCGCTGATCGTCACCGACGCTGCGCTGGTCAAGTCCGGCACCGTGGAGCTGGCGCTGCAGCATCTGGGCGGGCGCGACTACGAAATTTTCGACCGGGTCATGCCGGACCCGGAAATCGCCATCGTTGAAGACTGCATGCAGGCCTACCGTGACGGCGGCCATGATGGCTTGATCGGCCTGGGCGGCGGCAGTGCCATCGACATTGCCAAATGCGTGGGGGTCTACGCCGGTTACCACGGCGAGCTGCAGGATATGTTCGGGGTCGATCAGGTCCCGCGCAAAGGCGCGCCCATGATCGCCATCCCCACCACGGCCGGGACCGGCTCTGAAGTCACCAACGTGGCCATCCTCTCCGACAAGGCCGCGCAACTCAAGAAAGGTATCGTCAGCGATTATCTGCTGCCGGACGTGGCGCTGGTCAGCCCGCAGATGACCCTCACCTGTCCCCGGAGCGTGACCGCCGCCAGTGGCGTCGATGCACTGGTGCATGCCATCGAGTCCTACCTGTCGCTCAATGCCTCGCCGATCACCGATGCCTTGGCTATCGGCGCAATAAAACTGATCACCCGCGCCTTGCCCAAGGCCTACGCCAACCCCGCTCATTTGCAAGCTCGCGAAGACATGGCCACTGCAAGCCTGATGGCCGGCATGGCGTTCGGCAATGCCGGGGTCGGGGCGGTACATGCGCTGGCGTATCCGCTGGGGGGGCGCTTTCACGTGTCCCATGGTGTGGCAAACGCCTTGTTGCTGCCGTATGTCATGGCGTGGAACAAGATGGCTTGCGTCGAGCGCATGCGCGACATTGCCGAAGCCATGGGCATAAAGACCGCGCACCTGAGTGACCTTGAAGCCGCTGACGAAGCCGTGGAGGCCATGGTTGCGCTGTGTGCTGCCGTGGAAATCCCCCAGGGCCTGAGCAGCCTTGGGGTGACGGACGAAGTGATACCGTCCATGGCGGTGGAAGCAGCCGGGATCGAGCGACTGATGCGCAATAACCCACGCAAACTGAGCGCCAGCGATATCGAGAAGATCTACCGCGCGGCGTATTGATCGTCTGCCACGGTGGGCGCGCCAAATCTTGAGGTATACAATGCGCGCCATCGTGATTTCGCTCAAAACAGGTGCGTCATGCAGCCCTTCGCTATTGCTCCGTCGATTCTCTCCGCCGACTTCGCCCGCCTGGGCGAGGAAGTGGACAACGTTCTGGCCGCCGGCGCCGACATCGTGCACTTCGATGTCATGGACAACCATTACGTACCCAACCTGACCATCGGCCCGATGGTCTGCGCAGCGCTGCG
>NZ_WUUD01000033.1:20933-21164 GCF_009831705.1 Pseudomonas sp. PICF6 | reverse complement strand
CAGAAGTTCATTCCTGGCACACTCGACAAGCTGCGTGAAGCCCGCGCGCTGATCAAGGCATCGGGCCGTGATATCCGCCTGGAGATCGACGGTGGCGTGAACGTCAATAACATCCGCGAAATCGCAGAGGCCGGTGCCGACACCTTTGTCGCAGGCTCGGCCATTTTCAATGCGCCGGACTACAAAGAGGTCATTGAAAAGATGCGTGCCGAACTGGCCCTGGCCCGTCTA
>NZ_WUUD01000033.1:20652-20923 GCF_009831705.1 Pseudomonas sp. PICF6 | reverse complement strand
CAAGTACGGCGTCACGGCGCCGATCGACGCGCACCTGATGGTCAGCCCGGTGGATCGCATCGTCGGCGACTTCATCGAGGCCGGTGCCACCTACATCACCTTCCACCCCGAAGCCACCCAGCACATCGACCGCTCCCTGCAGTTGATTCGCGAAGGCGGATGCAAGGCCGGCCTGGTGTTCAACCCGGCCACGCCCCTGGACGTGCTCAAGTACGTGATGGACAAGGTCGACATGATCCTGCTGATGAGCGTCAACCCCGGCTTCGGCGGG
>NZ_WUUD01000033.1:1602-20642 GCF_009831705.1 Pseudomonas sp. PICF6 | reverse complement strand
TGAGCGGCTTTGAGCAGCTGTTCCCCGGCAGCCTGCCGCGTCTGGTGATGTTCGACCTCGACGGCACGCTGGTCGACTCGGTGCCGGACCTGGCGGCGGCCGTGGACAACATGCTGCTCAAGCTCGGTCGCCCGGCCGCCGGAATTGACGCCGTGCGCCACTGGGTCGGCAACGGCGCGCCCATGCTGGTGCGGCGGGCCCTGGCCAACCATATCGATGCCCAGGGCGTCGATGACGCCGAGGCCGAGCGGGCGCTGGAGTTGTTCAACGAAGCCTATGAAGGCAATCACGAACTGACGGTCGTCTACCCCGGTGTGCGTTCCACCCTCAAGTGGCTGCACAAGCAAGGCGTGGAAATGGCCCTGATCACCAACAAGCCGGAGCGCTTTGTCGCGCCGCTGCTGGATCAGATGAAAATCGGTCGTTATTTTCGCTGGATCATCGGTGGCGATACCCTGCCACAGAAAAAACCTGACCCGGCCGCGCTGTTTTTCGTGATGAAAATGGCCAACATCCCGGCCTCTCAATCGCTGTTCGTCGGCGACTCGCGCAGCGATGTGTTGGCGGCGAAAGCCGCCGGGGTCAAATGTGTGGCGCTGAGCTACGGCTACAACCATGGCCGGCCGATCGCCGAAGAGTTTCCCGCGCTGGTGATCGACGATTTGCGCCTGTTAATTCCCGGTTGCCTGGACCCGGCCGCTGAGATAACGTTGCCCGACGCTGTTCAATCCTCTTCTGGAAACGCCATCGTGGTGGTCACTCGCAAACTCTGGATGAAAGTCATGAAGGCCCTGGCCCGCTGGCGTTGGCGCGCCTGACCTGATCCTGGCCGGTTATCCGGCGCGTTTGCATACCTGACTGTCAGCTCCTCCTGCCACGAGGCACACCATGATCCGCGAAGAATTCCTGCGTCTAGCCGCTGCCGGCTATAACCGTATCCCGCTTGCCTGCGAAACCCTGGCCGACTTCGACACGCCGCTGTCGATCTACCTCAAGCTGGCCGATGAGCCCAACTCATACCTGCTCGAATCGGTGCAGGGTGGTGAGAAATGGGGCCGTTATTCCATCATCGGCCTGCCGTGCCGCACGGTGCTGCGGGTCCATGACCATCGTGTCAGCGTGACCCATGACGGCGTCGAGATCGAAAGCCTGGAGGTCGAAGATCCGCTGGCCTTCGTCGAAACCTTCAAGGCTCGCTACAACGTGCCTACCATCCCCGGCCTGCCGCGGTTCAACGGTGGCCTGGTGGGTTATTTCGGCTACGACTGCGTACGCTATGTGGAAAAGCGTCTGGGCACCTGCCCGAACCCGGACCCGCTGGGCGTGCCGGACATTTTGCTGATGGTCTCTGACGCAGTGGTCGTCTTCGATAACCTCGCCGGCAAGATGCACGCCATTGTCCTGGCCGATCCGTCCCGGGAAGACGCCTACGAGCAAGGTCAGAAAAGTCTTCAGGCGCTGCTGGAAAAACTCCGGCAGCCGATCACGCCGCGTCCTGGCCTGGATTTCAGCAAACAGTCGGCGGCCGACCCGGTGTTCCGTTCCAGTTTCACTCAGAACGATTACGAAAGGGCCGTCGATACCATCAAGGAATACATCCTGGCCGGCGACTGCATGCAAGTGGTGCCGTCGCAACGGATGTCCATCGACTTCAAGGCCGCGCCCATCGACCTGTACCGGGCACTGCGCTGTTTCAATCCGACGCCTTACATGTACTTCTTCAACTTCGGTGACTTCCACGTTGTAGGCAGTTCACCCGAAGTGCTGGTGCGGGTCGAAGACAACCTGATCACTGTGCGGCCTATCGCTGGCACCCGCCCTCGTGGGGCCACGGAGGAAGCCGACCGGGCGCTGGAAGAGGACCTGCTGTCGGATGACAAGGAAATCGCCGAGCACCTGATGCTGATCGACCTGGGCCGCAATGACACCGGGCGCGTCTCGGAAGTCGGTTCGGTGAAGCTCACCGAAAAGATGGTCATCGAGCGTTATTCCAACGTGATGCACATCGTCTCCAACGTCACGGGCCAGTTGAAGGCCGGGCTGACGGCGATGGACGCCCTGCGGGCCATCCTGCCGGCAGGAACGTTGTCTGGCGCCCCGAAAATCCGCGCCATGGAAATCATCGACGAACTGGAACCGGTCAAGCGTGGGGTGTACGGCGGGGCCGTGGGCTATTTTGCCTGGAACGGCAACATGGACACTGCCATTGCCATCCGCACCGCCGTCATCAAGGACGGTGAGCTGCACGTGCAGGCCGGCGGCGGGATCGTGGCCGACTCGGTGCCGGTGCTGGAGTGGGAAGAAACCCTGAACAAGCGCCGGGCAATGTTCCGTGCCGTGGCGCTGGCCGAGCAGACCCCAAGCGACTGAATAGAAGCCGATCTACTGCGGGAGCGAGCCTGCTCGCGAGGCGATGCATGTGTCGAACATGACGGCCTCATCGCGAGCAGGCTCGCTCCCACACAGGGTTATCTCGATCAGAAATCCAGACTGACCCCGACATTCACGCCCTGCTGGGTAAAGTCATCGTCCTTGCGCAGCGTATAACCGCCCCGCAGGGCCAGATCGTTGGTCAACTTGTGGCTGACCCCCAGGCTCAGGCGATTCAAATGACTCTGCGGCGTATAGCCTTCAAGCGTGAAATCATTGGCCGGCAGACTGTTGAGGGCGATGTTCACTTTTTGGGTGTCGTCTTCGTACTCGCGTTCGTGGGCATATTCGCCATACACCTGGGTCTGACGGGTGAAGTTGTATTTGCCTTGCAAGCCAATGCCCAAGCGTTTCGAGTCGCGGGTCTGGTCATCGAAAGTCAGGGCGATGGAGCGGCTGCTCTTTTCTGAATACCCGTCGACTTCCACCTTCGCATAATCGGCGCTGATAAACGGTGACAGGTGCCACTGACTGCCCGGCTGGGCAATGTCGTAGCCCAGGCGCGTGCTGAATGCCCACAGGTGACCGTCGGTGTCACCTTTCTCTTGCGCCTGGTTGACGCCCAGGTCGAACTTGCGCTCCAGGTTGTCGTAGTCGAGCTTGCCGCCGGTCAACGCGGCATCGGCCCACCAGCGGTTCTGCTGGAACTGGGCGAAAGCGGTGGCCAGGTAGCTGTTGAGTTTGTAGTCCGAATCGGCGCTGCCTGCCTCCATGTCCTGGCGGTAGAAACCGGCGGCTACACCCACGCGCCAAGCCTCGTTGAGACGATAGCTGCCACCGACGTTCAGGCTGTAGCCGCTGCCGTCGGCGCTGGCGCCACTGTTTTGGCTGTCGATGTCCAGGTGCTGGCCGCCGCCTGCGACGATCGCCCGCCATTGGCCGACGGCTTGCCAGTTCTCCCAGTCCGATTGCCACTGGCTGCGTAATTCATCCTGGTGGGCGCGCAGGGTCGAGTGGGCCATTTCCGGCAGCAATGTCAGCTCCCATGGCGCCGCGAGCAGGGAAAAGGCGTAATCGGCGATCAGTTGCTGTCCGGTCTCGGTGGGGTGGACCGAGTCGTTATAGATCAGCTTGGTGGGGTCTGGCGTCGCGCTGTTGATGCCATAGGTGGGGTTTTCCGTGCAGCCGTTGCCGCTGAAGCAGGTGGCGGTGAGGTTCTCGCCGGTGGCGAGGCCGAATCGTGCTGGATCGGCGAAACTTTCCTGCAGCAGTAGCGGAACGTTCAGTGGAATGATTTCGGCATCAATGCCTTGCAGCCGCGTGACCAGTTGCTGGTTGAACTGGTTGCTGAGCTGCGAAACGGCGTCTTGCAAAGGCGTGCCATTGAGCGCAGGGGTCAGGCCCAGGTCGGGCAGCAGCCAGACCATCACATAACGGGCTCCGGCGGTTTGCAGCACCTGGACACTGTCGGCCAGGCGGTCCGCGGCGGCGTTCGCCTGGGCGGGGGTCAGTACCAGACCCTGGAGGAAGTCGTTACCGCCCCCGGAAAGGTAGTACAGCGCGTTCGGGTCGGCACGCAGGCCGTTGGACAGCAGGTATCCGTCACGGCTGCGCTCACCAGTGTCGGAAACACCGGTAATCGACTCGAGGATCTGGTCGGTGCGATACCCGCCCACGGCCCAGTTGTTGCCATCGGCCTGGCCTTCGCTGGCACGAACCGCCGAGGTGGATGCCGCGGTTTCATCATCGGAAAAGCCCAACCGTCCGCCCAGCAGTTGGGTGGAATTGAGGGAATAGGATTCGCCGCTGCCGTCGAGATAGAGCGGGCCGGTGCGGTTGGTAAAGCGTTGCGTGGCCCCGGACGGACCGTCCGGGTCGGCAAACTGGCCGGCATCGTTGAGGCTGTCGCCAAACACGATGAAGCTGGAGTAGGGATTGGGCGCGGCGCTCGCCTGGGCGCAGGCCATTGCCAGCAGACAGCCGGCCATTGGTACGAATAACGTTTTTCTTAGCATGAGAAAGTCCGTTTTTATCTTATTGTTGTTAGAAAACGAAACGACAGTACCAAAAACTTCCGGCGTTTTGCCATCCATCAGGCTCGTCGCGATTGTTTCAAAGCCCTTCGGGGGTCGTCATATTGCGTGCACCGTCCAGCTAAGCTACTGTGCCGGAACGTATGAACGAGACTTCCCCTGTGTCGATTGTCAGCAAACTTCTGGATCAATTGATCAAGGCACACGCCCGTTGGCGTTGGCGCGCCTGAACGTTCTCTGCCGGCCTGGCCGGACCTGTACCGATTTGCCTTCTTTACCCGCTTGAAAGTCGCTTCGCTGGCCCATCACACGCCTCGCCAAGCGCAACA
This sequence comes from Pseudomonas sp. PICF6, assembly GCF_009831705.1. Classification (NCBI taxonomy): domain Bacteria; kingdom Pseudomonadati; phylum Pseudomonadota; class Gammaproteobacteria; order Pseudomonadales; family Pseudomonadaceae; genus Pseudomonas; species Pseudomonas sp. PICF6. The sequence continues at coordinate 15,910 of NZ_WUUD01000033.1, read as the reverse complement.
CCGCGCGGGTCACTCTCCGAAGGCTGTATTTCAAGTCAGTGAATTCAATAGGTTGCTTACGCCATGTTGCTGATGATCGATAACTACGACTCTTTTACCTACAACGTTGTGCAGTACCTGGGCGAGCTGGGCTCCGAGGTCAAGGTCGTGCGCAACGACGAACTGACCATCGCCGAAATCGAAGCCCTCAAGCCCGAGCGCATCGTGGTCTCTCCCGGTCCTTGCACGCCGACCGAAGCGGGCATTTCCATCGAAGCCATCAAGTATTTCGCCGGCAAGCTGCCGATCCTGGGTGTCTGCCTAGGGCACCAGTCGATCGGCCAGGCCTTTGGCGGCGACGTGGTGCGCGCCCGGCAAGTCATGCACGGTAAGACTAGCCCGGTATTTCACGAGAACAAGGGCGTGTTCGAAGGTCTGAATCTTCCGCTGACCGTCACCCGCTACCACTCCCTGATCGTCAAGCGCCAAACCCTGCCAGATTGTCTGGAGCTGACCGCCTGGACTCAGCTCGAGGACGGCTCTGTGGATGAAATCATGGGGCTTCGTCACAAAACGTTGAATATCGAAGGCGTGCAATTTCACCCCGAGTCTATTCTCACCGAACAGGGTCACGAGCTGTTCGCCAACTTCCTCAAACAAACCGGCGGCACGCGCTAAGGACTTTTCATGGATATCAAGACAGCCCTGAGCCGTATCGTCGGCCATCTCGACCTGAGCACCGACGAAATGCGCGATGTGATGCGCGAAATCATGACCGGCCAATGCTCGGATGCGCAGATCGGCGCATTCATGATGGCCATGCGCATGAAGAGCGAGAGCATCGATGAGATCGTCGGCGCGGTTTCGGTCATGCGCGAGCTGGCGGACAAGGTCGAGCTCAAGACCCTGGATGGCGTGGTGGATGTGGTGGGCACCGGCGGTGACGGCGCCAATATCTTCAACGTTTCCACGGCCTCGGCCTTCGTCGTCGCCGCGGCCGGTTGTACCGTTGCCAAGCATGGCAATCGTGCGGTCTCCGGCAAGAGTGGCAGCGCCGACCTGCTGGAGGCGGCCGGGATCTACCTGAACCTGACGCCAGTACAGGTGGCGCGTTGCATCGATAACGTGGGCATCGGTTTCATGTTCGCCCAGACCCACCACCGCGCCATGAAGTACGCCGCCGCGCCGCGTCGTGATCTGGGCCTGCGGACGATGTTCAATATGCTCGGCCCGCTTACGAATCCGGCCGGCGTGAAGCATCAAGTGGTCGGTGTGTTCAGCCAGGCATTGTGCCGACCCCTGGCCGAGGTCTTGCAGCGTCTGGGCAGCAAGCACGTGCTGGTGGTCCATTCGAAGGATGGCCTGGACGAATTCAGCCTGGCTGCACCCACGTACGTGGCTGAATTAAAAAATGATCAGATCAGCGAGTATTGGGTCGAACCTGAAGACCTGGGCATGAAGAGCCAGAGCCTGCATGGGCTGGCGGTGGATGGGCCGGCCCAGTCGCTGGAGCTGATTCGCGATGCCTTGGGGCGCCGCAAGACTGAAAATGGCCAGAAGGCCGCCGAGATGATCGTGCTCAATGCGGGCGCCGCGTTGTATGCGGCGGATCACGCCAGCAGCCTCAAGCAGGGCGTGGAACTGGCCCATGATGCGTTGCACACCGGCCTTGCCAGGGAAAAACTCGAAGAGTTGGGTGCATTTACCGCCGTATTCAAAGTGGAGAACGAAGGATGAGTGTGCCAACGGTTCTGGAAAACATTCTGGCTCGCAAGGCTCAAGAGGTTGCCGAACGCAGTGCTCGGGTCAGTCTGGCAGAGCTGGAAACCTTGGCGCGGGCAGCGGATGCGCCGCGTGGCTTTGCCAAGGCGCTGATCGATCAGGCCAAGAGAAAGCAGCCAGCGGTGATTGCCGAAATTAAAAAGGCTTCCCCCAGCAAAGGCGTGATTCGTGAACACTTCGTCCCCGCCGACATCGCCAAGAGCTATGAGAAGGGCGGTGCGACTTGCCTTTCGGTGCTGACCGATATTGATTTTTTCCAGGGCGCCGATGAATACCTCAAACAGGCGCGGGAGGCGTGCAAGCTGCCGGTGATTCGCAAGGATTTCATGATCGATCCTTACCAGATCGTTGAAGCCCGAGCCCTGGGCGCAGATTGCGTGCTGTTGATTGTGTCCGCCCTGGACGATGTGAAAATGGCCGAGCTGGCGGCGGTCGCCAAAGGCGTGGGCCTGGATGTCCTGGTAGAGGTCCACGATGGCGAGGAGCTGGAGCGGGCCTTGAAGACCCTCGATACTCCGCTGGTCGGGGTGAACAACCGTAACCTGCATACTTTCGAAGTCAGCCTGGAAACGACTCTGGATTTGTTGCCGCGTATTCCGCGTGATCGCTTGGTGATCACCGAGAGCGGGATCCTGAACCGGGCCGATGTCGAACTGATGGAAGTCAGCGATGTGTATTCGTTCCTGGTGGGCGAAGCGTTCATGCGCGCGGAAAATCCGGGTACCGAGTTGCAACGTCTGTTCTTCCCTGAACGCGGCGTTCCGATAAGCGGTTCGACGCTGGATTGATTCAATGTCGCCCGTGATTTCCCTGACCGTCGAAGCCGGTCTGCAAGCTGAACAGGATTTGCTGGCCAGCATCTGTGCAGGCGACGCTGAGTTCGGCTTGTTGTTCTGGCAGCCCAATGATCGCGCGCTGGTCATGCCTCGTCGTTTGAGTCGTTTACCGGGGTTCGAACACGCCTGCCAAATCTCGGCGGCCCACGACTGGCCAGTGCTGCTGCGCGAAACCGGCGGTGAGCCGGTGCCGCAGTCTGCCGCCACCGTCAATATCGCCCTGGTTTACGCTCCGCCGCGTAGTGAAGGCGACCATGGCCGCATCGAAACCGGTTATCGCCGGTTGTGTGATCCGATCTGCCAGTTATTGGATGAGCTGGGTGGGGTGGCTTCGTTGGGTGAAGTCGAGGGTGCGTTCTGCGACGGTCGATTCAACGTCAATCTCGACGGCCGGAAAATGGTCGGCACTGCTCAGCGCTGGCGTCAGAGCAAGGGCGGCCAACGCCCGGTAGGTCTGGTGCATGGAGCCCTGTTGCTGGAGAACGAACGCGAATCGATGGTTGCCGCGGTCAATCGTTTCAATGAAGCCTGTGGCCTGGCGCAGCGAGTGCGCGCCGAGAGTCATATTGCCTTGCATGAAAAATTCCCGGCGCCTCACGCGTTGCAGCGGCTTGAGGCGCTGTACCGGGAACTGCTGACCAGGCTGCTCGCCTAGCGCGTCCCAAAGACCACCATGGTCTTGCCTTTGACGCTGACCAGGTTGCGCTCTTCCAGATCCTTGAGCACACGACCGACCATCTCCCGCGAGCAACCCACAATCCGGCCGATTTCCTGGCGCGTCACCTTGATCTGCATGCCGTCCGGGTGGGTCATGGCATCGGGTTGCTTGCACAGTTCCAGCAAGCAGCGGGCGACGCGACCGGTCACGTCGAAGAAGGCGAGGTCGCCCACCTTGCGGGTAGTGTTGCGCAGGCGCTGTGCGATTTGTCCGCTGAGGACGTAAAGAATGTCGGGATCCTGCACCGACAGTTCCCGGAACTTGCTATAGCTGATCTCCGCGACCTCGCATTCGACCTTGGCCCGTACCCAGGCGCTACGTTCCTGTTCTTTGCCTGCCTGTTCAAACAATCCAAGTTCGCCGAAGAAATCCCCGGCGTTGAGATAGGCGATGATCATTTCGCGACCGTCATCATCCTCGATCAGGATCGTGACCGACCCTTTGATGATGAACGACAGGGTGTCGGAGCGATCGCCCGCGCAGATGATGTTGTGCTTGGCCGGATAGCGGCGACGCTGACAATGCATCAAGAGTTTGTCGAGATTCTTGATCTTGGGTGTGGGAGTAATGGCAACCATGGTTGTATCCCGAAAGACTGCGCGGTGTATTGATTTGGATTTTTTGTGGGGCGCGAATGGCAATCGCTATAGCTGGCCATACGCCAGCTAATTGGCGCCAGCTTAACAGAGGCGTCCTTAATTGATTTGAGAATTTACCTACACGTATTTGTCATGCGTCCTAAGGCAGAAGCCGCCGTGGCGGGGGGCTGTGCTAAGCTGGCGACCCTTTTTTCAGACAGTGGAGTCTTGGCGATGAAGGCACGCATCCAATGGGCTGGCGAAGCCATGTTCCTCGGTGAGTCAGGTAGCGGTCATGTGGTAGTCATGGATGGCCCGCCAGAAGCCGGAGGTCGGAACCTGGGTGTAAGGCCGATGGAAATGCTCCTGCTGGGCGTGGGTGGTTGCAGTAATTTCGATGTGGTCAGCATCCTTAAAAAATCGCGCCAGGCCGTCGAAAGTTGCGAAGCCTTCCTGGAAGCGGAGCGCGCCACCGAAGACCCGAAAGTGTTCACCAAGATTCACATGCATTTCGTGGTGAAGGGGCGTGCCTTGAAGGAAGCCCAGGTCAAGCGCGCCATTGAGCTGTCAGCCGAGAAATATTGCTCGGCTTCCATCATGCTCGGCGCCGCCGGTGTTGAAATCACCCACGATTATGAAATCATCGAATTGGGTTGAATCGACATCCAACCATCATAAAAGCAGTGCAAGCTCTGGCGATCAGAAGCCGACCTCTGCATAATGCGCCACTTTTTTCAGGGCAGTGATCGGTCCTCCGGCCGGTCCCTTGTCTGGACAGACAACCAAAATCGCCATCGCGAAGAGGTGTTAACCGTCCTACGCAGGTGCGTCGTTCGCATCTGACGGGCATGCTTGATCACGCGGCCAGGCCGCAATACATAGAGAGTTTTCAAACGGTGAAAAGCAAACTCAAGCTCCATGGGTTCAATAACCTGACAAAGACCTTGAGCTTCAACATCTATGACATCTGCTATGCGGAAACCCCGCAGGACCAGCAGGCCTACGTCGAGTACATCAATAAAGAGTACAACGCCAAGCGCCTCACGCAGATCCTCACGGAAGTTGTCGATATCATTGGTGCCAACATCCTGAACATCGCCAGTCAGGACTATGAACCCCAAGGCGCCAGCGTGACCATTCTGATCTCGGAAGAACCGGTGACACCGACCGACAGCCAGATCGAAGAGTCCCCGGGCCCATTGCCGGAAATCATCCTGGCCCACCTCGACAAGAGCCACATTACGGTACATACCTACCCGGAAATCCACCCGGTGGATGGCATTGCGACGTTCCGTGTGGACATTGACGTGTCGACCTGTGGCGTCATTTCACCGCTCAAGGCACTCAATTTCCTGATTCACCAGTTCGACTCGGACATCGTGACGGTGGATTATCGCGTGCGTGGCTTTACCCGCGACGTTGAAGGCCACAAGCACTTTATTGATCACGAGATCAACTCGATTCAGAACTATCTCTCCGAAGACACTCGCGACGCGTATCAGATGACCGACGTGAACGTGTATCAGGAAAACCTGTTCCACACCAAAATGCTGCTCAAGAACTTCGAGCTTGATAACTACCTGTTCGGGGACGCTACCAGCAACCTCTCTGCTGAACAGCGGGATCAGGTGGAAGACCGTGTGAAACACGAAATGCTGGAAATTTTCTACGCGCGCAACATGCCACGCTGAAGGTTTCAGCTACAAAAAAGGCGGCTCCCCATGGGAGTCGCCTTTTTTAGTTTCTGTAGAACGTGGATGAACGCACAGGCCTGCAACGCTGTGGCGTGGGTATAACCCCTTCGCCACCCTTGCACGATCAGATTCGATAGGTGCTCTTGGTCATGACCTTGGCCAGCAGGCTCATGCCGAACTTCACCGGCGCTGGAAAACGAAACCCTCCGGCCTCGAGCGCACTTTCGGCGTGCTGCTCTTCATCCTCGCGCATCTGCTTGAGAATCGCCCGGGACTTTTCGTCCTCGGCCGGCAACTGCTCCAAGTGCTCATTCAGGTGTTTGCACACCTGATGTTCAGTGGCCGCCACAAAGCCGAGGCTGACTTTGTCGCTGATCAGCCCGGCCACTGCACCGATTCCAAATGACATCCCATAAAACAACGGGTTCAGGACGCTGGTATGGCTGCCCAGTTGGTGAATGCGTTGTTCGCACCAGACCAGATGGTCGATTTCTTCCTCGGCGGCATGCTCCATCGCCTCACGTACCTGGGGCAGCTTCGCCGTCAGCGCCTGGCCCTGATACAGCGCCTGGGCGCAGACTTCACCGGTGTGGTTGATGCGCATCAGCCCAGCGACATGGCGGGTTTGCTCGTCACTCATTTGCACGTCTGGTTGCACGATAGCCGGCGATGGACGGTAGGGCTGACCACTGAAGGGCAGCAGCGTACGCATCGCGGTATCAGCTTGCAGCAGTAGACGGTCAATCGGTGAGTAGTGACGTTGGGTAGTCATGCTTACCTCCGGGAAAAATCTCGGCGGCCAGTTTAACTCAATCGGCCGCTCAGGATTTGCGTTGGGTCAGGGTATCAACCCGGCGGCCAGTTCATCTGGCGCTGCCCAAGCACATGCATATGAATGTGATAGACGGTCTGTCCCCCAAGTTCATTGCAGTTCATCACCACACGAAAACCTTCTTCGCAGCCCAGTTCAAGCGCCAGGCGCTGGGCAGTGAACAGGATATGCCCGGCCAAGCCTTTGTCTTCTTCGGTCAGATCATTGAGCGTGCGGATCGGTTTCTTTGGGATGACCAGGAAATGCACAGGTGCTTGAGGGGCGATGTCGTGGAACGCCAGAACTTGATCATCTTCGTAAATGATCTTGGCCGGAATCTCCCGGTTGATGATCTTGGTAAACAGAGTATCCACAGCTGTTTCTCCATTGGGTTAGTCGAGCTTGAGTGTACTTAAGGCGCGATTGGCGAGCCCGGTTTTTCACGGGAAAAGGCATTCAGCGGGGGCAGCAGGCCTTGTTGGTCATGCCGGCAATCGTGCGAACCAGCCATCGCGGGCCCAGTCGCGGCAACGCCGCCAGCCAGCGATTGCGGCGCCCAGGAATGATGATCGCCCGGTTTTTTTCCAGTGCGCGCACGGCATACAGCGCGACTTCCTCCGGGCTCATCAGGGTTTGACTGTCGTTGAATTTCTGTTCATTGAGCTGCGCCCGGGCGAAAAAGCCGGTTCGTGTCGGGCCAGGGCAAAGCACCGATACCTTTATTGCGCTTTTTTTCAGCTCGACCCGCAGGGCTTCGGAGAAATGCAGCACGTAAGCCTTGCTGGCGTGATAGGTGCTCATCCAGGGGCCAGGCTGGAACGCGGCGATCGATGCAACGTTCAGGATCTGGCCACCGCCCTGCAGCGCCATGCTGTTGCCTACCGAGTGACAGAGCCGCGTCAAGGCGAGGATGTTGACTTCGATCAGGTCCTGCTCGGTCATCCAGTCCTGGCCCAGGAACGGCCCGCTGGTGCCGATACCGGCACAATTGACCAGCAGGTCGATCTGTCGCTCGCCTTCTTCCAGCTCGAGCAGAAAGCCTGAAAGCCTCAGCGGTTCCCCCAGGTCACAAGCCCGGAACAACACCTCCACGCCAAAACGCTGAGTCAATTCGATTGCAATACTTTCCAGCCGATCACGCTGTCGAGCCACCAATATCAGGTCGCGACCGCGGCGGGCGAGTGCTTCGGCCATTGCCAGGCCAATGCCACTGGAGGCGCCAGTGATCAGAGCGTAACGGGTCATGCAGTTCTCCATCGCAACGGCCCGTCACCAGTGTACTGAGCTGTCACCGGCACGAAGCGCGCTTATTGTTCCTCTTCATAGTCTACAGAAGGCGAAGCAGGCTCGGCTGCTTCGACGGCTGGTTCTGCAGTGTCTTCATCAATGAGCTCGCTGCTCTCATAGCTGCTCAAGGAACTGCTGTCGTATTCCTCTGTGATGCCGCTGAATGCCCCGGCCATTGCGGCAAGGAAAGCCACCACGATCATGACAATCCACAGCGACGAAAGTACCTTGACCGCAGTGCTGTTGGGCGGCGGCGGGGGGCCATAGCGATTGGCGCCGGTGTTGCCGGGCAAGGCCATGAGTACGAAGGGGAAGACACTGCCCACGAACGGCACCAGGTTGAGCAGCCACAACCACCCGGACCAACCCAGGTCGTGCAGGCGCTGGACGCTGAACTGGATGCTTACATAAGCAAAGCCCAGTGCGATGATCAGTCCCAGCAGGCCGCCGACGATCATTGCCGCTGTGGAGCTGGAGGCGAAGAACCAGGTCACGCCCAATGAAAAGGCTGTGCCCACCACAAACAGCATGACCAGCGTCAAGGCCATGGTCCAGCCCAGGAAGCGCAGCCGTCCGATGCGCCCATCGAAGCTGAAGGGCTTGAGCGTGCTGTACTCGGCCATTGCCTCACCCACCTCGGCTCGGGGTGGCGCGTAGGGCGATACCGGGTCGATGATGGAGTCCGGGTGGCGTCCGTTCGACGGCGGCGAATGCTGTACCTCGTCCAGGTTCAGTTCGAGGGAAGGTTCGGCTTCGATTCGTGCATCGATCCCGCTCTTGTTGAGAGCCTCCAGGTACTTCTGCGCTTCGGCCTGGGACAGGTTGCTTTTAAGCGCCACCTTGCGCCCGCTGAACAACCGCTCAATGGCACTGACATCGCTTTTGAACAGTTCAGCCAGGTTGAGCTTGGCTGTGGTGGTTTCGACACCCGGCAGCAGGGCTCCATCAAATACGATATTGAAACGGGTTTCGCTCATGCCAGGCATCCTTGTCTCATAAGGTTAAGCAATGGTTTTGATCCGGTTGATTTCAGCGGGGCCATTGGCCGCCGAGTTGTGTCGCGCGGGCCAGCGCTTGCCGGTATTCTTCATCCAGGCGTGTCACTAGCTGATCGACACTTGGCAGATCATGGATTTCACCCACGCCCTGGCCTGCGGACCATACGGTTTTCCAGGCCTTGGCTTCGTCGTTCAGTGGCTTGAGTTTGGAACCGAAATCCACCTCGCCCTTGCCCTGCAGGGCGGCCAGGTCGAAACCGGCGTTTTCCAGGCTTTGGCGCATGAAGCTGGCCGGCACTCCAGACACCGCAGGAGTATGCACGATGTCTGCGGCTCTGGATGTGAGCAACATCTCTTTATAAGCGTCAGGCGCATGGCTTTCGGTCGTGCCGATAAAGCGTGTGCCGAAGTAGGCCAAATCCGCGCCAAGCAGTTGGGCGGCCAGAATCTGATGGCCGTGGTTCAGACATCCCGCAAGCAGCAGGGTTTTGTCGAAGAACTGGCGGATTTCGGCGACCAGTGAGAAAGGGCTCCAGGTCCCGGCGTGGCCACCTGCGCCGGCGGCGACCGCTATCAAACCGTCGACACCGGCTTGGGCAGCTTTCTCGGCATGACGGCGCGTGGTGACATCGTGGAATACTAGCCCACCATAGCTGTGAACCGCATCCACCAGTTCTTTCACGGCGCCCAGGCTGGTGATGACAATCGGCACCTGATGTTCGATGCAGATGGCCAGGTCGGCCTGAAGCCGTGGGTTACTATGATGGACGATCAGGTTCACGGCATAGGGTGCCGGGTTTTCCATTGTTGCCAGGCCCGCTTCGATTTCTTCCAGCCAAGCCTTGAAACCACTGCTTTCGCGCTGGTTCAGCGCCGGAAAGCTGCCGACGATTCCGTTGCGGCAGCAGGCCAGTACCAGCTGTGGATTGGAAATCAGAAACATCGGCGCTGCCACGACGGGCAGACGCAAACGTTGTTCAAGCAGAGCGGGCAGCGACATCGGAAGTACCCCGGATAAGGTGGTGCTGATTGAAAGTTAGAACGGCCGAACCACGACCAGAATTACGATAGCCAGCAATATCAGAACCGGCACTTCATTGAACCAGCGATAAAAGACATGGCTGCGGGTGTTTTCGCCACGGGCGAAGCGCTTCAATTGCGCGCCGCACATATGGTGATAGCCGATCAGCAATACCACCAGGGTCAGCTTGGCGTGCATCCAGCCGCCTTGAGTGAAGTAGGCACTGGCGTTGAGACTCAGCAGCCAGATGCCGAATACGAGGGTGGCGATCATCGCCGGCCCCATGATGCCGCGATACAGCTTGCGCTCCATGACGATGAAGCGTTCTTTGCTGACGCTGTCTTCGCTTTGGGCGTGATAGACGAACAGGCGAGGCAGGTAGAACAGGCCGGCGAACCAGCAGACCATGCTGATGATATGAAGTGCTTTGAGCCATAGATAGAGCATTTTTTTGTATTCCCAGATTCACGGTAGCCCGATAGTAGAGGCTAGAGCGGCCACACGTCACCTTGGCGGTTGTCGCCGGGCCGCGCGGCCCCTATCATCGACAGCTTTCCAGTGGGTTCGTTGAGGGCAGGTATATGGTCAAGGTCGGTATCGTCGGCGGCACGGGTTACACCGGTGTCGAACTGCTGCGTCTGTTGGCACAGCATCCGCAGGCTGAGGTGGTGGTCATTACCTCCCGATCCGAGGCTGGACTGGCCGTCGCCGACATGTATCCGAACCTGCGGGGCCATTACGACGGCCTGGCGTTCAGCGTTCCGGACATCAAGACCCTCGGGGCCTGTGATGTGGTGTTCTTCGCCACGCCTCACGGTGTTGCCCATGCCCTGGCAGGCGAGCTGCTGGCCGCCGGGACCAAGGTCATCGACCTGTCGGCAGATTTCCGTCTGCAGGACGCTGAAGAGTGGGCCAAATGGTACGGTCAGCCACACGGTGCGCCAGATCTGCTGGACGAGGCGGTCTACGGCCTGCCGGAAGTCAATCGCGAGAAAATCAGGCAGGCACGGTTGATCGCTGTCCCGGGCTGCTATCCAACGGCAACGCAACTGGGTTTCCTGCCGCTGCTCGAGGCGGGGCTTGCTGATGCGTCGCGTCTGATCGCCGACTGCAAGTCGGGTGTCAGCGGTGCCGGCCGTGGTGCCAGTGTCGGCTCGTTGTACTCCGAGACGTCGGAAAGCATGAAGGCGTATGCCGTCAAAGGCCACCGTCATCTGCCGGAAATCCGCCAGGGGCTGCGTCGCGCGGCAGGCAAGGATGTCGGCCTGACTTTTGTGCCGCACCTGACGCCGATGATTCGGGGCATTCACTCCACGCTGTACGCAACCGTCGTCGACCGTTCCGTAGACCTGCAAGCGTTGTTCGAGAAGCGTTACGCCAACGAACCGTTCGTCGATGTGATGCCGGCTGGCAGCCACCCTGAAACTCGTAGCGTACGCGGCGCTAACGTTTGCCGGATCGCGGTGCATCGCCCACAGGATGGCGATCTGGTAGTGGTGTTGTCGGTCATCGATAATCTGGTCAAAGGCGCGTCCGGCCAGGCTGTGCAGAACTTGAACATCCTGTTCGGGCTGGATGAGCGTCTGGGTCTGTCCCACGCTGGGATGTTGCCTTAACTCCAATCTGAGGCTGCAAGCTTGAAGCGCCAGGCTTGCAGCTCATAACGTGTAGTTTGCGCCTGCCTCTCAAATAGTTGACCGATTTTCTAGGAGAAGCGGATAATGCGCGTCATCACGCATTATGGCGGCGTAAGCGCCGGGAGATATTCAGCATGAGCGTCGAAACCTTCACCCCCACGGCTTTGCAATTCACCCACGGTGCCGCGCACAAGGTGAAGAGCCTGGTCGATGAGGAGGGGAATGATCGTTTAAAGCTGCGCGTTTTTGTGACGGGCGGCGGTTGTTCGGGTTTTCAATACGGCTTCACTTTCGATGAGGAAGTGGCTGATGACGACACCATCGTCGAACGCGAAGGTGTCAGCCTCGTGGTCGATCCGATGAGCTTCCAGTACCTGGCGGGTGCTGAGGTGGATTATCAGGAAGGGCTGGAAGGGTCGCGCTTCGTCATCAAGAACCCTAACGCCACCACAACCTGTGGATGCGGTTCTTCGTTTTCGATCTGAGGCTTTAAATAAGAACGCCGCAGCGCCTTACGGCTCTGCGGCGTTTTGCTGTGCGGCGAAAAATGGATTCAGGCGGGATAGATTGCGCCGAGTATGCGCAAACCCCGTGCGCCGGTGACACTTGGGCGATTCGCTGAAATGCCTTCAAGGCAGCAATGGGCCAGCCAGGCAAAGGCCATGGCTTCGACCCAATCCGGGTCTACGCCGTAAGTGGCCGTGCTGCTGACTTGGGTGTTTGGCAGTAAGTCGGCCAGCCGCTTCATGAGTGTGCGGTTGTGCGCGCCGCCGCCGCAAACCAGCAGCTCCTGAGTGTTGGTCTGGGCATTCTGCAGTGAGTGGACGATGGTCAGGGCCGTCAGTTCGAGTAGCGTTGCCTGCACGTCTTCAGGGGCGAAGACCGGTAGGTGCGACAGGTGCTGGGTCAGCCAGGACAGGTTGAACACTTCGCGCCCTGTGCTTTTAGGGCCTTGAGTGACAAAGAAAGGGTCGCCAAGCAGAGCCTTTAGCAGAGCCGGTTCGACTTTTCCGCTGGCAGCCCACAGACCATCGCGATCAAAGTGCTCGCCCCGTTGCTGATGTATCCAGGCGTCCAGCAATACGTTGCCAGGGCCGCAATCGAAACCGGCTACGGGCTTTTCGGGTTCTATCAGGCTGAGATTGCTGAAGCCGCCGATATTCAGTACGGCGCGATTGCCGGCCCGTTCTTCAAACAGTGCTTCGTGAAACGCAGGAACCAGCGGGGCGCCTTGCCCGCCAGCAGCGACATCGCGACTGCGAAAATCGCTGACGACGGCAATGCCGGTCAATTCGCTCAACAATGCGGGGTTGCCGATCTGCACGGTAAAGCCACGGGCCGGCTCGTGTCGTATGGTCTGACCATGGCTACCGATTGCCCGGATACCTTCAGGTTTGAGCTTCTGTGCGTCGAGCAGCGTGTGGACGCCCTGCGCAGCCAGCCTTACCCAGTTTTGTTGGGCAATGGCTGAGCGAGCGATCTCATCGGGCCCGCTGCTGCATAACTCGAGCATTTCGGTGCGCAGGGAGGCGGGCATGGGGATGTAGTGCGTGGCGATCAACTTGATCGCCGGAGTCAGTTCGATCAGCGCGATATCCAGTCCATCCAGGCTGGTGCCAGACATCACGCCGATATAGTGCGCCATGGTTTAGCGCTTGCTTGAGGCGAGCATGGTGGCTTTTTCCTGGTCCATGCGAGCCATCAAGGGTTGGCTCTGAGCCAGGAAGCGTGAGCGCTCGGACTTGGCAATCGGATCGGCCATGGGGAGCTTCTGGCCCAGCGGATCAACGTGAACGCCGTTGACCTGGAATTCATAATGCAAATGCGGCCCGGTGGACAGACCGGTAGTGCCAATATAGCCAATCACCTGGCCTTGCTTGACGCTGCCGCCGGTTTTCACGCCTTTTGCGAAGCCCTGCATATGGCCATACAGCGTACGGTAAGTGTTGCCGTGCTGGATGATCACGGTGTTGCCATAGCCACCCCGGCGTCCGGCCAACAGCACTTTGCCGTCTCCGGCGGCCTTGATTGGGGTGCCGCGGGGAGCTGCGTAGTCGACGCCTTTATGGGCGCGGATCTTGTTCAGGATGGGATGTTTGCGGCCTACGGAGAATCTTGAGCTGATGCGGGCGAAATCAACCGGCGTACGGATAAATGCCTTGCGCATGCTGTTGCCGTCGGCAGTGTAATAGCTGCTGTTGCCTTGTTTGTTGGTGTAGCGCACCGCCGTGTAGGTCTTGCCGCGATTGGTGAAGCGGGCGGAAAGAATAGGGCCGTTGCCGACGCTTTTTCCGTTGACCATTTTCTGTTCGTAAATGACGTCGAACTCGTCGCCCTGGTGAATATCCTGAGCGAAGTCGATGTCGTAGCCAAACACGCTGGCCATGTCCATTGTCAGGCTATGGGAAAGGCCGGCGCGTGCGGCCGATTGCGACAATGAGCTGTTAATGACGCCGTGAGCATAGGCTGAGCGCACGGTTGGTTTGGTGATGACGCGGTTGAACGCATAACCCTTGTCGTTTTTGCTCAGGGTGATGCTTTCCAGGTCACTTAGTTTGGTATGCAGGCTGGTCAGTTGTCCGTCTGGGCTGAGTTCGAACTCGAGTTTCTGACCCCTCTGGAGCCGAGCGAACTGTTTGGCTTTCTTGTCGCTGGCCAGGACCTCGTGGACCAGGGTCGACGGCAGCCCAACCTTTTCGAAGAGAGTGGAGAGCGTGTCGCCTTTGGCAACTATGACCTCATGGTGGCCCGGGTCTTTCTTTTCTTCGATCGCAGGCTCCGCTTGGGCGGACGCGGGCGTGTCTTCAGCGTTGTTTTCGATCTGCGCGAAGGGGGAGGCTGCGGCCTCGTTTGTGGCTTGGACGGCTTCGGCAGCGTCTTGATCTTGTGTCAGTTGTTCAGCAGGGCTTTCCAGTTCGAGACTCAGGGTCGTCTTTTTGGCTTCAACATCGCTGGAGGGAAACACCA
>NZ_WUUD01000033.1:0-1592 GCF_009831705.1 Pseudomonas sp. PICF6 | reverse complement strand
CAGCGAGCAGGTGGGTCTTGGGGTAAAGCGGCGGCGCTTTGGATGGTTCTGTGGTCATAGGTAATTTGACTTTTGAAGAGATGAATTGGAAAAGATGAATGACATGATGAAGATGAAATAACTGTATAAAATATAACCAAATCACCTGCGAAGCAAGCCCGCGGACACTCTGTCCGTGGATTGGTGTCCGCGCACCCGGCAAACCTTGTATTTGGTGCGCGATCTTGTATGGTTGGGTCCCTTTGAATCTGAGCCTTGCGGGTCTGTTATGAAGTCGGTTGAAGAGCAGCTAGCGCTGATCAAGCGTGGTGCAGAAGAGTTGTTGGTCGAGTCCGAGCTGATTGAAAAGCTCAAGCGTGGGCAGCCGCTGCGTATAAAGGCTGGTTTCGACCCGACGGCACCCGATCTGCACCTGGGTCATACCGTGCTTATTAATAAGCTGCGTCAGTTCCAGGACCTGGGGCATCAGGTCATCTTCCTGATAGGTGACTTCACTGGGATGATCGGCGATCCGAGTGGTAAGAGCGCAACGCGCCCACCGCTGACGCGCGAGCAGGTTCTTGATAATGCCGAGACCTACAAGACTCAGGTCTTCAAGATCCTCGATCCGGCCAAGACCGAAGTCGCTTTCAACTCCACCTGGATGGATCAGATGGGGCCGGCGGATTTCATTCGCCTGACCTCCCAATACACCGTGGCTCGTATGCTCGAGCGCGATGATTTTGACAAGCGCTATAAAACCAGTCAGCCGATCGCCATTCATGAATTCCTCTATCCGCTTGTTCAGGGCTATGACTCGGTGGCATTGCGTGCTGACGTCGAGCTCGGCGGTACGGATCAAAAGTTCAACCTGCTGATGGGGCGCGAGCTTCAGCGTGGTTATGGTCAGGAAGCCCAGTGCATTCTGACCATGCCTTTGCTGGAGGGGTTGGATGGTGTGAAGAAAATGTCCAAGTCGTTGGGTAACTATGTGGGTATCCAGGAAGCGCCGGGTGTTATGTACGGCAAGCTGGTTTCCATTCCTGACGTGCTTATGTGGCGTTACTTCGAATTGCTCAGCTTCCGTTCCATGGATGAGATCAACGCATTCCGTGCGGATGTTGAGGCTGGGGCAAATCCGCGGGACATCAAGATCAAGCTGGCTGAAGAGATTGTTGCTCGTTTCCATGGTGAGGAAGCTGCGGCCAATGCTCATCGTGCGGCGGGCAACCGCATGAAGGATGGCGAATTGCCGGATGATCTGCCTGAGATCGAATTGACTGCGGCCGAGGATATGCCGATTGCGGCCGTCCTTAATAAAGCAGGCTTGGTCAAGAATGCTGCAGCAGCGCGAGATCTTCTTGGTTCGGGCGGCGTGCGCATCGATGGTGAAGTGGTGGATCGCGCCTATATATATAAGCTGGGCGCTACCCATGTCTGTCAGGCTGGCAAGAAGGCTTTTGCGCGTATCGTGCTGAAGCCGGAATAAAAGCCGAAATTAGTGCTTGACGGCAAATTCTGGACGTCTATAATTCGCCCCACTTCCGGCGCAGTCGAAGCGAAAAACTCCTTGAGTTTCAATGAGTTAAACGATTTTAGGCGGCGCAGGGCTT
>NZ_WUUD01000032.1:446938-478200 GCF_009831705.1 Pseudomonas sp. PICF6 | reverse complement strand
GAAACCTTAACTGGTGTCCAGAATTACTTGACCAGTTCAGGCTCGCTCCCACAGGGGCTTGGCGGCGAACGAAGGTTTTGCGGCCATCCCCCGATCAGTGTGGGAGCGAGCTTGCTCGCGAAGGCGTCGGCATAGCCAACATCCCCGCCACTGACCCACCGCTATCGCGAGCAGCTCGCTCCCACAGGGACTTGGCGGCGAACGAAGATTTTGCGGCCAGCCCCCGATCAGTGTGGGAGCGAGCTTGCTCGCGAAGGCGTCGGCATAGCCGACATTCCCGCCACTGACCCACCGCTATCGCGAGCAGGCTCGCTCCCACAGAGGCTTGGCGGCGAACGGGCGTTTGCGGTTTTCAAGGTTATCGCTGTTTTTAAGCTTGCTGAAACGTTTCTTCAAGTCTATAAAAACCGCACAACTCCAAGAAAAGGCTGCCCTTATGACTCCGCTCAAACTTGTCATTGCCCTCAGCGCCCTGGGCGCTACGTCCCACGCCATGGCCTGGGATTACGTCCTGCTCGACACCGATAAAGCCGCTCAGCCCTGGAAAATCACCAGCCAGCAGCTAGGCGTGAAAACCGACAAGCCGTTTTCCGTGACAATGCGCACCCTGCATGGCGGTCGGCAGGAAGGCGTCAGCATCGTCGATATCGACAACGGCACGATGAAGCTCTCGGTCGTCCCAACACGGGGCATGAACGTGCTGCAGGCCTCGGTCGGTGAAGTGCGTATGGGCTGGGATTCGCCGGTCAAGGAAGTGGTCAATCCGTCGTTCATCGAACTCAATGGTCGCGGTGGACTGGGCTGGCTCGAAGGCTTCAACGAGCTGGTGACCCGCTGTGGCTACGAATGGGTCGGCCATCCCGGCATGGACAACGGCGAGCTGCTGACGCTGCATGGCCGCGCCGCCAACATCCCGGCCAACAAAGTGACGCTGCACATCGATGAAAAACCGCCCTATGCGATTACTCTGCGGGGCGAGCTGAAGGAACAAGCCTTCAAGAAAGTCGATTTCTCGGTACAAACCGAACTGCTGACCGAGCCCGGCAGCGTGAGCTTCGCACTCAAGGACACGCTGACCAACAACGGCGACTATCCGAAGGAATACCAAGCGCTTTACCACAGCAATTTCAGTACACCGTTCCTGGAGCAGGGGGCTCGCTTCGCGGCGCCGGTCAAGCAGGTCTCGCCGTTCAACGACAAGGCCAAGAGCGATCTGGCGGATTGGCAAACCTACCGAGGGCCAACCAAGGACTACGACGAAACCGTCTACAACGTCGTGCCTTATGCCGATGCCAAGGGCGACACCCTCACCGTGCTGCACAACAAGGCCGGTAGCCTCGGTGTATCAGTGGGCTTCAACACCGGCACGCTCCCCGTGTTCTCCTTGTGGAAAAACACTGATACCCAAGGTCAGGGTTACGTGACCGGGTTGGAGCCGGGCACCAGTTTTTCCTATAACCGCCGGTATCAACGGCCACTGGGCCTGGTGCCCACCATCGCGCCAAAAGAGCAGAAGCAGTTCCAGATCCACTACAGCCTGTTGGCGGACAAAGGTGCCGTGGATAAAGCCCTCAAACGTATCGATGAAATCCAGGGCGCCCAGGAAACCGAAGTACGAAATACGCCGCTGGTGGACCTGAGCAAGCCATGATGCCCATCAGGGCGTGGCGGGCCGGTACTGCAATGCTTCGGCCAAGTGCTCCCGACTGATTCGATCCGCTTGCTCGAGGTCCGCTAGCGTACGGGCGACTTTGAGCAGGCGGTGGGCGGCTCGCAGCGACAGGGTCAGTCGTTCGCAGGCGGTTTCCAGCCAGGTTTCATCGGTTGTGGATAACTTGCAATGCCGACGCAAACCCGGCAGATCCAGGAACGCGTTGGCACAGCCCTGGCGCTTTTGCTGGCGTTCGCGGGCCTCGGCCACTTGCTCGGCTACGGTAGCCGTATCCGCACCGGATTCGCTTTTGGGGCTCAACGCCGTGGCTTCCCGGGCGACGGTCAGGTGCAGGTCGATGCGGTCCAGTAAGGGGCCGGAGAGTTTATTGCGGTAGCGCTGCACCATGTCCGGCGTACACGAGCATCGGCCACTGGTCTCGCCAAGGTATCCACAGGGGCAGGGATTCATCGCCGCCACCAACTGGAAACGCGCCGGAAAGCGCACCCGGTCACGAGCGCGCGAAACCACGATGTGGCCCGATTCCAGCGGCTCCCTCAAGACCTCAAGAACCTTGCGGTCGAACTCCGGCAGTTCATCGAGAAACAGCACGCCATGGTGGGCGAGGGTGATCTCTCCCGGTTGCGGCTTTGAGCCGCCACCCACCAGCGCCGGGCCGGACGCCGAGTGATGCGGTTGACGAAACGGGCGCTGCGGCCAATGGCTCAACGGTACGCAACTGGCGACCGACTGAATCGCGGCGACCTCCAGGGCTTCACTTTCAGCCAGTGGCGGCAACAACCCCGGTAAACGGCTTGCGAGCAGTGTCTTGCCGGTGCCTGGTGGTCCGCTGAACAACAGGTTATGGGCTCCCGCAGCGGCGATCAGCAATGCGCGCTTGGCCCCGACCTGGCCTTGTACTTCATTCAGGTCAGGATAGGGCTTGCTCGCCGAGAGTAGCCCGTTGGAAACATAAGGCACCACCGGGGTATGGCCATTGAAGTGGGCTACCGCTTCGAGCAGATGATCCACCGCGATCACCTTCAGCCCCGATGCCAGACAGGCTTCCTCGGCATTCGCTCGCGGCACCAGCAGTGTACGCCCGGCCTTGCGCGCCGCCAGCGCCGCGGGCAACACACCGCGCACCGGGCGCACCGCGCCGGACAACGCCAACTCCCCGAGACATTCCACATCGTCCAGCATCAGGGTCGGCACCTGTACGCTGGCCGCCAGGATCCCCAGGGCAATCGCCAGGTCGAACCGCCCGCCGTCCTTGGGCAGATCCGCCGGCGCCAGGTTCAGCGTGATGCGCCGCGCCGGGAAATTCAGGCCCGAATTGATGATCGCGCTGCGCACCCTGTCCTTGCTTTCCTTCACCGCCGCTTCAGGCAAGCCGACCATCGTCAGTGATGGCAAGCCATTGGCCAGATGGACTTCAACGGTAACGGCAGGAGCCTCCACCCCCACCTGGGCGCGGCTATGGACAATGGCGAGCGACATGCAATCGTTCCTTGAGTGAATAAGGGGCCGCGTCCTGCGGCTCTTGAAGGTTAGTCGTGGGATAGGCTTTCGGTGGGGCAATCGAAGGCGAAAATTTTGCCAGGATGTTGCGGTTACTAATGGCCGATCACCCCCGCGAACACGATGGCGATAGGGCGCGCGTTCGTTCAGCAGGGCTCTGCGGTCGTTTCACGGAGCCTTCGAAATGACCGCCCCAGCCCCTGCTAGACTCCGATTTGTCCAATCGGCATCTACGGCACAGGGAGTGAGTGGCCCATGAACGATCTGCTGGCTCTGTTAACCGACAAGCGCTTTATACCCCATGGGCATTGCTATATGTGGCGACCGGATTTGCTGTGGACCAATGTCATTGCCGATGGCTTGATCACCCTGTCCTACATCTCCATCCCCTTCACCCTTCTGTACTTTATCCACAAGCGCAAAGACGTGCCTTTTGACTGGATGCTGACGGCTTTTGGTGTGTTCATCCTGGCCTGCGGGACCAGCCATGTGATGGAAATCCTGACTATCTGGCAGCCCTACTATTGGCTGTCGGCGCTGGTTAAGGTAATCACTGCTATCGCCTCGGTGATTACTGCCATCCTGCTGGTTCGGCTAGTGCCTGCGGCCCTTAAGATCCCCAGCCCGCAGCAACTGGCCAGGGTCAATGACGAGTTGCGTGAGGCGCAGGCCGAACTGGTCACTACCGCGCGCCGGGCCGGTATGGCGGAAATCGCCACCAATGTGCTGCACAACGTGGGCAATGTACTCAATAGCGTCAATGTGTCAGCCCGACTCTTGTACGAGAAAGTGCACGCATCCAAGGGGCAGGGGGTGATCAGGGTTGCTGAATTGATGAAGGAGCATTCCGATGATCTCGGCGCCTTTATCAGCAGCGATCCGAAAGGTCGCGCGCTACCCGGCTATCTTGGCAAGTTGGCCGAAGCCCTGGCAGCCGAGCAGCGGAGCATGATCGATGAGTTGGTGCAGCTGACCAAGAGCATCGACCATATCAAGGAAATCGTCGCCACCCAGCAGTCCTATGCCGGTAACTCCAGCGTGCTGGAGCCGGGTTCGCTGCGAGAGCTGATCGAGGATGTGGTGCGCATCTGCGATGTGTCCCTGGCGCGTCATCATGTGACGCTGATCAAGGAACTCGCCGATATTCCGATGATGTCGCTGGACAAGCACAAGGTGCTGCAAATACTGATCAATCTAATCAACAACGCCAAGCAGGCGCTTGATTCGGTGGCGGATCGACCGTCGCGCATTACCCTGCGTCTGAAGGCCACTGACGACAAGCGTGTGCGGATCGAGGTCGAGGACAACGGCGAGGGTATCTCCAGGGACAATCTCAACCGGGTGTTCGAGCATGGTTTTACGACGCGTGCCGACGGTCACGGCTTTGGCCTGCACAGTTGCATTCTGGCTGCGCACGAGATGGGCGGCGAGCTGACAGTGCAGAGCGCGGGGCCGGGCAAGGGCGCGCTCTTTACCCTGGAGTTGCCGCTTGCGCTGGCCCAAGGTCAATCTCAGCGAGCCGCGAGTGGCTGACCTAGTCGGCTTGAGGTCTCGGCAAAAAAGCGTTGCAGGGGAGCGAGACAAAAAATCGCAGCTTTCAGCAGCTCCTGCTGGGGATTTTATTTGGTAGGAGGATTTATCTTCGCCTCCAACTCCGCCACTTTCGCCTCCAGGCTCTCCAACCGCGCCCGGGTCCGGGCCAGTACGACCATCTGACTGTCGAATTCTTCCCGGCTGACCAGATCCAGCTTGCTGAACCCGCTTTGTAGCAGGGCCTTGAACTGGCTTTCGATTTCGCTTTTGGGCAGGGGTGTGTCGCCGCTCAACAGGCGGGAGGCGTGGCCGCTGAGGGCGTCGAGGAGGTCTTTGGGCGCAAGCATGGCAGGTGTCCTGAAAACGATGAGGGCAGTGTATCACGCAGCGTCTATATTCAATTGGCGAGCAAGGAGTGCACGCTTTTCGCGCACTGGACCGGGCATCGCCGCACTGTTGTTGTGCGTATTGTTCCTGTTCGGGGTGCGGCGCGAGCCGGCACAGTGGGTAAGAGACTGAAATCAGAAGGTTTGGGCACAGATGGCAAGGTTTCTGCTTAGTGGCTGATGACCCATGCACTGATGCAGTCGCTGTGACGAATGCAGTGCAGCCGGCGAGGCGGGGAGCTTCGTCAGAGTGGTTAGCTGGCACCGGTCGGGCAACTTGGGCCGACGATGCGTTACAAAGCCAGGCACTGCGCTTAGACTTGAGTCGGGTTTGTTTTCCTGGGGCAAGTCCACCAATTCGGGAGAAAGTTTCATGAAGCTAGTCACTGCCATCATCAAGCCGTTCAAGTTGGACGACGTGCGCGAGTCGCTGTCCGAAATCGGCGTGCAGGGCATTACCGTTACTGAGGTCAAAGGCTTCGGTCGGCAGAAAGGTCACACCGAGCTGTATCGCGGCGCGGAATACGTGGTTGATTTCCTGCCCAAGGTGAAGATCGATGTCGCCATTGACGACAAGGATCTGGACCGGGTTATCGAGGCGATCACCAAGGCCGCCAATACCGGCAAGATTGGTGACGGCAAGATATTTGTGGTCAATCTGGAACAGGCTATTCGCATCCGTACCGGCGAAACCGATACCGACGCTATCTAAGCCGCCAAACCCAACGCCCCAGGAGAAAACAATATGACTCTGCGTAAATTCGCAGGGCTAGGAGCCCTGTTGTCCTTCGTAACGCCTGGCCTGGCCATGGCAGAAGAAGCGGCAGCCCCAGTCCTGAACTCCGGCGACACTGCCTGGATGCTCACTGCCACAATTCTTGTACTGTTCATGACTATTCCCGGCCTGGCGCTGTTCTACGGCGGTATGGTTCGGTCGAAAAACATTCTTTCCGTGATGATGCAATGCTTTGCCATTACCGGTCTGATCAGCATCCTGTGGGTCATTTATGGCTACAGCATTGCGTTCGACACCACGGGGATGGAGCAGGGCGTCGTCAACTTCAATTCGTTCGTCGGCGGTCTGAACAAGGCATTCCTGGCGGGCCTCACGCCTAGTAGCCTGACTGGCCTGTTCCCTGAAGCGGTGTTCATCACCTTCCAGATGACGTTCGCCATCATCACCCCGGCCCTGATCGTCGGCGCGTTCGCCGAGCGGATGAAGTTCTCCGCCATGCTGATCTTCATGGCCGTGTGGTTCACCCTGGTGTATGCACCGATTGCGCACATGGTCTGGTCCGGCAACGGCGGCCTGATGTGGGACTGGGGTGTGCTGGACTTCGCTGGCGGCACCGTGGTGCACATCAACGCCGGTATTGCTGGCCTGGTGGCGTGCCTGGTACTGGGTAAGCGCAAGGGCTTCCCGACTACCCCGATGGCACCGCATAACCTGGGTTACACCTTGATGGGTGCGGCCATGCTGTGGGTAGGCTGGTTCGGCTTCAACGCCGGTTCCGCCATCGCGGCCAACGGCACCGCCGGTATGGCAATGCTGGTTACCCAGATTGCAACCGCTGCTGCGGCGTTGGGCTGGATGTTCGCCGAGTGGATCACCCACGGTAAGCCAAGCGCACTGGGCATTGCCTCGGGTGTGGTGGCGGGTCTGGTGGCGATTACTCCGGCTGCCGGCACCGTGGGCCCGATGGGCGCCCTGGTCATCGGCTTGGCGGCGGGTGTGGTGTGCTTCTTCTGCGCCACTACCCTCAAGCGCAAAATGGGCTATGACGACTCCCTGGACGCCTTCGGCGTGCACGGCATCGGCGGTATCCTGGGCGCGATCCTGACCGGTGTGTTCGCAGCGCCGGCCCTGGGTGGCTTCGGCACCGTGACTGATATCGGCGCGCAAGTGTGGATTCAGCTCAAGGGTGTAGGCTTCACGGTGATCTACACCGCGATCGTCACCTTCATCATTCTCAAGGTCCTGGACGCCGTCATGGGTCTGCGTGTCTCCGAGGAAGAAGAAGCGGTCGGCCTGGACCTGGCCCAGCACAACGAGCGTGGCTACAATCTGTAAGTACACGCAATAAAAAAAATGCCCGGTTCGCCGGGCATTTTTTTGTCTGGAGTTTGTCATTGCTCACAGGATGTACCGGTTTTTCCGACGTCTTTTGTTATGTACGCGACATGGGTTTTTCTACCGCCATCGGCTTACACCAAAGCAGGCGTATTAGGCCCTTTGTTTTTTCCCAGAGCGCGCTAGAATGCGCGCCGAACGTGCGGAGATCTGTATGTGGCAACAGACGCTGATAACCCTGCGGGCAAGGCCTCGGGGCTTTCATCTGGTAACGGACGAGTTGCTCGCCGGCCTGCCTGAACTCCGGGCATGTCGTGTCGGTCTGTTGCATCTGTGGCTGCAGCATACCTCGGCCTCGTTGACCATCAACGAGAACGCCGATCCGGCGGTGCGTCGAGACTTCGAACGATTTTTCAATCGGCTGATCCCACAAGGAACCGCCGATTATGAGCACAACGACGAAGGCCTGGACGACCTCCCGGCGCACTTCAAGGCCAGCGTGCTGGGGTGTCAGCTTAGCCTGCCGGTCACGGCGGGACGGTTGGCATTGGGTACCTGGCAAGGTGTTTATCTGGGCGAGCACCGTGATCATGGCGGTGCTCGTAAAGTCCTCGCCACTTTGTACGGTGATGGGGAGTAACCGCTGATTGCCGGCGGATGTTGAATTTTTTCTGGCAGCCTTCGACAGACGGCGAAGCTGGGCTATAACTAATCTGCTTTTCGCAAGTCATGAGGTAGAACATGAGCGACGATGATCTGGAAAACGACGACCTCGAAGTAGGTGACGAAGACGAGACCGAAGAAGGCCTGGAAGCGGCGGCTGAAGACGTCGCCGACGACGATGGGGCCGATGTACCGGCGCCAACCGCCAAAGGCAAGGCCAAGGCGGCGGTTTCGGTCGACGAGTTGCCGAGCGTAGAGGCCAAGAACAAGGAGCGTGATGCGCTCGCCAAGGCCATGGAGGAGTTCCTGGCCCGAGGCGGTAAAGTGCAGGAAGTGGAGGCCAACGTTGTTGCGGATCCGCCCAAGAAACCGGACAACAAGTACGGCAGCCGCCCGATCTGAGCATCTGCTTCTTGCTTGCTGAAAAAGCCCGCCGTCGCTGCGGGCTTTTTCATGGGCTATAAAAATCTTCAGGCCAGGCGCCGCGGCTCGCTCCCACAATTTGAGTTCTTGTGGCCACAAAACAGGCGGTTCAGGGTTGGCTATGCCACCCCGCCAGCAACCCCGGCAGCTCGGTCAGGCTGCGAATCTCTGCATCCGGTACATGCTCGGCATCCCAGGTTTTACCCGTCGGATTGAACCAGATTGCCCGCAAGCCGGCCTGTTGGGCGCCGGCGATGTCGTCACCCGGATGATCGCCAATGTGCACGGCGGTTTGCGCCGTGGCGCCGCCGCGTTGCAAGGCTTCGTGGAACAGCCGGGCGTCAGGCTTGGCGATGCCGATGTCCTCGGCGCACAGGGCGAACTTGAAATAATCCGCCAGTCCCAGGCGACGTACATCGGCGTTGCCATTGGTGACCACGCCGAGGGCGAAATGGTTGGCCAGAATTTCCAGGGTAGGCTGCACCTCGGGAAAGATTTGCAGTTGGTGACGGGCGTGCAGGAATGTTTCGAACGCTTCGTCCGCCAGCTCCGAGGCTTGCCACTGGTCATAACCGGCGTCCTGCAAGGCACGGAACAGCACTCGTCGGCGCAGTGCGCTGATGCGGTGCTTCAGGCCGGGCTCCTCGCGCAACACTTGCTCGCGAATGGTAAAAAGATGCTCCACCGGCACGCTGCCCAGGTTCGGGGCGTTGTCGGTCAGCCACCGGCGTAAGACGGCCTCGGCACTGGCGATCACCGGGGCGGTGTCCCATAGGGTGTCGTCGAGGTCGAAAGTGATGAGCTCGATGGTCATGATTCGTTGCCCTTGATTCGTTTGGCCCTTGGGTGGGCACTGTCATAGACCGTTGCCAGGTGCTGGAAGTCCAGGTGGGTATAGATCTGGGTGGTCTTGATGTCGGAGTGGCCGAGCAGTTCCTGGACGGCGCGCAGGTCCTGGGAAGACTCCAGCAGATGGCTGGCGAAGGAATGCCTGAGCATGTGGGGATGCAGGTTCTGTCCCAGTTCGCGTTCACCGGCGGCCTTGACCCGCACCTGGATCGCCCGCGGGCCGAGACGCCGGCCTTGCTGGCTGACAAATACCGCGTCGTCGGCCGGGTTGGTCAGCGCCCGCAACGGCAGCCACAGCTCCAGGGCCTCACGGGCTTTGCGGCCAACGGGCAGCAAACGTGTCTTGCTGCCCTTGCCCAGCACCTGGACCATGCCATCGGCCAGGTCCAGTTGATCCAGGTTAAGCCCCGTCAGTTCGGAAAGCCGCAGGCCGGAGGAATAGAATAATTCGAGAATCGCCTGGTCCCGTCGCGCCAGGAAGTCATCCTCGACGGCGCCTTCCAGCAATTGCAGGGCCCGGTCGGTGTCCAGGGTCTTGGGCAGCCGGCGTTCGCCCTTGGGCGGTGCCAGGCCGGTGGCGGGGTCGTGATCGCACAGCCCTTCGCGGTTGAGGTAGTGGTACAGGCCTCGCACTGCTGACAACAGTCGCGCCAGGCTGCGGGAAGATTGCCCTTGTTGATGAAGGCGGGCGACCAGGCTGCGCAGGCGCTGGATGTCCAAGGCTGCCCAACTGCCGATGTTTTGCTTCTGGCACCAGGCCAACACTTTTTCCAGGTCGCGGCGATAGGCCGACAGCGTGTGGGGCGACACCTGGCGCTCACTGCGCAGGTGTTCGCAGTAGGCGTCCAGCTGCCGTTCCATCATCAGCGTACCGAGCGCAGTGAACCAGTCATGCGCGGCAGGACCCGGCCGGTGACTTCGGCGATGTAGCTTAAAAACAACGTGCCCACCGAGCTTTTGTAGTGTTGCGGATCACGACTGGCAATGGCCAGCACGCCATGTACGCCCTGGTGGGCGATGGCGACGACAGCGGTGGAGCCGATCTGCTTGCGCTGTTCTTCGCCGAAGAGGAAGTCCAGCTCATGTTCGCGCAGGCTGCCGCTGACGCTCTTGTTCTCCGTGAGCAAGCCGCCGATGGCTGTCTGTGCATCGGCGTGGGTTACCCAGCGCCCCACTGGCATGGCGTTATCGCCAAAGAGGATCAGGCTGACAAAAGGCACCTGGAAATCCTGGCGCAGACTGTCTTCGACACTCATCACCAGGTCTTCGAGGGTGTTGGCATCCATGAGCGCCAGGATCAAGCGACGGGTCTTGTCGAAGAGCCGATCGTTATCCCGGGCTACGTCCATCAGGTGCGAAAGACGATGGCGCATTTCGATGTTGCGCTCGCGCAGAATCTTCATCTGATGCTCGACCAGCGACACCGTGTCGCCGCGGCGGTGGGGGATGCGCATCGTCGCCAGCAGTTCTTCATGCTCGACGAAGAAGTCCGGGTGAGCCTCCAGGTACGCGGCCACGGCTGCGGCGTCCGGATGGCTGGGGGATTCGTCGGGCTGCGGGGCTGGAACCTGTGGCTTGTCGGTCATGGGTTTGACTCACTCAAAGACGAACTTGTCCTTCGTATACGCGTACTGCCGGGCCGGTCATCAGCACCGGTTGGCCGGGGCCTGCCCATTCGATGGACAAGCGTCCACCGGGCAGGTCGATCAGTAAAGGCGAATCCATCCATCCCTGACTGATCGCGGCGACTGCCGCCGCGCAGGCGCCGGTGCCGCACGCCTGGGTTTCCCCGGCACCGCGTTCCCAGACGCGCAATTGCGCACGGTGGCGATCGATGACCTGCAGGAAACCGACATTCACCCGCGCGGGGAAGCGCGGATGATTTTCGATCTTCGGCCCCAGCTCATGCACTGGCGCGCTGTTGATATCGCTGACTCGCAAGACGGCATGGGGGTTGCCCATGGATACTGCCGCCAGTTCCACCGTGGTGCCGTCGACCTCCAACTGATAGCTCAAGGCCTGGGCCGGCGCTTCGAACGGAATGTCCTTCGGTGCCAGGCGCGGGGCGCCCATGTTGACGCCGATCTGGCCGTCGTTGCGCACATCCAGTTCGATGATGCCGCTTTTAGTCTCGACGCGAATCTGCCGTTTGGCGGTCAGGCGCTTGTCCAGCACGAATCGGGCGAAGCAGCGGGCGCCGTTGCCGCACTGCTCGACTTCCGAACCATCGGCGTTGAAGATCCGGTAACGGAAGTCCACGTCCGGGTTGTTGGGCGCCTCGACGATCAGCAACTGGTCGAAACCGATACCGGTGTGCCGGTCGCCCCATTGTTTGGCATGCTTGGGCAGAATGTGCGCGTGCTGGCTGACCAGGTCGAGGACCATGAAGTCGTTGCCCAGGCCGTGCATCTTGGTAAAACGCAGCAGCATGGTTTTACTCCGGCAGCAGGCTTTCGCCGGCAAACAACTCGGCTACCGTCTCGCGGCGACGCACTTCAAACGCCTGATCACCGTCCACCAGCACTTCGGCGCAGCGGCCGCGAGTGTTGTAGTTGGAACTCATGACAAACCCGTAGGCCCCGGCCGAATGCACGGCCAGCAGATCGCCTTCTTCCAGCGCCAGCTCCCGACCCTTGGCCAGGAAGTCGCCGGTTTCGCAGATAGGGCCGACAATATCGTAGCTGCGGGCGGCGGTAGCGCGAGGGCGCACCGCGGTGACGTCCATCCAGGCCTGGTACAGCGCCGGGCGGATCAGGTCGTTCATCGCCGCATCGACGATGGCGAAATCCTTGTGCTCGGTGTGCTTGAGGTATTCGACCCGGGTCAACAGCACGCCGGCATTGGCAACGATGTAGCGGCCCGGCTCGAACATCAGGGCCAGGTCGCGACCGTCGAGGCGTTCACGCACCGCCTTGACGTAGTCGGCCACCAGTGGCGGCTCTTCGTCGCGGTAGCGCACGCCGACGCCGCCGCCCAGGTCGATGTGACGCAGGTAGATGCCGCAATCGCTGAGGCGGTCGACCAGCGCCAGCAGGCGGTCGAGGGCATCGATAAAAGGTTCGAGGGTGGTCAGTTGCGAACCGATGTGGCAATCCACGCCCAGCACTTCCAGGTTCGGCAGTTGGGCCGCGCGTACGTACACATCCTCGGCGTCGGCAATGGCGATGCCGAACTTGTTTTCCTTGAGACCGGTGGAAATGTACGGGTGCGTGCCGGCATCAACGTCCGGGTTCACGCGCAAAGAGATCGGCGCGCGGACACCCATCTCGGCGGCGACCAGTTGCAGGCGCTCCAGCTCATCGGTCGATTCGACGTTGAAGCAGTGCACCCCCACTTCCAGGGCGCGGCGCATGTCTTCACGGGTCTTGCCGACGCCGGAAAAAACGATCTTGTCGGCGCTGCCGCCAGCGGCCAGCACGCGTTCGAGCTCACCACCGGAAACGATGTCAAAGCCGGCACCCAGGCGTGCCAGGACGTTGAGTACACCGAGGTTGGAGTTGGCCTTTACGGCGAAACATACCAGGTGCGGCATGCCGGCCAGAGCATCGGCGAAGGCCAGATACTGGGCTTCGATGTGTGCACGGGAATAAACGTAGGTTGGCGTGCCGAAACGTTCCGCGAGCGCGGACAAGGCAACCCCTTCCGCGAACAGCTCCCCGCCACGGTAGTTAAAAGCGTCCATGGCGTTCCCTTAATAAGTGGTGTGGGTATCGTGCGCGTGGGACTTGGACTGCGACGACTTGGCCTGTTCTTCAGGGGATTTGCTGTCGTCGGGCAGGTACAGCGGACCTTTTTGACCACAGGCTGTCACAAGGCAAGCAACCGCGACGAGCGCAGCAAGGGAAGAGATCAGGCGCTTCATGGCGAAATCCTTGAAAATGCGTTAATTGCGCCGGAGTATACCGGCCACCCGGCAGCTTGCCTATGCAACGGGGTTCCCGTCCGGCGCCGGGAGGCTTTTCCCAAAGCCGGCTGTCGTCGGTCGGTATATCCTTTGCAATCGCCGGGAAGCGTCCGTATCTTGCGGCGCTTGAGCATGAGCAGACATTTTCGAGGTTGCCGCAATGAGTTTGACTGAAGCCCGTTTCCACGATCTGGTCGATGCGACCCAGCAAACGCTGGAGGATGTATTCGACGAAAGCGAGCTGGACATCGACCTGGAAAGCTCCGCCGGGGTGCTGACCGTCAAGTTCGAAAATGGCAGCCAGTTGATTTTCAGCCGCCAGGAGCCGTTGCGGCAGCTATGGTTGGCGGCGGTGTCCGGCGGTTTCCACTTCGACTACGACGAGGAAAGCGAGCGCTGGATGTGCGACAAGAGCGAAGAGCAATTGGGCGAGATGCTCGAGCGCATCGTCAAGCAGCAGGCCGGGGTGGAACTGGATTTCGAAGGCCTTTGACAGCGTGAGCCAGAACACTCCGGCGCGGCCGCCCAAACCGCTCTACAGCAACGTCAGCCCCGCAGTGCCCTCTCCGTGCACCAGCGTGTGCAAGTTGGATGAGCAGAAGGTCTGCCTCGGTTGTTTCCGTCATGTGGAGGATATCCGCGAATGGCGCTCGGCCGATGATGAGCGCCGGCGGGTGATCTGTGCCGAGGCGGCTAAACGCAAATCTCTGGTGTAATCGCCCACTGTGTGGGAGCAAGGCTTGCCCGCGATGAAGACGACGCGTTCTTCCAGAAATCGAGGCGCCTGTTTCGCGAGCAAGCTTTGCTCCCACAATCCCCGCGCCACAGTAATTCTGCTCTCCATGACAATGGGTAGATTTGGCCCGGGTTGTTTATTTATTGAGCTGTGATAGTGTCCAGCTACGCCTCAACTCATCGAGGCCCGTGAAAACCCCGTCTTTTTGTGGCGGGGTTTTGCTTTTTTCGTGCAGAACAAAGGAGTCTGCCTGAATCATGACCGTACCTTCCATCACCCTTACACGTCTGGACGTACAGCGTCTGGAGCGCCTGATCGATAGCCTTGATGAAACGCTGCCGGGCGTGATTGCGTTGCAAACCGAACTGGATCGTGCCGACACCGTGGTAGGCCACGATGAAGTGCCCGCCGATGTCGTGACCATGAATTCGCGTGTGCACTGCCGCGAAGAAAGCAGCGGCAAGGACTATCACCTGACCCTGGTTTATCCACAGGACGCCAATGCCGACGAAGGCAAGATATCAATCCTTGCCCCGGTAGGCAGCGCACTGTTGGGCCTGAAGGTTGGCCAGCACATCGACTGGCCGGCGCCGGGCGGCAAGACGCTGAAACTGACATTGCTGGCCGTGGAGTACCAGCCGGAAGCGGGCGGCGATTTCCACCTCTAAGCGCTTCAGACCAAGGCCAGCGCCTCGTTCAGGGCGCGTTCCAGGTCAGCCTTGTAACGCAGGTACAAATTACTTGAGCAGGCCCCATCACCCACAAGACCCGAGAGGTCCAGGTCGGTGATGTAGCAGCGATAGCGTTCGGCCTCGCGGCGCTGTTCGACGATCTCCCTGGCGACCACGCGGAACAGCTGGTCGCCATGTTCCAGCTCCGAAAACTCCCGCTGATCGCAATACAGGGTGACGTGCACCTGCCCATGAGTGGCTTTGCCGATGATTGCCTGCACGTCATAGAACGGCTTGTTCACTGGCGTTTGCGGCGCCTGCCGCGCCTCGATCCGCCGTGCCCGCCCGCTGCCCGAGGGCAGGAGCTGGTAGTACAGGGTTTCCAGGGGCAATGGCTGGGTGGCATCCATCGGCAGTAACGCGTCGCGGCGGTACAGCACCGATTGCAGGAAGCGCTGCAGCGGCAGCAGCAGGCTGTGGTCGTCGTGGTAAGGCAGGCGTTGCTGCCACAGGGCATTGAGCTCATCGAGCACGTACAGCTCAGCGTCGTCCTCGTTGACCCGGTAGAACACCTGAATGCACTCGGGCTGCCCCATGGGCAGGATCAGCGCCAGGTCATGGTCCTCCAGAGCCATCGGATCCAGATGCAGAGGGCTGTAGGCCGTCAGCTCCTCGCCCAGGTAATCCATCAGCGCCGACAGGCTGCCCAGGGCCACGTGATTGACCTGGCCCGGCACCAGCTCCAATACGTGGTAGTGCTGCTGGACCTGGAGCAGATAGCGGTGGTTGAGCCTGCTTAGTAGCAGCGTCTGGGCCGTTTCGATGACTTCCTCGACCCGGCGGGCAATGAACTGCGCGCGGTTGTGGCAGAAACAGCGTACCTGCAAACGCGGCTGGCGCTGCGTGACGGGCAGGTCATTGAGGTAATCGCGCAGGCAGTCGAGCAGGGCGTGCTCGCCGTCGAAGCGGTTGACCAGCACCTCGTTCCAACTGTTGAGCGTGACCTGATCCAGGGTCAGCACCAGGTTCTCCCGAACCCCGGCGTAGCTCAGGGAGTCCGTGCGCTCGGTGGTCATCAGGATATTGAGGTCGCGATGATGCTTGAGCGGATCGACGCCGACGTTAACCAGTATCAGCACTTCGCTGGGCACGCTGGCGCGCAACAGCTGTTCTTCATCTACCGTGCTCAGCGGCAGGGCGATGGACTGTTGCAGGCTGCCCAGCAGGTTGAACAGCTCAAACTCACTCAGGTCGCTGCTACCTGGGTGCAGCGCAAGGCGCGTACTGCTGTCGATCACACCGTTGCGATGGCACCAGGTCAGCAACTCCAGCAACTCGCGGCAGCGTTTGATCGGTGCGAAGTTTTCCCACTCCAGGGCGTTGAGGCTGCCGTTGTACAGGCCCCACTGGTTCTGCCCGGGTTCTTTCTTGTTCGGTGACTGCACCAGCGTCAGGGTGTCTTCGGCCAGGTCCGGGGCGATGCCGGGGTTGATGAACTCGACTTTGTCGGCCTTGCGTTCGAATGCGGCATACAACCGCCGGCCCAGGACGTTGAGGTCGCGCTTGTTGATCAGGCTGACGGTTTTTTCGGTGCGGGCGAACTGGGTCAGGAAGCGGTAGCTGTAGGTCAGTTCGTTGACCAGCGCCCGCCGTTCGTTGCTGACCTGACGCACTTTCCACTGGCTGCGGCTGTCCAGCAGCGCCAGTTGCCGTGGGTCCCAGCCCCATTCCCGGGCCAGACGCTCAAGCAGAACCCGTTGCCAGCCAGTGCTGCGCCCCTGGCCGGTCAGCTTGCGATTGACCTTCAGGTAAAGCGCCCTGCGCACCAGCTCCAGGCGTTCGGATTCACCTCGGGCGTTGAGGTACTCCTCGATACGACGGTAAACCACCATGTAGGGATCCAGCTCTTCCAGGTCCAGGCGGTTGGCGAACACCGCCTGTTTGAAGCGCAGGCTCAGGCAGCGAACGTCCGGGTGTTCGCTGGCGTAGACTTCGATCAGCAGCAGCTTGAGCACTGATTTGTAGGGCGACTCGATGCCCTTGAACAATTGCCAGAGGCCGGCACCGATGAATTCTCCCGGCGGGATATAGGCCAGATGTCCCAGGTTGAGCGTTTCATCGGCGCGGATGAAGCGTTTGGAAATCAGCGTGTGGGTGTACTGCTCATAGTTTTCCTCTTCATACACCGGCACCAGCCACCAGATCGGCGTGCGTCCGGCCAGCCAGATCGCCGTGCGGTAGAACTCGTCCAGCAGCAGGTAATGCTGGGTTGTACCGCAATCGTCGGAACTGAGCTGAGTGTCCCGGTCGCCGCGGACAAAGCGCGCCGGGTCGATCAGGAAAAAATGCGCTTCAGCGCCCTGGGTCGCCGCCCAGGTTTCCAGCAGCAGACATTTTTTGCGCAGTTCGGCCAGTTCGTCCTCGCTCAGGTCCGGACCATGGCAGACCCACACATCCATGTCGCTTTGATCCGCTTGGGCGAGGGTGCCGAGGCTGCCCATCAGAAACAGACCCAGAATCGGTCGCGGCGGATTGCTGCCGTGGCGCGGCTTGTAGGAGAAAGAGCGGGTCAGCCGCTGGGCTTCGGCGAGGACGCTGGCGTCGGGCTCGTAGTTGGACAACCCGGCAGGCGTGCTGCCAGAGACATAGCCGGGCAGTAACGGGTGGTTGACGTGGAAAAACAACGGCAACAGCGTCAGCACGCTTTGCTGGCGGGTCGACAGACCTTCCAGGGCGCGATCCATCCGTACGCTGTTGAGCTTGAGAAAACGTGCGCGCAACTGGCTCAGGACCTTGCGGTCGATTCCCTCGTCCAGATCGGGGCGTATTTCGTGATTGCGGGTCATGTCAGCTCAAACCGGCTCGCGGCGTCGAACGTGGGAGATCACAGGTGGTGGCAGTTTAGCGCCCGAACCCGGGATTTCTTAAGCTGAATGTATGTTTTTGACGTCAGAATTTTTACACAGTGCGCCAGGGCGCCTGCGGAAACCTCGATGAAGGAGATTTCCGTGGGCGACAGGAGGAATCAGGCGGCTTCTTTTACGACGTTGAGAATGGTCAGCAGGCTTTGCACATGCTCGGCGGCATCCCGGCCCAGGCTGGTCAGGTAACCACCGTCGGACTGGGTTATCAGGTCTTTTTCGAACAGGCGTTTAGCGGCAGCGATGGCAGAGGGGGCAGCGGTCTGATGGATTTTCAGGCCTTCCTGGGAACTGTCCAGGTTGAAGAGTGCAAGGATTTCCAGTTCGGCAACCAGCTCAGGGGTAAGCGACATAAGGACTCCAGACTTTCTAGGAATTTGGTCGACAGCGTCACTAAAGTGAGCGCACTCGGCCGAGCTGTCCAGTGTCAGCGTCATGCTTTTTTTGTTTTGGGTGACCGCAGGCGTAATTCGTTGTGGCGAGGGAGCTTGCTCCCGCTGGAGCTCGAAGCGGTCCCAATAGCTTGATGGCTGCTGCGCAGCCGAGCGGGAGCAAGCTCCCTCGCCACAGTCGGTGAGACCTTATTTCTTTTCTGGCGGCAACTCGGGAAGAGCGCGCAACGCCGTTTCGTACCACTGGGTATCGAACGCACGGTCCTCTTCCAGGATCGCGTCAATTTCCACTGCCAGCACATGGGCCATCAGGTTGAGAATTTCTTCGCGCTCGTAACCCACCAGGGTCAATTTATTGAAAACGGCCTTGGCCGCTGGCGGGTTGTCATTTTCGATCTGGTTTTCGATGGCCTGGATCAGCGTGTTCTCGACGAACTCTTCTTCGTCGGTGTCGATGTCGGTTGGCTCGCTCATGGCAGGCTCCTTGGAGAAAGGTCGCCAGTTTACCTGCATTCAGCGCAGTGATGCGCCTGGCAAGGAACGGCTCGGCGGTCTATAACGCAAGGCTGCCAACCCCGCACGGCCTGGAGGCTTTGTCATGCTCAAGCTTTATGGTTTTTCCGTCAGCAATTATTACAACATGGTCAAGCTGGCGTTGCTGGAGAAGGGCCTGCCCTTCGAAGAGGTGCCGTTCTACGGCGCTCAGACCCCCGATGTGCTGGCCATCAGTCCACGGGGCAAGGTGCCGGTGCTCAAGACCGAGCAAGGGTTTATCAACGAAACCAGCGTGATCCTCGAATACATCGAACAAACCCAGCCGGGCAAAGCCCTGTTGCCCAGCGACCCGTTCGAGCGTGCCCAGGTGCTGGCTTTGTGCAGGGAAATCGAGTTGTATATCGAGCTGCCGGGACGGGCTTGCTACGCCGAGGCGTTTTTCGGCATATCGGTACCCGACGCCATCAAGGAAAAGACCAAGACCGAATTGCTGCTCGGGTTCGCCTCGCTCGGCCGTCACGGCAAATTCTCGCCCTACGTGGCGGGTGACAGTCTGAGCCTGGCCGATCTGTATTTCCTCTACAGCGTATCGCTGGCGTGCCAGGTGGGCCGGAAAGTGTTCGATATCGACTTGCTGGCGGATATGCCGGCGGCCAAGGGGCTGATGGAGCGGCTGGAGCAGAACCCGAATGTGCAGCGGATTGCGGCCGACAGGGAGGCAGAGATGCCAGCGTTTTTGGCGATGATTGCTGCCAAGAAGTGAGTTTTGTGGTGTTTTGAAGTGAGTCATCGCGAGCAGGCTCGCTCCCACATTTGATCTCCATGTGTTCACAAATGTGCGTTCACTGAAGATCCACTGTGGGAGCGAGCCTGCTCGCGATGCTTTCGGCTTTTAGCGGCTGGCGAGCATCGCCTGGCCGCGCACCACGGCAGCCTTCACCTGGGCAGGCGCTGTGCCGCCGATGTGGTCGCGGGCATTGACCGAACCTTCCAGAGTCAGCACGGCAAACACGTCCTGCTCGATCTGGTCACTGAACTTGCGCAACTCGTCCAGGCTCATCTCCGCCAGGTCCTTGCCGTTGTCCACGCCGTACTTCACGGCATGGCCGACGATTTCGTGGCAATCACGAAACGGCAGGCCACGGCGTACGAGGTAATCAGCGAGGTCGGTGGCGGTGGAGAAGCCGCGCAAGGCCGCTTCGCGCATCACTGCATGCTTGGGCTTGATCGCCGGGATCATGTCGGCAAAGGCCCGCAGCGAATCACGCAGCGTATCGGCGGCATCGAACAGCGGTTCCTTGTCTTCCTGGTTGTCCTTGTTGTAGGCCAGCGGCTGGCCCTTCATCAGGGTCAGCAGGCCCATCAGCGCACCGAACACCCGACCACTCTTGCCGCGTACCAGCTCCGGCACGTCGGGGTTTTTCTTTTGCGGCATGATCGAACTGCCGGTGCAGAAGCGATCCGGCAGGTCAATGAACTGGAATTGCGCGCTGGTCCACAGCACCAGTTCTTCGGAGAAGCGCGACAGATGCATCATCGCAATGCTCGCGGCGGCGCAGAATTCGATGGCGAAATCGCGGTCCGAAACGTTATCCAGCGAGTTGCCGCCCACGGCATCGAAACCCAGCAACTGTGCGGTGTATTCACGATCGATCGGGTACGTGGTGCCGGCCAGCGCGGCGCTGCCCAGGGGCATGCGGTTAGTGCGCTTGCGGCAGTCCACCAGGCGCTCGTAGTCGCGGCTGAGCATTTCGAACCAGGCCAGCATGTGATGCCCAAACGTTACAGGTTGAGCGGTTTGCAGGTGCGTGAAGCCCGGCATGATGCTCTCGGCCTCGCGCTCGGCCTGCTCCAGCAAGCCTTTTTGCAGACGGGTGATCTCGCCCAGGATCAGGTCAATCTCATCGCGCAGCCACAGGCGAATGTCGGTGGCCACCTGGTCGTTTCGGCTGCGGCCGGTGTGCAGCTTCTTGCCGGTCACGCCGATGCGATCGGTCAGGCGCGCTTCGATGTTCATGTGCACGTCTTCGAGATCGACGCGCCAGTCGAACTGGCCGGCCTCGATTTCAGCCTGGATGGTTTTCAGGCCATCGATGATGCTGTCGCGCTCGGCATCGGTCAGTACGCCGACCTTGGCCAGCATGGTGGCGTGGGCGATCGAGCCCATGATGTCGTGGCGATACAGGCGCTGGTCGAAGTTGACGGAGGCGGTGAAGCGGGCGACGAAGGCGTCGACGGGTTCACTGAAGCGGCCGCCCCAGGACTGATTGGTCTTGTCAGTGCTCATGAATTCGCTCGTGATCGGCTGTGGAAAAAGTAGCGGTTAAAGGCTGCGGCGGATGATAGCAGGGTTGCCGGGACTGGCGCTGGCACTGGTCGGCAGGTTTTTTGCGCACAAGCCGAGCATTTAATGGGTTTTTTGCACAACGATATTTTTCGATTGAGCAATATCGGCGCGGCAACCGTCTACAGTGGACTGTAGGACTTTTACTTTTTCATCCACGGAGCATTGGACGAATAGAAGAGGGGGGCTCGTATTGGTCAGATGGAGTGTTAACAATTCCTACGACGGCGCCGTGCGACAACAGGCCTCAAGCATCGATTGGCAGGCGCGGGTAAAGATAGGTAACCGCCTCGCGGCACTTTTTGGCCCTCGAACGAGTCTTAGCGTGGATCTCGGTGACGGATGTCACTTCCCCTGTCTACGCTATCCTTGTGCGAGACTCACGCAGGAATCCAGCGCAATATGAATGTCCTGATCGTTGATGACGAACCACTGGCCCGTGAGCGCCTGAGCCGAATGGTTGGCGAACTCGAGGGTTACAGTGTCCTGGAGCCGAGCGCCACCAATGGCGAAGAGGCGTTGGCCCTTATTGACAGCCACAAGCCGGATATCGTGCTGCTCGACATTCGCATGCCTGGCCTGGACGGTTTGCAGGTCGCGGCGAAGTTGTGCGAGCGTGAGTCACCGCCCGCGGTGGTGTTCTGCACCACTCGGGACGACTTCCCGCCGGAGGTGCTGCAGGCCGGCGCCGTGGGCTATCTGGTCAAGCCGGTCACTGCCGAGGCGCTGGTCGAGGCCTTGCGCAAGGCCGAGCGGCCCAACCGCGTGCAACTGGCGGCGTTGACCCGTCCGGCCGCCGAAAGCGGCAGCGGCCCGCGCAGCCACATCAGTGCGCGCACTCGCAAAGGCATTGAACTGATCCCATTGAATCAGGTGGTCTACTTTATCGCCGACCATAAATACGTGACCTTGCGTCACGAGAGCGGCGAGGTGTTGCTGGACGAACCACTCAAGGCTCTTGAAGACGAGTTCGGTGAACGCTTCGTGCGCATCCACCGCAACGCCTTGGTGGCTCGCGAGCGTATCGAGCGTTTGCAGCGCACACCCCTTGGGCATTTCCAGTTGTTTCTCAAAGGCCTCAATGGCGACGCGCTGATTGTCAGCCGGCGGCACGTGGCCGGCGTGCGGAAGATGATGCAACAGCTTTAGCTTGAGGTTCCAAGGCGTCCAAGCCGTTTAGCGCGTTCCATTTCCAGGACATTGACGGCCAGGGAGGCCTTGGGGTCGTGATTCAAGTCAAAGCGAATTTGACTGAGCTGTTATTATCCGCCGTATCTTTTAAGTACGGATTGATCCATGTCCCCTCGCGAGATCCGCATCGCCACCCGTAAAAGTGCCTTGGCCCTCTGGCAGGCCGAATACGTCAAAGCCCGTTTGGAAGAGGCCCATCCCGGCCTGATCGTGACGCTGGTGCCCATGGTCAGTCGCGGCGACAAGCTGCTGGACTCGCCGCTGTCGAAAATCGGCGGCAAGGGCCTGTTCGTCAAGGAGCTGGAAACCGCGCTGCTGGACAACGAAGCCGATATCGCCGTGCACTCGATGAAAGATGTGCCTATGGACTTTCCGGAAGGCCTGGGCCTGTTTTGCATCTGCGAGCGAGAAGATCCACGCGATGCGTTCGTTTCCAACACGTTTGCAAGCCTCGACGCCCTGCCCGCCGGGAGTGTGGTCGGCACCTCCAGCCTGCGTCGCCAGGCGCAGTTGCTGACCCGCCGCCCAGACCTGCAAATCCGCTTTCTGCGGGGCAACGTCAATACCCGCCTGGCCAAACTCGATGCCGGTGAGTACGACGCAATTATCCTTGCCGCCGCCGGCCTGATCCGCCTCGGTTTTGAAGATCGCATCACGTCGGCCATCAGCGTCGAGGACAGCCTGCCGGCTGGTGGGCAGGGGGCGGTGGGTATCGAATGTCGCAGCGCCGACAGCGAGATCCATGCCCTGTTGGCACCGCTGCATCACGACGACACCGCCACCCGGGTCTTCGCCGAGCGCGCCCTCAACAAACACCTCAATGGCGGTTGCCAGGTGCCGATCGCCTGTTACGCCGTACTCGAAGGCGAGCAGGTCTGGTTGCGCGGTCTGGTGGGTGATCCGAACGGTGGCCGACTGCTCAGTGCCGAGGCCCGTGCGCCGCGCCGCGATGCCGAAGCGCTGGGTGTCCGGGTAGCCGAAGACCTGCTCAGCCAGGGTGCCGACGACATTCTCAAGAAGGTCTACGGCGATGACAGCGAAGCCTTGCTGGAGCATCTGGTGTTACGCCAGGCTATCACCCGACCCAATCCCAAGGTTTTGATTGTGCGTGGCGAGGGCGGGCGCGGCTTGCTGGCGGAGCGCTTGCGCGAGCAAGGTGCTAGTGTCGATTATCTGGAACTGTACCGGCGCAGCCTGCCGCATTACCGAGAAGGTGAGTTGGCGGCAAGGGTCAAAGCGGAACGCTTGAACGCGCTGGTGGTCAGCAGTGGGCAGAGCTTCGAGCATCTGCAGCGGTTGGCTGGCGATGAGTGGCCCGCGCTGGCGCGGTTACCGTTGTTCGTTCCAAGCCCAAGGGTTGCCGAGATGGCCCGTGCCGCCGGGGCCCTGACAGTTGTGGATTGCCGTGGCGCCAGTGCTGCGGCTTTGCTGGCGGCGTTACGGGATCAGTCCGTGCCGTTTTCTAATGCAAAGGATGGATACGTGAGCGAAACAGCCTTGCCAAAAGATCAAGACCAACCCGCGATCGATACGCCGGTTGAAACCCCTGCTCCGAAGGCGCCGCGTCGCGGCAACGGGCTGGCCATTGTCGCGTTGTTGTTGGGAGCCGCCGGCGTGGCCGTTGGTGGGTGGGGCGTGTGGCAGGTACGTCATCTGCAAGCCAATAACCAGCAGCAGGCCAGTCAGGTTCAGGCGCTCAATGATCAGGCCCAGACCCTCAAGCTCAATGAGCAACGCCTGAGTGAACGTCTGGCTCAATTGCCTGCGGCGCAAGAGCTGGAAGAGCGTCGGCGTCAGGTCGCCCAGTTGCAGGGTGATCAACAACGACTGAACCAGCGCCTGGAAACCGTGCTCGGTGCCAGCCGCAAGGACTGGCGCCTGGCCGAAGCCGAACATCTGCTGCGCCTGGCCAGCCTGCGTCTTTCCGCCCTGCAGGACATCAGCAGTGCCCAGGCCCTGGTCCAGGGTGCTGACGAAATCCTGCGCGAGCAAAACGACCCTGGCTCATTCGCCGCTCGCGAGCAACTGGCCAAGACCCTTGCTGCGTTGCGCAGTACCGAGCAGCCAGATCGTACCGGGCTGTTCCTGCAGTTGGGGGCCTTGCGTGACCAGGTCCTGCAACTCACGGAACTGGCCCCCGAATACAAGGATCGTGGTGAGTCGTTGCTGGGCTTGACCGCCGATGGCGATGGCGCCAGCCGCTGGGCGCAGTGGTGGGACCAGATATCGCGCTATATCCGTATCGATTTCAACGCGGATGAGAATGTCCGTCCGCTCTTGGCCGGGCAGAGTCTGGTGCAGGTGCGCCTGGCCTTGAGCCTGGCCCTGGAGCAGGCGCAATGGGCCGCTCTCAACGGCCAGGCCCCGGTGTACACCCAAGCGCTGGCTCAAGCGCATGATGTGCTCAAGAACAACTTCAA
The DNA here is from genome assembly GCF_009831705.1 of Pseudomonas sp. PICF6. NCBI lineage: Bacteria > Pseudomonadati > Pseudomonadota > Gammaproteobacteria > Pseudomonadales > Pseudomonadaceae > Pseudomonas > Pseudomonas sp. PICF6. Next base: position 454,029 of record NZ_WUUD01000032.1, on the reverse strand, counting down.
CCAGGACAACCCGCAAAGCAAAATCATGCTTGAGCGCGTGGCCGAGCTGGCCAGGCAGCCGGTGACGGTTGCAACCCCGGATCTGACAGGGACCCTGAGCAGCGTTCAGGCCTATCTGGAGCGCCGCAACCTGAACGCCGAAGAGTCGGTCAAGCCGCTGGCCAAACCTGATGAGCAGGAGGCCACGCCATGAAACGCCTCTACGTGATTATGTTCGTGGTCATCGCTGTCGCTGCCTTGCTGGGCGTGGCGATCGCCGAACATTCGGGTTACGTGCTGGTGGCATACAAGAACTTCCGATACGAGGCCGGCCTTTGGGTCACCCTGGCGCTGGTGGCGGTGCTCTGGCTGGTGTGGCGGGGCGTGAGCGCCTTGGTTGGCCTGGTGACGACCTCCACTGGCGTGGTCAACCCATGGTCGCGCCGCAACCGCAGCCGGCGGGTGCAGGTGGCAATCGAACACGGGCAACTGGACCTGGCCGAAGGTCGCTGGGCCAGTGCCCAGCGCCACCTGCATCGCGCCGCTGAAGCCGAGCGCCAACCGTTGCTGTATTACCTTGGCGCCGCCCGTGCGGCCAATGAGCAAGGTCTTTACGAGCAGTGCGACAGCCTGTTGGAGCGTGCCCTTGAACGTCAGCCTCAGGCCGAGCTGGCGATTGCCCTGACGCACGCACAATTGCAGATGGACCGCGGCGACACCGACGGTGCATTGAACACGCTGCAAGCCATGCATGATCGCCACCCACATAACGCCCAGACCCTGCGTCAGTTGCAACGTCTGCATCAGCAGCGCGGGGATTGGTCTGCGGTGGTCCGGTTGTTGCCGGAGCTGCGCAAGGACAAAGTCCTGCCGCCGGCTGAGCTGGCTGAACTGGAGCGTCGGGCCTGGGGCGAAAACCTCACCCTGGCGGCCCACCGTGACGAAGACGGCAGTGTCGGGTTGCAATCGCTTAACCGTGCCTGGCAACAACTGTCGTCCGCACAACGCCAGGAATCGGCGCTGGTGCTGGCCTATGCCGAGCAACTGCGGCAACTCGGGGCGCAGGCCGAGGCCGAAGAGGTGCTACGGGCGGCGCTCAAACGTCACTATGACAGTCACCTGGCGCGCCTGTACGGGTTGGTCCGAGGCAATGATCCGGGCCGCCAACTGCAAGCGGCAGAAGGCTGGCTCAAGGATCATCCGAACGACCCTGGCCTGCTGCTGACACTGGGCCGCCTGTGCCTGCAAAACAGTTTGTGGGGCAAGGCACGGGATTATCTGGAAAGCAGTTTGCGCCTGCAGCGCAATCCCGAGGCCTGCGCCGAACTGGCGCGACTGCTGGCGCAACTGGGGGATGCCGAGCGCAGCAACCAGCTCTTCCAGGAAGGCTTGGGGTTACTGGATGAGCGCTTGCTGGCCGCGCCACTGCCGGTCCCGGCTCAGGTTTTGGCCACTTGAGAGAGAGTGAGTCGTTCTTGAGGGTTGTATGAATCATTGTGGCGAGGGAGCAAGCTCCCTCGCCACGTGTTTATTGATGCCCCTAATGGCGTTAGCAATGCCTTCGGTAAAGTCCTACAGCAAGCTGCGCTTAATCTTCTCTTGCTTGTCGGGAATTCCCTACACCCCTGGTGAAGTGTCTGCACGGCCCCGCCTTGAAAGGCCGGCGGCCTTTCCTCTACCGTAACGGCCTGTCTCTTCTGTTACGGAACCGCCATGTCTTTGGCTTGCTCACGCTTCTTGTTTTTCATGGCTTTCATCGCCGCCGCTCTGGTTTTTGGTATCGCCAGTTACCTTGAATATGCGGTAGGTCTGACGCCTTGCAGCCTGTGTGTTTTGCAACGGTTGTGCCTGATGCTGTTTTTGATGAACTGTCTCGCCGCATGCCTGCATGGTCCTGCTCAGAAAGGCAGCATCTGCTACGGGGCGATGGGACTGGTTTTCGCGTCGAGCGGGTTGACGCTGGCATGGCGTCAGGTTCTGGTGCAAGGCGACTCGCTGGAGCAGTTGCCCGATTGTATCGATCACCTCAAGGCAGTGAGTTCGTGGTGGGGCGCTGTACATCGTGTACTCGAGGGGGCGATCGACTGCGCGAGCATCACTTGGACCCTGTTCGATCTGAGTCTTCCCGAATGGAGCCTGTTGTTTTTTCTCGCCGTGTCTTTTGTGATGTCCTATCTGTTGCTGCGCCTTGTCTGGAACGCTCTGATACGACCGCTCAGCGGCACAACGTCGCAACTGGTCCGGGTCATGGATTAAACACTTGTATGAACTTTATCTCCTGCGTACCTTGAAGCGGTTGTCGTGCGGGCATAATCTGGCCCGCACGTGTTATCGGATTTATGCCGCTCGATCATGTTGTGTCTGGCTTGTCCCTGATCATTTCAGGCGGTGCGCAGGCTGCGAGGGGCATGACTCACAAGGGAAGAAATCACCATGCTCGAAAGTTGTCAGAATGCTCAGGAACGCTGGGGTGGGGTGCATCTGCTGATCGACCGCTGGTTGCAGGAGCGTCACGAACTGGTTCGGGCCTATGATGCTCTCGGCGACAGGCCTGAAGCGCTGAGTGAAAGCCGCAAGCCGTTGCAGGAGTTCTGCGGTGTGCTGGTCGACTACGTGTCAGCCGGTCATTTCGAGATATACGAACAACTGACGAGTGAGGCCAAGGCCTTCAACGATAAACGTGGCCTGGAGCTCGCCGAGCAAATCTACCCGCGTATCGACGTCATCACCGAAAAACTGCTGGCCTTCAATGACCTGTGTGATGAAGGCAAATGCGTAGCGGAAAAATTCAAGGAACTGGGTGGCTTGCTGCACGAGCGTTTCGAACTGGAAGACTGCCTGATCGAAGTGCTGCACAACTCCCACAAGGAAGAAGCGCCGGCCCAGGCTTGAGGATTTTTGCAGAATCAAAAGAACGGTGCGCATTGCGCACCGTTTTTTTTGGAGTCAACTTCAGGTCGTCGCGCCCAGCAACTCGATTTCAAACACCAGCGGCGTGAACGGGGGGATGACATCCCCGGCTCCTTCGGCGCCGTAGGCCAGGGTCGAAGGAATGACCAGTCGCCATTTTGCGCCTACCGGCATTTGCGGCAATGCACTGCGCCAACCGTCAATCACGCTGTCGAGACTGAACCACTGCGCCTGCCCGTTGGAATCAAACACGGTGCCGTCTGGCAATCGACCGACATACAACACCTGGACCTTGCCGTGAGGGCCGGCCTTGGCGCCATTGCCGGGCTTGAGTTCGGTCAACAGAATGCCATCTGCCAGTTGCTGTGCACCGGGCCGGGCTTTTTCCTCCTCAAGAAATTTCTGCTCGGTTTTCAGTGCCGCTTCGATCTGCGGCGTCGCCGATGACGACGTCAGCCGTGCCTGATGGTCGGCCAGTATCTGTTCGATGCGCTCATCTTTCAGGGCCAGCGGTTTGCCCAGATAGGCCTGTTGCAGACCCTCGACCAACGCCTGGATCTGCAGGTCGGGCACATCCTGGCGCAGACGTTCACCCAGGCTTGCCCCCAGGCTGTACGCCAAGTCATGAGCGTCGTTTGCGCTGGTTTTTTCTGCGGCCTGAGCCATGGAGCAAACCATGCAAAGGAATAAAAACAAGTGACGCGACATGTAGTGTTCTCCGGCCTCGAATGGAGGGGATTATGCCAGTGCCGATATCCGCAAAGGTGGTTTGCCCCGGCAGTGGGGTAGAAGATTTTTCGTCCCTTGCAACGCAACGTCTTGTGTACTGTCAACATGCCCTAGCGGCGGTTGCAGCAGAGGTCTAGTATGAGCCGCACTCACGTCAGTCAGGAGGTAAACCATGTCGGCCACCAAGAAGCCAGTAAACACTCCGTTGCACTTGCTCCAACAACTTTCGGGCAGTCTGCTCGAGCATCTGGAAAACGCCTGCTCCCAAGCCCTGGCTGATGCTGAAAAACTGCTCGCCAAACTGGAAAAACAACGCGGCAAAGCGCAGGAAAAACTGCACAAGTCGCGCACCAAACTGCAAGACGCGGCCACCGCTGGCAAGGCCAAGGCACAAGCCAAGGCCAAAGACGCTGTGAAAGAACTCGAAGACCTGCTCGATGCCTTGAAGGATCGTCAGTCCGAAACCCGCGCCTATATTCTGCAACTCAAGCGTGATGCCCAGGAAAGCCTGAAACTGGCCCAAGGCGTCGGTCGTGTGCAAGAAGCCGTGGGCAAGGCACTGAGCCTTCGTGCTGCCAAGCCTGCCGCTGCCGCTGTATCGGCCAGAAAACCGGCCGCTAAACCTGTCGCGACAAAAACACCGACCAAAGTAGCTGCCAAACCGGCCGCAAAAGCGCCGGCCAAAGCAGCGAGCAAACCAGCCGCTAAACCGGCTGCGAAAAAACCGGTTGCTGCCAGCGCGGCAAAACCTGCTGCGAAAAAAACCGCCGTTAAAGCTGTCGCCAAGCCGGCGGCCAAAGTGGCGGCCAAGCCAGCCGCTAAACCTGTCGCCAAGCCAGCTGCTAAACCGACCGCTAAAACAGCCGCCGCCAAACCCGCAGCGACAAAAACCGCCGCGGCTAAACCGGCTGCCAAGCCAGCTGCTACAAAAACGGCTGCTGCCAAGCCCGCCGCCAAACCGGCTGCCAAGCCAGCCGCTGCCAAAGCGCCCGCCAAAGTTGCAGCTAAACCCGCTGCCAAGCCAGCCGCTGTCAAAGCACCTGCCAAAGCTGCGGCTAAACCGGCTGCCAAGCCGGCTGCTGCCAAACCCGCCGCGAAGCCTGCCGCCGCCAAGCCTGTGGCCAAGCCTGCTGCGAAACCCGCCGTGAAAACGCCTGCTGCCGCAAAACCTTCGACTGCTCCGGCGGCCAAGCCTGCGACATCGACTCCGGCGCCTGCAGCGACCCCTGCGCCAACCGCCAGCACTGCGACCCCGGCGCTGAACCCGAGCGCCGCCCCGGCGCCGAGCAGCAACACCCCAACCCGCGCTTCCTAAGTGCCGGACGCCGCGACGCGCAGCTGATGCAGCGCGTCGCGGTTCCCTTGGTCGGCGCCCGCCACGAGTCCTTGCAGCCATTGCGCTGAATCTTTGGGTTGTTCCCCAGGCCATTCCTTGGTCGCAGTCTCCAGTCGCTCCAGCAATCGTCGCTCGGCTTCCAGTTCCAGTCGCTTGACCTGCTCGCGCAGGCTATCGAGTGCCGTGTCTTGAAGGGCGCGGGCTTTCCATTGGCTACGGAGCGTGCGCAAGGGCTGAACGACGTCCGTGTCCCAAGGGCCGACCCATTGCTGAAGCTGTTGCAGTCTTTGTTCAGTGCAGGCTACCCCGCGCTGTTCCAGCCACAGCCCGCAAAGCAGCAGGCAGACATTGGCGCCGGCGCCCTGCAGCGCCAGGCAGGTTTGTTCCACACCAGGCTTGGCGTAGAGGTCGAGGGAAAAGCTCCATAGATCAGAGGACATCGTGCTACTCGCGCCAGTTGCGAGCGAAGCTGGTAGACTCCGCCGCCATTATGATTCGACTTCAGAACCTGACTTTACAGCGTGGCCCGCAACGTCTGCTAGAAGACGCCGAGCTGACCCTGCACGCCGGCCACAAAGCTGGCCTCATCGGTGCCAACGGCGCCGGCAAATCGAGCCTGTTCGCCTTGCTTCGAGGTGAACTGCACCCGGACTCGGGCGATTGCCTGCTGCCCGCCGATTGGCGTATCGCCCACATGCGCCAAGAGGTCGACACCCTTGAGCGCCTGGCGGTGGACTACGTGCTTGACGGCGACCTGCGCCTTCGTCAGGTCCAGCGCGACCTGGCGGCGGCCGAGGCGGCACACGATGGCGCCGCACAGGCCCGTCTGCACGCGGAGCTCGACAGCGCCGACGGCTACACCGCCGATGCCCGCGCACGCAAGCTGCTGGCAGGCCTTGGGTTTACCAATGAGCAGATGGACCGTCAGGTTGGGGATTTCTCCGGTGGCTGGCGGATGCGCTTGAACCTGGCCCAGGCCCTGATGTGCCCTTCGGACCTGCTGCTGCTCGATGAGCCCACCAACCACTTGGACCTCGACGCCATCATCTGGCTCGAAGACTGGCTCAAGAGCTATCCCGGCACATTGCTGCTGATTTCCCATGACCGCGATTTCCTCGACGCGGTGGTGGATCATGTCGCCCATGTCGACCAGCGCAAGCTCACCTTGTACCGTGGCGGCTACAGCGCATTCGAGCGGGCCCGTGCCGAACGCCTGGCCCAGCAACAGCAGGCCTACGAGAAGCAGCAGGCGCAGCGTGCGCACATGGAAAGCTACATCGCCCGGTTCAAGGCCCAGGCCACCAAGGCCCGTCAGGCCCAGAGCCGGATCAAGGCACTGGAGCGGATGGAAGAACTGTCCGCGGCCCACGTCGATTCACCGTTTGATTTTGTTTTCCGCGAATCGACCAAGATTTCCAGCCCGCTGATCGACCTGTCGGATGCGCGTCTGGGTTATGGCGACAAGACCGTGCTGGAGAAGGTCAAGCTGCAGCTGACCCCTGGTGCGCGGATCGGCCTGCTGGGCCCGAACGGTGCTGGTAAGTCGACCCTGATCAAGAATCTCTCCGGCGAGCTCGAGCCCCTGGCCGGGCGTCTGACCCGGGGCGAGAACACCGTGGTCGGTTACTTCGCCCAACATCAGCTCGATTCTCTCGACGCCAAGGCCAGCCCGCTGCTGCATTTGCAGCGTCTGGCACCGAACGAACGCGAGCAGACCCTGCGTGATTTCCTCGGTGGTTTCGACTTTCGTGGTGCGCGCATCGATGAGCCGGTACTGAATTTTTCCGGTGGTGAAAAGGCTCGCCTGGCGCTGGCATTGATCGCCTGGGGCCGGCCGAACCTGTTGCTGCTCGACGAACCGACCAACCACCTCGATCTGGAAATGCGCCTGGCCCTCACCATGGCCTTGCAGGAATTCAGCGGCGCGGTGCTGGTGGTGTCTCACGACCGGCATTTGCTCAAGAGCACCACGGATAATTTTTTCCTGGTGGCCGACGGCAAGGTCGAAGAGTTCGACGGTGATCTGGAAGACTATGCCCGTTGGCTGGTGGATTACCGTCAGCGCAACGCACCGGTCAGTACCACGCCGGCTAACCCGGACAAGACCGACAAGAAAGCCCAGCGCCAGGCCGCCGCC
>NZ_WUUD01000032.1:445386-446928 GCF_009831705.1 Pseudomonas sp. PICF6 | reverse complement strand
CGTCAGCAGTTGGCGCCTCACAAGCGTGAGGCCGACAAGCTCGAAGTCGAACTGGGCAAGCTGCATGAAAAACTGCAAAAGATCGAAACCAGCCTCGGCGACAGCGGTCTCTACGAAGCGGCGCGCAAGGATGAGTTGCGCGATCTGCTGGCCGAACAGGCCAGGCTGAAGGTTCGGGAAGCGGAGCTTGAGGAGGCGTGGATGCAAGCCCTGGAACTGCTGGAAAACCTGCAAGCGGAGCTGGAGGCATTGTCCTGATGGAAGCCTTGGCTTTGCCGATACCCGTCATGTGGGTCGAGCCGATCTGGCTCGGTGTGCAAATACTGCTGATCCTGCTGGCCGGCTACATCGCACAGCGTTGCGTGGCGCGGGCCCTCACGGGCCTTGCCGAGCGCTACCCGTTACCGTCCCAGTTGGTGATCATCCTGCGGGGTGTGCTGCGCTGGCTGATCATGGGCAGCGCGGTGCTGGTGGTGCTTGAACGCCTGGGCGTCTCGGCCACGGTGCTGTGGACCGCGCTGTCGGGGTTCGTCGCGGTGGCGGCGGTGGCGTTCTTCGCCATCTGGAGCGTACTGTCCAATCTGTTGTGCGCCATTTTGATCTACACCGTCGGGCCGTTTCGTCTGGGCGATGTAGTTGAGCTGGTGGAGTCCACCGACAAGCCCGGCATCAAGGGGCGGGTGGTGGCCATCAACCTGCTTTACACCACCTTGATCGAACCCGAGGAACTCGGTACGGGCAGTTCCATGGTGCAAGTGCCCAACAGCCTGTTCTTCCAACGTTCAGTTCGACGCTGGCGCGGCAACGAGGCGTTTCCGGTCGGCGGGTTCGTCGAATAAGCGGGTCTCGATCGTTAAATATCTGTGGTCAACCGTCCGGCGGCGCATTAGCTTAGTGGTTCAACGAATCTGAGCCGAGGTGTGCAATGGTGCTGGAAACATGGCTGGCGTTTTTCGCCGCTTGCTGGGTGATCAGTCTTTCGCCGGGTGCTGGTGCCATCGCATCGATGTCCAGCGGTCTGCAATACGGTTTCTGGCGCGGCTACTGGAATGCCCTGGGCCTGCAATTGGGTCTGGCGTTGCAAATCGTGATTGTCGCCGCCGGTGTCGGCGCGGTCCTCACCGCATCGGCGACCGCGTTTTATGCGATCAAGTGGTTTGGTGTGGCCTATCTGGTTTATCTGGGCGTCAAGCAGTGGCGAGCCATCCCGGGCGATCTCAGTGATGACGCGGCCGTGCGGCCTATCGGCAAGCCTTTGGCGCTGGTGTTTCGCGGTTTTCTGGTCAACATCAGCAACCCCAAGGCATTGGTGTTCATGCTTGCGGTGTTGCCTCAATTCATCGACCCCCATGCCCCGCTGATCAAGCAATACCTGATCCTGGGTGTGACGATGGTTTGCGTCGACCTCATCGTCATGGCCGGGTACACCGGGCTGGCATCCAAAGTCCTGCGCCTGCTGCGCACTCCGAAACAGCAGCGTCGAATGAACCGCACCTTTGCCGGGCTGTTCATTGGTGCGGCGGGGTTGCTGGCGACAATTCG
>NZ_WUUD01000032.1:438447-445376 GCF_009831705.1 Pseudomonas sp. PICF6 | reverse complement strand
CCCGCCGGTTCCAATGTGGCGGGGATAAATCTCCTCGCCACAAAATAATCGCTGAACCGCTTAGCGCAAAATGACCGGCGCGGTATCCCGTGGCAGGTTGTTGCGCGGCGCAGGCTCGCCGGCTTGTTCGTAGTTCGGCCCGCCAAGTTGTTCGCTCAGTTGCCGCGCTACGTCCTCACCCAGGGCCTTGGACACCTCGCGCACGACTCGCGGGCGGTTGAGGTTGATGCGTACGTCCCGGTGATTCAGCAGCTTGGTGTCCTGGCCTTCACCCATGGCGGTGAAGGCCGAGGTGATTTCGTAGGTTTTGGTGTTGATCAGGCTGAAGTCCGCCACCAGGGTCAAGGCGAGCACCGCCGAGTAGCTGTTGGTATTGGCCAGTTCATTGATGTCGCGGGTGAAGTCGATGTCCGATACGGTGCCGAACAGCACGTAATCGGCGCCCTTGAAGTGCCCGGCCTTGATTCGCTTGATCACGTCATAGACGTCGCCCGTGGACGAAGCGGTGTGGGGCGTGCCTTGCACGAGCTGGAACATCCCGCTGCGCAGGATTTCGCCCTTGATGTCGCCGGTGAACTTGCGCAGTTCGCCTTGCTCGATGTAGCTGGTGGTGGCTTCCATCTCGTCGTAGCTCGACGAAGCGCTGGCGCTGTAAGGGTTCGCCTGGAAGTTGCTCTGGGCCGAAACGGTGTGGATGTATTCCTCCACCCGTTGCTGGTACGCCAGGTCAGTGACCGCGACTTTCGGGGCCGCCTGGGCGCCGAATGCGCAGGCCAGGGCCATGATGCCGATCCATGTGCGCATGGCTTAGCGCTCCGTGGTCTTGCGGATTTCTTTCTCGTCCATCCACTCGGCCAGACCGCTTTCGACGTCGATCAATTGCAGGCTGAATTTGTAGAAGACGTCCTTGTAGTCGCTGCTGCGCTTGACGATCGAGCTGATGGAGCCTTCGAGGCGGTATTTGGCCGCGATCATGTTGCCGGTCTTGGCCACGGTGCTTTTCTTGTACAGGCCGCTCTGGTTTTGCAGCTTGAGCTGGTCAACCTGGCTGTCCATGGCGTTGTTGTCGCTGGCGAAACGTGCCGCACCGGTCTTCATCAATTGGGTCTTGATGCTGGTGGTGATCTCGCGGGTGTCGATGTACTCGCTGGTCTTGTTCTTCACGTCATAGACCTGAACCACCGGGCGGCCCTGCAGAATGCCGGACTGGGCCAGGGAGCGGGTCATGGACTCGGCGATCATTTGCAGGTCGGTGGAGCCGAATTCGTTGGTCACGGTTTCCACGGCCTTGGTGTCGCCGTAGCTGATGTTCTTGCTGCCCAGGACCGGAGAGTTGTTGGCGCAGCCGCTGACCAGCAGGGCGGCCAGGGCGAGGGATGAAATGCGTACAAACATGGGAGTGCTCTCGAAAGCTGAAAAATTAGGGTTAACGCGTGGTGCCAGTCAGTAGAGCCTTTTGTGGGAGCGAGCCTGCTCGCGATAGCGGTCTGTCAGCCAAGCGCATTGCTGGTTGATGCATTGCTATCGCTAGCAAGCTCGCTCCCACAGGTGTGTGGCTCAAGGCGTATTGATTTCCAATCGGAAATCCACAGCCTTGGGGGTCGGTGCGATAGCCGGCAGGAAACTGGTTTGTTCGCCGTACAGCGTCAGGCTTTTCCAGGTTTCTTCCTCGGCAACCGGAAAGCCTTCCGGTCCCAACCAGGCAAAGCGGTAGTACATCGTCTTGTTGTTGAAGCTGGTGTTGCTCAACTGCACATTGACGGTCAGGTAGCCGTTTTCCCGGGCCACGCGCATGGCGCCGACCACGATGTTTTTCTGCTTGCCCATGGCCACGACTTTGCTGGCGGCGCTGCCCGGCTCCGGCGGCGCAGGGGTGGCGCAACCGGCCAGCAAGGCCAGGACACCGAGGGTGATCAGTTTTAAACGCATTTGAACAAGACTCCGTTCTTAAGGTTGCTTGATGCTGGCGACGGCGGTCGGGTTGGTGCTCGGGATCACCTGGGCGGCCAGGCCACCGGCGAAGACCTGATTGCCCACCGCCCGCAGGCTGATGACCTGGTAACGCTGATCGACGGTAACCTTGACCACCGAACCGCCCACCGCGCTCGGCAAGGTGACGTGGTGTTCACCTTTTTTCAGGCGCAGACGCACCACTTGGGTGTAGTCCGGCAGGGTACGCCAGGTCCGGGTGTCCGCGCCTTCCAGCACGGCCGAGGTCAGGCCCACCGCGAGGCCGGCCAGGGGATTGGTTTCGTTGATCTGTTTTTGCGCCACGCCACGGGTGATCGCGCGCACGGTTGTGCGCAGGATGATGCCGGGCATGTCGTCGCGCAGGGCGCGGCGGGACATGGCTGTGGTGCTGTTGAGCTGGGTCAGGTCCAGTTGACGACCGTCGACACCGATTTGAGTGAACGTGGCGGTGGAGGTGTCAGGCTTGATCAGGGGGAATGACAGTGGCGTGATCACCACATTGCCGCTGATGGGCAGGGGCAGGGGAATGCGGATCGAGTCCCGGGACGGCGCCAGGCCGCTCTGCACCACAATCAGGATGTCGCTTTCATCCTTCTTGCCAGCGGGCTTGTCGAGGTTGATCAATGCCTGCTCCAGCAACGGCGTATTCGGACGCAGTTCGGCGGCTTTGCGATAACCCGGAGCGGCCAGGTCTTTTTCGCCCAAGGCTTCATAGACGAACCCGGCTAGGTAATGGCTGAACGCACTCTGATAGCTGTTTTTCAGGCTGATCACTTCCGGCGCGTCGAGGCTGGCCACCGGGTAGCCCTGCAGGTCCTTGTACTCGGTCTTGACCCCTTGCTTCTCGGCGTCTTCCTCGCGCTTGAGGTATTCCTTGTCCCGCAGGTCGGCAATCACCGCTTCGCGCTCGTGGGTTTTCTTGATCTGCATCCGCGCGCCGTCGAAGTCGTTCACGGCCAGCTGGTTCAGGGCCATCTGCGTGGTCAGCATGACCTTTTCGTAGTCATAGCCTTCGTAGCGTCGAACTTTATCGTTGACCAGAAAGCTGCCGAACTGTGCCAGATATTTGCCTGTGTCGAGCTTGACTGCATCTTCCCACTGACCCACCTGCTGATCGGCGCTGGACCAGGCAGCCTGACTGCCGGGCAGGTCGCCCTTGGCGCGCAACAGTTCGCCTTTTTCGAAGAAATACAGCAGGTCTTTGTCTTGGCTGGTGTTGTTCTTCTCCAGCAGGGTCAACGCCGCGTCGACGTTGCCGGAAGCCAGTTGCTGATTGGTCTGGGCCAATTCGCTGTCGTAGTTGCGAAACGCAGAGCAGCCAGACAACAAGGTGATCGCGCCGAGGGCGATCGAAAGAGCGGCACGGGATGCCATGAATACTTCTTCCCTGAGGTATCAGCCGGGGGTGCGGGTCGGGCTGGGACGATCCACGGACGAGCGCCGGGCGCTGTCGGTTCCTCATAACCGGAGGAGCTTTTATGCCTTCGGACAATAAGAGGGCGGCGGGATTATAAACATGGCCGTTGGCTATGTAATGGCTTTTTAATCTCGTAATGCGGTTTTTGTGACATCACTTCCAAGCGTGAAGATCCGATGAAATCTGCTTCAGAAACACATCAACCCTTGAGTCAAGGTCATTGGAAGTGAACAATGTGTTACTTCTTATTTCCATCTGAGAGTCATTCATGACTGCCCCGTACCGTTTTCTGGCCTGGCTAGCGCTGCCGTTGTTTGCGCTATGCAGCGCCAATCTATTGGCCGACACCCTGGAGGGCGCCCCCCAGGCGCTGCATTTACTGGATTACATCGGGGCGGATTATCCGGCGACGGTGCAGGCGGGCAAGGTTGTCGACGAGTCTGAATACCGCGAGCAACTGGAATTTACCCAGCGCCTGGAAGGGCTGATCGTTGCGCTGCCAGCCAAACCTGAAAAAGCAGAGCTGACACAAGGCGTCGGCGCCTTGCGCAGCGCCATCACCGCGCATCAGGACGGCGATGAGGTCGCCCGCCTGGCGCGGCAACTGGGGGCCAGACTGGCGGTGGCGTATGAGGTCAGTCAGGCGCCGGTGATCACCCCGGACCCGGCCCGCGGTGCGCCGCTGTATGCGCAAAATTGCTCGGTGTGCCACGGTGACAGCGGGGCTGGCGACGGTCCCGCCGGTGTCGGCCTGGAGCCTGCACCCGCCAACCTGCGCGATGGGGCGCGCCTGGATCATCTGAGTCTCTACGCGATCTACAACACGCTTGGCATGGGCGTCGAAGGCACTGACATGCCGGCCTTTGCCGATCAGCTCGACGACCGTCAGCGCTGGGACCTGGCGACGTACATCGCCAGCTTCAGCGCCGATCCGGCGGCCGCTAAAAGCGGACAGACCTTTAACCTCGCTGATCTGGCGCGCCAGACACCGGCCGAAATCCTCGCGGCGCAGGGCCCTGAAGCGGCAGCCACCTTTCGCGCCCAGCGTGCCCAGCCGCCACAAGTGCAGCGTGGCCCGGCGCAGTTGCTCGACTACACCGCCACCACCCTGGACAAGAGCATCGCGGCGTATCGCGCCGGTGATCACGACCAAGCCTATGACTTGTCGGTAGCCGCTTACCTGGAAGGTTTCGAGCTGGTGGAAAGTTCGCTGGATAACGTCGATGCCAATGTGCGCAAGGACACTGAAAAAGCGCTGATGGCCTACCGTCAGTCGTTGCAGGATGGCTTGTCGGTCGAGCAGGCCGAGCAGCGCCTGGACGCGGCCAAGGCCAAGCTGACGGAGTCGGCGAATTTGCTGGGTGGCGACGGTTTGAGCTGGTCGTTGAGTTACATCTCGGGCTTGCTGATTCTGCTTCGCGAAGGGCTGGAAGCGATTCTGGTGCTGGCGGCGATCCTGGCGTTCCTGCGCAATACCGGTCAACAGTCAGCGGTTCGCAGCGTCAACGTCGGTTGGGGGCTGGCGCTGCTGGCTGGTCTGGCGACCTGGGGGCTGGCCGCCTATGTGATTGACGTCAGCGGCGCCCAGCGCGAATTGCTCGAAGGCGCAACGGCCTTGTTTGCCAGTGTGATGGTGCTGTGGCTGGGTGTGTGGATGCACGACCGACGTCACGCGGCGGCCTGGCAGGATTACATCAAGAGCAGTCTGGTGGGCGGCGGCGGACGTTTCGGTTTTGCGATCCTGGCGTTTTTCTCGGTCTATCGCGAGCTGTTCGAAGTGATCCTGTTCTACGAAACCCTGTGGCTGCAAGCCGGTCCCGCCGGGCATGATGCCGTGTTGGCTGGCGGCGCCACGGCGCTGGTGCTGTTGGTGGGGTTGGCCTGGGTGATTCTGCGCGGCTCGGCGAAACTGCCGCTGGCGTTGTTTTTCAGCATCAATGCCGGATTGCTCTGCGCGCTGTCGGTGGTTTTTGCCGGTCATGGCGTGAAGGCGCTGCAAGAAGCCGGGATCTTTGGCACCCGTCCGGTGGCGTTCTTCGATTTCGACTGGCTGGGCATTCACGCCGATGCTTATTCCTTGGCCGCCCAAGTGGTGGCGATCGTGGCCATTTTGGTGTTGTACGGGCGCAGTCGGGTGGCGGAGAAGCGTAGGGTCCAGGTTTCCTGAACAGCATTCGCTGCGCTCATAATCGCGGGCAAGCCTTGCTCCCACAGTCAGTATTCGCCTGTGAGAGCAAGGCTTGCCCGCGATGCTTTTAATTAGAGGAAAAACTCAATGCGTGTATGGATCGACGCCGACGCCTGCCCCAAGGCCGCGAAGGAACTGGTGGTCAAGTTCGCCTTGAAACGCCGCTTCGAAGTGGTGCTGGTGGCCGGCCAACCGCAGATCAAGCCGGCCTTGGCCTGCGTGAAGCTGATCGTGGTGCCCAGCGGGCCTGACGCGGCGGACGATTACCTGGTGGAGCATGCCGTGCCGGGTGAGCTGGTGATCTGCAGCGACGTACCGTTGGCTGACCGGCTGGTGAAGAAGGGGGTTGCGGCACTGGATCCGCGGGGCAAGGAGTTCGATGCGCAGAACATGGGTGATCGGCTGGCGGTGCGCAACCTGTTCACCGACTTGCGTGAGCAGGGCCATATGGGCGGCGGGCCGGCAGCGTATAGCGAGCGGGACAAGCAAGGGTTCGCCAATGCGCTGGATCGGATACTGACGCGCTTGGCCCGAACTTCCTGAGTCTGCTCGGACCTCTTGTGGGAGCGAGCCTGCTCGCGATGACGGTGTGTCAGCAAACAGATACATCAACTGAACTGACGCCTTCGCGAGCAGGCTCGCTCCCACATTGAAGGGTGGTGTTACTCGTCATTCTCGTGAGTCAACTCCAGCACCCGGTCCACCAGTTTATTGATCCCCGAAGCCGCTTCGCTGATGTTCTGCGCCAGCATGTAGGCCGGCGTGCTGACCAGCTTGCGCGCAGTGTCTTCGACGATATCGGTGACAGCGCAGTCTTCGTGGATGCCGCCCATTTTGGTAACGGCGGCGGCAGTGTCGGTATCTGTGCCAATGGTACAGGTCACCCCCGGACCATAGATTTTTGCCGCCAGGGCCGGGGAAATGCAGATCAGCCCCACCGGTTTTCCGGCCTCGGCAAAGGCTTCGGTCAGCGCCAGAACCTCCGGCTGGACGGAGCAGCCCGCGCCTTCGACGGCAAAGTTGGAGAGGTTCTTCGCCGCGCCGAAACCGCCAGGCACGATCAGCGCGTCGAAGTCCTCGACGTTGGCTTCGCGCAAATCCTTTACATTGCCCCGAGCGATCCGGGCGGACTCCACCAATACGTTGCGGCTCTCGGGCATCTGCTCGCCGGTCAGGTGATTGATGACCTGCAACTGCGCGATGTCGGGGGCGAAACACTGCACCTGTGCGCCGCGCTGGTCGAGGCGCAGCAAGGTGATCACGCTTTCTTGGATCTCTGCACCGTCATACACGCCACAGCCGGAAAGGATCACTGCAACTTTTTTGCTCATGGGCTTTTCTCCAGATTCATGG
>NZ_WUUD01000032.1:431916-438437 GCF_009831705.1 Pseudomonas sp. PICF6 | reverse complement strand
TTGTCTGCTCGGGTTGCGTCATGAATTTCATTCTGTATGCCGTGCCGTTTTTCTTTGTGCTGATTGCCGTCGAGTTGCTGGCCGACCGCTGGCGGGGTGTGAGCCATTACCGCGTGGCAGACGCCATCAACAGCCTGAGCACCGGCGTGCTCTCCACCACGACCGGTTTGCTGACCAAGGGCGTGGGGTTGGTGACCTACGCGTTTGCCTTGGAACACCTGGCCGTTATCCACTTGTCTGCCGACCAGGCCTGGGTCTGGGTATTGGCCTTCGTGTTCTACGACTTCTGTTATTACTGGCTGCACCGCATGGGCCATGAGCGCAACATCCTCTGGGCGGCCCATTCGGTCCATCATCAGAGCGAGGACTACAACCTCTCCACGGCGTTGCGCCAGACCAGCACCGGGTTTGTGTTGAGCTGGATTTTCTACCTGCCGCTGGCGGTGGCCGGCGTGCCCCTGGTGGTGTTCGTCAGCGTGGCGGCGTTGAATCTGCTGTATCAGTTCTGGGTCCACACCCAACACATCCCCAAGCTCGGCTGGCTGGAGTGGTGTTTCGTTACGCCGTCCAATCATCGCGCCCACCATGCACAGAACCCTCTTTACATGGATCGCAATTACGGCGGGGTGTTCATTATTTGGGACCGTCTGTTTCGCACCTTTCAGGAAGAAGACGCTAACGAACCGGTGATTTTTGGCGTGACCACGCCGCTGGCGAGCTGGAATCCGTTGTGGGCCAACCTGCAGTTCTATGCGCAATTGTGGGCGGATGCGCGACGGGCAGAGCGCTGGCGAGACAAGCTACGGATCTGGTTTATGCCCACCGGTTGGCGTCCGGCGGATGTGGCGGCGCGGTACCCGCTGAACAAGCCGGACCTGAGTCAGTTCCGCAAATTCGAGGTGCCGCTGGACGGCCGCCAGCAGTGGTACGTGGCGTTGCAGTTCTGTACCTACATTGCGCTGGGCAGTTACCTGATGAACCTGGAGAACAGCCTGTCGGTTGCTGCCCTGGTGTTGGGTTGGGGCACGGTGGCGCTGGGTTTGTTTGTGTTGGGCGTGGCCCTGGAGAATCGCCCGTGGGCCCTGAGGCTGGAGCTGTTGCGGCTGGTCCTGAATTTACCACTGGTGTGGCTGGCGCCGCTGGTGGGGTTGTGGCCGGCCAGCCCCGTGGCCTGGGTTGGGTTGCTCAGCTACAGCCTGCTCAGTGGCATCGGGCTGTATTGCTGTCGCAGCCGGGTCACTCGGCTGGCGTCGTAGGCTCGTGGGTCCTGGCTTGCTCCAGCCGTTCGGCTTCGAGGACTTTCCTGGCCAGCCGTGCATTCTTGATACGTCGACGCAGCCACAGGCACAACCCCAGCACCAGCAGGGCACCGAGTACCCACAATTCATATTTCTTGATGCTGCCCAGCATGCCTTCGAGCACCGCGCCGAAGTGGTACGCGGCGGCGGCCAGGGCAGTGGCCCAGATCGCCGCGCCGATACCGTTGAGCAACAGATAGCGGCCCGGCGGATAGCCCGACAGCCCGATGGCCACCGGCATGACTGTGCGCAAGCCGTAGACGAAGCGAAAACTCAGGACCCAGATGTCCGGATGCCGGCGAATGTGCTCCAGCGCCCGATCGCCCATCAACTGCCAGCGAGGTTTTCGCGCCAGTAGCCTGCGGCCGTGCTTGCGCCCCATGAAGTACCACAACTGATCGCCCGCGTAGCTGCCGCAGAACGCCACCACCACCACCAGATTGATGTCCATGTAGCCACGGAACGCCAGGAAGCCTGCGAGCACGAGGATGGTTTCGCCTTCGAAGAACGTGCCGATAAACAAGGCCAGGTAGCCGAAGTCATGGAGAAATTGCTGGAGCATTGTCTGGGTGCTGGCGAAATGAACGCGCAGCCTAACCCTTCGGACACATTCAGGAAAGTATCGAGATGTGTCTCGACGTGAACATTTCCTGCAACGACAATGACTGCGACGACGGGACGCAGGTGCACATATCTGTCATCTGTTCGTCATAATGGCCGTCTATAACTGTCACGCTCGCCCGTCAGCGCGGGCTCAGGAGTCTGCCGTGAGCTTTACCCCCGCCAATCGTCTGTTCCCCGCTACCCGTCTGCGTCGCAATCGCCGTGATGAGTTCTCTCGTCGGCTGGTGCGTGAAAACGTGCTGACCATTGATGACCTGATCCTGCCGGTGTTCGTGCTGGACGGTGAGAACCGTCGCGAGGCCGTGGCATCGATGCCCGGGGTAGAGCGCCTGACCATCGACCTTTTGCTTGAAGAAGCCGCCAAGTGGGTCGAGCTGGGTATTCCGGCGCTGGCGCTGTTCCCGGTCACGCCTGCCGGGCTCAAGTCCCTGGACGCCGCCGAAGCCTGGAACCCCGATGGCATCGCCCAGCGCGCGACCCGTGCCCTGCGTGCCCGTTTCCCGGAACTGGGCGTGATCACCGACGTGGCGCTGGACCCGTTCACCACGCATGGGCAGGACGGCATTCTCGATGAAGAAGGCTATGTGCAGAATGACATTACCGTCGATGCACTGGTCAGGCAGGCGTTGTCTCACGCCGAGGCCGGTGCCCAGGTGGTGGCGCCGTCGGACATGATGGACGGTCGCATCCAGGCGATCCGTGAGGCGCTTGAAGTGGCCGGTCATGTCAATGTGCGGATTATGGCCTACTCGGCCAAGTACGCCAGCGCCTATTACGGCCCGTTCCGTGATGCGGTCGGCTCGGCGCTGAATCTGGGCAAGGCCAACAAGGCCTCTTATCAGATGGACCCGGCCAACAGCGAGGAAGCCTTGCACGAAGTGGCGGCGGACTTGTCAGAAGGGGCTGATATGGTCATGGTCAAGCCGGGCATGCCTTACCTCGACATTCTTTGCCGGGTCAAAGACGAATTCAAAGTACCGACCTTTGTCTATCAGGTCAGCGGCGAGTACGCCATGCACATGGCGGCAATCCAGAACGGCTGGTTGGGCGAAGGAGTGATCCTTGAGTCCTTGACCGCTTTCAAACGTGCAGGAGCTGATGGCATCCTGACTTACTTTGCTGTGCGCGCCGCCCAATTGTTACGAGAGCAGAAATAGCCTCCCAGGAACTTGTGATGAATACCGAAGGACTCTCTGAAGTTGCCGTAAAAGACGCTCAGCCCGTGGTCGAGCAGGTCGCCGAAACACCGCCGGAGCATGAGGCCGTGCCTACGCCGCCGGTGGTGCCCGAGGCCCCCGTGGCCCCTGCGATTGTCATTCCCAACCTGGATGACAGCAGCCTGTACATCCATCGCGAGCTGTCGCAACTGCAGTTCAACATCCGCGTGCTGGAGCAGGCGCTGGACGAGTCCTACCCGCTGCTGGAGCGGCTCAAGTTCCTGCTGATCTTTTCCAGCAACCTGGACGAGTTCTTCGAGATTCGCGTCGCCGGCCTGAAAAAGCAGATCACCTTCGCCCGTGAACAGGCCGGTGCCGACGGCCTGCAGCCGCACCAGGCTCTGGCCCGCATCAGCGAGCTGGTCCACGGCCACGTTGACCGCCAGTACGCGATTCTCAATGACATTCTGTTGCCCGAGCTGGAAAAGCATCAGGTTCGCTTCATTCGTCGCCGCTACTGGACCACCAAGCTCAAGACTTGGGTGCGCCGCTATTTCCGCGACGAGATCGCCCCGATCATCACCCCGATCGGCCTCGACCCGACGCACCCGTTCCCGCTGCTGGTCAACAAGAGCCTGAACTTCATCGTCGAGCTCGAAGGCATCGACGCCTTCGGTCGCGATTCCGGCCTGGCGATCATCCCCGCGCCACGCTTGTTGCCGCGCATCATCCGCGTGCCGGAAGACGTCGGCGGCCCCGGTGACAATTATGTGTTCCTGTCGTCGATGATCCACGCTCACGCCGATGACCTGTTCCAGGGCATGAAGGTGAAGGGTTGCTACCAGTTCCGCCTGACCCGTAACGCTGACCTGTCGGTAGACACCGAAGACGTCGAAGACCTGGCCCGCGCCCTGCGCGGCGAGCTGTTCTCGCGTCGCTACGGTGATGCGGTGCGCCTGGAAGTGGCCGACACTTGCCCCAAACACCTGTCCGACTACCTGCTCAAGCAGTTCAACCTGCATGAGACCGAGCTGTATCAGGTCAACGGTCCGGTCAACCTGACCCGACTGTTCAGTATCACCGGTCTGGACAGCCATCCGGAACTGCAATATTTGCCGTTCACGCCGCAGATCCCGAAGTTGCTGCAAAACAGCGAGAACATTTTCAGCGTGATCAGCAAGCAGGACATTCTGCTGCTGCACCCGTTCGAGTCGTTCACGCCCGTGGTCGACCTGCTGCGCCAGGCGGCCAAGGATCCCCACGTATTGGCGGTGCGCCAGACCCTGTATCGCAGCGGCGCCAACTCGGAAATCGTCGACGCCTTGGTGGACGCGGCGCGTAACGGCAAAGAGGTCACGGCAGTGATCGAATTGCGGGCGCGCTTTGATGAAGAGTCCAACCTGCAACTGGCCAGTCGTCTGCAAGCGGCCGGTGCGGTGGTGATTTATGGTGTGGTCGGCTTCAAGACCCACGCCAAGATGATGCTGATCCTGCGGCGCGAGGCCGGCGAGATCGTGCGTTACGCCCACCTGGGCACCGGCAACTATCACGCCGCCAACGCCCGTCTGTACACCGACTACAGTCTGCTGACCTCCGACGATGCCTTGTGCGAAGACGTCGGCAAGTTGTTCAGTCAGTTGATCGGCATGGGCAAGACCCTGCGCATGAAAAAACTGCTGCACGCGCCGTTCACCTTGAAGAAGGGCATGCTCGACATGATTGCCCGGGAGACGCAGTTCGCCCTGGACGGCAAGCCGGCGCACATCATCGCCAAATTCAACTCGCTGACCGATCCGAAGATCATCCGCGCGTTGTACAAGGCCAGCCAGTCGGGCGTGCGCATCGACCTGGTGGTGCGCGGCATGTGCTGCCTGCGGCCGGGTATCCCGGGGGTTTCCCACAACATCCATGTACGCTCGATCATCGGCCGCTTCCTGGAACATACCCGGGTGTTCTACTTCCTCAACGGTGGGGAGGAGCAGATGTTCCTGTCCAGCGCCGACTGGATGGAGCGCAACCTCGACAAGCGCGTCGAGACTTGCTTCCCGGTGGAAGGCAAGAAGCTGATCCTGCGGGTCAAGAAGGAGCTGGAAAGCTACCTCACCGACAACACCCACAGCTGGAGCCTGCAATCGGACGGTCGCTATATCCGCAACACGCCGACCGGCAACCAGAATGCCCGCAGCGCCCAGGCGACATTGCTGGAGCGCTTGGGCAGCCCATTGCTAACGGTTCGTTAAGAGGTAGAGGCAGGCTTAGCTTTTGTGGCGAGGGAGCTTGCTCCCGCTGGGCTGCAAAGCGGCCCTGAATTCTTGGGAGGGCTTCGCCCTCCAGCGGGAGCAAGCTCCCTCGCCACAGGGATTGCAGCTCATTCCAGTGAGCAATCAGTGGATGTTCAGCACAATCCCGACTCGGGTAAGCCATTCGGCTTCCTGGGCGAAGTCAGCCTGGGTCAGTTGGTTCTCTTCCAGCCAGCCTTCGGGAAACAGCACATCCAGTTGAGCTCCGTCGGCGCGCAGGACCACCTGGGGCATCTGCTGGGTGCCGCGGATGTGGTGGAACAGGATCGCAAAGCGCAGCAGCACGCACAGACGAATCAGTTTGATGCCGTCATTGCCGAACTCGGCGAATTTATCCTTGGGAATATTGCGCCGGTGGCCACGCACCAATAGCGCGAGCATCTGCTGGTCTTCGCGGGAGAAGCCTGCCAGGTCCGAATGCTCGATCAGGTAGGCGCCGTGTTTGTGGTAGTGATAGTGGGCGATGTCCAGGCCCACCTCATGCACCTTGGCGGCCCAGCCCAGCAATTCGCGCCAGACCCCGTCGTTCAGATCCCAGTCGTCGGCCACCTGGTCGAAGGCGTGCAGCGCTTTGCGTTCGACCCGTGCGGCCTGTTCCTGATCGACGTGGTAACGCTCCATGAGCGAGCCCAGGGTGCGCTCACGGACGTCTTCATGGTGATGGCGCCCGAGTAGGTCATAGAGCACGCCTTCGCGCAGGGCGCCCTCGCAGTGGTCCATGCGTTGCAGTTCCAGAGCGTCGAAAATTGCTTCGAGGATCGCCAGGCCCGCCGGGAAAATCGCCCGGCGGTCAGGCTTGATGCCTTCGAAATCGATTTTGTCCGAGTCGCCGAGCTTGAACAGCCTGCGCTTGAGCCAGGCCAGGCCTTCAGCGTTGACCTCGCCAGTGCCATGGCCGCCGGCCTTGAGGGCCAGGCCAATGGCACGAATGGTGCCCGAGGAGCCAATGGCTTCATCCCAGGTCAGGCGGTGCAGGGCATGTTCGATGCTCATGATTTCCAGACGAGCCGCCGTATAGGCCTGGGCGTAGCGCGCCGGGGTGATCTTGCCGTCGCGGAAATAACGCTGGGTGTAGCTGACGCAACCCATTTGCAGGCTTTCGCGCAGCAGCGGCTCGAAGCGCTGGCCAATGATGAATTCGG
>NZ_WUUD01000032.1:429266-431906 GCF_009831705.1 Pseudomonas sp. PICF6 | reverse complement strand
CTTCACGCCCGGAAATGACTTCCACCGGATGGCCGAGGATCTCTTCGGCGCGGTGGATGAATTCGCCGCGGTTGCGCGCCTCGCGCAATGCGTTGGTGCCCACGATCCGTACCGCGCCCAGGGGCATGCCGTTGATCAGTTGGGCGAACCGCTTGAGGCAATCGAGCCCGCGCTGGATGGATTCCTCGCTCAGCTGGCGCTCTTCGTCGATGCCGGCGGCCAGTTGGACCTTCTCGCCGAGCCGCTCAAGAATTCGGATTTCCCCGTTCTGGGCCTTGGCGACGACCATGTGGAAGCTGTTGGAGCCCAGGTCTATGGCTGCGATCAGGGACAGATTCTTGGCTTGGGATGGCGGCATGGTCAAAAAGTCTCGGTCGATAACCTTGCCATCCTGCCACGATCAACCGCTTACGCCAACGCAAAGGCGACCGCTTCGCGTCAATCGCGAGCAGGCTCGCTCCCACAAGTGACCGAGTCGCGATCGAAGTGGGTGCGAGCCTGCTCGCGATGAGGCCAGAAACGGCGCAGCAGAACCTCAGGTCGCCGACTCGACCGTCCCGATAAAATTCGCCAGTTCCACCGTCTGCGGATCGGCGAACAGCACCTTGGGGTCCCCCGTCTCATGCACCTTGCCCTGGTGCATGAACACCAGCTTGTCCCCTACTTCACGGGCGAAGCGCATCTCGTGGGTGACCATGATCAGGGTCATGCCGTCCTTGGCCAGCTGTCGCACCACGCCGAGCACTTCATTGACCAGTTCCGGGTCCAGGGCGGAGGTGATTTCGTCGCACAGCAGTACTTTTGGCGACATCGCCAGGGCGCGGGCGATGGCGACCCTCTGTTGCTGGCCGCCGGACAGGCGGTCCGGAAAGGCGTCGAATTTCTCCCCGAGTCCGACTCGCTCCAGCATCTGGCGTGCCAATTCAGCCGCTTTGGCCTTGGGTACTTTTTGAACAACCTGCGGCGCGAGCATCACGTTCTCACCGACGGTCAGGTGCGGGAACAGGTTGAATTGCTGGAACACCATCCCGACTTTCTGTCGCAGGCTGCGCAGATCGGCGCGGCTGGCGTCGAGGTATTCGCCGTCGACTTCAATCACGCCGTCGTTGATCGACTCCAAACCATTGAGGGTGCGCAAGAGGGTGGATTTGCCCGAACCGCTGCGACCGATGATCGCCACGACCTGGCCTTCCTCGACGCTCAGGTCGATGCCTTTAAGCACGTGGTGATCGCCGTAGTATTTATGCAGGGCGGAAATTCTAAGCAGAGGCATGCAGTCTCCTTTCCAGGTAGCGCGCACTGAGGGACAAGGGGTAGCAAAGCAGGAAGTAACCGAGGGCCACCAGGCCGTACACCATGAACGGCTCGAACGTGGCGTTGGCGAGCATGCCGCCGGTCTTGGTCAGTTCGGTAAAGCCAATGATCGAGGTCACTGCCGTGCCCTTGACCACTTGCACCGAAAACCCCACGGTCGGCGCCACGGCGATGCGCAAGGCCTGGGGCAGGATCACGTAGCGCAACTGCTCCAGCGGGTTGAGGGCCAGGCTCGCCGAGGCTTCCCACTGGCCGTTGGATATCGCGTCGACGCAGCCACGCCAGATCTCCGCCAGATAGGCACTGGTAAACAGCGTCAAGGCAATCGCCGCTGCCATCCACGGCGAGATTTCCACCCCGGCCAGGGCGACGCCGAAGAACACCAGGAACAGCTGCATCAACAGCGGTGTGCCCTGGAACAGCTCGATGTAGGTGCGAGCAATATTGCGGGGCAGGGCGCTTTTGGAAATGCGCAGCACCATCACCAGCAAGCCGATCACGCCGCCCCCGATAAACGCCACCAGCGACAATGCCAGGGTCCATTGCAGGCCCGTGAGCAGGTTGCGCACCACGTCCCAGAAAGTGAAATCGCTCATTGGCTGCTCCTGGCAATGTAGCGGCGCCCCACCCAGTTCAGGAACTGGCGGATCAACAGCGCCATGCACAAGTAGATCAGCGTGGTCAGTGCATAGGTTTCGAACGCGCGGAAATTACGGGACTGAATGAAGTTGGCGGCAAAGCTCAGCTCTTCGGTGGCGATCTGCGAGCAGACCGCCGAGCCGAGCATCACGATGATGATCTGGCTGCTCAGGGCCGGCCAGACCTTGCCCAGCGCCGGCAGCAGCACCACATGACGAAAGGCTTCGAAACGGCTCATTGCCAGAGCCGCGGCGGCTTCCAGCTGCCCACGCGGAATGGCCTGGATGCCGGCGCGGATGATCTCGGTGGAGTAGGCGCCGAGGTTGATCACCATTGCCAGTACCGCTGCTTGCCATTCGGATATCTGCAAACCCAGGGACGGCAGGCCGAAGAAAATGAAAAACAGCTGCACCAGGAATGGCGTGTTGCGGATCAGCTCCACGTACACGCCGAAGATCGCCGAGAACGGACGAATATGCCACGCCCGCACCACGGCACCGACGATGCCCAGGCCAACCCCGAGCAGCGCGCCGATGGCCGTCAACTCCAAGGTGAACAAGGCACCGCGCAACAGCAGCTCGGTGTTCTGCACCACCGGCATAAAATCGAACTGATAAGCCATGCTCAACCTCTCAGGCGACGGTCAGAGATCGGCCGGCAGCGGCTGCTTGAGCCAGGTCTGGGAGT
>NZ_WUUD01000032.1:429119-429256 GCF_009831705.1 Pseudomonas sp. PICF6 | reverse complement strand
GGGGTTGCGTTCGCTGATTGCGACCATGACCACGTTGCCGCTGGCGATCAGGTCCACCTGACCGGCCAGGTAGGCGGCGATGGTCGAGTTGTTGTCTTCAAAGCGTTTGATCGTGGCGCCTTGGGGAGCGACCTTGG
>NZ_WUUD01000032.1:428973-429109 GCF_009831705.1 Pseudomonas sp. PICF6 | reverse complement strand
TTTTCTCCAGGCTGCCATCGGTCTTGGCAGTGGCCAGAATCTGGTTGACCTTGTCCAGCAGCGCCGGCTCGTTCTTGTTCACGCCCACATACACTGGCGAATCCTTGAGTTTTACTTTCAGCGCCGGGACGCGCTT
>NZ_WUUD01000032.1:417294-428963 GCF_009831705.1 Pseudomonas sp. PICF6 | reverse complement strand
TCAGCTCGATGTCTTCGATGGCGCCGCGGGTGACGCTGATGGTCTTGCCCTTGAGGTCGTCCAGGCCATTGATGGCGGCGTCGGGCGGGCCGAATACCGCGAGGTAGAACGGCGCGTAGGCGCTGGAGAAGTCGATGACTTTTTCACGCTCGGGGTTCTTGCCCAGGCTGGAGATCACCAGGTCAACCTTGCCGGTGGTCAGGAACGGAATGCGGTTGGTGCTGTTGACGGGGGTCAGTTCAAGCTTGACCTTGAGCTGATCGGCCAGCAGTTTCGCGGTGTCGATGTCCAGGCCGCGCGGCTTCATGTCCGGGCCAACCGAGCCGAACGGCGGGAAGTCCTGGGGGACTGCGACTTTGAGGGTGCCACGCTTGACCACGTCTTCCAGGCCGTCCGCTTGAGCGGGCAGATGAGTGAGCATCAGGCTGGCGAACAGGGCGGTAAGCAGGGCGCTGTAACGCTTGATCATGGCGAATCTCCGCATCGGTGATGTGATTTCTGCGTTCGGACAGAGCACAGGCCATGCCAAGCTGGTTTTTAATCTGCCAAAGCCACGGTTTTACTGGCGGGATGAGGTCTTACTGGTCTGAACAGTTGCGCCGCGTTTCGCACCGTTATCGAGCGTTGGTATTTGCCGCCGAACCCAAGTGGAGCACGACTTGCCGGGCGCGGCGTTTAGCTTTACAACTGGTCGCTCACTGGCCCGGTTCGTCTGAAAAACCATGAATTCCATCTCTCGCGCAGTGCCCGAAGTGGCGCTGCAAGCCATCCGTAAACTGATCGTCGATGAAGGCTTCGCTCCCGGGGATGCGCTGCCGTCGCAACGGGACCTGGCGTTGCAACTGGGGGTGAGTCGCGCCTCGCTGCGTGAAGCGCTTTCATCGTTGAGTGCGCTGGGCGTCATCAGCGTACAGCCGGGCAAGGGTGTGTTCGTGCAGTCGTCGGTGGAGGTTTCGCGCAGCGAACTGGCCCCGGGCTGGCCGTTCGCGGCCCAGGCTTCGCCGGTGGATATCTTCCAGTTGCGTTATGCCCTGGAGGGTTTCGCGGCCGGGTTGGCGGCGGTGACGTTGAGCGCCGATGAACTCGACACATTGGAGGACAACGTCGAGGCCATGCGTCGGGAGCTCAAGGCAGGGGATTTCGACGCAGCGGCGCGGCTGGATTTCGAGTTCCATCGGCGCATCCTGCAGGCCAGCGGCAACCAGGCGATGCTGAGTATTCTCACCGCCAGCGCCGACATCTTCCTGGAGAGCCAGAAACTGCCGTTCATCAGGGCGGAGCGGGCGATGGAGACCTGGCAGGAGCATCGCAAGATCCTTCGGGCCCTGGCCCGTCGCGCTTCGGGTGGCGCGCAAAAAGCCATGCAGGAACACGTACGTAACGCCGCACTGCGCACCGGAATTTCCTTCGTGGCCCCGGCTGCCCCATGACGGGCGTCATACCTAAATACATCAGACACCATAGCGAGACTCAATCAACTGCGGCTTCCTGAACCCGGTAAGGGCAGCTATGATGGGCCACGTTTTTTTGCTGACAATCCCGGAGATTCCATGAGCAGCGATCTGATCAAACATGTTAGCGACGCTAGCTTCGAGGCTGACGTACTCAAGGCCGAAGGCGCGGTACTGGTCGACTATTGGGCTGAGTGGTGCGGTCCATGCAAAATGATCGCCCCGGTCCTGGACGAAATCGCTGACACCTACGCTGGCAAGCTGACCATTGCCAAGCTCAATATCGACGAGAATCAGGAAACCCCGCCCAAGTATGGCGTGCGTGGTATCCCGACGCTGATGCTGTTCAAGAACGGTAATGTCGAAGCCACCAAGGTTGGCGCACTGTCGAAGTCGCAACTGGCTGCTTTCATCGACGCCAACATCTAAGCGCCGAATGCTGTTGAAAAAGCCCCGCTAATCGCGGGGCTTTTTTCGTTACTCGGGGCTAGACGCTCGCAAACCCAGGTGTTACATTCGGCCCCGCACTGGTTTCTCCTTTGCCCCCTGCAAGCCGTCGCCGACGCACTCCTTTCGAATAAGTACGCGATCCTGTCGCCTTCTCCGCGGCGCGGCCTCATTAAGCCAAAAGCTTAATTTCCCCCCTCCATAAATGATTACGTCATTCCTATATGAATCTGACTGAACTCAAGCAAAAGCCGATTACCGAACTGCTCGAATTGGCCGAACAGATGGGCATAGAAAATATGGCCCGTTCGCGCAAGCAGGACGTGATTTTCTCCCTGCTCAAAAAGCACGCGAAAAGCGGCGAGGAAATCTCCGGTGATGGCGTGCTGGAGATTCTCCAGGACGGCTTCGGCTTTCTCCGCTCCGCAGACGCTTCCTATCTTGCCGGCCCAGACGATATCTACGTCTCGCCGAGCCAGATCCGTCGTTTCAACTTGCGCACCGGTGACACCATCGTTGGCAAGATCCGCCCTCCGAAGGAAGGCGAGCGTTACTTCGCGCTGCTCAAGGTCGACACGATCAACTTCGATCGTCCGGAAAACGCGAAGAACAAGATTCTCTTCGAGAACCTGACCCCGCTGTTCCCGACCGTGCGCATGAAGATGGAGGCCGGTAACGGTTCCACCGAAGACCTCACCGGCCGGGTCATCGACCTGTGCGCACCTATCGGCAAGGGCCAGCGCGGTCTGATCGTGGCGCCGCCGAAAGCGGGCAAGACGATCATGCTGCAGAACATCGCGGCCAATATCGCTCGTAACAACCCTGAAGTTCATCTGATCGTGCTGCTGATCGACGAGCGTCCGGAAGAAGTGACCGAGATGCAGCGCACCGTGCGCGGCGAAGTGGTTGCCTCGACGTTCGACGAGCCGCCGACCCGCCACGTGCAGGTTGCCGAAATGGTGATCGAGAAGGCCAAGCGCCTGGTCGAACACAAGAAAGACGTGGTGATCCTGTTGGATTCCATCACCCGTCTGGCCCGTGCCTACAACACCGTGATCCCGAGCTCCGGCAAGGTGCTGACCGGTGGTGTCGATGCCCACGCCCTGGAGAAACCGAAACGTTTCTTCGGCGCCGCGCGCAACATCGAAGAAGGCGGCTCGCTGACCATCATCGCCACCGCGCTGGTTGAAACCGGCTCGAAGATGGACGAAGTGATCTACGAGGAATTCAAAGGCACCGGTAACATGGAACTGCCTCTGGATCGCAAGATCGCTGAAAAGCGCGTCTTCCCGGCCATTAATATCAACCGTTCCGGCACCCGCCGCGAAGAGTTGCTGACCGCCGACGACGAGCTGCAGCGTATGTGGATCCTGCGCAAGCTCCTGCATCCTATGGATGAAGTCGCTGCCATCGAGTTTTTGGTCGACAAGTTGAAGCAGACCAAGACCAACGATGAGTTCTTCCTGTCGATGAAGCGCAAGTAATCGATCAGGCAGGGCAGCAAAGCCGGGGAAACCCGGCTTTTTGCTATCCGTGCATTCACTATTTTGAACGGGCGGCGTTAAACTCGGGCCCCCGAACGCCACGGCTACCATGAGGCTTTTGCATGCAGTATCGCGACTTGCGCGACTTTATCAGCGGTCTGGAACAGCGCGGCGAACTCAAGCGCATCCAGGTGCCGGTGTCCCCCGTACTGGAAATGACCGAGGTCTGCGACCGTACGCTGCGAGCCAAAGGCCCGGCGCTGTTGTTTGAAAACCCGACCGGTTATGACATCCCGGTGCTGGGCAACCTGTTCGGCACGCCGGAGCGCGTGGCCTTGGGCATGGGCGCCGAAGCCGTCAGCGAATTGCGCGAGATCGGCAAGCTGCTGGCGTTTCTCAAGGAGCCTGAGCCGCCCAAAGGCCTGAAGGATGCGTGGTCCAAGCTGCCGATCTTCCGCAAGATCATTTCCATGGCGCCGAAAGTCGTCAAGGACGCCATCTGCCAGGAAGTGGTGATCGAAGGCGACGATGTCGACCTGGCAATGTTGCCGGTGCAGACCTGCTGGC
Organism: Pseudomonas sp. PICF6; assembly: GCF_009831705.1. Classification (NCBI taxonomy): domain Bacteria; kingdom Pseudomonadati; phylum Pseudomonadota; class Gammaproteobacteria; order Pseudomonadales; family Pseudomonadaceae; genus Pseudomonas; species Pseudomonas sp. PICF6. The sequence goes on along the minus strand of NZ_WUUD01000032.1, from coordinate 425,014 downwards.
CGGGCGACGTGGGGCCGCTGATTACCTGGGGCCTGACCGTCACCAAAGGTCCGAACAAGGACCGTCAGAACCTCGGTATCTACCGTCAGCAGGTCATTGGCCGGAACAAGGTCATCATGCGCTGGCTGAGCCACCGTGGCGGTGCACTGGATTACCGGGAATGGTGTGAAAAACATCCTGGGCAACCGTTTCCGGTGTCCGTGGCCCTCGGCGCGGACCCGGCGACCATTCTCGGCGCTGTCACGCCAGTGCCTGACAGCCTCTCCGAATATGCTTTCGCCGGGCTGTTGCGTGGCAACCGCACCGAACTGGTGAAATGCCGCGGGAACGACCTGCAAGTGCCGGCCACTGCCGAGATTATTCTTGAAGGCGTGATCCATCCCGGCGAAATGGCCGATGAAGGTCCGTACGGCGACCACACCGGCTACTACAATGAAGTCGACAGCTTTCCGGTGTTCACCGTCGAGCGCATTACGCATCGGATCAAGCCGATTTACCACAGTACCTACACTGGCCGTCCGCCTGATGAGCCGGCCATTCTCGGGGTGGCTCTGAACGAAGTGTTCGTGCCGATCCTGCAGAAGCAATTTCCCGAGATCACCGACTTCTACCTGCCGCCGGAAGGCTGCTCTTACCGCATGGCCGTGGTGACCATGAAGAAGTCGTACCCGGGGCATGCCAAGCGGGTCATGCTGGGGGTCTGGTCGTTTTTGCGACAGTTCATGTACACCAAGTTCGTTATTGTCACTGACGACGATATCAACGCACGAGACTGGAACGACGTGATCTGGGCCATCACCACGCGCATGGACCCCAAGCGTGACACGGTGATGATCGAGAATACGCCGATCGATTACCTCGACTTTGCCTCGCCGGTGTCCGGCCTGGGGTCGAAGATGGGACTCGATGCCACGCACAAATGGCCCGGTGAAACCACCCGTGAGTGGGGCCGGGTGATCGTCAAGGATGAAGCCGTTACCCAACGGATCGATGCCATCTGGAATCAGTTAGGAATAGATTGATGCGTGTAACCTTGCAGCCTTCCGGGGCGGTGTTGGATATCCGGCCCGCCGAGCGGATTCTCGATGGCGCGCGACGCCTGGGCTACGAGTGCCCGCAAAGCTGCCGCAATGGCAACTGCCATGTCTGTGGTGCGCTGTTAGTGGAAGGCCGCGTGGAGCAGGCGGGTGAAGTGCGCGATCACGGTGAGATTTTCACCTGCATTGCCGAGCCCCTGGAGGACTGCGTGGTGCTCTGGGATGGCGTGCTGTCACCGGGCGAGTTGCCGGTGCGCAGCCTGGCGTGCCAGGTCACTGAATGCGCCGATGTGGGCGGTGATGTCTGGCGAGTACGCTTGCGCGCGCCGGCGGGCAAGCCGCCGCGCTATCACGCGGGGCAGTACCTGATGATCGAGCGGGAAAATGGCGAGAAATCGGCGTTTTCCCTGGCCTCGGCGCCGCATTCGGGGCGCGAGCTGCAATTGCACGTATTAGTGCGCGAAAACAGTGCGCAGACATTGTTGGAGCAACTTCAGCGTAACCCCAATGTGCGCATCGAAATGCCCTTTGGCGACACCCATTTGTCCGAGTTGCCGGAGGGCCCACTGGTGTTGATTGCCGCCGGTACCGGCATGGCGCAGATGCACAGCCTGATCGAACATTGCCGCGCAGCGGGTTTCAAGCACCCGGTGCATCTGTATTGGGGTGTGCGGCGTCCGGAAGATTTCTATGAAATCGAGCATTGGGATGAGTGGAAAAAACTGCCGAACCTGTATCTGCACAAAGTCGTCAGCGACCTGTGCGGCTGGACAGGTCGTTGCGGGATGCTTCACGAAGCTGTGTGCGAGGACATCAGCAATCTCAAGGATGTGCATGTCTACGCCAGCGGTTCGCCGGCCATGATCTATGCCACGCTCGATGCTTTGGTAGAAGCCGGAATGGACGCCCACCAAATGCGCGCCGACGTGTTTGCCTATGCGCCGCGCTCTTGAGCCGAGCTCTTGAGCGGCTCTTGAGCGGCTCTTGAAGCTTGATTGAGGTCTGTTTTTTGTAGCGAGAGGATTTCAGCTTTGTGGGAGCAAAGCTTGCTCGCGAAACAGGCACCTCGGTCTCTGAAAGACAGCATCGCTTTCATCGCGGGCGAGCCTTGCTCCCACAGGGTCATATACCTGGCGATATATCGATTCGATATTTAGTACGCACACTAGATGTCGTTAAGGTATATGCCTGAGTTTCAGGCATTCATGGCATCCAACTTGCCTTGATTCTGATCAGCGTCAGTGTCATGACGGCGCTACCAACTTCCGACCCGCGAGGAGCCAACTGCTACCGGCCATGACCGCTATCGAATCCGCCTTTACCAGCGCCCCATACCCGCCACGCCTCGACCTGGGGCCGCAGCTGACCCATGAGCAGCTGCGCACGTCGATGCAATCGACCATGAGTCTGCACCAGGGCGGGCCTGTGTGGTTGTTCGCTTATGGTTCGTTGATCTGGCGGCCGGAATGCACGGCGGTGGAACGGGTGCGCGGCCGCGTCCATGGTTATCATCGCGGTTTGTATTTGTGGTCTCACGAACACCGTGGCACCCCCGAATTGCCGGGGCTGGTGTTTGGACTGGATCGCGGCGGTTCGTGCAGCGGTTTTGCCTATCGATTGCCGCAGGACAATCTTGAGGATTCGCTGTTCGCCCTGTGGCAGCGCGAGATGCCGTTCCCGTCCTATCGTCCGCACTGGCTCAGTTGCCGTCTCGAAGATGGCAGTCGGGTGCAGGCCTTGGGGTTTGTGCTGGAGCGGCACCTGCCCAGCTATGCCGGCAACTTGCCGGATCATGTGCTGAGCCAGGTGTTCGAAAGCGCCTGTGGGCGCTATGGCACCACTCGCGATTATGTCGAGCAGACCATCCACGCCCTGCGCAGCCACGCCATGCCAGACCGGAATCTGGAGGCGCGGCTCAAACGCTGTAAATCAGCCCTGGATCAGGCCACCGCTTCGCGGCTCTGACTGGCGATTTGCTTGTGCCACAAGGTTGGCGCGAGGAACGCCATCGCCAGCAGGCAAGCACCCACCAGCAATACAAAACCACCGTTCCAGCCGAAATGGTCCACCGTGTAGCCCATGGCAGCACTGGCCGCGACCGAGCCGCCCAGGTAGCCAAACAGCCCGGTGAAACCTGCGGCGGTACCAGCGGCCTTTTTCGGCGCCAGTTCCAGAGCCTGCAAACCGATCAGCATCACCGGGCCGTAGATCAGAAAGCCAATCGAAACCAGGGCGATCATGTCCACGGTCGGGTTGCCGGCCGGGTTCAGCCAGTACACCAGTGTCGCCACGGTCACCAGCGCCATGAACACCATGCCCGTCAGGCCCCGGTTGCCGCGGAAGATTTTGTCCGACATCCAGCCGCACAGTAACGTGCCGGGGATGCCTGCCCACTCATACAAAAAGTACGCCCAGGAGGTTTTATCCACCGTGAAGCCTTTGGCTTCCTTGAGGTAGGTGGGCGCCCAGTCCAGCACGCCGTAGCGCAGCAGGTAAACAAAGACGTTTGCCATGGCGATGTACCAGAGCATTTTGTTGCGCAGCACGTACTTGACGAAGATTTCCTTGGCGCTGAACTCGTTCTCGTGACTGGCGTCGTAGCCTTCCGGGTAATCGTTCTTGTATTTTTCGATCGGCGGCAGGCCTACCGATTGCGGGGTGTCGCGCATGGTCGCGAAGGCAAACAGCGCCACCAGTAGCGCCACGGCCGCCGGTACATAAAACGCCGCATGCCAGTCATTGAACCAGCCCATCCCCAGCAGGAACAACGGCCCAATCAAGCCACCGCCGACGTTATGCGCCACGTTCCAGACGGACACCACACCGCCGCGTTCTTTCTGCGACCACCAGTGCACCATGGTCCGGCCACTGGGTGGCCAACCCATGCCCTGGGCCCAGCCATTGATGAACAACAGGATGAACATCATGGTTACGCTGGATGTTGCCCAAGGCGCGAAACCGAAAATGAACATCACCCCCGCCGAGACCAGCAAACCGAATGGCAGGAAATAGCGCGGGTTGGAACGGTCGGACACCAGGCCCATCAGGAACTTCGAAAGCCCGTAGGCGATGGCAATGGCCGACATGGCCAGGCCCAACTGACCCCGGGTGTAGCCCTCGTCGATCAGGTATGGCATGGCCAGGGAGAAGTTTTTGCGCAGCAGGTAATAACCGGCGTAGCCGATGAAGATGCCGGCGAAAATCTGCCAGCGAAGGCGTCGGTAGGTGCTGTCTATTTTTTCTTCAGGCAGGGGCGCCTGATGTACGGCAGGACGAAAGAAAGCAAACATTCAAGGGCTCCAGATTCTTGTTATGACTGCGGATGCGAATGTTACAGTTTCGTTACCGAAAATAGCATCGCTTCTCATCACTTAAACAATGGAAATTTCCCTGAATGAATGTTCTTAAATGAACATGTCGCGCAGAAATACGCCGATGGTGTTGTGGGAATGCCTTGTGAGGTAAGTAGATGCCGGCGCCCGGCGTTTTGCTTTGATCGCCAGATTCAATCGTCACGCGGTCCGCCGCTTTTGACACGCGGACCGCTTGATTGACTATCAACGCACCTGCACCACCACCTTCCCCACGGCTTTGCGCTGGCCCAGGTCATTGATCGCCTGGGCGGCGTTGCTCAATGGATACACCTGCGAGACCAGTGGCTTGAGCTTGCCTTCGGTGAACCAGCTAAACAATTGCTGGAAGTTGGCGGCGTTGTCCTGGGGTTGGCGTTGGGCGAAGGAGCCCCAGAACACGCCGACCACGGCGGCGCCCTTGAGCAGGGCCAGGTTTACCGGAAGCTCGGGGATGCGTCCGCTGGCAAAGCCGACCACCAATAGCCGGCCGTTCCAGGCGATGGCGCGAATGGCCTGGTCAAACAGATCGCCGCCCACCGGGTCGTAAATCACATCGGCGCCTTGGCCGTCGGTGAGGCGTTTGATTTCATCCTTGAGGCTGGTTTCGCTGTAGTTGATCAGTTCGTCGGCACCGGCAGCCTTGGCCACGGCCAGCTTCTCTGCACTGCTGGCGGCGGCAATCACCCGGGCGCCCATGGCCTTGCCGATCTCCACGGCCGCCAGGCCGACGCCGCCCGATGCACCGAGCACCAGCAGGGTTTCGCCGGGTTGCAGGTTGGCCCGTTGCTTGAGGGCATGCATCGACGTGCCGTAGGTCATGCTGAAGGCGGCGGCGGTGTTGAAGTCCATGGACGAGGGGATGGGCAACACGTTGTAGCCTGGCACGGCCACCTGTTCGGCAAAGCTGCCCCAGCCGGTCAACGCCATGACCCGGTCACCGACCTTCAGGTGGCTGACCTTTTCGCCCACGGCGCTGATGACGCCCGCTGCTTCGCCGCCGGGGGAAAACGGGAAGGGTGGTTTGAATTGGTATTTGCCCTCGATGATCAGCGTGTCAGGGAAGTTCACGCCGGCGGCATGCACATCCAGCAGCACTTCGTTCTTCTTCGCGACGGGGCTGGCGACGTCTTCCAGCACCAGCGATTCGGCAGGACCGAATTCTTTGCACAGCACGGCTTTCATCAGGGCTATTCCTTTGGGAGTGATGGCCGATAAGTGTAGGTGTGAGAGTCAATGGGTCAACGAGCATGCCCTGCCCTGATAGCCGGCCATAAGCTTGTGCTTGAACGGCGGGTCGGTATGCTGGGCCGCAAACCGTATGAGGAGTCGAATGTGAAAGCGTGGATCATGTTGATGCTGGCCCTGTCGTTGCCTGTGACGGCAACGGCCGAGGAAGCCAAAGAAGGCGAGGCGCCGAAGGTCAGTTACATCACCCTCAGCCCGCCGTTCGTGGGCAACTATGGCTTGGACGGCTCGGCAAAGCTGAGGGTGTACAAGGCCGATGTGGCCCTGCGTGTCACGGGGGATGCCGCCGCTGCAGCGGTGAAGGCCAACGAGCCGCTGATCCGTAATCAGCTGGTTGCGCTGTTCGCCCAACAGACCACCGAGGCCATGAACAATATCGAAGCCAAGGAAAAACTGCGTCAGGAAGCCTTGAAGCAGACCCAGCAGATCATGAACGACGAAACCGGCAAGCCGATGGTGGATGACCTGTTGTTCAATAACCTGATCATTCAATAAACCCGCTAGATCGCAGCCTTTGGCAGTGCCCGGATCCCCAGGCGCTACCCAAGGCTGCTTTTTTTCGTCAAGACGCCAGGCTTTTGCGAAACCGGCCCAGGGCGATTGCGAAGAACAACAGCCCGATCGCCGCCAGTGCCAGCAGGTCTGGCCATACCACGCTCACGCCTGCATCACGGAACAGGATCGCCGCGCTGAGGCTGACGAAATGGGTCGAAGGCGAACCTTGCATCACCCATTGCAACCATTGCGGCATGCTGTCCAGCGGCGTGCTGCCGCCCGACAACAGCAGCATCGGAATGATGACCGGGATCGACAGTAAGCCGAACTGGGGCGTCGAACGGGCAAGGGTGGCGAGAAAAATACCCAGGGCGGTGCTGGCGAACAGGTAGAGCGCAGTCACCAGCAGGAAGAGCAGCATGGAGCCGGCGAGCGGAACGCCCAGTGCGAACTTGACGATGATTTCCAGCGACGCCCAGGTACATAGCACCACCACCAGCATGTTGCTCCAGATTTTCGCCAGCATGATTTCCAAGGCCGTGAGCGGCAGCACCAGCAAGTGATCGAGGGTGCCGTGCTCGCGCTCGCGCAACAGCGCCGTGCCCGTCAGGATGATGGCCAGGATCGTGATGTTGTTGACGATCTGGATCACTGCGAGGAACCAGCCACCTTCCAGATTGGTATTGAACAGCGAACGAGTGGTCAATCTCACGGGCGTTTGTTCGCTCGCTTGTGCCTGGCCGGCATAGGTCGTCAGTTCCTGTTGGAAAATCCGTCCGATGTAGCCGGCTCCCATGAACGCCTGGCTCATGGCCGTGGCATCGACGTTGAGTTGCAGCGTCGGTTCGCGTCCTGCGAGCAGGTCGGCCTGGAAATTGGCGGGCACGTTAATGACGAAGGTGTAGCGGCCATTGTCCATGACCTTGTCCAGTTCGGCGTAGGGCAGTGCCACCGGGCTCTGGAACTCCGGCGGTTGCAGGACCAGGGCCAATTGGCGCGAGAGATGGCTCTGGTCTTCGTCCACTATTGCGACACTGGCGTTGTGCACGCCGATCACCGAACCGGCGGCCGGCATGTAGATCGCCACGGTGAAGGCGTAGCCCAGGAACAGCAACAGAACGGAGTCGTAGCGCAGGCTGGTCAGTTCCTTGAGCCCAAGACGCCAGATATGTGAAAGCGTGTGCATCAGGCCTCCTGCTTCTTCAGCATGATCAGGCTGAGCCCGGTGAAGCCCAGGAAAAACCCGAACAACGCCAGGCATTGTGGCCATAGCTGGCGCAGATCAAGGGCCTTGGTGAAGGTGCCGACGGCGATGTCGAGGAAGTGCCCGGCGGGAAACAGCTGGCCCATCACCGAGGCTGCACCGTCCAGGGATGAGCGCGGCACGATCAGCCCTGAGAACTGGATGGTCGGGAGGCTGGTGATGATCATGGTGCCGAGGATCGCGGCGATCTGGGTGCGGGTGAATGCCGAGATCAACAGCCCCATGCTGGTGGTCGCCAGCACATAGAGCAGGCCGCCCAACGCCAGCGTCAGGGCGCTGCCCTTGAATGGCACGCCAAACAGCCAGCGGTTCATCGCGGTCAGCAG
>NZ_WUUD01000032.1:376073-417284 GCF_009831705.1 Pseudomonas sp. PICF6 | reverse complement strand
TTGATCAGGCTTACCGCCAGGTAGGGCACTTGTTTGCCCAGCAGGAACTCCAGGCGGGTCAGCGGCGTAGCGTAGAAGTTGGTGATCGAGCCCAGTTCCTTTTCCCGCACGATGCCCAGCGCCGTCAACATGGCCGGAATGAATGCGAGGATCAGCGCCATGACCCCTGGGCCGATGGCGTTGACGCTGACCACGTCCTGGTTATAACGAAAGCGTGTCTCCAGCTTCGCGCTGGGTTGCCGGGTGGGCGCGCGACTGCTGGATTCAGCCAGTTGCTCAAGGTTGCCCTGGTGCACCGCCTGGACGTAGTTGCGACTGGTCTCGGCCCGAAACGGTATGCCGCCATCCAACCAGGCGCCCACTGTCGGTTGGCGGCCGGCGTAGAGGTCTCGACCGAAGCCGGGGGGGATTTCCAGGGCCAGCTTGATCTCCGAGCGCTGCAAGCGTCGGTGTAGCTCCTTTGCATCGCGGATTATCGGTCGTTCTTCGAAGTAGCGCGAGCTGCGGAACGCCTCCAGGTAGGCACGGCTTTGCGGGCTCTGATCCTGGTCATACACGGCGAAGGCCAGTTTCTCCACGTCGAGGGAAATACCGAAGCCGAAGACCACCATCATGAACAATGCCCCCAGCAGGGCGAATGCCATCCGCACTTTGTCGCGCAGCAACTCCTTGCCCTCCCGGCTGGCGACGGCCCACAGGCGACCGAGGCTCAGGCCGCGCCGGTCCCGGGGCGCGCCGGCGTTCTCAAGGGTCACTGGGGCTGCGTCTTGCTGCGTTTCGCCCTGGGCGTTTTCCAGGCAGGTGACGAACGCGGCTTCCAGCGTCTGACCGCTGAACTGCGCTTGCAAGGCCGCTGGCGTGTCGCAGGCCAGGACCTTGCCGGCGTGCATCAGCGAAATGCGATCGCAGCGCTGGGCCTCGTTCATGAAGTGCGTGGAAAGAAAAATCGTCACACCTTGCTCGCGAGACAACTCGATCAACAGTCGCCAGAAATCATCCCGCGCGGCCGGATCGACGCCTGAGGTCGGCTCGTCGAGGATCAGTACTTCCGGGCGATGCAAAACCGCCACCGCCAGGGACAGGCGCTGCCGCAGGCCCAGTGGTAGCGCCCCGGACGTTTGGTCCGCCAGTTCCTGGAGATTGAAGCGCTGGATAAGCTCATCGATGCGCTGGCGGCTGTCTGTAGTGGGCAGATCGAACAGCTTGGCGTGCAGCTCCAGGTTTTGGCGCACGCTCAGTTCGCCGTAGAGCGAAAAGCTCTGGGACATGAAACCCACCCGCTTGCGGGTGGCGAGGTCCTTGGCGTTGACCGGGTTACCCAGCAGCCGGGCACTGCCTTCGCTGGCGGGGATCAGTCCGGTCAGCACCTTCATGGTGGTGGTCTTGCCGCAACCGTTGGAACCCAGGAAGCCAAAGATTTCACCGCGACCAATCGCGAAGCTGACGTTATCGACGGCGGTGAAATCGCCGAAGCGCAAGGTGAGATCGTGGGCTTGGATGGCAATGTCGGTAGTGTTGGCGGTCCTGGGGGGGATCACCAGCGGTTCGGCGTCATGGCCGCTGCCGCCCTGGAAGTGGGTGAAGGCCGAATCGAGCTTGCCGTCCGGGGTGACCTTGGCCAGCTCCGCACTCAAGCCCTTGGCAATCAAGCGACCGTTGTCGAGCATCAGGCAGTGCTCGAATTGCTCGGCCTCTTCCATGTATGCCGTGGCGACCAGCAGGGTCAGTTGCGGTCTTTGCCGACGCACGCTTTCTATCAGTTCCCAGAAGCGTCGCCGGGACAGCGGGTCCACGCCCGTGGTGGGTTCGTCGAGAATCAGCAGGTCCGGTTCATGGATCAGCGCACAACACAGGCCGAGCTTTTGTTTCATGCCGCCGGACAGTTTGCCTGCTGGACGGTCGGCAAAACGCTGCAGATCGGTGGCCAGCAGCAAGGTCCCCATGCGTTGTTCGCATTCTGCTCGCGATAGCCCGAACAATGTGCCGAAGAACCGAATGTTCTCGCCTATCGACAGGTCCGGGTAAAGGTTGCCCCCCAACCCTTGGGGCATGAAGGCAATGCGTCGGTAGAGAGTCTTGCGATGGCGTCGATCGTCAATCGAGGCGCCGAGCACATCCAGTTGGCCATGCTGGAGCTTCTTCACCCCGGCAATCAGCCCCAGCAGGCTCGATTTGCCGGCACCGTCCGGGCCGATCAGGCCACAGCGAGTGCCGGCGGGCAGGCTGAAGGCGATTTCGCTCAGCGCCACATGCTGGCCGTAGCGATGTTCGAGACCCGAGGCGTGCAATGCCTCGCCGGCGGTGGCGCTCATCGCAAGTTGGCCGGCCAGTCAATGGGCGCCGTGCGCACGTAACCGGCCCCGGGCATACCCGGTTTTGCCTGGGGCACTTCGCCGGGACGGGTCAGGTGCACTTTGACGCGGAACACCAGTTTCTGGCGCTCATCACGGGTTTCGACTTCCTTGGGGGTGAACTGGGATTTGGCCGCGACGAAGCTGACTTTGGCCGGTAGCGGCCGCTCGGGCAAGGCGTCGAGCAACAGTCGCGCTTCATCGCCCACCGCCAGTTTCCCGGCCACCGACGCCGGCAGGTAGAGGTTCATGTACTGGTCGCTCGGATCGATCATCAGCAATACTCGACCGCCGGCGCCGAGCACTTCACCTGGCTCGGCCAGGCGCAACTGGATCACGCCGTCGAGGGGGGCCCGCAAGGTGCTGTCATCTATTTCGCTGGTGAGCTGGGCCACCTGGGCCAGGGTCGCGCCGATGGCCGCATTCGCCGCCGATACCTGGGCCCGGGCGGCGTTGACCGCAGCGTTGGCGGTGTCGACGCGGGCTTGTTGCTGGTCGAGGACCTGGCCGCTGGCGTAACCGCGCTTGAACAGTTCCTGGGTCCGCTTGAGTTCTTGATGGGCGAGCAATTGTTCGCTCTGGCGCAGTTGCACGTTGGCTTCGGTGGCGGCGAGGTTCTGCCGGGCCCGGGTGACTTCGGCTTCGGCCTGGTTGCGCTGGGCCTCCAGGGTGCGGGTGTCCATGCGCGCCAGCACTTGGCCCTTGATGACGTTGTCGCCTTCGTCGACCTGAACGTCGGCCAGGCGCCCGGGTGTCTTGCTGGCGATCTGGACTTCGGTGGCCTCAAGGCGGCCATTGCCCATGCTCAAGCCTTCCGGGAGGCGATCCTGGCGTGACTTCCAATAGCCAAATCCACCGGCGGCCAGCAACAGAGCCATCAAGGCGAAGGCAAAAAAGCGAGAGGTACGATGGTTCGTCGACATGTCCGGCATCCTGCGGCTGTAGCATCGAAGTCTGCAGGATCAGCGACCGACCCCGCTTGATGTCCATCAACTCATCGGCGATCAGCGCAGCGCAATCACCGCTGCCCATTGTTCGGCCGTGACGGGCATCACCGACAGCCGTGAGCCTTTCTGCACCAGCGGCATTTCAGCCAGGGCGGTCTGTTGCTTGAGGTAGTCGAGCTTCAGCACGCGGGGGAATGTTTCGACGTGGGCCACGTCGATCGCGGTCCAGGGGTTTTTATCCGGCCCGGCCTTGGGGTCGAAGTAATGGCTGTCGGGTTCCAGCGCTGTTGGGTCAGGGTAGGCCGCGCGGACGATTCGGCCGATCCCGGCAATGCCTGGCTCGGGGCAACTGGAGTGGTAGAAAAAGAACGCATCGCCCACCGCCATGGCCCGCAGGAAGTTGCGCGCCTGGTAGTTGCGCACCCCGTCCCATCGCGCCTGGCCGAGCTTTTCCAGACCCTGGATGGACAATTCGTCGGGCTCGGATTTCATCAGCCAATAGGCCATGATTTCTACTCCTGGGCGGTAATGATAAAAAAAGTTCAGCGATCTTATGACAAACCGACAGTCGGTTGACGCCAGAGTTTGCGTGTTGCAGCAGGTTGCCGCAAAATGCCGGCCTTCCAAGCTTTACGCTGCTGCACGGCCAATAAGAAAACCGCTGCTGTCATCGTGTGTGATATGCCTTGAGGGGGGCAATCGATGAAACGCAAACCGGATTTGTTGTGGATCTTGGTCATTCTGTTCGGCCTGGGGGTCGTTACCACGGGATACGCTCAGAGTCTGTGGGCCAGCAAGACCGATACACCGATGGAAATCACCCAGCCCGCGCCTTCGCTCAAACGCTGAGCCGGTCTAGCGGACGCCGCTGTTTCCCTGCGGCGTCTACCCCGCGATATACCAATGCCGGTCGCTGACCGTTCCCTGCAGCGGCACGTCCCAGCTCGCCTGCGCCAACCGTTCGACTTTCTGACATTCATGGGCCAGTCCCAGCAGTGTCGGCTTGCGCCATTGCTTGCGTCGCGCCAGATACGCCAGGCTGCGGTCATAAAAGCCACCGCCCATGCCCAGCCGACCTCCCGCATCGTCAAACCCCACCAGCGGCAATAGCACCAGGTCCAGAGTCCAGACCTTGCGTTGCCGGGCGATGTTCATCCGCGGCTCCAGAATACGAAAACGATTGGGCCGCAGCTTTTCGCCGGGGCGGATGCGCTGGAACACCATCTTGGTCTGCGGCCATGGGCTCAGTACCGGCAGATAAGTGGCCTTGCCCCGGCGCTGAGCGGCGCGCAGCAACAGGCGCGGGTCGATCTCGCCATCGTTGGGCAGGTACAGGGCGATGTGTCTTGCCCGGCGAAACAGCGGGTGCTGGGCCAGTTGCCTATAGAGCCCGCGAGCGGCTTCACGCTGCTGGGCAGGTGTCAGGGCGCGACGGGCTTGGCGTAGCAGGCGGCGGAGTTGCGGGCGCGGCAGCAGCGCGGGTTCGGTCATATCGATAATTCACGCAATCGGTGGCGACAGCACAGCGTAACCGCAAAACAGCGCGCTCAGAAATGCCTGCGCCAGACACAACAATGCCAGTCTTGATGACTGGCATTGTGAGAATCAGGCTCCCCGGATGAACCGCTGTCGGCTTAGCCCTTGAACCCGAAAGTTCAAGGTGGAAGTTGCAGGGGGCGTTAAGGCTTTCCGTCAAGCGGACATGCACACCGGCCCCAACGTGCAACTCCCGTGGTTGTGCGTATCGGCTCAGGGACATCACCAACTGGCAAGCACCCCAGGGAGTGACGCAAGTATACCCCAGGCAGCCTCGCGAATCAGCCCTTGCTGACGTCCGGGTCGGTGGCCAGTACCAGATCCACCCGATCGAGCAGGTCGCGCACCTGTTCACGGGTCGAGCCGCTGACTTGCACGTCCGGCGTATCCTGGCGGTGCAACAGCTCGTGGGTGATGTTCAAGGCAGCCATTACAGCAATGCGGTCGGCGCCGATGACTTTGCCGCTGCTGCGGATCTCGCGCATCTTGCCGTCCAGGTAACGGGCGGCGCTTACCAGGTTGCTGCGCTCTTCCTGGGGACAGATGATCGAATATTCTTTATCGAGGATCTGCACGGTTACGCTATTGCTTGAACTCATGAGTCTTGCTCCAGGGCCTTGAGGCGCGAAATCATCGATTCGACCTTACGCCGGGCGATTTCGTTTTTTTCAATGAGGTGCGCGCGTTCCTCGCGCCAGGTCTTTTCCTGAGCTAATAGGAGTCCGTTTTGGCTCTTAAGTTGCTCGACCCGCTCAATTAGCAATTCGAGTCTGGCCATCAGCGCTTGCAGGTCGGTGTCTTCCATTGTGTCCACTGAAGATTGTGTCTGATGGGGATAGGGTCGCACAGCCTCTGATAGTCTTGGCGAGTCTGTCGATGTAGGATACAAGGCCTCCATTCTAGACATAGCGCCGTCTGGCGCCTAGCTGCCCATGCCCATTCAGAATTCCCCGTATCAAGCGTTTGCCACCCTGCTGAGCACCAGCGGTCATCCTGTCTCGCCTGCTGAACTGCATGGCCTGTTGCTTGGGCGCAGTTGCGCCGGCGCCGGCTTCGATGCCGACGGCTGGCTGGCTGACGCCGCCGAGTTGCTGGAAGGCGAGCCGGCGGACAACGTGCGCAATGCGCTCATCGGCCTGCAGGAAATGGTCAAGGGTGAGTTGACCAGCGATGACATGACCGTCGTCCTGCTGCTGCCTACCGATGACGCTCCGCTGGCCGAACGCGCCGCAGCGCTGGGCCAGTGGTGCCAGGGCTTCCTCGCCGGCTTCGGCCTGACCCGCCGCGAATATGCGTTGAGTGACGAGGCCAAGGAAGTATTGCAAGACCTGGCGGCGATCTCTCAGGTCCAGGACGCCCTGGAAGAATCCGATGACGGTGAAAGCGACTACATGGAAGTGATGGAGTACCTGCGGGTCGCGCCATTGCTGCTGTTCACCGAAACCAAGAAAACCGCTGAACCGGCCGCCAAGCCGTCCTTGCACTGATTGCTTGAAAGGGAACACCGTCTGCCCATGATTCATATCCCGAAATCGGAATACAGCCGTCGCCGCAAGGCCCTGATGGCGCAGATGGAACCCAACAGCATCGCAATCCTGCCCGCCGCCGCCGTTGCCATCCGCAACCGCGACGTCGAGCACGTTTACCGCCAGGACAGCGACTTTCAATACCTCAGCGGCTTCCCCGAGCCGCAAGCGGTGATCGTGCTGATGCCCGGCCGGGCCCATGGCGAATACATCCTGTTCTGCCGCGAACGCAACGCCGAGCGGGAGTTGTGGGATGGCCTGCGAGCCGGCCAGGAAGGGGCGATGCGTGACTATGGCGCCGACGATGCATTTCCCATCACCGACATCGACGACATCCTGCCGGGCCTGATCGAGGGCCGTGACCGGGTGTATTCGGCCATGGGCAGCAACCCGGAATTCGATCGGCACCTGATGGAGTGGATCAACGTGATTCGCTCCAAGGCCCATCTCGGTGCCCAGCCGCCGAACGAATTCGTTGCCCTGGATCATCTGCTGCACGACATGCGCCTGTATAAATCGGCGGCAGAGGTGAAGGTGATGCGCGAAGCGGCGCGGATTTCCGCCCAGGCGCACATCCGGGCCATGCAGGCCGCGCGCACGGGGTTGTACGAATACAGCCTGGAGGCCGAGCTGGATTATGAGTTCCGCAAGGGCGGGGCGAAAATGCCGGCCTACGGGTCGATCGTCGCGGCGGGTCGCAACAGCTGCATCCTGCATTACCAGCAGAACGACGCACTGCTCAAGGACGGCGACCTGGTATTGATCGACGCCGGTTGTGAAATCGACTGCTACGCCAGTGATATCACCCGTACCTGGCCAGTCAGCGGCAAGTTTTCGCCCGAGCAGAAGGCGATCTACGAAGTGGTGCTGGCCGCCCAGGAAGCGGCGTTCGCCGAAATTGCGCCGGACAAACACTGGAACCAGGCCCACGAAGCAACAGTGCGAGTCATTACCGAAGGGCTGGTGCGCCTGGGCCTGCTGGAGGGCGAAGTGGACGAGTTGATCGCCAGCGAAGCCCACAGGACCTTCTACATGCACCGCGCCGGCCACTGGCTGGGCATGGACGTGCACGACGTTGGCGAGTACCGGGTCGGCGGCGAATGGCGGGTACTGGAAGTCGGTATGACGTTGACCGTGGAGCCGGGCATCTACATCGCCCCGAACAACCGCAACGTAGCGAAAAAATGGCGCGGCATTGGCGTGCGCATCGAGGATGACGTGGTAGTGACCAAAACCGGTTGTGAAATCCTGAGTCACGGCGTACCCAAGACGGTCGCCGAAATCGAGGCCCTGATGGCCGCCGCCCGGGCTGATGCGGCATGAGCCGGGTCAATCTGGCGATCGTCGGCGGTGGCCTGGTAGGCGCGAGCCTGGCCCTGGCCCTGCAAGCCGGCGCCAAGGCCCGGGGTTGGAAGATCATGCTGATCGAACCCTTCGCCCCCGGCGATGCCTGGCAGCCGAGCTACGATGCCCGTTCCTCGGCCTTGTCGTTCGGGTCCCGGCAGATTTATCAACGCCTGGGTATCTGGCAGGAAGTTTCTCGTCGCGCCGAGCCGATCAAGCAGATCCACGTGTCTGATCGCGGGCGATTTTCCACGGCGCGGTTGTCGGCCATGGAAGAAGGGGTGCCGGCCCTGGGGTATGTGGTGGAAAACGCCTGGCTCGGCCAGTGCCTGTGGCAAGGGTTGGACACCGAGGTGGTCAGTTGGCACTGTCCGGCACAAGTTACCCGGATGGAGCCCATGGTCGGCGGCTATCGCCTGACGCTCGATGACGAAACCACCTTGGAATGCGACCTTGCCGTGCTGGCTGACGGTGGTCGTTCCAGCCTGCGCGAACAGCTGGGTATTGGCGTGCGCAATCGACCTTATGGCCAGAGCGCGCTGATTGCCAACATCACACCCGGCGAAGCCCACAACGGCATGGCCTTCGAGCGCTTCACCGACGACGGCCCGATGGCCTTGCTGCCGCTGCCGGAAAACCGTTGCGCGTTGGTCTGGACCCGCCAGGGCATGGATGCGCAACGTCTGGCGGCCCTGGATGAGCGCAGCTTTCTCAGCGAATTGCAGGGCGTGTTCGGTTATCGCCTGGGCACCCTGAAACAAGTTGGCGCTCGGCATCTTTATCCGTTGGCGCTGGTGGAAGCCGAAGAGCAGGTCCGCCCGCATCTGGCGATCCTGGGCAACGCGGCCCACAGTCTGCATCCGATTGCCGGCCAGGGGTTCAATCTGTCCCTGCGCGATGCCCAGGCCCTGGCCGACGCCTTGCTCGACAGCGACAGCGCGCCGGGGGATTTCGCCGTGCTGCAAGCCTATCGCGAGCGTCAGCGGATGGATCAGACGCTGACCGTCGGGTTTTCCGACCAGGTTACGCGGCTGTTCAGCAGCAACCTGCCGCTGGTGTCCCTGGGCCGCAACCTTGGCCTGCTGGGGCTCGACCTGCTGCCTCCGGCCAAGCGCTGGTTCGCCCGCCAGGCCATGGGGTTGGGGACGCGTCCCGATGCGTGAGGCTTGGTTCGATCATTTTTCTCATGGGCGACTCATGTCGCCAGCACAACAGGCTTAAAGCATGGAATTGCGTGCAGATCTGCTGATTGTCGGCGCCGGAATGGTCGGCAGCGCCCTGGCGCTGGCGTTGCAGGGTAGTGGCCTGCAAGTGCTGTTGCTCGACGGCAGCCCGATGAGCGTCAAACCCTTCGATCCCCAGGCTGCCTTCGAACCTCGGGTCAGTGCCTTGTCGGCGGCGAGCCAGCGGATCCTTGATCGTCTTGGGGTCTGGGACGGCATTATCGCCCGGCGCGCCAGTCCATATACCAACATGCACGTCTGGGATGGCAGCGGCACCGGGCAGATCCATTTCTCGGCGGCCAGCCTGCATGCCGAGGTCCTGGGGCACATCGTCGAAAACCGCGTCGTGCAGGATGCCCTGCTGGACCGCCTGCATGACTGTGATCTGGGGCTGCTGGCCAACGCGCGGCTTGAGCAGATGCGCCGCTCCGGCGATGACTGGTTGCTGACCCTGGCCGATGGCCGCACCCTGCGGGCACCGCTGGTGATCGCCGCCGACGGTGCGAACTCCGCCGTGCGTCGCTTGACGGGGGTTGCGACCCGGGAATGGGATTACCTGCACCACGCCATCGTAACCAGTGTGCGCAGCGCCCGGCCTCATCGGATGACCGCATGGCAGCGCTTTACCGATAACGGTCCCTTGGCATTCCTGCCACTGGAGCGCGACGGCCTGCACGACTGGTGCTCGATCGTCTGGTCCACCACCCCTGGCGAGGCTCAGCGGTTGATGGCGCTTGAGGAAGCGGATTTCTGCAACGAGCTGGAGCGGGCCTTCGAGGGGCAACTGGGGACGGTGCTGAGCGCCGATTCGCGCTTGTGCGTACCGCTGCGCCAGCGCCATGCCAAGCGCTACGTGGCCGAAGGGCTGGCGCTGATCGGCGATGCGGCCCACACCATCCATCCGCTGGCCGGACAGGGGGTGAACCTGGGTTTCCTGGATGCCGCCGTCCTGGCCGAAGTGCTGTTGCAGGCGGCCGGGCGCGGTGAACGGCTGGCGGACGTGAAGGTACTGAGCCGCTACGAACGCCGACGCATGCCCCATAACCTGGCGCTGATGGCCGCGATGGAAGGGTTTGAGCGGCTGTTCCAGGCCGATCCGTTGCCGGTGCGTTGGCTGCGTAATACCGGGCTGAAACTGGTGGACGGTTTGCCCGAGGCCAAGGCGTTGTTCGTACGTGAGGCGTTGGGGTTGACCGGGGATTTGCCGGATTTGGCCAAGGTCTGAGAGATGGGTTGGGGCTTATGGCCCTATCGCGGGCAAGCCTTGCTCCCACAAGCTCTTGCTTCCACAGGGGCAATGTGGGACGAGCTTTTGTGGGAGCACGGCTTGCCCGCGATGGCGGACGCAAAACCACAGCACCTCTCATAGCTGCAACATTTTGAAACGTGTCTGGACACTGTTCGATTGAGAAGGCAAATGTGAGTCCTTATCATTCGCGCACTTCTAACAATCGAGAGACCGCTCCCATGTTGGCACCCAAGCGTCTGCTGTCCGTCCTCGCCTTGACCCTGATCGGCGCTACCGCCGCCCAGGCTGCCGATGAGGTAGTGGTCTACTCCTCGCGTATCGATGAGCTGATCAAGCCGGTTTTCGATGCCTACACCAAAAAGACGGGCGTCTCGGTGAAGTTCATCACCGACAAGGAAGCGCCATTGATGCAGCGGATCAAGGCCGAGGGTGAAAACGCCACCGCGGATCTGTTGCTGACCGTCGACGCAGGCAACCTCTGGCAGGCCGAGCAGATGGGGATTCTCCAACCGTTCACTTCCAAGGTGATCGACGCCAACATCCCGGCCCAATACCGCGCGTCTTCCCACGCCTGGACCGGCCTGAGCCTGCGGGCGC
The DNA here is from genome assembly GCF_009831705.1 of Pseudomonas sp. PICF6. Taxonomy (NCBI): domain Bacteria; kingdom Pseudomonadati; phylum Pseudomonadota; class Gammaproteobacteria; order Pseudomonadales; family Pseudomonadaceae; genus Pseudomonas; species Pseudomonas sp. PICF6. The sequence continues at coordinate 406,511 of NZ_WUUD01000032.1, read as the reverse complement.
GGACCATTGTCTACTCCACCGACCGGGTCAAACCGAGCGAACTGACCACCTATGAAGCCCTGGCGGGTAAAGAGTGGGAAGGCCGCCTGTGCCTGCGCACTTCGAAGAAGGTCTACAACCAGTCCCTGACCGCCACCCTGATCGAAACCCACGGCGCGGAAAAAACCGAAGAAATCATCAAGGGCTGGGTCAAGAACCTGTCCACCGATGTGTTCTCCGATGACACGGCACTGCTTGAAGCCATCAATGCCGGGCAGTGCGACGTCGGTATCGTCAACACTTACTACTTCGGTCGCCTGCACCAGCAGAAGCCGGACCTGAAGGTCAAGCTGTTCTGGCCGAACCAGGCCGACCGTGGCGTGCACATCAATCTCTCGGGCATCGGCCTGACCAAGTACGCACCGCACCCGGAAGCCGCGAAGAAACTGGTGGAGTGGATGACCACGCCTGAAGCCCAGAACATCTTTGCCGACGTGAACCAGGAGTTCCCGGCCAATCCGAACGTGGAGCCTTCCAAGGAAGTCGCCGCCTGGGGCAAGTTCAAGGCTGACACCCTGCCGGTTGAAGTGGCGGGTAAACGCCAGGCCGAAGCTATCCGCTTGATGGATCGCGCTGGCTGGAACTAAAAAAGCACTCAAGATCGCAGCCTGCGACAGCTTCTACAGGGGATCGCGTTCCAATGTAGAAGGTGGCGCAGGCTGCGATCTTTTTTTTGCGGTTTAATAGGCGTTTGCTGACTGCCCCGAGATTCCCCCTTGACCCACCCCGTCCAACGCCGCTGGTACCCTCTGGTTTTTGCTATCGCCGCGCTGGTGCTGTTGCCCTTGAGCGTCCTGCTGCTGTCCTGGCAAAACATCGATCAGCAAATCTGGTCCCACCTGTGGGATACCCAGATGCCGCGCTTGTTGGGCAACACCCTGACGCTGATCGTCGGTGTGGGTGTCGGTGTAACGTTGCTGGGCGTCAGCCTTGCCTGGCTCACCAGCCTGTGTGAGTTCCCCGGGCGACGCTGGCTCGACTGGGCGTTAATGTTGCCGTTTGCGATTCCGGCCTACGTGCTGGCGTTTGTCTTCGTGGGCCTGCTGGACTTTGCCGGTCCGGTGCAGACATTGATGCGCGAATGGTTCGGCAGCAACCTGCGCCTGCCCCGGGTACGCTCCACCGGCGGAGTGATCCTGGTGCTGGTCCTGGTCTTTTACCCTTACGTTTATTTGCTGGCGCGAAGTGCGTTCCTGGCCCAAGGCAAGGGATTGATGGAAGCGGCCCGGGTGCTCGGGCAGTCGCCGTGGCAGGCATTCTGGCGAGTGGCGTTGCCGGTGGCCCGACCGGCCATTGGTGCCGGCGTGGCGCTGGCGCTGATGGAAACCCTGGCGGATTTCGGCGCGGTGTCGGTGTTCAACTTCGACACCTTCACCACGGCCATCTATAAAACCTGGTACGGCTTCTTCAGCCTCTCCAGCGCCGCGCAACTGGCCAGCCTGTTGCTGCTGGCGGTGATGCTGGTGCTTTACGGCGAACGCCGCGCCCGAGGCGCCCAGCGGGCGAGCAACGAGCGCCCCCGGGTCAAGGCGCTTTATCACTTGCGCGGTCTCAAGGCGGTGGCGGCCAGCGGCTGGTGCGCCCTGGTGTTTGCCTGCGCATTTGTTATTCCGATGCTGCAACTGCTGGTGTGGTTCTGGCAGCGTGGCCGGTTCGATCTGGATGAGCGTTATGCCGGGCTGATCGTCCATACCCTCTATCTGGGTGGGCTGGCGGCACTGGTCACCGTTTGCGTCGCCTTGCTGTTGGCCTTCGCTCGGCGTCTGGCGCCGACCCGTCCCATTCGCGCCGGTGTTGGCCTGGCGAACCTGGGCTACGCCTTGCCCGGTTCGGTGCTGGCGGTATCGATCATGCTTGCCTTCAGCTATCTGGACCGCGAACTGGTCATCCCCCTGTCAACGCTACTTGGCGGTGCCGGCAAACCGTTGCTGTTGGGCAGCCTGTCGGCCCTGCTGCTGGCCTATCTGGTGCGCTTTTTGGCCGTGGCCTACGGTCCACTGGAAAGCAGCCTCGCGCGAATCCGTCCTTCTTTGCCTGAAGCAGCACGCAGCCTTGGGGTCAGTGGGCCGCTACTGTTTTTCAAAGTGTATCTGCCGTTGCTGTTGCCGGGCACCTTGAGTGCGGCGTTGCTGGTGTTCGTCGATGTGCTCAAGGAAATGCCGGCGACCCTGCTGATGCGCCCGTTCGGCTGGGACACGCTGGCGGTACGGATCTTTGAAATGACCAGTGAAGGGGAGTGGGCCCGGGCCGCGTTACCGGCGCTGACCCTGGTGCTGGTGGGGTTGTTGCCGGTCATCGGATTGATACGACGCTCGGCCCATCGAAACAGCTAGGTGTCAGTCCTACATCATGCGGCTACAATGCGCGGCATTCGGTGCGGTCCGTCTGTCGGACCGGGCAACTGATAGCGTCTGAAAACGTTTTTGGCGTTCACGCTGTGCAGTGCTCGTCCGCACCTTCGCCAATCCCGGAAGGAGACACCCATGGGACAGCGTACGCCTCTGTATGACCTTCATCTCGCCCTCGGCGCGAAGATGGTCGATTTTGGCGGTTGGGATATGCCTTTGCATTACGGCTCGCAGGTTGAGGAGCACCATCAGGTGCGTCGCGACTGCGGTGTGTTCGATGTATCCCACATGACCGTTATCGATGTCGCCGGTCCCCAGGCCAAGGTCTGGTTGCAGCGCTTGCTGGCCAACGATGTCGATCGCTTGCAGGACACGGGACGTGCCTTGTACAGCACCATGCTTAACGAGCGCGGTGGCATCGTCGACGACATGATCATTTATCGGGTCGAGCACGGCTATCGGCTGGTCTTCAACGCCTCGACCCGCGATCAGGACCTGGCCTGGATGCAGGCACAGCTTGGTGAATACGATGTGCACCTGCTTGAACGCCCCGAACTGGCAATGCTGGCGATCCAGGGCCCCCAGGCCCGGCACAAGATTGCCGAACTGGTTTCGCAATCGCGCGGCCAACTGATCCAGCAACTCAAGCCTTTCGAAGGCCGTGCCGACGGTGACTGGTTCATCGCCCGTACCGGCTACACTGGCGAAGATGGCCTGGAAATCGTCCTGCCTGCCCACGAAGCCCCAAGTTTTTTCAATGATCTGGTGGGCGCCGGCATTTCTCCCATCGGCCTTGGCGCTCGCGATACCTTGCGCCTGGAAGCTGGCATGAACCTGTATGGCCAGGACATCCACCAGGACGTTTCTCCGCTGGCCTCGAACATGGCCTGGAGCATCGCCTGGGAACCGGCGAGCCGTCAGTTCATCGGGCGCAGTGCTCTGGAAGCCGAGCTGGCCGGCGGTGTACAGCAAAAACTGGTGGGCCTGGTGCTGGAAGAACGCGGCGTTCTGCGCGCTCATCAGGTGGTCCGCATCGCCGATGTTGGCGAAGGGGAGATCACCAGTGGTAGTTTTTCTCCTACGCTTAGCAAGTCAATTGCCTTGGCACGCGTTCCGATGGCCACCGCCGATCGTGCCGAGGTAGAAATTCGTGGTAAGTGGTACCCGGTACGAGTGGTCAAGCCGACCTTCGTCCGCCATGGCAAAACCCTGATCTAACCTTTTGCGGCGGGCCGCTGGCCGCTGACACTTCTCTTGAGGACACAGAGTATGAGTTTTATCCCTACCGATTTGCATTTTGCCGAAAGCCACGAGTGGGCGCGCCTGGAAGCTGACGGTACCGTCACCGTGGGCATCAGCGATCATGCGCAGGAAGCTCTGGGTGATGTGGTGTTTGTCGAACTGACCGAGGTCGGTAAGGTTTATTCCGCGGGTGACCAGGCCGGTGTGGTGGAGTCGGTAAAAGCCGCTTCCGACATCTACTCGCCGATCAGTGGCGAAGTGATCGCAATCAACGAAGACGTGGGCGGTTCACCGGAACTGCTGAACTCCGATCCCTACGGTGCATGGATCTTCAAGCTCAAGCCAAGCGACAAGGCCGAGCTGGACAAGCTGCTTGATGCAGCAGGCTACAAGGCCGCTATCGGCGAATAAGCAACAAACCTGTGGGAGCGAGCCTGCTCGCGATAGCTGTGGGTCAGTCAATATGGCTGCCACTGATCCACCGCTATCGCGAGCAGGCTCGCTCCCACAGGTTTAAGTGCCTTGGAGAGAATTGCCAGGCAAAAAAATGCCGCTCAATCGAGCGGCATTTTCCATCGGTCTGGAATCAGTCCTGGGCGACGGCGTTTTTCGCCAGGATCGCGTTGGCCAGTTCCATGTCGGTGGCCTGCAAGCCCGGGTTGTCGGCACGGACTTTCTGCATCGCAGCTTCCAGGTATGGACCACGGATACCGCCGTCGCTGGCAACGAAGCTGCCGGCGTCGTCCTGAGCGGCGACGATCAGCTTGTTATCCTTGAAAGTCAGGTAGGTGGAACCGGTGGTTGCACCGGACGAGATGACGTTACGCCAAAACGTGTCGGCCATTGCCGAGCCGACAGGAAGAGCAAGCAAGGCCAAGGTCGCGACAGCAAGTTTGAGACGCATGATAGGTGACTCCACTGGGTTAACTATGACTTTGGATAACCAACCCCTCGATTGAGTTCCATGACGTCTCAGTCAGCCCGTTCTACCAGCAGCACCGCGCCTTCCTGTGCCACCACCCTGACCCGCGTGCCCACGGGCGACTCGGGCCCCTTGGCCAGCCAGACACTGTCCGCCACCTTGATCTTGCCGCGTCCATCGATAATCGCTTCATGAATCTGAAAGACCTTGCCGATCAGTTCCTGCCCGCGCAGGTTCAGGAGCGGTTGATCGCTTTGGCGTACTGCGCTGCGCTGGCGTCGCCACCAGTACAGTGCTGTCGCGATGGCGAAAAGGCCGAACAACAGGAACTGCATTTCCCACGGCATCTGCGGCAGGATGAACGTGAGCACGCCGACCGCGGCGGCGGCTATGCCGATCCACAGCAGGTAGCCGCCGGCGCCAAACACCTCGAGGATCAGCAGGATGACGCCCAGCGCCAGCCAGTCCCAGTACGATAGTTGTTGCAGGAACACCCACATATTGGCGCCTCAGGCTTTCTTGCTGTCGAAGGTGGCCTTGACGATCTCACCGATGCCGCCAACCGCTCCGATGACCTGACTGGCTTCCAGAGGCATCAGGATCACTTTGCTGTTGTTGGCCGACGCCAGGCGGCCCAGCGCATCAATGTATTTTTGCGCGACGAAGTAGTTCACGGCCTGGACGTTGCCGTCTGCGATTGCCTGGGATACCACCTGGGTGGCCAGCGCTTCGGCTTGCGCTTGACGCTCGCGGGCCTCGGACTCCAGGAACGCGGCCTGGCGGCTGCCCTCTGCCTCGAGGATCTGCGCCTGCTTCTTGCCCTCGGCGGTGAGAATCGCCGACGCTCGCAAGCCCTCGGCTTCCAGGATTTGGGCACGCTTGATGCGTTCGGCTTTCATCTGCCCTGACATGGCGGCCATCAGGTCGGCCGGTGGGCTGATGTCCTTGATCTCGATCCGGGTGATCTTGATGCCCCACGGTGCTGTAGCTTCATCGACAGTGCGCAGCAGTTTTTCATTGATGCCATCACGCTGGCTCAGCATCGCGTCCAGCTCCATGGACCCCAACACGGTGCGGATATTGGTTTGCAGCAGATTGCGGATCGCGTGCTCGAGGTTGTTGACCTCGTACGCAGCCTGGGCGGTATTGACCACTTGGAAGAAGCACACTGCGTCGATCTGTACCGTGGCGTTGTCGGCGGTAATGACTTCCTGAGGTGGGATGTCCAGTACGCTTTCCATGACATTGATCTTGCGGCCGATGCGATCCATCACTGGGATGATGATGTTCAAGCCGGGCTTGAGGGTGTTGGTGTAGCGGCCGAACCGTTCGACAGTCCATTGGTAGCCCTGGGGCACGACCTTGAAGCCCATGAATAGAATGGCGACCACGAGGCCGATAAAAAGTAAAAGTACGCTACCGATCTGCATGACTGTTCCCTGTTCTGATTGAAAATGACTTGCGCGCCCTGAGTGTAGGGCAAACGGCCATTGTCATCACTCAGTGGGAGCAAAGCTTGCTCGCGATGCAGGCGCCTTGCTTCCCTGGGAGACCGCGTCATTTTCATCGCGGGCAAGCCTTGCTCCCACAGCCTCTCCCCACAGCTACTTCTGCTCACTCTGCGGGGTCACGCGCAGGACCTCCTCAACGGTCGTCAGCCCTGCGGCGACTTTTTGTGCGCCCGATAACCGCAAGCTGCGCATCCCTTCCTTGAATGCCTGGCGACGCACCGCCAGCAGGTCGGTGTCGGGGTGAATCAAGCCTTTGACGCTGTCGGTCAGTTGCATGATTTCGTAGACCCCGGCGCGGCCGCGATAGCCGGTGTCACGGCATTCCAGGCAGCCGACGGCCTGTTGGGCATTGGCCGGCAACGGGGCCTGCCAGGGGCGTGTCAGGGTCTGCCAATCGTCTTCATCCAGGGTCAGAGGAGCCTTGCAGTGCGGGCACAGCGTGCGTACCAGGCGCTGGGCCATGACGCCGAGCACCGTGGCCTTGATCAGGTAATGGGGCACGCCTAGCTCCAGCAAGCGACTGATGGCGCTCGGTGCATCGTTGGTGTGCAGGGTCGAGAGGACGAGGTGTCCGGTGAGCGCCGCCTGGATCGCCATTTCAGCGGTTTCCAGATCGCGGATCTCGCCGATCATGATGATGTCCGGGTCTTGCCGCATCAGCGCCCGGACCCCGGCGGCGAAGGTCAGGTCGATGTTGTGCTGCACCTGCATCTGGTTGAAGGACGCCTCGACCATTTCAATCGGGTCCTCGATGGTGCAAAGGTTTACCTCTGGCGTCGCCAGCTTCTTGAGGGTGGTGTAGAGGGTGGTGGTCTTGCCCGAACCGGTGGGGCCGGTCACCAGGATGATGCCGTTGGGCTGACGGGTCATGTCTTGCCAGCGGCGCAGGTCATCGGCGGAGAAGCCGAGCTGGTCGAAGTCCTTGAGCAGTACTTCGGGATCGAAGATCCGCATGACCATTTTTTCGCCAAACGCCGTGGGCAGCGTCGACAGGCGTAATTCCACTTCGCCACCGTCCGGAGTCTTGGTCTTGACCCGACCGTCCTGGGGCTTGCGCTTTTCCGCGACGTTCATCCGCCCCAGGCTCTTGAGGCGACTGATGATCGCCATCGTCACCTGCGGCGGGAACTGATAGACGGTGTGCAGCACCCCGTCGATGCGAAAGCGCACCGTGCCCTGCTCGCGACGCGGTTCGATGTGGATATCGCTGGCACGTTGCTGGAAGGCGTATTGGAACAGCCAGTCGACAATGTTGACGATATGGGCGTCGTTGGCGTCCGGCTCCTGATCGCTGGCGCCCAGGTTGAGCAGTTGTTCGAAGTTGCTCAGATTGCTCGGTTGTTGATCGACCGTAGTGGCACCGCTGACCGATTTGGCCAGGCGATAGAACTCCACGCTCAGGCGCTGGATATCCACCGGGTTGGCAACGACCCTCTGAATTGGCAGCTTGAGTACATGGGTCAGGTCCGCTTCCCAACTGCTGACGTAAGGCTGGGCGCTGGCCACCGTGACTGCGTCGCGGTCTACAGCCACCGCGAGAATCTTGTGGCGCTGGGCAAAGGCGTAGGACATCAGCGGCGTGACGGCCGCCACGTTGATTTTCAGCGGGTCGATGCGCAGGTAGGGCTGGCCGGCCTGCTGCGACAGCCAGAGGGTCAGGCTTTCCAGGTCCAGGCGCTTGCCGGGGCGGCTGAGATCGTCCAGATGCTGGTTGGCGATGAACTCCAGTGGGTGCAGCTGGGCGCTGGCGCTATGGCGCCGGCGCGCATTGAGTGCGGTTTCGGCGCAGTCCTGGCTGATGAAGCCCTGGGCGACCAATTGGCGCAGCAGATCATTGAGGTCCAGCCAGCGGTCCTGAGTGGCGTGTTTGGTGGACATGCGGGTTCCTATTGGACAATTGCAGCAAAGCCGCGATACAGACGCTTCGGCGTCCTCGCTCGGTCTGCAAAAGAATAGTCCCGACACTATGGACCGTTGGGCCACTACCCGACCAATGCGTTTCGAATTCTTGCCGGCAGCCGTTCAGCCTGCCGCCTGGGCCGGCTCAAGGCGCGCACTGTCAGCGTCTTGCAGGTCCACGGAACACACGCTGATCAGGTTACGTAATTTTTCAGCGAGCACTTGGGCACGGTGCCAGCTCAACCCGTCCATGAGGATCTCCATCGACAGCAGATCGTCGTCGCGTTCGACGTGGACCTGCCGGGGTGTCAGGCCTTGCAGGGCAAATAGATTCAGCGCCCGGCACAGCAGATCCGGTTCGGCTTCGGCCCGCAGATGGTAGTGGGCGCGACAATGGCGATTCTGGGCGTGCCAGACATCGGGTCGGTTGGGGGTGACGGCTTCGAGAGGGGGCATGGACGGTCTCCGGGGATGTGGAGAAATGTTTACATGCGCGACGGGGTATTTCTTATCTAATATGAATGATTATTCAGATTCGGTGAATCGTATGATTCTGGATTCAGCCTAGAAGAGGTTTATTTATGCACGGAGAGTTGGACGGCTACGACCGCAGGATCCTGGCGCTGTTGCAAGAGGATGCTTCGCTGTCCAGCGCGCAGATCGCCGAACAGGTGGGCTTGTCCCAATCACCCTGCTGGCGGCGGATTCAACGGATGAAGGAGGAGGGGATTATTCGCGGTCAGGTGACCTTGCTCGATCGCAAGAAAATCGGCCTCAACACGCAGATATTCGCCGAAATCAAACTCAACGCGCACGGACGTTCGAACTTCACCGAGTTCACCGAAGCCATTCGCGGTTTTCCCGAGGTGCTGGAATGCTACGTGCTGATGGGGTCGGTGGATTTCCTGCTGCGCATCGTCACGGCGGACATCGAGGCGTATGAACGCTTCTTCTTCGAAAAGCTGTCGATGGTGCCGGGGATCCAGGAAGTGAACTCGATTGTGGCGCTGTCGGAGATCAAATCGACGACGAGTTTGCCGGTGGTGCGCTGAGCTTGTTTTTGCGGTGTTTGTGCTGGCCCCCATCGCGAGCAGGCTCGCTCCCACATGGGATCTCTGTTCGCCGAAGATCCATTGTGGGAGCGAGCCTGCTCGCGATGGCGATGTTACAGGCGCAGCAAAGTCTTCCAGGCCCGATTCTGATAAACCGCGATCGCCTGTTGCTTGCGCGCCTCCAGGGCTTCTTCGGTAATCGGTTCGTTGGCCAGTTGTGCCAGTTTGTTCAGCTCACCGTAGAGGCGGTCCATTTCCGGGATTTCCAGCACATGGCGAGCGTGGTGCAGCCAGGCCTGGATGCGTTCAATGCGCGGCAGCTGTTCGGCCAGGTCTTCCGGCTGTTGCTGATAGCGTTGCAGTTGCAGCGACGAGGACTCTTCGCCCAGCAGGCGCGGCAGCCAGCTAGCCAGTTGGGCGGCACCCTGGCGATTGCCGCGGGTGTTGCGCTCGGCAGCCCAGCTGCGGGCCAGCAGCCAGCGTGAGGTGTTGAGGGAGAATTGGCCCCAGCGCGGGTCTTGCAGCTCTTCAAGGAACTGTTCCGGCGCGGCCTTGCGCACGTCTTCGTCATCCAGGCCGGCCTGGACCAACGGGCGCCAGTCTTCCAGCAGTGCGTCCAGGGCGACGCGCAAGTCATGCGTCGATTGGCGTGGTGCGGCCTGGCCGAGGCTGCTGAGCAGGGCGCGCAATTCGGCCAGGTTTTCCACCCAATCCTGCAGCAGGCGCCAGTGGCCGTTGAAACGATACTGTTCGGCCAGACGCTGGCTGCTGCCCAGCAAATGCCAGCTCAGCGCGGCAAAGGCATCATCGAGTGGCATCTCGGCGGTCAATTGCGGGGCCGGCAGGCTCAGGGCATAGCTGTTCGCATCATGCAGGCGATAACCACGCTCGGCCTTGCTGATATCACACGGCATCAAGGGCAGGGTCGCGGCCAGCTCGGCGGCCAGTTCCAGCAGGGCAGCGGGTTCACCTTCGCGCAATTCCAGCTCCAGCTCGCAGATTTCTTCCTTCTGCTTGCCGACCACGACGTGGCCCAGGTCCAGCGCGGCCTCGATGACCACTTTGCTTTTGCCGCGGCCCCAGGCGATTTCCGCGCGTTCACGCACGAAATCGGTGGTGAAGATGGCCTTGAGGGTTTTCTTGTCCAGTTCGGCCAACGCCTCTGGCCAGCATTCGCCATCGAGTTTCTTCAGGTCGAGCTTGGCTTTGGGCAGGTGCCAGTCGTACTCGTTGCGCTCGGACAGGCCGGCGATGCTCTGGCCGCGAGTCTTGAGGGTCTGGATCACCTCTTCGCCGTCGCGACGCAGGCGCAGGGCGACCTTGGCCCCGGCCAGGTCACGCTCTGGCGTGTCGAAATACTGGTTCATCAGTTCGTGGCGTTCCCAGCCGCTTTTGTTGCGTTTCTTGAGCAATGGGTGCTCGCGCAAGGCTGCCAGGGTCTCGCGGCTGACGCGGAGTTTGATTTCGGTTTCTTTCTGCATGGCCGGAAAATCCAGGGATCGGGTGCGCAGCCGGGGGAAGGTGTGGCTGCCAAGGCCGTGCAGTGTACAGGACTCATCCGTTCTACGCGCCGCGGCGGTTTATGGGAGTGTCCTGTCTCACCAATACTGTTCCTTTTTGGTGAGACAGGACACTCGCGCAAGATGGTTCTATGATGGACATCAATTTGTAAGTCCGGAGCCAGCGATGCCTTTGCCCACCCTGAAAGATCAGTTCGCTGCCCTGATCGCCGCGCCTTCGGTCAGTTGTACCCAACCTGGGCTGGACCAGTCCAACAGTGCCGTGATCGAGCTGCTGGCGGGTTGGCTCGCCGATCTGGGGTTCTCCTGCGATATCCAGCAGGTCAGCCCCGGCAAGTTCAATTTGCTGGCCAGTTTCGGCAGCGGTCCCGGAGGCCTGGTACTGGCTGGGCACAGCGACACGGTGCCGTTCGACGGCCAGTTGTGGCAGACCGATCCGCTGAAGCTCACCGAGGTCGATGGCCGTTGGGTTGGCCTGGGCAGTTGCGACATGAAGGGTTTTTTCGCCCTCGCCATCGAAGCGGTCAAGCCCTTGCTGGAGCAACCGTTCAAGCAGCCCTTGCTGATCCTGGCCACTTGCGACGAAGAAAGCTCCATGGCCGGCGCCCGTGCCCTGGCCGATGCCGGAAGACCGTTGGGGCGTGCGGCGGTGATCGGCGAGCCGACCGGCCTCAAGCCGATTCGGATGCACAAAGGCATCATGATGGAGCGCATCGACATTCTCGGGCGCAGTGGTCATTCCTCCGACCCGAGCCTGGGTCACAGCGCCCTTGAAGCGATGCACGACGCTATGGGCGAGTTGCGTGGCCTGCGCCTGCAATGGCAGCGCGAATTTCGTAACCCGCAATTCACCGTGCCACAGCCAACCCTGAATTTCGGCTGCATCCACGGCGGCGACAACCCCAACCGGATTTGCGGCCAGTGCTCCATGGAGTTCGATCTGCGGCCATTGCCCGGCATGGACCCGAATGTCTTGCGGGCTGCGATCCAGCAGAAGCTCAATCCCATCGCCGAGCGTCATAAAGTCAAGATCGACTACGCACCGCTGTTCCCCGAAGTGCCCCCCTTCGAGCAGGCCGAAGACTGCGAACTGGTGCGAGTGGCCGAGCGACTCACCGGCCATCGTGCCGAAGCAGTGGCGTTTGGCACCGAAGCGCCTTATCTTCAGCGTCTTGGCTGCGAAACCCTGGTACTTGGCCCCGGCGATATCGCCTGTGCCCACCAACCGGGCGAGTACCTTGAAATGTCACGTTTGCAACCTACCGTGCAGCTATTGCGGCAACTGATCGAACATTACTGCCTGACACCGGCCACGGCCGGCTAAATTGCCCACATCCGGGCCCGTATTCATGAGGAGAGCGCGCGTGTCGCCAAGCCTGTTCCGACGATAACCATCAGCCCGCTGTGCGTTCCGTTTCGTCTTTTTTCGGCTGCTATTTATTTACAGGCCCAGGTTCATGCCCGAATACGTCAATTGGCTTCGTCACGCTTCGCCCTACATCAACGCCCACCGCGATTGCACCTTCATCGTCATGCTGCCCGGCGATGGTGTGGAACATCCGAACTTCGGCAACATCGTCCACGACCTGGTGCTGCTGCACAGCCTTGGCGTGCGCCTGGTGCTGGTTCATGGTTCGCGTCCACAGATCGAAACCCGCCTCGCCGCGCGGGGCCTGACGCCCCATTACCACCACGGTATGCGCATCACCGACGCTGCAACCCTGGAGTGCGTGATCGACGCTGTCGGCCAGCTACGCATCGCCATTGAAGCGCGCCTGTCGATGGACATGGCGTCCTCGCCGATGCAGGGTTCGCGCCTGCGGGTCGCCAGCGGCAACCTGGTGACGGCACGGCCCATCGGCGTACTGGAAGGCGTGGATTATCACCACACCGGCGAAGTCCGTCGGGTCGATCGCAAGGGCATCAATCGCCTGCTGGACGAACGCTCCATCGTCCTGCTGTCACCATTGGGCTATTCGCCGACCGGGGAGATTTTCAACCTCGCTTGCGAAGACGTCGCGACCCGGGCGGCCATCGACCTGGCAGCCGACAAACTGCTGCTGTTCGGTGCCGAGCAGGGGCTGATCGGCGAAGACGGTCGTTTGGTGCGCGAGTTGCGCCCGCAACAGGTCCCGGCCCACATGCAACGGCTGGGCAGCGACTATCAGGCCGAGCTGCTGGATGCGGCGGCCCAGGCCTGTCGCGGCGGTGTGGCGCGCAGTCATATCGTCAGCTACGTCGAAGACGGTGCGTTGCTGGCCGAACTGTTTACCCGCGATGGCAGCGGTACGCTGGTGGCCCAGGAACAATTCGAGGTGGTGCGCGAAGCGGCCATCGAGGATGTCGGCGGTTTGCTGGACCTGATCAGCCCGCTGGAAGAACAGGGGATTCTGGTGCGCCGTTCCCGCGAAGTGCTGGAGCGTGAGATTGAGCAGTTCAGCGTGGTCGAACGCGAAGGCATGATCATCGCCTGCGCGGCGCTTTATCAGATCGCCGATTCGGATGCCGGGGAGCTGGCGTGCCTGGCGGTGAATCCGGAATACCGCCACGGCGGTCGTGGCGATGAGCTGCTGGAGCGGATCGAAACCCGGGCTCGGGCCAAAGGGCTCAAGACGCTGTTCGTACTCACCACCCGTACGGCCCATTGGTTCCGCGAGCGGGGCTTTGAGCCCAGCAGTGTCGAGCGCCTGCCAGCGGCGCGGGCATCGCTGTACAACTATCAGCGCAACTCGAAAATCTTCGAAAAAGCCCTCTAGGCGTCCTGCCTGGGGGAGCCGCACATCGGAGCGAACCGCGTAGCTGCGACCTTCTTGATTCCAGACAATGATCCGTCAGGCTGGAATCCATCAAGATCGCAGCTACGCTGTTTTGTCCATGAGTGCTGCATTTGGAATGCTTGGGAGCCTGCTGCGTTTCCCAGGATCGCCACAGTGCAGAACCGCCATCAATAAAAACATTCAGTAATTCACAGACTGGCCGATATGCCATGTCACGGTTGGATGACGCTTTGATGGCGGTGATATTTCCAAATGAGCTGAAAACTTATGAAACAATTCTTTTTAGATTTATAAACAAACCATTATTCTGCGGGCCGGTGTCGCGGGGTTAGACGATGGTCGTAATCACAAATGCTTACGATTGACTTGCCAGTCACGGTCTGGCGCTAATCACGCATCCGCGGATTCCGGGCGTTCGACCCGGAACCAAAGACACACAAGAATTAGAAAACGAGAGGAGCGAAGCATGAACAAGTCCACCTTGGCCCTGGCTGTGGCCGTTGGGGTTCTGGCGCAGCAGGCAGGCGCCGCGGGTTTTATCGAGGACAGCAAGGCGTCTGTCAGTTCTCGTACGTTGTATTTCAATAACGATAACCGTGAAACGGGCACTGAAGATCTGCGCGAAACGGGCACCGGCCTCAAGTTCGACTACAAATCTGGCTTCACGCAGGGTGTGGTTGGTTTCGGCATCGACGCTCAGGCGCTGGTTGGTATTCGTCTCGATGGGGGGAGAGGTCGTAACGCCGGCTCCTATATGCCAGCCGATACTGATGGTTCGGCTGTGCATGAGTGGAGCCGTTTGTCCGGCAACGTAAAGGCACTTTTCTCCAAAACCGAAGCTCACGTGGGTGGCGCCCTGGCACCAAACCTGCCGATCCTGGTTGCCAACGACAGCCGTCTGCTGCCACAGACCTTTGAAGGTGGCACCATCACCTCCAAGGAAATCGACAACGTTACTTTCAACGCTGGTCAGTTGGAACACGCCACAGGTCGTGCATCGAGCAACAGCACGGGTCTGGCAGTGGCGGGCGGTACCGAGGAAAGCAACCAGTTCCGTTACGCCGGTGCTGACTGGAAGGTCACCAAAGACCTGACCCTGCAGTACTACTACGCCAACCTGCAGGATTACTACAAGCAGCACTTCCTGGGCGCGGTACACGTTTTCCCGATCAGCGAGGGGCAATCCTTCAAGACCGACCTGCGCTATTTCGACAGCAGCTCGGATGGCCGTAACGGCGACGCGGGCTATCGCTTCAACAACAACAGTGGCTATGCCAAGAACCCGGGCGAGGTCGATAACAAGACCTGGAGCGCGATGTTCACTTACACCCTCGGCGGCAGTGCCTTCCTGTTGGGTCACCAGCAAGTCGGCGATGACGGTGGTTTTGTCTACCTGAACCAGGGCAACGTAGTTGATGGCAACGGTCGCCCCGAAGGTGCCGGTGGTGCGAGCTTCTACCTGTTCACCGACAGCATGATCAACGGGTTTGTCCGTGCCGGTGAAAATACCACCTTCGGCCAATACTCCTACGACTTCGCTTCCTTGGGCGTTCCAGGCCTGAAAGCCTCGGTTTCCTACCTGCGTGGTGATGACGTTAAAACCGTCAGCGGCTCAAGCGATTACTCCGAGTGGGAACGCGACATGCGTGTGGATTACGTCATCCAGCAGGGTGCGTTGAAAGGCTTCGGTACCACCGTGCGTCACGGCTCCTACCGCAGCAGCGGTGTTGGCGATGATCAGGATCAGACTCGCGTGATCTTCAACTACACTTACAACTTCATGTAAGACGTAGCGAAGTAAAGAAGCCCCGCCCGGCAGCACGCCGGGCGGGGCTTTTGCGTCTTCGGATCAGGCCCACCCCTGTAGCCTTCTCCGAACCTTCTCCTCTTTCAGCAACTCGAGGCCTTCTCGAAACCTCGGAAATAATCATGAGCGGCTAGGCCCGAAGCCGCCAGTGAACAGTTTTTTATATTCGCTATTGATCTAGATAAATGGATATTGATTCTTTTTAAAGCAATCAAAACCGGTGCACAGTTTGGACTCACAAAAACCATCAGGAGCCGCACCATGAGCCTCAGACTCGGCGACATCGCCCCCGATTTCGAACAGGATTCCAGCGCCGGCAAGATTCGCTTCCACGAGTGGCTCGGCGATAGCTGGGGAGTGCTGTTTTCCCATCCGGCGGATTTCACACCGGTGTGCACCACCGAACTGGGCCTGACCGCCAAGCTCAAGGACGAGTTCGCCAAACGTGGAGTCAAGGCCATTGCTCTCTCGGTAGACCCGGTGGACTCGCACCACAAGTGGATCGAGGACATCAACGAAACTCAGAATGCGGTGGTCAATTTCCCGATCCTGGCCGACGCCGACCGCAAGGTGTCAGACCTGTATGACCTGATCCACCCCAACGCAAGTGACACGCTGACCGTGCGCTCCCTGTTCGTGATCGACCCGAACAAGAAGATTCGCCTGACCATCACGTACCCGGCCAGCACCGGGCGCAACTTCAATGAAATCCTGCGGGTCATCGATTCGTTGCAATTGACCGACAACTACAAGGTGGCGACACCGGCCAATTGGCAGGATGGCGATGAAGTGGTAATCGTGCCATCGCTCAAGGATGAGGAAGAACTCAAGCAGCGCTTTCCCAAGGGTTACCGCGCGGTAAAACCTTATCTGCGCCTCACTCCGCAGCCCAATCGCTGACGCAAAACCTGAACCTGTGGGAGCGAGCCTGCTCGCGATAGTGGTCTATCAGTCGACATCGCCGCCGGCAGATCCGCCGCCATCGCGAGCGGCTCGCTCCCACAAAGAGGATCTCTGTGCACTAAGGGTTTTGGCCGTTCCGACGGCCTTTTTTACGTCTTGATGTTTATATCTCTTTATCGAATAAACAAATGAAAAAATATGATTTAAAGATATATAAACCGGCTGTTATGGTTTGCTCCATCCCGCGAGATCGCCCACTGCGCATCGCACGTGACAGTTAAGGAATGGTTGGTATGTTGGTTGTCTCGCTCGGCGGCAGTCCTAGCCAGCGCTCCCGTTCAGGAGTGCTGCTGGAGCGCTCACAACGTTGGTTGCAGCAACAGGGGGTGGAAGTGGTGAGCTATCAGGTGCGGGATTTTCCCGCCGAGGATTTGCTCCATGCCCGCTTCGGCAGCCCCAAGGTGGTGGACCTGCTCGCCCAGATCGAAAACGCCGACGGGCTGTTGATCGCCACGCCGGTCTACAAGGCGTCTTTTTCCGGTGCATTGAAGACAGTGCTGGACCTTCTGCCGGAACGTGCCCTGGCCCATAAGGTGGTATTGCCCATGGCCACGGGCGGCAGCATCGCCCATATGCTGGCGGTGGATTACGCCCTCAAGCCGGTGCTGTCGGCGCTCAAGGCCCAGGAAATGCTCCATGGGATTTTCGCCGAAGACAGCCAGATCGCTTATGGCGAAGGCAGTGCCCAGGCGCAGTTGGCCCCGGCCCTGCAAGCGCGCCTGAGCGAAGCGCTGGAGCAGTTCTACAGCGCCATGGCTCGCCGGCCAAAGCCGCTGGACCCCAGCGTATTGAATGAACGCCTATTGAGTGCTCGCTGGAGCATCTGACCCGATACATCACTGATTCAACTCCACCTTACTCAGCCGCCAACGGCCAAGCAGGTGCAGCCAAAACCCCACAGCAAAAGGAGAGGCGCCATGCGCACTGTCATTTTGCGTCGCGGGCTGGTCGCTCTGTTTGCTGCGGCTGTGTCCTTCGGCGCCATCACCCAGGCTCAAGCCGAGACCCTTCGGATCGGTTACCAAAAATACGGCACGTTGGTGCTGCTCAAGGCCAAGGGTACTTTGGAAAAGCGCCTCGCCGCCCAGGGCGTGGACGTGCAATGGACCGAGTTTCCCGGCGGCCCCCAACTGCTTGAAGGCTTGAACGTCGGCTCCATCGATTTTGGTGTGACCGGCGAAACCCCTCCGGTATTCGCCCAGGCGGCCGGCGCTGACCTGCTTTATGTGGCTTACGAGCCGCCCGCGCCTGACAGCGAGGCGATCCTGGTGCCCAAGGGCTCGCCCATCCAGTCGGTGCAGGACCTCAAGGGCAAGAAAGTCGCGCTGAACAAAGGCTCCAACGTCCACTACCTGCTGGTCCGGGCACTCGAAGATGCAGGCCTCAAGTACGCCGATATCCAGACCGTTTTCCTACCACCGGCCGATGCCCGTGCGGCGTTCGAACGTGGCAGCGTGGACGCCTGGGTGATCTGGGATCCGTATCAGGCGGCCGCTGAGCAACAGTTGCAGGCACGCACCCTGCGTGACGGCAAAGGCATCGTCGATAACCACCAGTTCTACCTCGCCACCAAACCCTATGCGCAAAAAAATCCCCAGGTCATCACGACGCTGGTGGAAGAAGTGCGCGCGGTGGGGGAGTGGT
Source organism: Pseudomonas sp. PICF6 (assembly GCF_009831705.1). NCBI lineage: Bacteria > Pseudomonadati > Pseudomonadota > Gammaproteobacteria > Pseudomonadales > Pseudomonadaceae > Pseudomonas > Pseudomonas sp. PICF6. Next base: position 388,787 of record NZ_WUUD01000032.1, on the reverse strand, counting down.
CCAAGGCCAACCCTGAAGAGGTGACCCAGCAGGTAGCGCCGCTGCTCGGCCTGCCGGCGGACATCACCCTGACGGCGGTGAAACGCCAAGGCTACGGGGCGTTGTTCCTCACGCCGGACGTGGTGGCGGCGCAGCAGAAAATCGCTGACCGCTTCTACCAGCTCAAATTGATCCCCAAACCCTTGAGCATCAAGGACGTGATCTGGACGCCGCCGGCGGCCGTTGCGAAAGCGCAGTAATTCGATCCCTTAGGAGACCACTCCATGAGCCTCAATATTTTCTGGTTCCTGCCCACCCACGGCGATGGCCATTACCTTGGCACTGCTGAAGGCGCCCGCGCCGTCGATCACGGCTACCTGCAGCAGGTAGCCCAGGCGGCGGATCGACTGGGTTTCGGCGGTGTGCTGATTCCTACCGGGCGTTCCTGCGAGGACTCCTGGCTAGTGGCCGCTTCGTTGATTCCGGTGACCCAGCGCCTGAAGTTCCTCGTCGCCCTGCGCCCCGGGATCATTTCCCCGACGGTGGCGGCGCGCCAGGCCGCGACGCTCGACCGGTTGTCCGGTGGACGTGCGCTGTTCAACCTGGTGACCGGCGGCGACCCGGACGAACTGGCTGGCGACGGCCTGTTCCTGGACCACGAGCAACGCTACCAGGCGTCGGTGGAATTCACCCGCATCTGGCGCCGGGTGCTGGAAGGCGAAACCGTGGATTATGACGGTGAGCACATCAGTGTGAAGGGCGCCAAGCTGCTCTATCCGCCAATTCAGCAACCGCGTCCGCCGCTGTATTTCGGCGGCTCGTCGGAAGCTGCCCAGGATCTTGCGGCCGAACAGGTGGAAATGGTGCTGACCTGGGGTGAGCCGCCCGCAGCCGTCGCGCAAAAAATCGAACAAGTGCGGGCCAAGGCCGCGAAGCTTGGCCGTACCGTGCGCTTCGGCATCCGCCTGCATGTGATCGTGCGTGAAACCAACGCCGAAGCCTGGCGAGCGGCCGACCGGCTGATCTCCCACCTGGACGACGACACCATTGCCCGTGCCCAGGCCTCCCTGGCGCGTTTCGATTCGGTGGGCCAGCAACGTATGGCCGCGTTGCATGGCGGCCGACGCGACAAGTTGGAAGTCAGCCCCAACCTGTGGGCCGGTGTCGGCCTGGTGCGCGGCGGCGCCGGAACGGCGTTGGTGGGCGATGGCCCGACCGTGGCGGCCCGGGTCAAGGAGTACGCCGACCTTGGTATCGACACCTTTATCTTCTCCGGTTATCCACACCTGGAAGAGTCCTATCGCGTGGCGGAACTGCTGTTCCCACACCTGGACGTGGAGCGCCCGGAGTTGCCGAAGAGCCAGGGCTATGTGAGCCCGTTTGGTGAAATGGTCGCCAACGACATTCTTCCCAAAGCCGCGTCCCAGAGCTGAGGCGGCCATGAAGAAAATTATCCACAACCTGGCGCCCTGGGCGGTGCCGCTGCTGTTGCTGGCGGTGTGGCAACTGTCGGTATCGGCAGGCTGGTTGTCCACGCGGATCCTGCCGGCCCCCGTGGCCGTCATCGAAGCCGGGGTCAACCTGGTGCGCAGCGGCGAAATCTGGACGCACTTGGCCATCAGCGGTTGGCGCGCAGCGGTGGGCTTCCTGATCGGCGGCGGTATCGGCCTGACCCTGGGTTTCATCACCGGTTTGTCGACATGGGGCGAGCGACTGTTGGACAGCTCGGTGCAGATGGTGCGTAACGTGCCGCACCTGGCGCTGATTCCGCTGGTGATCCTGTGGTTCGGCATCGATGAGTCAGCGAAAATTTTCCTGGTGGCGCTGGGCACGCTGTTCCCCATCTACCTCAACACCTACCACGGGATTCGTAACGTCGATCCGGCGCTGGTGGAAATGTCGCGCAGCTACGGCTTGTCCGGCTTCAGCCTGTTTCGCCAAGTGATCCTGCCCGGCGCCTTGCCTTCGATCCTGGTGGGCGTGCGCTTTGCGTTGGGCTTCATGTGGCTGACGCTGATCGTGGCGGAAACCATTTCAGCCAGTGCCGGCATCGGTTATCTGGCAATGAATGCCCGGGAATTCCTGCAGACCGACGTGGTGGTCCTGGCTATTCTTCTGTACGCCGTGCTCGGCAAGCTGGCCGACCTTGCCGCCCGCGGGCTTGAGCGGGTCTGGCTGCGCTGGCACCCGGCGTATCAAGTGAGCAAGGGAGGTCCCGCATGACCGCCCAACAACCTCCACGCTTGCTGCGCGGTATCCCGCTGGCCGTGCGCAAATTGCAAAAAAACTTCGGTTCGCGCCAGGTTCTGCGTGACATTGACCTGCATATACCGGCCGGGCAGTTCGTGGCAGTGGTCGGGCGCAGCGGCTGCGGCAAAAGTACTTTGCTGCGCTTGCTGGCTGGCCTCGATCAACCCACTGACGGCCAATTACTGGCGGGTTCGGCACCGTTGAGTGCCGCACAACAGGACACGCGGTTGATGTTCCAGGAGGCGCGTTTGCTGCCCTGGAAAAAAATCATCGACAACGTTGGCCTCGGCCTAAAGGGCAACTGGCGCCCGCAGGCGTTGCAAGCACTGGAAGCCGTCGGTTTGGCCGACCGCGCTCATGAGTGGCCGGCGGCGCTGTCTGGCGGACAGAAACAACGGGTGGCCCTGGCCCGCGCGCTGATTCATCAGCCACGCCTGTTGCTGCTCGACGAACCCTTGGGGGCGCTGGACGCCCTGACCCGGATCGAGATGCAGCAATTGATCGAGCGCCTGTGGCAGCAACACGGCTTCACCGTGCTGCTGGTGACCCATGACGTCAGCGAGGCGGTGGCCATCGCCGACCGGGTGATCCTGATCGAGGACGGCCGGATCGGCCTCGACTTGGCCATCGACCTGCCACGCCCACGGGCTCGCGGCTCTCATCGGCTGGCGAGCCTGGAAACCGAAGTCCTCAACCGCGTGCTGTCCTTGCCCGGCCAACCGCCGGAGCCCGAACCGATTTCACCCCTGCCCACGCAACTGCGTTGGGCGCAATAACTTCATCCAGACAGGAATCGACACCATGACTATCAAAGCCATCAACGTACGCAACCAGTTCAAAGGCACCATCAAGGAAATCGTCGAGGGCGACGTGCTGTCGGAAATCGACGTCCAGACTGCCTCGGGTATTGTCACCTCGGTCATCACCACTCGTTCCGTCAAGGAGCTGGAGCTGGCGATCGGCAGCGAAGTGATCGCCTTCGTCAAATCCACGGAGGTGTCTATCGCCAAGTTGTGAGCGATGTTTCACCCACAGCCCCGGACGGCATGAGCCCTTCGGGGCTTATCGTTCCCACGCTCTGCGTGCTAACGCCTCTGCGGATGCTCCGCGTTCGATCAATCAGAGCGCTTGGGCAAATACGGCGGCAGATACAACCCCAGGTAAGCATCGAACACCCGCATGCCTTCTTCGGCCATGCGCGGGGTGATCTGGCCGTGTTGCTGCACCGAGCGCGCGTACACGCGGTCGCCCAGTTCCATGGCCAGGGCGAACACATCAACGTCATGGGGCAGTGCCGGCAGTTCGAAATGGCGAGCGAAGAGCTTGTGCAACAATTCGCCGAGTTCGAGATCGTGCTGACGGTCGGCCTGGATGACTTCAGTCAGGCCATGTTGGGCCAGGATCAGTTGGCGGGCGGCGGCGTCCTGGCTGTAGATGGTCAGCATGCGTTGCTCCACCTGCCGCGACAGGTCGTGCCAGTGGTTCAGTCGCGCATGATCGATCGGCACTTGCAGGCAGGCGCGAAAGGCCGCGTGGACGTCGGCGGTCAGCCCTTGCAGCAGGGCCGGGACGCTGGCGAAGAAGTGATACACCGAGGAGGGCGGTATCCCGGCGCGTTCGGCGACGCTGTAGATCGACAGGCTGGCCACGCCTTCGGCAGCGAGCAGCGTGCGGGCGGCATCGAGAATCGAGTCGATCCGGGCCTGGCTGCGGGCGCGAGGCTTGCGAGGGGTGGCGGTGCGCGTCATCGGTGTCTCCTGCGGGGCTGCCGGGCATTGTACGAGCCGGGTTCAGTGTTGTCTTCAAGGCCGTCATCGCGAGCAGGCTCGCTCCCACATTGGATCTTTGGTGGTCAGTTAATCATGCTCACCACAGTTCCCTGTGGGAGCGAGCCTGCTCGCGATCCGCCGAAGGCGGCCATCCACCCCAAGGCATAAAAAAACGCCGCAGCCTCGAAGGCCTGCGGCGTTTTTTTACTGCAACCCGCTTACACGGTATGCAGGTACCAGTTGTACTCAAGGTCGGAGATGGAGTGTTCGAACTCCTCCAGCTCGCTTTCCTTGCAGGCCACGAAGATATCGATGTATTTCGGATCGATGTACTTGGCCATGACTTCGCTGTCGTCCAGCTCGCGCAGGGCATCGCGCAGGTTGTTCGGCAGGCTTTGCTCGTTCTGCTCGTAGCTGTTGCCTTCCACCGGCGCACCGGGCTCGATCTTGTTGACCAGGCCATGGTGCACGCCAGCCAGTACGGCGGCCATCAGCAGATACGGGTTGGCGTCGGCGCCGGCCACGCGGTGTTCCAGACGCACCGCATCGGCGGAGCCGGTGGGTACGCGCAGGGCCACGGTGCGGTTGTCCAGGCCCCAGGTCGGCGAGTTCGGCACGTAGAACTGTGCGCCGAAACGACGGTAGGAGTTCACGTTCGGGCAGAGGAAAGCCATCTGCGCCGGCAGGGTCTCGAGCACACCGCCGATCGCGTGACGCAGTGCGGCGTTCTGCTCGGGATCCTCGCTGGCAAAAATATTCTTGCCATCTTTATCCAGGATCGAAATGTGGACGTGCAGGCCATTGCCCGCCTGGCCCGGATACGGCTTGGCCATGAAGGTAGTGTCCATTTCATGGTCGTAGGCGATGTTCTTGATCAGGCGCTTGAGCAGTACCGCGTAGTCGCAGGCCTTGATCGGGTCGGCCACGTGGTGCAGGTTCACTTCGAACTGCGCCGGGGCACTTTCCTTGACGATGGCATCGGCGGGAATGCCTTGCTCCTTGGCTCCCTCCAGAATGTCCTGGAGGCAATCGACGTATTCGTCGAGGTCGTCGATCAGGTAGACCTGTGTCGAGTGCGGGCGTTTGCCGGAGATCGGCGAGCGGGGCGGTTGTGGGCGTCCATTCACGTTCTCCTGGTCGATAAGGTAGAACTCCAGTTCGAATGCCGCGCAGATGGTCAGGCCCAGCTCATCGAACTTGGTCACGACCTGGCGCAGGACTTCGCGAGGGTCGGCGAAGAAAGGGTCACCTTCAAGTTCGTGCATGGTCATTAGCAGTTGCGCGGTAGGGCGCTTCTGCCATGGCTCGTTGCACAGGGTGTCAGGGATTGGATAACAGATCCGGTCAGCGTCGCCGATGTCCAGGCCCAGGCCGGTGCTTTCCACCGTGGAGCCGTTGATATCCAGGGCAAATAAAGAGGCCGGCAGGTTGATGCCTTTCTCGTAAACCTTGTGGAGGCTGGTGCGTTCAATGCGCTTGCCGCGCACCACACCATTCATATCCGCAATCAGAAGGTCAACGTACAGAACCTCAGGATGTTCCTTAAGGAACGCGTTCGCTTCGTTAAGCTGAACGGCACGCGGGGGTACCGACATGATGCAACACCTTTGTTGTTAAAAATATCAATCATTGATCTCTTCTAAACCCAGTCAACCCGAACGGCATGCCGAAGTCAAGCTGGGCCTTTTTTGCTCTAAAAAAGCACCTGCGGGGCTTTTTTGAGGCAATTTGGGGCGTTTTTTTCCCTTTGGAGGAGATGGCGCCCGCAGGCTTGAGCGGGCCGTGTTGTATTTTTTACGGGGGTGTTGTGTAAAAAAATGAACAAGGCTAAGCTCGATTCAAACCCATAACAGCAATAATACCGGGGTGCTTCATGTCTCGCCTGCCGTTAATCGGCGTCACCACCTGCTCCAGGCAGATGGGTCTGCATGCGTATCACGTCAGTGGCGATAAATATTCCCGGGCTGTCGCGACAGCCGCCAAGGGCTTGCCAGTGCTGATTCCGTCCCTGGCGGATCTGTTCCCGCCGTCCGATATTCTGGACGCCCTGGACGGCATTCTTTTTACCGGCTCTCCTTCTAATGTAGAACCTTTTCACTATCAGGGCCCCGCCAGCGCGCCGGGCACTGCTCATGATCCTGCACGGGATGCCACCACCCTGCCGTTGATCCGTGCCGCTGTAGCGGCCGGCATCCCGGTGCTGGGTATCTGCCGTGGGTTCCAGGAGATGAACGTAGCCTTTGGCGGCAGCCTGCATCAGAAAGTTCATGAAGTCGGAACGTTCATCGATCATCGTGAAGACGACACTCAAGCGGTGGATGTCCAATACGGTCCTGCCCACGCTGTGCATATCCAGCCTGGCGGTATTCTGGCAGGGCTGGGGCTGCCGCTGGCGATTCAGGTCAATTCGATCCATAGCCAGGGTATCGAGCGTCTGGCACCTGGGTTGCAGGCCGAAGCGGTGGCGCCGGATGGCCTGATCGAGGCTGTTTCGGTGCCAGGAGGCAAGGCTTTTGCTTTAGGTGTGCAATGGCACCCTGAATGGGAGGTAAGCTCCAACCCGTACTACCTTGCGATTTTCCAGGCATTTGGCGATGCCTGCCGGGCAAGGGCAACACAACGCGACGCCGATGCGTCAAACAACGCCTGACTACTAAATAGCAGCCAGGAAACTCACGCCTAGAGGCATTTATGAGTAACAACCTCGACCAGCTCACCGATTGGTTGAAAGACCATAAGATCACAGAAGTCGAATGCATGATTGGCGACCTGACCGGCATCACCCGGGGCAAGATTTCGCCGACCAACAAGTTCATTGCCGAAAAAGGCATGCGCCTGCCCGAGAGCGTTCTGCTCCAGACCGTTACGGGCGACTATGTCGAAGACGACATCTATTACGAACTGCTCGACCCTGCCGACATCGACATGATGTGCCGCCCGGACGAAAACGCAGTGTTCCTTGTGCCCTGGGCCATCGAGCCCACCGCCCAGGTTATCCACGACTCCTACGACAAGCATGGCAATCCCATCGAACTGTCGCCGCGCAACGTGCTCAAGAAAGTGCTCAAGCTCTATGCCGACAAGGGCTGGCAGCCGATCGTCGCGCCGGAAATGGAGTTCTACCTGACCAAGCGCAGCGACGACCCGGACTTCCCGTTGCAGCCGCCCATTGGCCGCTCCGGTCGCCCGGAAACCGGCCGTCAGTCGTTCTCGATCGAAGCGGCCAACGAATTCGACCCGTTGTTCGAAGACGTCTACGACTGGTGCGAACTGCAGGAGCTGGACCTCGACACGCTGATCCATGAGGACGGCACGGCGCAGATGGAGATCAATTTCCGTCACGGCGACGCCTTGTCCCTGGCCGACCAGATCCTGGTGTTCAAGCGCACCATGCGCGAAGCGGCGCTCAAGCACAACGTAGCCGCCACTTTCATGGCCAAGCCCATGACCGGCGAGCCCGGCAGTGCGATGCACCTGCACCAGAGCATCATCGACAAAGACACCGGCAAGAACGTCTTTTCCAATGAAGACGGGACCATGAGCACGCTGTTCCTGAATCACATTGGAGGTCTGCAGAAGTTCATCCCCGAGCTGCTGCCGCTGTTTGCCCCCAACGTGAACTCGTTCCGCCGCTTCCTGCCGGATACGTCGGCGCCGGTGAACGTGGAATGGGGTGAAGAGAACCGCACCGTGGGCCTGCGCGTGCCGGAAGCCGGGCCGCAGAACCGTCGGGTGGAAAACCGTTTGCCGGGCGCCGACGCCAACCCGTACCTGGCGATCGCCGCCAGCCTGTTGTGCGGCTACATCGGCATGGTCGAAGGCATCAACCCGAGCGCGCCGGTGGTGGGGCGAGGGTATGAACGTCGCAACCTGCGCCTGCCACTGACCATCGAAGATGCCCTCGAGCGCATGGAAAACAGCGCCACCATCGAGAAATACCTGGGCAAGAAATTCATCACAGGCTACGTCGCGGTCAAGCGGGCCGAGCATGAAAACTTCAAGCGCGTCATCAGTTCGTGGGAGCGGGAATTCCTGCTCTTTGCCGTCTGAAGCGCCGGACGGGACTGCTTCAGGCAGTTCCGTCCCCACCGATCTACAAGGAGAATTCGCATGACCGGCAACAATCCGCAAACCCGTAAATGGCAGGCCCTGAGCAACGATCACCACCTGGCGCCATTCAGCGACTTCAAGCAGCTCAAAGAGAAAGGCCCGCGCATCATCACCCACGCCAAGGGCGTTTACCTGTGGGACAGTGAAGGCAACAAGATCCTCGATGGCATGGCCGGCCTCTGGTGTGTGGCCGTCGGCTACGGCCGCGACGAACTGGCCGACGCCGCCAGTCAGCAGATGCGCGAGCTGCCGTACTACAATCTGTTCTTCCAGACCGCTCACCCGCCGGTGCTGGAATTGTCCAAAGCCATCGCCGACATCGCCCCTGAAGGCATGAACCACGTGTTCTTCACCGGCTCCGGCTCCGAAGGCAACGACACCATGCTGCGCATGGTCCGCCACTACTGGGCGATCAAGGGCCAGCCGAACAAAAAAGTCATCATCAGCCGCAAGAACGGTTATCACGGTTCGACCGTGGCCGGCGCGAGCCTGGGCGGCATGACGTACATGCACGAGCAGGGCGACCTGCCGATCCCCGGCATTGTCCACATCGCCCAACCGTACTGGTTCGGCGAGGGCGGCGACATGAGCCCGGAAGAGTTCGGCGTATGTGCGGCCAACCAGCTGGAAGAAAAGATCCTGGAAATCGGCGTGGACAATGTCGGTGCCTTCATCGCCGAGCCGATCCAGGGCGCGGGCGGAGTCATCGTGCCGCCGGACAGCTACTGGCCGCGCATGAAGGAAATCCTCGCCAAGTACGACATCCTGTTCGTGGCCGATGAAGTGATCTGTGGTTTCGGTCGCACCGGTGAGTGGTTCGGTACCGATCATTACGGGTTGAAACCCCACATGATGACCATCGCCAAGGGCCTGACCTCCGGTTACATCCCCATGGGCGGCCTGATCGTGCGTGACGATGTGGTGGCGGTGCTCAACGAAGGCGGCGACTTCAACCACGGGTTTACCTATTCCGGTCACCCGGTAGCCGCTGCGGTGGCCTTGGAAAACATACGCATTCTGCGCGACGAAAAGATCGTCGAGCGTGTTCATGGCGAAACGGCACCCTATTTGCAACAGCGCCTGCGGGAACTGAACGATCATCCGCTGGTGGGTGAGGTACGCGGTGTCGGCTTGCTGGGGGCGATCGAACTGGTACAGGACAAGGCCACGCGCAAGCGCTACGAAGGCAGGGGTGTGGGCATGATCTGCCGGCAGTTCTGTTTTGATAACGGGCTGATCATGCGCGCCGTGGGTGACACCATGATCATTGCGCCGCCGCTGGTGATCAGCAAGGCCGAGATCGATGAACTGGTGACCAAGGCGCGGCACTGCCTGGACCTGACGCTCAGTGCGTTGCAAGGCTAAGTGCTAGGCTCTGAGCGAGGCGCCCGTACGGGCCTCGTCCAGCGTAAACAAAAGGCTGGGCTTTTGTTGAAAGGCTGGCCTGTAACTTGCCAGACTACCGGCTGTTCAAGTTGCCCGCGAGCCGGCTACTGAACGACGGCTAAGAAGAATAACTGGAGCATTTTTCATGAAGGCATTAGGCATGAAGACATTAGGTATGAAGATGGCTGGCAAGACCCTCCTCGCCATGTCCCTGACGGGCGTGATGGCGAGTGCTGTTCAGGCGGACGACAAAGTGCTGCACGTCTATAACTGGTCCGATTACATTGCACCGGACACGGTCGCCAAGTTCGAGAAAGAGACGGGGATCAAGGTCGTCTACGACGTGTTCGACAGCAACGAGACCCTGGAAGCCAAGTTGCTGGCGGGCAAGTCCGGTTATGACATCGTGGTGCCGTCGAACAACTTCCTGGCCAAGCAGATCAAGGCCGGTGTTTACCAGGAGCTGGACAAGTCCAAGCTGCCGGACTGGAAGAACCTGGACACCGACCTGCTCAAGGCCGTGGGCGATGCCAGCGACAAGGGCAACAAATATGCCTTCCCCTACATGTGGGGCTCCATCGGTATTGGCTACAACCCGGAGAAGGTCAAGGCTGCACTGGGTATCGACAAGATCGATTCGTGGGACGTGGTGTTCAAACCGGAAAACATGGCCAAGCTCAAGAGCTGCGGCGTGAGCTTCCTCGATGCACCGACCGAGATGATCCCGGCGGCACTGCATTACCTGGGCAAGCCGACCGACAGCAAGGACAAGGCTGACTTGAAGGCCGCTGAAGACCTGTTCCTGAAGATTCGTCCTTCGGTTGCCTATTTCCACTCCTCCAAATACATCTCGGACCTGGCCAACGGCAACATCTGCGTGGCCGTGGGCTACTCCGGCGACCTGGAGCAGTCCAAGGAGCGCGCCAAGGAAGCGGGAGACAAGGTCAAGCTCAGCTACGTCATTCCAAAAGAAGGCGCCGGCACTTTCTACGACATGGTCGCCATTCCCAAGGACGCGGAGAACGTCGAATCTGCCTACAAGTTCATGAACTTCCTGATGCAGCCGCAGATCATGGCTGAAATCACCAACGCCGTACGTTTCCCGAACGGCAACAAGGCGGCCACGCCACTGGTGGACAAGGACATCACCAGCGATCCGAGCATCTACCCGTCTGACGAAGTGAAGAAGCAGCTGTATGCAATCAGTGATCTGGATGCCGGCACGTTGCGTCTGATCACCCGCAGCTGGACCAAGATCAAGTCTGGCAAGTAAGCCGGTCTGAGGCATCTTCCTGTTGTCGCCGGCATCGCGGCGGCGGCAACGGGAATAATTAAATGACTAAAAGTTTTGCTGGATCGGTTTATCGAGGGTAAGTTGCGCGCCGGTTTTGTTGCAGGGCACATCGCTGCCAGGTAACGGGGGCAACTTGGGCCCAACTATTTAAGAGGACCTCCACGTGCCTGTTTTTTCTTTGTTACGCAATGCCATGCTGATCGGTGCCGGACTGACGCTTGCGGTCAGCGTCCAGGCTGCCTCCACCGTGCATATTTATAACTGGTCGGATTACATCGGCGAGACCACCCTGGCGGACTTTGAAAAGGCCACGGGGATCAAGCCGGTGTACGACGTCTTCGACTCCAACGAAACCCTGGAAGGCAAACTGCTGGCCGGTCGTACCGGCTACGACGTGGTCGTGCCGTCCAACCATTTTCTGGGCAAACAGATCAAGGCCGGGGCGTTCCAGAAGCTCGACAAGTCGCAGTTGAGCAACTACGCCAACCTGGACCCGGTGCTGCTCAAGCGCCTGGAAAAGAATGATCCGGGCAATCAGTACGCCGTGCCTTATCTGTGGGGCACCAACGGCATCGGCTACAACGTCGAGAAGGTCAAGGCTGCGCTGGGCGTCGACAAGATCGACTCGTGGGCCATGCTGTTCGAACCGGAAAACATCAAGAAACTCTCCAGCTGTGGCGTTTCGTTCCTCGATTCGGGCGACGAGATGATCCCGGCGATGCTCAATTACCTGGGCCTGGACCCCAACAGCCAGAACCCTGAAGACTACAAGAAGGCCGAGGCTCAACTTCTCAAGATCCGGCCTTACGTCACCTACTTCAACTCTTCCAAATACATCTCCGATCTGGCCAATGGCGAGATCTGCGTGGCTGCCGGTTTTTCCGGTGACATCTTCCAGGCCCGCGAACGTGCTGAAGAAGCGAAAAAGGGCATCGAGATCGCTTATGTGATTCCCAAGGAAGGCGCCAACCTCTGGTTCGACATGCTGGCGATCCCGCGCGATTCCTCCAACGTCAAAGAAGCCCACGCCTTCATCAACTATTTACTCAAGCCTGAAGTGATCGCCCAAGTCAGTGACGCCGTCGGCTATGCGAACCCCAATCCCAAGGCCGGCGAGTTGATGGACCAGCAAGTGCGCACCGACGAAGCGGTTTACCCACCGCAAGCGGTCGTTGACAAGCTGTACGTCAACTCCGAGCTGCCGCCCAAGATCCAGCGCGTCATGACCCGCAGCTGGACCAGGGTCAAGTCAGGCAAATAGCGCAAGCGCTTTAACTATTCCAAGGCTCGTCCGCGCAGGGCGAGCTGCAAATTTTGTGGGAGTTTCGTAAATGGCAGTTGCCTCCGGCGCCTATAAGAAAGCCCTCGAGGGCGACCAGACACCCAAGCAGGTGTTGGTCAAAATCGACCGGGTCACGAAAAAGTTCGACGAGACGATTGCCGTGGACGATGTGTCCCTGGAAATCAAGAAAGGCGAAATCTTCGCCCTGCTCGGCGGTTCGGGATCGGGCAAATCCACCTTGCTCCGCATGCTGGCGGGTTTCGAACGGCCCACGGAGGGGCGCATTTTCCTCGACGGTGTAGACATCACCGACATGCCGCCCTATGAGCGGCCGATCAACATGATGTTCCAGTCCTACGCCCTGTTCCCCCACATGACCGTGGCGCAGAACATTGCTTTCGGCCTGCAGCAGGACAAAATCCCGAAAGCCGAGATCGACGCCCGCGTGGCCGAAATGCTCAAGCTGGTGCAGATGAGCCAGTACGCCAAGCGCAAGCCGCATCAGCTCTCCGGCGGCCAGCGTCAACGTGTGGCCCTGGCCCGTTCCCTGGCCAAACGGCCCAAGCTGTTGCTGCTCGACGAACCGATGGGTGCCTTGGACAAGAAGCTGCGCTCGCAGATGCAGCTTGAGCTGGTCGAGATCA
>NZ_WUUD01000032.1:360457-376063 GCF_009831705.1 Pseudomonas sp. PICF6 | reverse complement strand
GGGTTGGCGTAACCTGCGTCATGGTGACCCACGATCAGGAAGAGGCCATGACCATGGCCGAGCGCATCGCGATCATGCACCTGGGCTGGATCGCCCAGATCGGCAGCCCGATCGACATCTACGAAACCCCCACCAGCCGGCTGGTCTGCGAGTTCATCGGCAACGTCAACATCTTCGAGACCGAAGTGGTGGACGACGCCGAAGGCCACGCGGTGCTGACTTGCAAGGACCTGGACCGCAACATCTACGTGGGCCACGGCATCAGTACCTCGGTGCAGGACAAATCGGTCACCTACGCCATCCGCCCGGAAAAACTGCTGGTCACCGCCGAGCAGCCGGACTGCGAGCACAACTGGTCCAGCGGCAAGGTCCATGACATTGCCTATCTGGGCGGCCATTCGGTGTTCTACGTCGAATTGCCGAGCGGCAAGCTGGTGCAGTCCTTTGTCGCCAACGCCGAGCGCCGGGGTCAGCGTCCGACCTGGGGCGACCAGGTATTCGTGTGGTGGGAAGACGACAGCGGCGTGGTGCTTCGCTCATGAACATGCGCAAATTCAAACGCCGACTCGACCGAATAACGCCCGGTGGCCGTCAACTGGTCATCGGGGTGCCCTTCATCTGGCTGTTCCTGTTCTTCATGCTGCCGTTCTTCATCGTCCTGAAGATCAGTTTTGCCGAAGCCGACGTGGCCATTCCGCCGTACACCGAGATCTACAGCTACATCGACCAGAAGCTGCAGGTGCTGCTCAACTTCAGTAACTATGTGCTGCTCAGCGAAGATGATCTGTACATCGCCGCCTACCTCGGCTCGCTGAAGATGGCCCTGATCAGCACCGTCTTGTGCCTGCTGATCGGCTACCCGATGGCCTACGCCATCGCCAAGGCCCGCCCGGACCTGCAAACGGTGCTCCTGCTGCTGATCATGATGCCGACCTGGACCGCGATCCTGATCCGCGTCTATGCGTGGATGGGTATCCTCAGCAACAACGGTCTGCTCAACGGCTTTTTGATGAGCATGGGCTGGATCAGCGAACCGCTGCAGATCCTCAACACCAATCTGGCGGTCTACATCGGCATCGTCTACTCGTACCTGCCGTTCATGATCCTGCCGCTCTACGCCAACCTGGTGAAGCACGACCCGAGCCTACTGGAGGCGGCGTCCGACCTGGGGTCGAGCACCTTCAACAGTTTCTGGAAAATCACCGTACCGTTGTCCAAGAACGGCATCATCGCCGGCTGCATGCTGGTGTTCATCCCGGTGGTGGGCGAGTTCGTGATCCCGGAACTGCTGGGTGGCCCGGAAACCCTGATGATCGGCAAAGTGCTGTGGCAGGAATTCTTCAACAACCGTGACTGGCCGGTGGCGTCCGCGCTGGCAGTGGTGATGCTGGCGATCCTGATCGTGCCCATCATCCTGTTCAACCGCAGTCAGGCCAAAGAAATGGAGGGCAAGGAATGAAGCGCTTCAGTTTTTCAAGCCTGATGCTGGTGCTGGGTCTGCTGTTCATCTATGCGCCAATGCTGATCCTGGTGATTTACTCCTTCAACGCTTCGAAACTGGTGACGGTGTGGGGCGGCTGGTCGATCAAGTGGTACGTCGGTCTGCTGGACAACAGCCAGTTGATGGGCTCGGTGGTGCGCTCGCTGGAAATCGCCTGCTATACGGCGATCGCCGCAGTGGCCCTGGGGACACTGGCGGCCTTCGTGTTGACCCGTATTACCCATTTCAAGGGTCGCACGCTGTTCGGCGGCCTGGTCACCGCACCATTGGTGATGCCGGAGGTGATCACCGGTCTGTCGCTGTTGCTGCTGTTCGTGGCGATGGCGCAGATGATCGGCTGGCCCCAGGAACGTGGCATCGTCACGATCTGGATCGCCCACACCACGTTCTGCTCGGCCTATGTGGCGGTGGTGGTCTCGGCACGCTTGCGTGAACTGGACCTGTCTATCGAAGAAGCGGCCATGGACCTGGGGGCGCGGCCGTGGAAGGTGTTCTTCCTGATCACCATCCCGATGATCGCGCCATCGCTGGCGGCGGGGGGCATGATGTCGTTCGCCTTGTCGCTGGACGATCTGGTGCTGGCGAGTTTCGTCTCCGGCCCGGGCTCGACAACCTTGCCGATGGAAGTGTTCTCGGCGGTACGCCTGGGGGTCAAACCGGAAATCAATGCCGTGGCGAGCCTGATCCTGCTGGCCGTATCGTTGGTGACTTTCCTGGTCTGGTACTTCAGCCACCGCGCCGAAGAAAACCGCAAGCGGGCGATCCAGCAAGCCATCGAAGAAAGCGCCGCCGACTCCTGGAAACAGCCAGACCCGCGCCGGGCAGCCGCGCCGGTCTGACCGGACGCTGAGTCACTGTGGGAGCAACTGTCTTGGATGGTTTATTTAGCCATCCTTTCCAGGGACAGCGAGGCTCCCACAGGTCTTTTTGTTGCCCACAAATCCGGGATCAGGCCCAAATCCAATGTGGAAGCGAGCCTGCTCGCGATAGCGGCGTAGCAGTCAATGAAGATCTCAGTGATCGCCTCTCACTTCTTCAACGCATCATGTGCTTCCAGCGCCCGCAGGGAGTAGATATACGCCGCGCCGGCATTCAGAGAAACCGCGGTGGCCAGGGTGGCGGCGATCTCTTCGCGGGTGGCGCCGGCCTTGATGGCCGCATCGGTATGCACGCCGATGCAGCCGTCGCAGCGGGTCGTGATCGCCACGGCGATGGAGATCAGCTCCCGGGTCTTGGCATCCAGCACGTTGTTATCGGCCGCGGCTTCATCCAGGGCCATGTAGGCCTTGACCATTTTCGGATTGCTTTTGCCCAGGGCGCCGAAGGCACTTTTGATGGTGGGCAGCAGTTCGGACCAGTTGATGAACATGGGGTTGACTCCATAAAGAGGGGGTAGTTGTTAAACCCTTCCAGTCTTGACCATAAATAGCGTCCAAGCCTGTTGATTGATGAAAAGCGTTACCCGTCATTGGGCTCAAGGCTTAGCCCCGACCGGCAGCAGCTTCAAGGTGCTGCGGGTATTGGCCATCACTTCTATTTCGGCCAGATGCGCCTGGTAGTACAGCCCTTCGATGTAAGCCTCGGCCTGATCCGCGTAATGCGCGTCGAACGGCACGCCGCTTTGGCCGACGGGGTTGACCGTGATGCTGTGGGCCGGATCGGCAAAGTCGATAATGCGTCGGGTGGACGGGCCATAGGTCACTGGCCAGGGCGCCGGACCGATTTTGGCCGAGAGGTTGTTGGGCACTTCATGGGTACCGGGAGCAGCAAAGGGGCCGACGTTGAAGATCCGGTCCAGCGGCTTTTGCAGGCCCAGCGGATGACCGTGGGTGAGGGTGTGCGCCTTGCCCCATTGCCATTGGCTGGCATCGTCACCCAGGGTGGCCTTCAGGTGCGCCAGGCTCTTGCCCCAGGCGCTCATCACTGTTTCGGCACGGGTCTCCTTGCCGGGGGTGGTGCGATCGTCCCACCAGGGTGAATCCTCTGATGCCGCCAGGCGTGGCAGCGCGGCGTCGATCACTCGGGTCGACAGCGCGGTTTCGAAGAGCCCGTCGCCCAATTCATCGTGCAGCGCGGCGTCGGCCAGGTTAAAGAGGAACTGGTTGAACAGCGTGGCGCTTATGGAGTCCAGCGGATAGTCGCCCTGCCATTGGGCCAGTTGTTCCACCCATTTGCGCTCCTGGGGGGCGCTGACCCCGTTACGCAGCACCGGCAGCAAAGGCGCGAGCAAACGCGGACCGTAGGCGGTGGTGGTGCCCAATTGCAGTTTGCGGGTGGTT
Source organism: Pseudomonas sp. PICF6 (assembly GCF_009831705.1). NCBI lineage: Bacteria > Pseudomonadati > Pseudomonadota > Gammaproteobacteria > Pseudomonadales > Pseudomonadaceae > Pseudomonas > Pseudomonas sp. PICF6. The sequence continues at coordinate 372,283 of NZ_WUUD01000032.1, read as the reverse complement.
TCGATGTCCCACTTGGCCTGCTTGTCGCCCAGTTGGAGGTTGAGTTTCTGGCCGCGATCGGCAAGGTTGTAGTAACCCGCAATCTCGATGCCGCTGGCCGATACCGGCTGGAAATTGGCCGACACGATGTAGCCTCGGGCCGGGTTCTCTTCCTGGGGGTTGCTGCTGAAAGGGTAGAAGCCCTCCTTTTGCGCCTCTGCGCTGCCGCCATCGAGCATGAAACCGGGCTGCACGCCGGCCGGCCGCTTGGGCAATTGCGCCGCGGCCCACCAACCGATATCGCCCTTGGCGTTGGCCCACACCACATTCAGCCCTGGCGCGTGGATCTTGGCTGACGCGCTGCGAGCCTTGGTCAGGGTGTCGGCGCGATTGAGCTGGTAGAAGGCTTCGAGGATCGGGTTGCGGCTTTCCAGGAACCCCCACCACATGGCGATAGGTGTCTTGCCGGCGTTGGCGCCGAGGGCGTCGTTGACGATCGGGCCATGGGGCGACTGGCGCAGTTGCAGCGTCACCGGCGCCTGGCCCTTGACTGCGATCTGTTGTTCGCTGCGGGTCATGTCCACCCATTGGTCGCGATACCAGACCTGCTCGGGATTATCCGGGTTGACCCGTTCGACGATCAGGTCCAGGTCGTCGTTCTGGAACATCGTGACGCTCCAGCCGAAATCCTTGTTCATGCCCAGCGTCGCAAAGGGCATCAGCGCCTGGTAGTGCCCATAAAGCTCGAAACCCGGGGCCGACAGGTGCGCCTCGTACCACACCGAGGGCGCGGAAAAGCGGATATGCGGGTCGCCCGCCAGCAACGGTTTGCCGCTGTGGGTGCGGCTGCCGGAGACCGCCCAGGCGTTGCTGCCTTCGAACTGCGGCAGGCCGTTTTCGGCCAGGGCCTGTTCACTCAGACGGGCCAGGGCGTTGAGGTCTTTCCAGTCGGCGGCGGCCAGGGGCAGGCCGCTCTTGCGAGTCTCGGCCAGCACGCCCTTGGGCTGCCAGTCGAGGTCGAAAATGTTCAGGTAGTCGCTGCCCAGCTGATCGCGCACGTAAGTCAAAAGCGGCTCGGTGCGAAACGCTGCCGCAAAACTGTAGGCCATGTAGCCGGCAATGCTCACGGTGTCCTCGGCGGTGAAAGGACGCTTGGGGATGCCCAGCACATCGAACTCCACCGGCCTGGTGTGGGTTTCCTGATAGCGGTTGATGCCATCCAGGTACGCCTGCATCGCGATCCAGGCCGGGGACTGTGGGTCCTGTTCCGTCAGATAGGTCGCGGCGCGTTCGCGAATGCGCAGGCTGCGCATCAGTTTGTCGGTGTCGAGCAGCTTCGGCCCGAGCACCTCGGCCAGTTCGCCACGGGCGAGGCGGCGCATGATCTCCATTTGAAACAGCCGGTCCTGGGCATGGACATAACCCAGGGCGCGGTACAGGTCGGTTTCGTTTTCAGCACGGATATGCGGCACGCCGCGTTCGTCGTAGCGCACGGTCACCGAGCCTTGCAGACCTTGCAGCTGCACCGTGCCCTGGCGGGTGGGCTGCTTGCTGTAGAGGTAGCCGCCCGCGACGATGATGGCGGTGACGACCAATGACAGGAAGGCGATGAGGGTGCGTTTCATGCTAAATCCTTATTAGTGACAGCGGTCCCATGGTTTCGCTGTTTATTCCCATGTTTAACATGCCGCCGGGTGTCTGCGTATCCTTGCTTGGGGGATTTTCCCTGCGGCCTATTCTTTGGCGGATGTGTCCTGCCCCCACGGGCAATAACACCCTACCGCCAGCGTGTGGGTCGCATTCACCGCCCGGCCGCTGCTCAGGGCCTCGAGAATCGGCTCGATGAAGCTGTTGCTCGAATTGCAGGTCAGGCCTTCGCTGTAGGGGCCGAAGTACGCCAGTTTGCCGCTGCGATCCCAGATCGCCACCGCCGGGCTGGCGGGAATCTGGCTTGAGCCGGGGAGCACCGAAAGCGGTTTGAGGCTGCTCAGCGTGGTCGGCAATTGGCCCTGACTGCCGGTTTTTTGGACTGCATAAAACTCGACGCCTTGGGGGGCGTATTTCTCCACCAGCTCGGAAAGGTGCTGTTGGTTGCCGACGTTGCATGGGCAGGCGGGATCCCAGAAATGCACCAGACGGATCGGGCCAGGGCCGGCCAGGCCGGGGGGGAGGCGCAAAGGGTCGCCGGAAAATACCGCCGTGTGTTCGCTGAACGCTCGCAGAAAGCGGCCCTGGAACCAGTCGTAGGCGATCCACAACACGGCGGCGCACCCGAGGGCAAGCAAGCTGGCAAGCAAGGTCGTGCGGTGGGACGGGCGCATGGAGTCGATCCTCTGAGGCCGCGTAGCTTGCCATGCCTGGCGCGACAGATGAATATCGCAGGCCTACAAAGTCTGTTTCGCGCGTTGCGCTTTTATGTGGAAATCCTATGCCCGTCAGTTTCGACCCCGATCACCTGCGTGCCAGCCTGCAACCTTTGGCTCAGTGGCAGCCGCTGTCTGCGCAGGCGCTGGCTTATCAGCGGTTCTACGGCCTGGATTTCCCCCACCGCACGTTGCGCAAGGGCCTGGGGCGTTTCGAGATAGACGGATATGAGCTGGTCGGTCAGGTCTGGTGGCCGGAAAAAGCGCTAGCGACGCTGTTTCTGTTCCACGGCTATTACGACCATATGGGGTTGTACCGGCACTTGATCGAGTGGGCGCTGGAGCAGAAATTCGCCGTGATCGCCTGCGACCTGCCGGGCCACGGCCTGTCCAGTGGCGAACGCGCCAGCATCGGTGATTTCGCCGAGTACCAGGCCACGTTGCAAGCCCTGCTGACCGAGGCCGGGACGCTGGAGCTGCCGCAACCCTGGCATCTGTGCGGACAAAGCACCGGAGGGGCCATCGTGGTTGATCACGTGCTCAACCAAGGCCAGCACAGCCCTGCCCAAGGTCAGGTCATACTGCTGTCGCCCTTGGTACGGCCGCGGGCCTGGGGCTGGTCGCGCCTGAGTTACTACTTGCTCAAACCCTTTGTAACCGGCATCGCCCGACGTTTCAGCGAGAACTCCACCGACCCGGACTTCCTGCCATTCCTGCAAGCCGACCCGTTGCAACCGCTGCGCCTGCCCACCGCGTGGGTCGGAGCGTTGGGGCAATGGATCAAGCGTATCGAAGTCGCCCCGAGCAGCCCGCGCCAGCCCTTGATCGTGCAGGGCCAGGCGGACATGACGGTGGATTGGGCGCATAACCTGCAAGTGTTGCGCAGCAAGTTCGATCGGCCCCAGGTGCTGATGTTGCCCGAAGGTCGGCATCACCTGGCGAATGAGGCGCTGGCGATGCGGCAGGAGATGTTTGGATTTCTGACGAAGCGGATGAGCCGGGTTCGGCGCTGACCGGGCTATTGCTATCCAGAGCAGGCTCGCTCCCACACGGGTTTTTCGACGATCACAAAATCTGAGTTCACTCAAACACCCTGTGGGAGCGAGCCTGCTCGCGATAGCGGTGTCAGGGGCGCTGAAGATCTATCTATTGCCCGAGAGTTTGCCCCACCGCCAACCCCGCCCGAATCGCTGCCAAGGCCGCTTGATAATAAGCCTGGCCCTCAGCCGACTCGGCGAAGGTGGCGAACTCCTCCAGCTCGGTGTCCGTCAGGTCGCGGTAGACGTACAGCAGCGTGTTGTTCAAGTCCGCGCCGATCTGCTCCATCAGACGCTGGCGCTGACCGTTCAGCATGCCCTGGGCCTGGCCAGCACCCAGCAGGCCGGGGATCATCGAGCTCAGGCTGTCCGCCGCCACGCCGGCGATCGCCAGGCTGACTTCCGCGCCGGCCTCGCGGGCGGGCAGGGACTGGGCCAGATGGCCGATGATCAATAGGCGGTTGTCACTGACTTGCATCTTCGGCAGGCCCTTGGCGTTCTTCGCCAATTGGTCGCGACGGGTCGCCAGCAGCTCGGCTGCCACGACTTTGCGGCCCAGGGGCGACTGAAAAAAACTCAGGGCCGGGGCTGGGTCAGTGAGGTTCTTGCGCAATTGCGCCTCGGCCCGCTGGTCCATGGCCTGGGGGGCAAAGCGTTGATTGCTGTTGTTGACCAGTGCCTGGAACACTGCCGGTGGCAGGCTGCTCTGGTAACGCTGCTGCGCGGCGCTCAAGGCGTCATTGAAATGCGCCCGTTGTTCCGGCCAGCCGGCGACCTTGTACAACTGGTCGTAGCTGTCTGCCCAGGCGGGCAACGCACAGAACATCAACAATGAGAAAAGCAAACGGCGCATAGGGACTCCTGTCAGCAGCCGACTATTCTCCGTGGGGTGTGGGGACTTGTCGAGAATTCGTATCAAGTTCCTGCGCCTGCGCCATCAGGCGTGACAAACCCGCTGCGCGGCGCTGTCGGTTTTGCAGGCACAGGAATACTATGCGCGCCATGCAAATACCTTCTGATCACCCACTGCTGTTACGTATCGTCGACGACCTGGCCGAGCGCGGCTGGTCGCAGCAGAATATCTTCCTGCCGGATGCGCTGACCCGCGCCCTGGCAGCCGAATGTCGCCAGCGCGCCGCCGAAGGCGAGCTGGCTCCGGCGGCGGTCGGACGTGGGCCGTTTTCGGAGATTCGTGAAGGGATTCGGGGTGATCGTATCCAATGGATCGAGCCCGGTCAGGCGCAAGCGTGCGACCGTTACCTGGGCTTGATGGACAGCTTGCGGGAGGCGATCAATCGCGGGTTGTTCCTGGGGCTGGAGGATTTCGAAAGCCACTTCGCGCTGTACCCTCCCGGCGCCTTCTACCTCAAGCACGTCGACCGCTTTCGCGATGACGATCGACGCATGGTGTCGGCGGTGCTTTACCTCAACGACGCCTGGTTGCCGGAGCATGGCGGCCAGTTACGCATGTACCTGGACGATGGCGTGGAGCACGACGTGGTGCCCACCGGCGGTTGTCTGGTGGTGTTCCTGTCGGGGGACATCCCCCATGAAGTCCTGCCTGCTGCGCGGGATCGCCTGTCCTTGACCGGCTGGTTCCGGCGCCGCGGCACCGAGGTGTTCTGAGCATGGAAAAGATCCTCGTCAGCCGCTGCCTGCTCGGACATCGCGTGCGCTACGACGGCGGTGCCAGTGGCCCGTTCGATCAGCTTCAACGTTGGCTCGACGAAGGTCGGGTCGTGCCGCTGTGCCCGGAAGTCGCCGGCGGCTTGCCCACGCCTCGGGCGGCGGCAGAAATTCCCGGTGGGCAAGGCACGCAGGTGCTCGACGGCCAGGCGACGGTGATCACCACCGAGGGTGAAGACGTCAGTGAACAGTTTCTGTCCGGCGCGTATCAAGCGCTGGAGCGGGTGTGCGAACACGCTATCCGTATCGCCGTGCTCAAGGCCAACAGCCCGTCGTGCGGCAATCTGCTGACCTACGACGGGACGTTCAGCGGCGTGAAAGTGCCTGGCGAAGGTGTGACGGCGGCCTTGCTCAAACGTCATGGGGTGCAAGTGTTCAGTGAGTTGGAATTGGCAGAAGCTGCGGCGGCGCTCAGGGCCTTGACCGACGAATAAGCACCGGTAGCGACGCTCTCATCGCGGGCAAGCCTTGCTCCCACAAATCCCCTTGCCACAGGGGTTGTGTCATCTAGAGCTGCTCAGCCAGCTGCTCGATCTGTTCCTGGCGTTCCGATTGGCTCAACCGCGCCTGCGGATTAAGCGACGACCATTGCGGGTACGCTCTGGCCTTGTTCAGCGCTTCGGGCAGTTTGCCCTCGCGCCAGGTTTTATCCTGGGGTGTGGCGATGTGGATGCTGTCCATTGCCGCATGGCCGCGCTGGTTGAGGGCTTGCAACAGTTGCCGTTGGCGCAGGGCCAACAGGCGTAGCACACTGTCGTCCACTGTCAGCTCCCGCTGGCCCTTGAGCTTGCCCATCAACCTGTTCCCGTAGCTGCGGGCGGTTTGCAGGGCGCCACCGGCAATGGCGCCGGCCAGGGCGGCGGCGCCGAGGGTCAGACCGCCCACCAGCAAATCCACGCCGGCACCGGCCGCTGCGCCCGCGGCGATCCCACCACCCACACGTACACCCAGCTGTTTGAGGGTGTCGGGATTGAACAGGTCATCGCCCCAGCGGCCGTCAAGTAGAGGCAAATCGCTAGCCGCGGCGTCCTGGGGACGGAAGGCGTAGAGCTTGAGCAAGGCTTCGACGCAGCGCTGCTCCCGTTGACGTACGGCGTTGCGCAGCTCGCTGATGGCCTGTCGTTCCAGCTCGGCATCGCTGGCTACGCTGCGTCGGCAAGCGGCGCAATCGATCAGCAGTTCGGCGATCAAGCGCTGCGCGCTCTGCTGACGGGCCAGGCGTTGGGCCTGTTGATCGGCGACCAGTCGTTCCAGTTGCCCACGGGCGCTTTCCAGCAACAGGGCGAGGCTTTCATACAGGCGTCGCTCGCCATCCTCGGGCGGAGCGACGCTGTCGAAACGCACCAGAGCGTGCAGCCCCAACCGTGCCAGGGCTTCGCGCCAGTCGGGCTCGCGGTGGCTGGCGCTGCTGACGAAATTCAACACTGGCAGCAGCGGTTTGCCGCAACTGGCGAGTACTTGAAGCTCATCCCGGTACTTGGCCAGCACCGGCTCTCGCGCATCGATCACATAGAGTCCGGCATCGCTGGCGAGCAATTGTCGCAGCACTTTGGCTTCCTGTTCGAAGCGTTGTCGTGCCTCGCTGCCGTCCAGGAATCGCGCCAGGCGTGCCGGCCCGTCCAAGCGCTCACCGGGGCGCTCCAAGCGTTCGAGGTAGTCAAGCAGGGCGATGGCGTCTTCCAGGCCCGGCGTGTCGTACAGCTCCAGCAACGCTTCGCCGTCCACCGACAGGCGCGCGCCCTCGACGTGTCGGGTTGTGCTGGGGCGGTGGGACACTTCGCCGAAGCCGACGTCCCGGGTCAGTGTGCGCAGCAAGGAGGTTTTGCCCACATTGGTGTGGCCAACCACGGCCAGCTTCAGCGGCTTGGTGGGTTCAGTCATGGCCGGTCTCCAGCCAGTTCAAAGGCGCGCAGTCCGCGAAGGGCAATTGCAACTGTTGCAGCGCGTTGTGCCAATCGCCCAGGCGTTCAGCGTCCAGCGCTTGCCCGGGCGGTGCCTGCAACAACCAGATGCGGGTGGCGCTGGCGCTGCGGGCCAGTTCGGCGATCAGCGCCAGGCTGCCACGATCCGGTGAACGTCGTGGGTCGCAGGCAATCGCCAGGCGCGCGGGCGGAAAGCGTGACAATTGTTCGAGGAGCTTGTGGCGCGATTCGCGGCTGTCGAGCACTCCGGCGTTTTTCACCGTGCCTGGCAGTTTCGGTGGCCAAGGCCGGTCGTCCAGTTCGATCGCCACCAGCAGCGCACCGTCGCTTTGCAGCGCGCCAACGTCACTTTCAATTTGATGCAATTGCGCGGGCGCGGCATCGCTGATGCCCAGGCGCTCGCTACTGGGCATCAGCCGCTCCCGCAGTTGGGCATAACCTGGCAGGTTCAAGTCCAGGCGCAGCGTGGCGCGGCCGCGACGCCAGCGCCACAGGCACAACAGCGCCAGACACAGGCGCGGCAACACGCCGTAGACCAGCGTCACGCCCACCAGCCAAGCGGCCCAGGCCTGGCGGGCGCTTTCGATATTCAGCGCGGCGTCGCCACTGGCGCGAATCATCTCTTCGGTTGGACCGCTCAAACCCAGTAGGGCGGGCAGGGCGCCGAGGGCCTGGGTCATGACGACAAAGGTCTCACCGCCGAGAATGGTGGTTTCCCATACAAAACCGTAGCGCCGGGTGGCCATCAGCATCAGTACGATGACCAGCGCGCTGAGCATCGCCAGCAGCCACAAACCATTGACCAGCGCACCGAGGGCCCAGCGATTGAGCTTGTGCCGTTGCAATAGCAGGAGCAGGGCTGGCGCAAGTTGCGCAGCCTTGGCGTCGCGGGCGAGTTTTTCGCTGAGCCACAACCACAGGCGCCCCAGCGCTGCACCTTGCTCACCCGCAAAGATCAGGCCCAGGGCCCAGCCGATAAGCAAGATCAGGTTCAACGCCAACAGGCTGCCCAGGGCCCAGAACACATTGACCGGCGTGCGTCCGTCGCCGAGTGCGGCAAAGCCCAGGCCAGCGCCACTGATGATGGCGAGTACAGCCATTATGATCAGCGCCAGGCGCGCCCCTTGCAGCCAGTGATGCAAGGCCTGGCTGAGCCCGTCGCGCTCGGCCAGCCAGCGGGCGCGGTGACGGATACGGCTGGATAAATCGCCACCCGCCGCGCGGGCCAGGCGATTGGCCTCCTGATCTTCGAGCGGGCCGGCGTGTTCTTCACGCAGACGTACCGTCTCGGTCAACCAGAGGTCGTGCAGTTCAGTCAGAGGCTCAGACACAGGCGCTTCCGTCGCAAATGAGGGTTGAGCATAACCGCTGTGGCCTCTGGTATCCTCGCCGGCATGAAAAAAACACTCCCTTTAAGCCTGATCGCAGCCCTCGGTGAAAACCGTGTGATCGGCGTCGACAACAGCATGCCCTGGCACTTGCCGGGGGACTTTAAATACTTCAAGGCTACCACCTTGGGCAAGCCCATCATCATGGGCCGCAAGACCTGGGACTCCCTGGGGCGGCCGCTGCCGGGGCGCTTGAACATCGTGGTCAGTCGTCAGCCTGGCCTCGTGCTGGAGGGCGCGGAAGTCTTTTCCACGCTGGAGGCAGCGGTGGAACGGGCCGAGGCGTGGGCGTTGCAGCAGGGTGTCGACGAACTGATGCTGATCGGCGGCGCCCAGCTGTACGCCCAGGCCCTGGAGCAGGCGGACCGACTGTACCTGACCCGTGTGGCGCTGAGCCCGGATGGCGATGCCTGGTTTCCGGCGTTCGATTCGAGCCAGTGGAAACAGGTATCGAACCAGCCGAACCCGGCCGAGGGTGACAAGCCGGCCTACAGCTTTGAGGTGTGGGAAAAGCTGTAAGCCATGTGGGAGCAAAGCTTGCTCGCGATTCAGACGACGCGGCGCTTCAGTCGAACCGCATCCGTTCTTCGCGAGCAAGCTTTACTCCCACAAGTATCGGGCAATCAAGCCTGCACCAACTCCCCATGCTCCTCGGCATCCAGCAAAGCCTTGTCGGTCTGCTGCATCACCTGGCTGGTGATCGCCCCGGCAGTGATCGAACCGCTGACGTTCAACGCTGTGCGGCCCATGTCGATCAGTGGCTCGACGGAAATCAGCAGCGCCACCAGTGAAACCGGCAAGCCCATGGCCGGCAGCACGATTAGCGCGGCAAATGTCGCGCCTCCACCGACACCGGCCACCCCGGCCGAGCTCAAGGTCACGATCGCTACCAGCGTCGCGAGCCACACCGGATCCAGCGGGTTGATGCCCACGGTCGGTGCGACCATCACCGCCAGCATGGCCGGGTAGAGGCCGGCGCAGCCGTTCTGGCCGATGGTGGCGCCGAACGACGCGCTGAAGCTGGCAATGGCCCGTGGAATGCCGAGGCGGCTGGTCTGGGCTTCGATGCTCAGCGGGATGGTCGCGGCGCTGGAACGGCTGGTGAAGGCGAAGGTCAGGACCGGCCATATCTTGCGGAAGAATCGCAGCGGGTTGATCCCAGCGGCGGACACCAGCAGACCGTGAACCACGAACATCAGGCCCAGCCCCAGGTACGACACCACCACGAAACTGCCAAGCTTGACGATGTCCTGGACGTTGGAGCCGGCCACCACTTTGGTCATCAGCGCCAGCACGCCGTACGGGGTCAGCTTCATCACCAGCCGCACCAGACGTGTCACCCAGCTTTGCAGGGTGTCGATGGCGTTGACCACTTTCTGACCTTTTTCCACGTCATCCTTGAGCAATTGCAGTGCCGCGACACCCAGGAAGGCCGCGAATATCACCACGCTGATGATCGAGGTCGGCTTGGCCCGGGCCAGGTCGGCAAAGGGGTTCTGCGGAACGAACGAGAGCAGCAACTGCGGGATATTCAGGTCTGCGACCTTGCCGGCATAGTCGCTCTGGATCACCTGCAGGCGTGCGATTTCCTGGCTGCCGGCCACCAGGCCTTCGGCGGTGAGACCGAACAGGTTGGTCAGGCCGATACCGATAAGGGCGGCGATGGCGGTGGTGAACAGCAGTGTGCCGATGGTCAGGAAGCTGATCTTGCCCAGGGATGAGGCGTTATGCAGGCGCGCTACCGCGCTGAGAATTGAAGCGAAGACCAGCGGAATCACGATCATTTGCAGCAACTGCACATAGCCGTTGCCCACCAGGTCAAACCAGCCGATCGATGCTTTCAACACCGGGTTGCCGGCGCCGTAAATCGTGTGCAGGACGGTGCCGAACACCACGCCCAGCACCAGTGCCAGCAGGACTTTTTTGGCCAGGCTCCAGGTGCTGTGACGGGTTTGCGCCAGACCAAACAGCAAGGCGAGGAACACCAGCAGATTGAGGATCAGCGGCAGATTCATCAAAAAAACTCCGATAGGACTTGTGCCAGTCGCCTGAAGCCGCGACTGCGAGGCGGGAAGCCTAACAGCCTGATATCTAATGAATTAATAATAAAAAGGTATGTAGATTGTCGTTTATGGAATAAGGCAATGACGTTTATGGGCATGCCGCTGGCGGTATCAAGACGCAAGCGGTCGCGGGCAGGAGAGAAACGTCACAAGCATTTGTTAGCGTCGAGTTCTTTGAACCTTGGAGAAACGCCGATGAAGCTTGCACCTCACCTTCTCGTTGTCGCCATGGGCCTGGGCCTCGTTGGCCAGGCGCTCGCCACTGAGCTCAAGCACTGGCCAGCGGAACAGGCCAAGGCGCTGGACGCGATGATCGCGGCCAACGCCAACAAAGGTAACTACGCGGTGTTCGACATGGACAACACCAGTTACCGCTACGACCTGGAAGAGTCGTTGCTGCCGTTCATGGAGAACAAGGGCCTCATCACCCGCGAAACCCTCGACCCATCTCTGAAGCTGATGCCGTTCAAAGACACGGCCGAACACAAGGAAAGCCTGTTCAGCTACTACTACCGTTTGTGCGAAGTGGACGACATGGTCTGCTACCCCTGGGTCGCCCAGGTGTTTTCCGGCTTTACCCTCAAAGAACTCAAAGGCTACGTCGACGAATTGATGGCTTCTGGCAAGCCGGTCCCGACCACGTATTACGACGGCGACAAGGTGGTCAACTACAACGTCAACCCGCCGAAGATTTTCACCGGTCAGGTCGAGCTGTACAACAAACTGATGGAAAACGGCATCGAGGTCTATGTCATGACCGCGGCTTCGGAAGAATTGGTGCGCATGGTCGCCGCCGATCCGAAGTACGGCTACAACCTCAAGCCGCAGAACATCATCGGCGTGACCACGTTGCTCAAGGATCGCAAGACCGGCGAACTGACCACCGCCCGCAAGCAGATCACCAATGGCAAATATGACGAGAAGGCCAACCTGAGTCTTGAGTACACACCGTATCTGTGGACTCCGGCGACCTGGATGGCCGGCAAGCACGCGGCAATCCTGACGTACATCGACGAATGGAAAAAACCGGTGCTTGTGGCTGGCGACACCCCCAGCAGCGACGGCTACATGCTGTTCCACGATGTGAACGTGGCCAAGGGTGGCATTCACCTGTGGGTCAACCGCAAGGACAAGTACATGGACCAGATCAACGGCATGATGGCCAAGCACGCCGCGGCCCAGGCCAAGGAAGGGCTGCCAGTGACGGCGGACAAGAACTGGGTGATCGTCAAGCCGGAAGATATCCAGTAAACCCCAGGACTCCTTGTGGGAGCGAGCCTGCTCGCGATGACGGTGTGTCAGCCAACTGAGATGTTACTGAACGTTATCGCGAGCAGGCTCGCTCCACAGTTGATCATCGATGGTTTGTTTCACTGCAAAAAAATGCC
>NZ_WUUD01000032.1:356783-360447 GCF_009831705.1 Pseudomonas sp. PICF6 | reverse complement strand
ATGGACGCTTACAACCCGTCGAGCATCGCCTTGTTACGCACCGCGCCCTTGTCGGCGCTGGTGGCGAGCAGGGCATAGGCCTTGAGGGCGGTGGTGACTTTGCGCGGACGCACTTCCACCGGCTTCCAGCCTTTGTTGTCCTGTTCGACACGGCGTCCGGCCAGTTCTTCATCGCTGATCAGCAGGTTGATCGAGCGGTTCGGAATGTCGATCAGGACTTTGTCGCCGTCGCGCACCAGGCCGATGGCACCGCCAGCAGCGGCTTCCGGTGAAGCGTGGCCGATGGACAGGCCCGAGGTGCCGCCGGAGAAACGGCCATCGGTCAGCAGTGCGCAGTCTTTGCCCAGTCCTTTGGACTTCAGGTAGGACGTGGGGTAAAGCATTTCCTGCATGCCCGGACCACCTTTTGGCCCTTCGTAGCGGATGATCACGATATCGCCGGCCTTCACTTCGTCGGCGAGGATCCCGCGCACGGCGCTATCCTGGCTTTCGAAAATCTTGGCGTTGCCTTCGAACACATGGATTGATTCGTCGACGCCGGCGGTTTTCACCACGCAGCCATCCAGAGCGATGTTGCCGTACAGCACAGCCAGGCCACCTTCTTTGGAGTACGCGTGCTCGACGCTGCGGATGCAGCCGTTTTCACGGTCATCGTCCAGGGTTTCCCAACGAGTCGATTGGCTGAACGCCGTTTGCGTTGGAATACCTGCCGGGCCGGCCTTGAAGAAATGATGCACGGCTTCGTCGGTGGTCTGGGTGATGTCCCACTTGGCGATGGCCTCGGCCATGGTTTTGCTGTGTACGGTCGGCAGGTCGGTGTGCAACAGGCCACCACGGGCCAGGGAGCCGAGGATGCTGAAGATCCCGCCAGCGCGGTGCACGTCTTCCATGTGGTACTTCTGGATGTTCGGCGCGACCTTGCACAGCTGCGGCACGTGACGGGACAGACGGTCGATGTCGCGCAGGTCGAAATCGATCTCGGCTTCCTGGGCGGCGGCCAGCAAATGCAGGATGGTGTTGGTGGAGCCGCCCATGGCGATGTCCAGGGTCATGGCGTTTTCGAACGCCTTGAAGTTGGCGATGTTGCGCGGCAGTACCGACTCGTCATCCTCGCCGTAGTAACGCTTGCACAGCTCGACGATGGTCCGGCCGGCCTGCAGGAACAGCTGTTCGCGATCGCTGTGGGTGGCGAGGGTCGAACCGTTGCCCGGCAGGGCCAGGCCAAGGGCTTCGGTCAGGCAGTTCATCGAGTTGGCGGTGAACATGCCGGAGCACGAACCGCAGGTCGGACAGGCGCTGCGCTCATACTCCGCGACCTTTTCATCGGAAGCGCTGGAGTCGGCGGCGATCACCATGGCGTCGACCAGATCAAGGCCATGGCTGGCGAGCTTGGTCTTGCCGGCTTCCATCGGGCCGCCGGAAACGAAGATCACCGGGATGTTCAGGCGCAAGGCCGCCATGAGCATGCCGGGGGTGATCTTGTCGCAGTTGGAAATGCACACGATGGCGTCGGCGCAATGGGCATTGACCATGTATTCGACGGAGTCGGCGATGATCTCGCGACTGGGCAGCGAATAAAGCATGCCGTCGTGGCCCATGGCGATACCGTCATCCACGGCAATGGTGTTGAACTCTTTGGCTACGCCACCCGCGCGTTCGATTTCCCGGGCAACCAGTTGACCCAGGTCCTTGAGGTGAACATGGCCTGGCACGAACTGGGTGAAGGAGTTGGCAATGGCGATGATCGGCTTCTTGAAGTCGTCATCCTTCATCCCCGTGGCGCGCCACAATGCACGGGCGCCGGCCATGTTGCGGCCATGGGTGGATGTTTTCGAGCGGTAATCAGGCATGGAGCACTCCGGGCGGCAAATCAGGTACGTATCAGGTATCAATGGGAAGTGAGCTTCTGTTGACGTCTGGAACACCCGGGTTTGGCCGTGTGTCCGGAAGTGGCCGATGACTTTGCAGGATCGCTGCGCGCCTCAGCATGAGCTCATAAACCCGCCGGGGATGAATGGCGATGAATGTCGCGATTCTACACCCCTGGCGTCAGGATGAAATGACGCAAAGCGCTGATCGGGTGCCAATGTCGCGCTCGGGATGACGACCGGCGATGTTCAACCCGTCAACAGCGTCCTGTGACGATGCCGGAGCAGGCCATTGAGTGCCAGCCCCAGGAGGCTGAGCAACATCAGGCATAGAGCCAGGGTGGTTTGCAGGTCCAGCGGAGTGAGGCTGAGCGCAGCGCTGGTCAAACCGCCGACAATGAAGATCAGCACGCTGCCCGCCGAGGCCGATGTACCGGCTTGCTCGGGGAAGATATTCATTGCCCGGGTGTGGGCCGCCGCACGAGCAATGGTCGTTCCGGCGGTGCACACGATCATGGGCAGTAGCAGCGTGGTGACCGACAAGCCCAGATGGCTGGAGAGCCCAAGCATCAACACTCCCGCCGTCAGGATCAGGCACAGCCCCGTGAGGATTTGCGTCTGTGGGTCGATCCGATTGCTCAGCACGGTCGCGACCGCTCCACCGCCGATATAGGCCAGCCCGTAGCCCAGCAACGTCAGCGAAAATGCCTGCGGCGACAGTTGCAGCTGGTCAATGAAAACCAGCGGTGAGATGACGATGAACGAGAAATGGCAGGAAAAAGCCAATGCTGACGTCAGCCAGTAGGCCATGAAGTTGAAGTCACTGCATACCGTCCGGTAGGACGCAATGAAGTCCGGGCGCCTGGGTTGGCTATCCGCTGGCAAAGGCTTGAGTAGAAGACTGGCGCTCAAGAACACACTGACAGCCAGGGCAATGAATACCAGGAAGCTGCCGCGCCAGCCCATCCAGCTTTGCAGTCCGGTGCCGGCCAAGGGCGAAACGGAAATGAAAATGCCGCCGCAGGTGACCAGGAAAATCCGTAATCGCTGCTGCTCCTGACCTGTAAACAGGTCCTGGATCAGTGCCTGAGAGAGCACGAAACAACCGCATCCCACGGCTTGGATGACCCGGAAAAGCAGGAAGGACCAGTAGTCATTGGCAACGACGCACCCGGTCGCGCCAACGGCCGAGACGATGATCCCGATCAGCAGCAGGTTCTTTCGTCCCATGGCGTCGGAAAGCGGGCCGACCAGCAGTTGGGACACTGCGATCCCCACTGCGAACAGGCTGACAGACAGGGCGATATCGGGCGATGGACGCTCAAAGTGTTCGGACAGCGCCGGAAACGAAGGCAGCACGACATCGATGGGGAATACGCCGAGCAAGGTCAGCATCAACAATAAGCCGACAGTGGCCGCTTTGCGTGTGGCGAGATCATGAGTGTCAGCCATCGATAAACCCCGCCTGGAAGAACCTCTGCCGATTGGGGCCGTCTTCGAAGAAACCTGCCTGCTGCATGGCTGTGAAGGTCGAGACTGCCCCCGAGCGAACTCGCTGGGCGTGAGCGTCCGGTTGCAGGATGTTTGCAACGATCTTCAACGCGTCCTGTTCGTCAAAGCCGACGCTGGCGAGGCTGCGCATTAACCAAGGGACGTCGGGCTCGAAGTAAAGGCCGATGATGTCCAGCAGCAGCTTTGCGGCCAGAGCACGCTGGTCAGGGGCCAGGGCGGACCACAGATACTGGAACACCTCGCTGAAATAGCGACTATGGCGTGCCTCGTCCTCGAGATGATTC
>NZ_WUUD01000032.1:326927-356773 GCF_009831705.1 Pseudomonas sp. PICF6 | reverse complement strand
CCTTGGCGATGATCGTTTCGGAAACGAACCCCAGCAGAAACCACGCCAGAGGGCGATCCGGGGCGCTTGTGGCTTCGATCACGCCCAGCAGGCGGTCGATGCGCCTGGGGAGCGAGCGGTCGCGGATGTCGTACAGGGCGACGATCTGTTCGGCCACTTCATTGGAAAACAGTGCGTGGTAACCCTCGTCGGTGTAGAGCTGCAGGGCGGCGGTTTTCATCTGGCTGGGGATGGGTACGCTCAGTTCGCCATGGACGATAGTTTCCACTGCGCGATTGACCACCCGGTGTTCGAGCAAGGTGGTGTAGTCGAGGAAGTACACCAGGTGATTGGCCGCCAGGCGTTGGGCAATGGCGCGCCCCGCCTTATTGATCAGCGGATGTTCGATATAGGGTATGAAGGCTGGCGCAAACCAGTCCCGACTGGCGAGTTGATGCTCCAGATCGTCGGGTAGGCGGTAGTGGTTTTTGCGCACGCGCACCGCAGCTTTGTTATCCCAGTCGCCCAAGGTGTAGCGCGGCCTCTGAGTGAAGGTCATGATGCAGAGTCCTGGCCATTGACCAGCGCCATCAGCGCCTGGCAGTGGACCTGCCCATCGCCATGACCGCAACCGACAAAAAACAACGGCTGTTCGGGAGTGTCTTCAAGGTCAAGCAGCCGTTCTACCTGACGGTCGCTCAATGCCCCGGTCAGCCAGGTCTTGAGGCCCAGCGCAGTCGCCACCATCAAAAAGGTCTGGGACACGTGGCCCGTTTCGACAAACGCCATTCGATAGGCGCGCGAGTGTTCGTACTTCCACCAGAGCTTGTCGAAGCGCGAAGTGATGAATAGCCCGAATGGCAACGGATTGATGAAGTGCTGTCCGGCTAACAATTGGCCCAGGGGTTCATCCGGAAGTGATCGGATCAGGCTCAAGGCATGTTCGGCCGGGTGGTAGGCGTAGATTCCCGGTTCCAGCCCGGCCACGTGACGCACGTACAGGTAACCTTCGCAGGCATTCAGGCCGCCGCCCGAGGGGCTACTGCGTCGCGCGCCCAGCGTTTCGGGATGACCGGTCTCGTGAGCAAAAGGGCGCTCGTTCAGGTAACCCAGGGTCAGGTAGAGGAGGGTGCTGACCTGCTCGATTGAAATGGCTCGTTCGCTGAATGAGCGAGAGGTGCTTCGACTGACAAGCGTCTGCCCCAGCGAAACGTCCTCGATGTCGACCAGGGAGCAGGGCGTCAAGGCAATCAGGTCAACCGAGCACGGTTTTATGCGGCAGGCCGGCGGCGGTGATGATAGAACCTCTTGGCAATGCTGCAGGTACAGGGTTGCCCATTCCTCGACATTTTGGGGAACACTTTCGCAAGGAATATTTTTTGTGCCGATATGAAATATTCTGGATAACTCGTCCCATCGCCATTCGAGGGCTTCCTTGGGTTCTGCAGTCAATATGCCGGCATTCAGGAATTCAATGTCGATGGGGTTGCAAGTGTCGAAGTGTGAAGGGTTGTGAATAAGTTGTGCCAGTCGCGTTGAATAATGCAGATCGAGCTCGAACTGAGTGTGCTGCTCATAGTTCCATACAATCTGGTGCGGCGGGCGCGCAAGTATGAAAACGCACGGATTTATATGCATTAAGGTTTTCCGCTGAGGGGGCGAGCATGGATGGGCTGAGGCGCCGGCACTCCTCAGCTCCACCCTTTACTTACTTAGCGGCCTGTTGGAACAATCAGGCCGGCCAGGTTTGCGATCTTGTTAGCTTCCAGATTGATTGCTTTCATGATACAGCTCCTTTTTTGAATAAGAGGTTTGAATAAATGTTGTTTTTTTCGAGGGTCATCACTTGCGAAGTGACAGTTCAATCATAGTTTTTAATGAGTGCTTGGCAAGCGGATATTGAGTAGGAAAGTTCCAGTAATAATGTGGGATGACTCATACAAAAAGTTATTTTGTAGGCTTTTGCTTAAGCGCTCGGTAACTTTTCACACGTGCAAAAAAAACGCAGCCAGGGCTGCGTTTAATAAGGGTCAGCAAATGATTCAGCTGTTGGGCAGCAACCGGCAGGTGATGCTCTTGATGTAGCGGGTCTCGGCGATGGCTGGGTGTACCGGATGGTCCGGTCCCTGGCCCCCGCGTTCGAGCAGCTGGATGTTGCGGTCCAGGTGCCGGGCGCTGGTCAGCAGGATGTTTTGCAGGTCGTCTTCGGGCAGGTGCATCGAGCACGAAGCGCTGACCAGGATGCCATCCTTGCTGAGCAGGCGCATGGCCTGTTCGTTGAGGCGGCGATAGGCGCCTTCACCGTTTTTCAGGTCTTTCTTGCGCTTGATGAACGCTGGCGGGTCGGCAACGATGACGTCGAAACGCTCTTCACTGGCCTTGAGTTCTTTCAGGGCTTCGAACACGTCGCCTTCAATGCAGGTCAGCTTTTCGGCAAAGCCATTCAACGCCGCGTTGCGCTCTACGCCATCTAGGGCGAAGGCCGAGGCGTCGACGCAGAATACTTCGCTGGCACCGAACGCCGCGGCCTGCACGCCCCAACCGCCGATGTAGCTGAACAGATCCAGTACGCGCTTGCCTTTGGCATACGGCGCCAGGCGTGCGCGGTTCATGCGGTGGTCGTAGAACCAGCCGGTTTTCTGACCTGCCATGACTGGAGCTTCGAACTTCACGCCGTTCTCTTCCAGGGCGACCCACTCCGGTACGAGGCCGAACACTGTCTCGACGTAGCGGTTCAGGCCTTCGGCATCGCGGGCGGCGGAATCGTTCTTGAACAGGATGCCGCTGGGCTTGAGCACCTGGGTCAGGGCGGCGATCACGTCGTCCTTGTGGGCTTCCATGGTGGCCGAGGCGATCTGCACCACCAGGATGTCGCCGAAACGGTCGACTACAAGGCCAGGCAGCAGGTCGGAGTCGCCGTAGACCAGGCGATAGAACGGCTTGTCGAACAAGCGCTCACGCAACGACAGCGCCACGTTGAGACGATGCACCAGCAGGGATTTGTCCAGCGGCAGTTTCACGTCACGGGACAGCAGGCGGGCGCAGATCAGGTTGTTGGGGCTCATCGCGACGATGCCCAACGGCTTGCCGCCAGCGGCTTCGAGGATGGCCTGGTCGCCGGCCTTGAAGCCGTGCAGCGGGGTAGCGGCTACATCGATTTCGTTGCTGTAGACCCACAGATGGCCGGCGCGCAGGCGACGGTCGGCGTTGGCTTTGAGGCGCAGGCTGGGCAGGGACATGACGTCGCTCCGGAAAAAAGAGCGGGAGTATAGCGTGTTGCGGCCTGTGCGGGGCTTGTGATGGACATGTGGCGCGATTTGTCCGACGGTGTATCGGATCCATCTTTAAGGGTTAGAATCGCCGCCTGACCCAGAGTGTATGCCCATGTCCCAAGAGCTTTCCGCCGAACAGATCCAACAGTCCCTGCAAGGCATCAGTGTGCCGCCCCAGCCGCAGATCATGGTGGATCTGCAGATGGAGCAGTACATGCCTGATCCGGACCTGGAGACCATTGCCAAGCTGATCTCCCATGACCCGGGCCTCTCGGGTGCCTTGCTCAAGATCGTCAATTCGCCGTACTACGGCCTGCGCAACAAGATCACTTCGATCCAGCGCGCGGTGAACCTGCTGGGCAGCCGTTCGATCATCAACCTGATCAACGCGCAGTCGATCAAGGGCGAGCTGCACGATGATGCCATCGTCACCCTCAATCGCTTCTGGGATACGGCCCAGGACGTGGCGATGACCTGCCTGACCCTGGCCAAGCGCGTCGGTCTGGAAAACGGTGATGAAGCCTACGCCTTGGGGCTGTTCCATGATTGCGGCGTGCCGTTGATGCTCAAGCAGTTCCCCAACTACATGAGTGTGCTGGAGCAGGCCTACGCCAATGCCAGCGCCGAGTGCCGGGTGGTGGACACCGAGAACCGCGAATTCAACACCAACCATGCGGTGGTCGGGTACTACACTTCCAAATCCTGGCGCCTGCCGGACCATGTCAGCCAGGCCATCGCCAACCATCACAACGCCCTGGCGATTTTCAGCGATGAGACGTCACGCAACAACAGTCAGCTGAAAAACCTGCTGGCGATCCTGAAAATGTCCGAAAACATCTGCTCATCGCACCGGGTCCTGGGCAATCAGCCGGTCGATCATGAGTGGGCCTGTGTCGGCGCTCTGGTGCTCGATTACATCGGTTTGTCGGAATACGATTTCCAGACCCAGAAGCAGGAAATTCGCGACCTCGCCACGCGCTAAGCATCGAAAACCAGCACCAGGCCTTCGCCTTATTCGAGAACCCCCATGCCAGAACTGCCGGAAGTCGAAACCACCCGCCGCGGAATTGCGCCCCACCTGGAAGGGCAGCGTGTCAGCCGTGTGGTCGTACGCGACCGGCGCTTGCGCTGGCCGATCCCCGAAGACCTTGATGTGCGACTGTCGGGTCAGCGGATAGTGCTGGTGGAGCGGCGGGCCAAGTACCTGCTGATCAACGCCGAAGTTGGCACCTTGATCAGCCACTTGGGCATGTCCGGTAACCTGCGCTTGGTGGAAGTCGGCATGCCTGCCGCCAAACATGAGCATGTGGACATCGAACTGGAATCCGGCCTGGCCTTGCGCTACACCGACCCGCGCCGCTTCGGGGCGATGCTCTGGAGCCTCGACCCGCTCAACCACGAATTGCTGATTCGCCTCGGGCCGGAACCGTTGACCGATCTATTCGATGGCGAGCGTCTGTTCCAGCTTTCCCGAGGACGCTCCATGGCGGTCAAGCCGTTCATCATGGATAACGCGGTGGTGGTGGGGGTGGGCAATATCTATGCGACCGAAGCGCTGTTCGCCGCCGGGATCGACCCACGCCGCGAAGCCGGGGGCATTTCCCGGGCGCGCTATCTGAAACTGGCGATCGAGATCAAACGCATCCTTGCCCATGCCATCGAGCGCGGCGGTACGACGCTACGTGATTTCATCGGGGGAGACGGCCAGCCGGGTTACTTCCAGCAGGAACTCTTCGTGTATGGCCGGGGCGGCGAGTCATGTAAGGTCTGCGGTACGGGGCTGCGGGAGATTCGCCTGGGCCAGCGCGCCAGCGTCTGGTGCCCACGCTGTCAGAGCTGATCCGTCCTGCGGTCTATAGTCTTATAGTCAGTTGTCATACTGCCTAGCCGAAGGATCGCCCGATGAATCTGCTCCGACCTGTCGTTCTCGCGCTGCTGTTGTGTCTCGGTTTGCCTGCCCAGGCGAACAGCGGCAGCGGCGACCCGCGCTACACCATCCAGAATCCGCCGGCCTACGCCATGATCGGCGACCTGCTGATCGCCCGTCCGCTGCTGCTCGCCGCCACCGTGATCGGTGCCGGGGCATTTGTGGTGTCGTTACCCTTTACGGCGTTGGGCGGTGGCGTCGGCGATGCGGGGAAGGCGTTGGTGGTGGACCCGGCGAAGGCGACGTTTGTGCGGTGCCTGGGGTGTGTTGGGGAGGGGTTTGAGCAGGAGTGATGTCGCTGTGGCTGCTGGCCTCATCGCGAGCAGGCTCGCTCCCACAAGGGATTTTGCTTAAGACATGAATGGTGTCGCCACCACAGAACCCTGTGGGAGCGAGCCTGCTCGCGATGAGGCCGGCACAGGCCCTACAGAACTACCTGGCTCAAACCTTGCCAGTAATCTTGCGATATTTCGCCATCAACTGTTCTTCCGTTTCCGGATGGGCCTCGTCCAGCGGAATGCAATCTACCGGGCAGACCTGTTGGCACTGAGGTTCGTCGTAATGGCCGACACACTGGGTGCACAGGTTCGGGTCGATGACGTAGATCTCTTCGCCTTGGGAGATGGCCTCGTTCGGGCACTCGGGTTCGCAGACGTCGCAATTGATGCAGTCGTCGGTGATGATCAGGGACATGCAGGCTCCTGCCGGGGCGTTGGGCCCGGGCATCTGAAAAACGTATGTGCGCAATTGTGCCGCATTGGCGAGCGCAGTGCACGCGGGCGCGATGGACTGCGCTGTGTTGGCTGCGAAGCGGATCGCAGCCAGCGGGTTATTTCTTGAAGCGCAGGGTCAACGCATCGGCCACGGCCGGGTGGACGAACTTGGTGATATCGCCGCCCAACGCCGCAATTTCCCGCACCAGGGTCGAGGAAATGAAGGAGTAGCGCTCCGACGGCGTCAGGAACAGGCTTTCGACGTCCGGCGCCAACTGGCGGTTCATGTTGGCCAGTTGGAACTCGTATTCGAAGTCCGAGACCGCACGCAGGCCACGCAGGAACACATTGGCGTTCTTTTCCTTGGCAAAGTGCGCCAGCAGCGTCGAGAAGCCGACCACTTCCACATTGGGCAGATGTTTGGTGACCTCGCGGGCCAGCTCCACACGTTGCTCCAGCGGGAACAGCGGGTTTTTCTTCGGGCTGGCGGCGACGGCGATGATCACATGGTCGAACAGGCGCGAGGCGCGTTCGACCAGATCGCCATGGCCCTTGGTAATAGGGTCGAAGGTACCTGGGTACAACACTCGGTTCATCGCGTCGTCCTGGCGGGTGTCCGTTGGGGAGTCGGATGGTATCGCAGCCTACTCGGTCGGCCAAGTCGGCTGTAAGGTAAGTAAGCACTATAGACAGTGCGAATAATCCGCCAACTCATGGGTTTTTCAAGCGATCGGCCAGGGATGTGGCCAATTGTGCCGTCAGCCCATACACCGATAATTGCGGATTGGCGCCAATGCTGGTGGGGAACAGCGAGCCGTCATGGATGGAAAGATTACTCAATTGATGATGTCGCCCAAGGCTGTCGGTGACGGCGCTTTTCGGATCTTCGCCCATGGCGCAACCACCCATCACATGGGCGCTGCCCAGGCGCGTGCGGTACAAGGCCAGGTCCAGGCCGTCGATCAGCGTACGGGCCTGGGCCAGGTTTTTCACGTAACGGGCGTCACTGTGCATTGGCATGACCGCCCTGGCGCCGCCGGCAAACTGAATCTCGGCCATGCTGTGAAACGCCCGGCGCAAGCCGTCCCAGGCATAAGGAGACACCGCATAGTCGAGCACAGGTGTGCCGTCGCTGCGCAACTGAACGTTGCCGCCGCTGCTGTCGGGGTGAAAACCATCGCGCAACAGCGCCAGCATGGCGTGGGTGTGGGGCAGTTGCGCCATATGCTCGGCGTTCTCGCTGCCAAACCCGCCCAGTAGCGCGGCGGCGAGGGCCGGGTGCAGGGGCGGAACTTCCAGTTTGTAGGACATCTTGCCGGTGGCGCCGTCCTGCCACTGGAAATGATCTGAATAAATCGATTGTGGTGCGCCGTAGAACGGATTGATTACCTCGTCGAATTGACCGGCCGACATGTTTACCAAGTGCAGGAAGGTGCGTTTACCCAGGCGTCCGTGCGGGTCGGGCGCTTCGGAGCGCAACAGCAAGGCCGGACTGTTGATGCTGCCGCCGGCCAGTACGTAGTGCCGCGCCTTGACCGTGACGTGCCGTCCTGTCGGTGCCACACAACGTTCGTCCATGGCCAGGCATTCGAGGCCGACAACCGCAGCGTTTTTGATCATCAGCCGTTCGGCCCGTGCCAGGTAAAGCAGCGCGCCGCCCTTGTCCAGCGTGGCCGGAATGGTGGTGACCAGCATCGACTGCTTGGCGTTGGTCGGGCAGCCCATGCCGCAATAACCCAGGTTCCAGCAACCGCGCACATTGCGCGGGATGACGTGCCAGCTATAGCCCAGCTGTTCACAGCCTTTGCGGATCACCTCGTTGTTGGCATTGGGCGGAACCTGCCAGGGCGCCACCCCAAGGCGCTGTTCCATTTTTTCGAACCAGGGCGCCATTTCCTCGGGGCTGTGGCCCTTGACGTTGTGCTCGGTGGCCCAGTGATCCAGGGTCTGATCGGGCGTGCGGAAACAGGAGGTCCAGTTGATCAATGTCGTGCCACCCACCGCGCGACCCTGAAGAATGGTGATGGCGCCGTCCTTGCTCATGCGTCCGAGGCCTTCCTGGTAAAGGCTGGTGTAGGCCTGGTCCTCGAGCAGCTTGAAGTCATGGCTGGTCTTGAGGGGACCCTCCTCGATCAACACCACCTTGTAGCCGGCGGCGCTGAGAATTTCTGCCGTGGTGCCCCCGCCGGCGCCGCTGCCGATGATCGCAACGTCCGCTTCCAGGGTCAGGTCCTGGGTCAACTGCGCACCGTTGTAGGTGGTCCAGCCGCGGGCAAGACCTTCGCGGAAGGGGTCGAGTACGGGCATGTTGGTGCTCTCTTATTGTTATGAGTATGTGATGCCCCCTTGTGGGAGCGAGCCTGCTCGCGATGGCGTCGGATCAGCTGCATCTGTATTGACTGACATACCGCCATCGCGAGCAGGCTCGCTCCCACAGGGTTTGGATGTGACTGTTAAACCGTTGGCGGTCCCGGGTATCCACAATGCGCCCAGGCCTCGGCCTGGCTGTACCACGCCATCATGACCATTTGCAGCAACGAGCTGTGCCCCTGGCGAAGCAGGTCCAGCGAGCTGTTTTCCCACCGACCGAGAAATTTCTGGATGTCATCGACGCTGGCGTTTTCCCACGAGCCCCAGATTCCGGTCAGTGGCCCACGGGTAACGCCCAGCGTGAGCACGTCGAATAACTGGTGCGTGAGCTTGAGCATGAATGGGGACAGATGAACCAGGGTGGTGTCCAGGCTTTGCAAGGTCGCTTCAGCGGCGCCAGGAAGCTTTTCAGCGACCACGGAGCCGTCCAGCATCACGGGAATGACGGCGCGCAAAAACGGCAGGTCGTTGTCACGCAAGGCTACAAAACCGCTGGCCGAGCGGCTGGGGCCGCAACCGCTCAGGCTGGCACCCAGCCCGACGGTGACCAGGAAGGCGCTGGCGCCGAGGCTGAACTGCAACAGGCCGCGTCGTGAGAGGGCAGGTGTATCGGTCAGGCTTGGATTCATTATTGTTATTACCCGGAAAGACTGCTGCTAACGGACAAACAACTTCTGGATCAGTTTCTGGAGGGGCTTGCCGTATGGTGGATAAATCAGTTTCGCCGCGTTGAACCGCTGTTTGCTCAGTACGCCCTTGGCCTTGCTGAACGTCAGGAAGCCTTCGTGACCGTGGTAGTGCCCCATCCCCGAGGCGCCAATGCCGCCGAAGGGCAGGTCGTCCTGGGCGACGTGCAGCAGCGTATCGTTCAGGCAAACGCCACCGGAATGGGTCTCGTTGAGCACGCGATGATGCTCGGCCTTGTTGTAGCCAAAGTAGTAGAGCGCCAGCGGGCGAGGCCGCTGATTGATGTAGGCAAATGCCTGGTCCAGGTCCTGATAAGGCACGATGGGCAGCAGCGGGCCGAAGATTTCGTCCTGCATGACGGTCATGTCATCGCTGACGTTGAGCAACAGGCTGTGGGCCATGCGTCGCCCCTGACCTCGATCGAACAACTCGATCAGCAATGCGCCCTTGCTGGTGGCATCGCTTATGTAGCCGTTGAGTCGCGCCAATTGTCGTTCGTTGATGATCGCGGTGTAGTCCGGATTGTCAGTCAGGGTCGGATAAAACCCGCGAACCGCTTCGCGATACGCTTCAACGAATTCGCCGACACGGTTCTGTGGCACCAGTACGTAGTCCGGTGCGACACAGGTTTGTCCGGCATTCAGGGTTTTGCCAAATGCAATGCGCTCGGCGGCGTCCTTGAGGGGCACGTCCGCGGATACGATGGCGGGCGATTTGCCTCCCAGTTCGAGCGTGACCGGGGTCAGGTTCTCGGCGGCGGCGCGCATCACGTGCTTGCCAATGCTGGTGGCGCCGGTGAACAGCAAGTGGTCGAAGGGCAACCTGGAAAACGCCATGCCGACCTCAGCCTCGCCGAGCACCACGCACACCAGATCCTGAGGGAAAATGCGCGCCAGCAGTTGTTTGAGCAGCACCCCGGTGGCAGGGGTTGATTCGCTCAGCTTGAGCATCACTCGATTACCCGCCGACAACGCCCCCACCAGCGGCCCGATAGCCAGGAACAGTGGGTAGTTCCAAGGCACGATGACCCCGACAACGCCCAACGGTTGGTACACCACTTTGGCTGACGCCGGCTGGAAGGCCACGCCTACCTTGCGCCGGGAAGGTTTCATCCAGCCCTTGAGGTGTCGGCTGGCGTAATGGATGCCGTGCAGGCTCGGCATGAGCTCGGCCAGCAGCGTTTCGTCCGCGCTGCGGTGGCTGAAGTCCTGGCTGATAGCGTCGATCAGTGCTTGTCGCTCGTTGCTCAGTAACTCGCGCAACGCCTTGAGCCATTGCCGCCGCTGCTCGGCAGGTGGCATGGGGTGGGCGGCAAAGGCCTGGCGCTGGGTGTCGAAAAGCGCTTGCAGTTCGCCCAGGTGCTGTTGAGATTCGCGCAGGTAAGCAACGTCGGCAGGCATGGGCGGGCACCGATAGTATTAGAGTGAGTGTTTTCTAGAGCTTGTGCTCTAAAAAGTCAACCGACATCCGTGACGCCTTTGGGTTTGTCCCGTGACCGATAGGTCGTAAGATGCCGTTCAATGCTTTCGTCGAATTAAAGCTCAAGCCATGGCCATACGAATAAAAACCAGCGAGCGCATCGTGCAGAACAGCCTTGAGCTGTTCAATCAGCAGGGTGAGCGCAGCGTCAGCACCAACCATATCGCCGCCCACATGGACATGTCCCCGGGCAATCTCTACTACCACTTCCCCAACAAGCAGGCGATCATCGCCGTATTGTTCAGTGAATACGAAAACCTGGTGGACAGTTTCCTGCGTCCGCCCCAAGGCCGTGCTGCCACTGTCGAGGACAAGCGCTTCTATCTGCAGGAGTTGCTCTCGGCGATGTGGCGCTACCGCTTCCTGCACCGAGACCTGGAGCATCTGCTCGACAGCGACCCGGACCTTGCCGCGCGCTATCGTCGGTTTTCCCAGCGTAGCCTGATTCACGGCACCGCTATCTACGAGGGCTTCGTGGCCGCCGGTATTCTGAAAATGGACCGGGTGCAAATCGAGTCCCTCACCCTCAATGCCTGGATCATTCTCACGTCCTGGGTCCGTTTCCTCTGCACCACACGGGAAAATTCCAACCATTTGAGCGAGCAGGCCATCAAGCGTGGGGTCTATCAAGTGCTGGTGCTGGAGGCCGGTTTCGTGACTGAGCAGGCCCGCGAAGCGGTGGATGCGCTGTTCAAGGAGTTCTATGTCCCCCTGGCCCAGACCCTGGAAGAAGGGGCGTAAGATTCAAATTCGATCGAGCCACAGGAGCCCGTTATGCCCATTGCGCAACTCATCAGTCCTCAAGCCCTGGAACACAGGCGGTCGCAGCCCGGGCTGGTGATCCTCGATTGTCGTTTTGCCCTGGAGGACTCGGACTACGGCCAGCGCAGTTACGCCGAAGGCCATATTGCCGGGGCGTCCTTCGCTGACCTCGAACGGGACCTGAGTGGGCCGGTCACCAAAGGCGTGACCGGCCGCCATCCGCTGCCGGAGCCTGAGGCCCTGATGAAGCGTTTGCGGGCCTGGGGGATCGGCAACGACAGTGACATCGTTTTGTACGATGACGGCCCTGGCGCCTATGCCGCCCGGGCCTGGTGGTTGCTGGCCTGGCTGGGTAAGCGCGATGGCGTTTATATCCTCGATGGCGGGCTCAAGGCTTGGCATGCCGCCGGTTTGCCCTTGAGTCTGGATCCAGCGGTCAACGGTCCCGGGACCTTCAGTGGTTCGCCGGACGCGACCCTGTTGCTCAGTGCCGAGGCGCTTGAGCAGCGTCTCGGTGAGCCGGACATGACCTTGCTCGATGCCCGGGCGTTGCCGCGTTTCAAGGGTGAGATCGAGCCGATCGATCCGGTGGCCGGACATATTCCGGGCGCGCAGTGCGCAGCGTTCACCGAGAACCTGGGTGCTGATGGGCGCTTCCTGCCAGTCGACCAGCTCAAGCAGCGCTTTGCCGAGAAATTGGGAGGACGCTCGCCGACGGAACTGGTGGCCTATTGCGGCTCTGGCGTGACGGCATGCCATAACCTGTTTGCCTTGTGCCTGGCGGGGTATCCGTTGGGGAGGTTGTACGCCGGTTCATGGAGTGAGTGGATCACCGATCCCCAAAGGCAAGTGGCGGTCGGTGACTGAACGCAGGCCCCGCAGGAGATCGCAGCCTCGTTACGCTCCTCAGCTCCTACAGGACAGGCCCGCCAGCCAACCGGGGATTCGCCGCTCCAGATAATACCCTGGGCGGCGCAAGCTCCCGTCGACAAAGCCCACATGCCCGCCTTGTGCATGCAGTTCAAGCTGGGTAGAGGCGGACAGCTCGCCAGGTTCGGGCACGCTGTGGGGGAATACGAAAGGATCGTCGCAGGCCTGGATGACCAGGGTCGGCGTGCTGATCTCGCCCAGAAAGTAGCGACTGGAGGCGCGGCGGTAATAGTCCGCCGCGTCAGAGAAGCCGTGCAGCGGCGCCGTCACCCGTCCATCGAAGTCCCAGAAGGTGCGCATGTTTTCCAGAGGCCCCAGCGCTGTGAGGGTCGCCAGACCCTCGTGGCGTCCGTCGTGCTGGAACTGGCGCTGCTTGTTGCGCACGTAGGCCACCATCTCGCGCATGAAATGGGCCTGATAAAACCTGGAAAATCCCTGTCCGATGCGATCGGCACACTGGTCGAGGCGAAACGGTACCGACACCGCGACCGCTCCTTGCAACTGACTGTCGCCCCCCGTTTCCCCCAGGTGCTTGAGCAGCACGTTGCCGCCCAGTGAATAGCCCACCGCAAACAGCGGTGCCAAGGGGCGGCGGGCCCGCAGATGGGCGATGGCGGCGGCCAGGTCTTCGCTGGCCCCCGAGTGATAGCTGCGGGGCAACAGGTTCGGTTCTCCCGAGCAACCGCGCCAGTTCAACGCCACGCTGGCCCAGCCCTGATTGCCAAGAGCCTGTTGCAGGCCGGCCACGTAGGGCGAGTTGGATGAACCGGTCAGCCCGTGAAGCACCAGCACCAGTGGCGCGTCGACTCGGTGGGGGCCATGCCAGTCGAGATCGAGAAAGTCGCCGTCTTCCAGCCACAGGCGCTCACGTTCCCGAGCGATGTGGATGGTCTTGCGCCACAGCGGTCCCCACAAGGTTTGCAAGTGCGGGTTGCCAAGGCCCAGGGCCGGGACGAAGTGTTCAGATGCAGCAGACACGATCATTTCTCGATGCACTGGCCAGCCGTTCAGCCAACGGCCTCGGCCACACGTTGCCACAACGCGTAATACACCCGTCCGGATTTCTGTTCACGATGCAGGCGCCAGTTGCCCGGCAACCCCAATGTGGACGGGGCGGCTTCGCTTTCAGTGTAGACCCAGGCATCGTCGGCCAGCCAATGACGTTCTTCGAGCAGGGTGCAAACGGCCGGCAGCAGGTTCTGATTGAAAGGCGGGTCGAGGAACACCAAGTCGAAAGGCGTCGCTGGCTGGCTGTCCAGATAACGCAGCGCGTCGGCGGTCTGCACCTGACCGACGGTGCAGCGCAGTGTGCCCAGGTGCTCTTTCAGGCTGGAGACCGCCAGGCTGCTGGCGTCCAGCGCCTGCCCCATGGCGGCGCCACGAGACAACGCCTCAAGAAACAATGCGCCGCTGCCGGCAAACGGGTCGAGTACCCGAGCGCCGGCCACGTAGGGCGCGAGCCAATTGAACAGGGTTTCGCGTACCCGGTCCGGGGTTGGGCGCAGGCCCGGCGCGTCGGGGAAGCTCAAGCGCCGGCTGCGCCATTGGCCGCCGATGATGCGCAACTGGTTCACACCGTTATGCACGGGTTTCTTGCTGGAATTGGATGGGCGGGCCATTAGTGCTCCGGAACCCCGAGCGGTTGCTCGGCAGGTTTTTCAGTGGGTGCCGGCAGCGGCTTTTGCGGCACGGTCGGGCCGGCGGTGACGATGACCATTTTATCCGTGCTCAGGTGTTTGTTCAGCGCGGCCTTGACCTGTTCGACGGTCAGTTCCTGGGACTGACGCATGAAGTCTTCCAGGTAGCTGAGCGGCAAGTCATAGAAACCCATGGCCCCGAGCTGGCCGACGATGTCTTCGTTGCTGGCGGTGGACAGCGGGAAACTGCCGGCCAGCTCGCGCTTGGCGTCATCGAGCTCTTTTTGGGTCGGGCCGTTCTTCAGGTAATCGGCGAAAACTTCCTGCACCAGTTTCAGCGTGCCTTCGCTCATTTCGGCGCGGGTCTGCAGGTTGATCATGAACGGGCCACGGGCCTGCATCGGCGAGAAGCCGGAATACACGCCGTAGGTCAAACCACGCTTTTCCCGGACCTCTGTCATCAGTCGCGTGCCGAAACCACCGCCGCCGAGGATCTGGTTGCCCAGGGACACGGCCGCATAGTCTGGGTCGTCCCGATCGATGCCCAGTTGCGCGAGCATCAGGTTGGTCTGCTTGGACGGGAACTCGATGTGACCGATGCTCGCCTTCGGTTCAACCGGTTGCACGGTCTTTGCCAGCGCCGGGCCCTTCGGCAGTGCGGCGGACACCTGACTGGCAATCGCTTCGGCTTCGGCGCGGGACAGGTCCCCCACCAAGGCAATCACCGCGTTGCCGGCGGCGTAGGCCCTGGCGTGGAAAGCCTGGACCTGGGCCAGCGTGATCGCAGGAATGCTTTGCGCGGTGCCGTCACTGGAATGGGCATACGGATGATCACCGTACAGACGCTTCATCAGTTCCAGCCCCGCCAGTTTGCCGGGGTTCTGCTTCTGGTACTCGAAACCGGCCAGCAACTGATTCTTGATGCGCGCGAAGGAGTCGGCGGGGAAGGTCGGTTTGCCAACGACGTCGGCGAACAGCTTCAGCGCCGGCTCGCGCTTGTCCACCGCGCTGAGACTGCGCAGTGACGCCAGGGCCATGTCCCGCAAGGCACCGTTGCCGAAGTCGGCGCCGAGGCTTTCGAACCCTTGGGCAATGGCGCTGACATCCTTGCCCGCTACGCCCTCATTGAGCATGGCGTTGGTCAACAGCGCCAGGCCGGGTGTATCGCCGTCCTGGCTGCTGCCGGCGGCGAATGTCAGGCGCAGGTCGAACATGGGCAATTCCCGGGCTTCGACGAACAACACTTTGGCGCCGTCAGCGGTTGTCCAGGTTTGTACGTCGAGCTGGCGACGGCTGGGTGCCTTGCCGTCCAGTTCGGCCAAAGATTGCAGCTTGTTGCTGGCCTTGGCTTTGTCCAGCGCCTGGCTGGCGTTGGTGTCATTGGATAGCGACAGGTAAAAGGCCAAGGCGCCGATCAGGGCGATCAACACCACACCGATCAGCACCAGACGCGATGATTTGCGCTCACTCATGAGCTTTCTCCTCGGGCAGGACGTGCGCGACGCTCAGGCGCGAGCGGGTGAAATACAGCTGGGCTGCCTTCTGGATATCTTGCGGGGTCACGCTTTGCAGTTCGGCGAGTTCGGTGTCCATCAGTTTCCAGGACAAACCGACCGTTTCCAGTTGGCCGATGGCGGTGGCCTGGCTGGTGATCGAATCGCGCTCGTACACCAGGCCGGCGATGACCTGGGCGCGGACGCGCTCCAGCTCCTCGGCGGTCGGGGCAGTGGTTTTCAACTGTTCGAGCAGGCGCCACAGACCGGCCTCGGCCTGGGCCATGGTCTTGTTTTTCTGGGTGTTGGGCGTGGCCGACAAGGTGAACAGCGTGTCGCCACGGGTAAAGGCGTCGTAGCTCGACGAACCGCCGGACACCAGCTCTTCGCCGCGTTCCAGCTGGGTCGGGATCCGCCCGCTGTAGCCGCCATCCAGCAAGGCCGAGATCAGCCGCAGGGCATTGACCGAGCGTTTGTCGGTCGCGGTGGCGATGCTCGGTACGTTGAAAGCCAGCATCAGGCTTGGCAGTTGGGTCTGCACATGCAAGGTGATCTGCCGCTCGCCAGGTTCGGCCAGTTCCAGGGGGATCTTCGCCGGCGGCACGTCGCGCCGGGCAACCGGACCAAAGTAACGCTGGGCCAGCATCTTGACCTCGTCTGGCGTGACGTCGCCGACCACCACCAGGGTCGCGTTGTTCGGCGCGTACCAGGATTCGTACCAGTGGCGCAGTTCCTCGACTTTCATCCGCTCCAGGTCGGCCATCCAGCCGATGGTCGGCGTGTGGTAGCCGCTGGCCGGGTAAGCCATGGCCTTGAAGCGCTCATAGGCCTTGGACATCGGCTTGTCGTCGGTGCGCATGCGGCGCTCTTCCTTGATCACCTCGATCTCGCGGCTGAACTCCTCCGGCGGCAGGCGCAGGCTGGCCATGCGGTCGGCTTCCAGTTCGAAGGCAACGCCCAGGCGATCGCGGGCCAGCACCTGGTAGTAAGCGGTGAAGTCATCGCTGGTGAAAGCGTTTTCTTCGGCGCCAAGGTCGCGCAGGATCAGCGAAGCTTCGCCGGGGCCGACTTTCGAGCTGCCCTTGAACATCATGTGTTCCAGCGCGTGGGACAAACCGGTCTGGCCCGGGGTTTCATAACTGGAGCCAACCTTGTACCAGACCTGGGACACCACCACCGGTGCGCGATGATCTTCGCGCACCACGACCTTCAGGCCGTTGTCGAGGGTAAATTCATGGGTGGGTTGTGGATCGGCAGCCAAGGCTGAAAAAGGCAGACAAACTGTGCTGAGCAGCAGGCCTGCAGCACGGCGGGCAAGAGCATTCATTCGTGTTTAAACCTGTTGGGCTGCCCGCTAGGTCTTAGCGTCGGCGGGCGAGAGGGTGCTAGGATACTGATCCGTTTTACTGGCGGCCACGCCTATCGGGCCTTTTCTCGGTCCGGGGTTGTTTGGGTTCTCGGAAGAAGCCCTGGGTTTGTTCGTTGATCCCAGCGTTTTCGCCGATGATGCCCTGCCAGTCCTTCGAAAAAATCGACCTTGAGGTGTCCTGGGGACAACTCGACAAAATGTTGCGCGTGAACAAGCTGGGTGAAACGCAGTCTGTTCAGCATCGAATATTTATCACCGAGGCGCCCTGGTGGCGCGTCGCTACCGTGAGATAGCCGTCCTCCATGTTTGGTTCCAACGACGACAAGAAGACCCCAGCTGCGGCTGGCGAGAAAAAAGGCCTGTTCGGATGGCTGCGCAAGAAGCCGCAGGAAACTGTCGTCGAACAGCCGCAACCGCTGCCTGAGCCCGATGCCGAGGCGGTGGCCGAACAAGCTGCCCCGATTGTCCTGCCGATTGCCGAGCCGGTATTGCAACCGGCCGAGCCCGAGCCGGAGTCGAGCGCTGAACCGGTGGCCGAGCAACCGCTGACCCCACCCGAAGGGCAAACCCCCTGGCTGACCTTGCCCGTGGCGGAAGAGCCGGTAGCGTTGGTGGAGGACGCGCAGGCGTCGCATATCGCCCCGCCGATTCCGGCACTGACCCCATCTGTCGCGGCCCCGGCCGTGGAGCCGATTGTCGAAGTGCCAGCGCCTGCCATCATGCCTGTCGCTGTCCCAGCCGCCCCTGAACCGGAGCCTGTTGCAGTTGAATTGCCAGCTCTCGCAGAGCCCGCGCCTGCCGCCGAAGAGAACAAGGTCGGCTTCTTCGCCCGCCTCAAGCAAGGCCTGTCCAAGACCAGCGCCAGCATCGGCGAAGGCATGGCCAGCCTGTTTCTGGGCAAGAAAGTCATCGACGACGAATTGCTGGAAGACATCGAAACGCGCTTGCTGACCGCCGATGTCGGCGTCGAGGCGACGTCGGTGATCATCCAGAGCCTGACTCAAAAGGTGGCGCGCAAGCAGCTCACCGACGCCGACGCTTTGTACAAGTCTTTGCAGGGCGAGTTGACCAACATGCTCAAACCGGTGGAACAGCCGCTGGTGATTGCCTCGCAGAACAAGCCGTTCGTGATCCTGGTAGTGGGCGTCAACGGCGCCGGCAAGACCACGACCATTGGCAAACTGGCGAAGAAGCTGCAGTTGGAGGGCAAGAAAGTCATGCTCGCCGCCGGCGACACCTTTCGCGCCGCTGCGGTCGAACAGCTGCAAGTGTGGGGCGAGCGCAACAAGATTCCGGTAATCGCCCAGCACACCGGCGCCGACTCCGCTTCAGTGATTTTCGACGCCGTGCAGGCCGCCAAGGCCCGTGGCATCGATGTGCTGATTGCCGACACGGCCGGTCGCCTGCACACCAAAGACAACCTGATGGAAGAGCTGAAGAAGGTTCGCCGGGTGATCGGCAAGCTCGATGCCGACGCACCCCATGAGGTGCTGTTGGTGCTGGACGCCGGCACTGGCCAGAACGCCATCAACCAGGCCAAGCAGTTCAACCAGACCGTCCAACTGACCGGACTGGCCCTGACCAAGCTCGACGGGACCGCCAAGGGCGGGGTGATTTTCGCCCTGGCCAAGCAGTTCGGCCTGCCGATTCGCTACATCGGCGTGGGTGAAGGCATCGACGATCTGCGCACCTTTGAAGCCGAGCCCTTTGTCCAGGCACTGTTTGCCGAGCGGGAGCACTCATGATTCGTTTCGAACAGGTCGGTAAACGCTATCCGAACGGTCACGTCGGCTTGCATGAGCTGAGCTTTCGGGTCCGTCGTGGCGAGTTTCTGTTTGTCACCGGCCATTCTGGCGCCGGTAAAAGTACCTTGCTGCGCCTGCTGCTGGCGATGGAACGGCCCACCACCGGCAAATTGCTGTTGGCCGGCCAGGACCTGAGCACCATCAGCAATGCCCAGATTCCTTACTTGCGTCGGCAGATCGGCGTGGTGTTCCAGAATCACCAGTTGCTGTTCGATCGCACGGTGTTCAACAACGTGGCGTTGCCCTTGCAGATCCTTGGCCTGTCCAAGGCCGAGATCAACAAGCGCGTGGATTCGGCCCTGGAGCGTGTGGCGCTGTCGGACAAGACCGATCTGTACCCCGGCGACCTGTCCACCGGCCAGCAACAGCGCGTGGGCATCGCCCGCGCCATCGTTCATCGCCCGGCCTTGCTGTTGGCGGACGAACCTACCGGTAACCTGGACCCGCGTCTGGCGGCGGAAATCATGGGCGTATTCGAAGACATCAATCGCTTGGGCACCAGCGTGCTGATTGCCAGTCACGACTTGGCCCTGATCGCGCGCATGCGTCACCGCATGCTCACCTTGCAACGCGGTCGACTGATCGGTGACGGGGAGGCTGGCGTATGAGTGCGACCCGCAGCCCCAAGGTGGCCGAGCGCGTGGCTCCGAAAGCCTCCGATCCGCAGCCGCCAAAGAAGAAGCGCGACGATGACGACGGCCCGGATTTCGCGACACTGTTTCACGCCTGGGTCGAAAGCCATCGCGCCAGCCTGCTGGACAGCCTCAAGCGTCTGGGCAAGCAGCCGATCGGCAGCTTTTTTACCTGCATGGTGATGGCGGTGGCCCTGAGTTTGCCCATGGGCCTGTCATTATTGCTAAGTAATGTGGAGCGCCTGGGTGGCTCCTGGCAGCGTGCCGCGCAGATTTCCCTGTATTTGCAGCTGGAAGCGAGCCCTGCCGAAGGCCAGGCGTTGCGCGAGCAGATCAAGGCCATGCCGGGCGTGGCCGACGCCGAATACATTGGTCGCGAGCAGGCGCTGGAAGAATTCCAGCAGCAGTCCGGCCTGGGCGATGCCCTCAAGGAACTGCCGGAAAACCCGCTGCCAGGTGTGGTACTGGTGACACCCGACGAAGTCGACAAGCCGACCCTTGAAGCATTAAGACAAAGACTTTCCGAGTTGCCGAAGGTACAACAGGCGCAACTTGATCTAGTCTGGGTCGAGCGTCTTGCGGCGATCCTCAAGCTCGGCGACCGATTTGTCTTCGGTCTGACGGTGCTTCTGGTTTCTGCATTACTTTTGGTGATAGGCAATACCATTCGTCTTCATATTGAAAACCGCCGCACCGAGATAGAAGTGATTAAACTCGTCGGCGGTACGGACAGTTATGTACGCAGGCCCTTCCTTTATATGGGAGCGCTGTATGGCTTCGGTGCGGGGATTCTGTCCTGGGGCGTATTGGCGTTTGGCCTGGACTGGCTGAATGACGCGGTAGTGGGGCTGGCCGGTTTGTACGGCAGTGATTTTTCCCTGGCCGGAGTGCCAGCCGCCGACGGTCTGTCGCTCTTGCTTGGCGCGGTGCTGTTGGGTTATATCGGTGCATGGATTGCGGTAGCACGCCACTTGCGTGAGCTTGCTCCAAAATAGTGTTTTTTGCGCGTATTGACCTTTCGGTTTTTGTGGGAACTTGTCCTACGGTTCCCGGTCAATTTTCGCAGTGCTGAACTGCACGAGTTATGTGAGTCGGAGGTTTTTTCGTATGACCACTTCTTTGCAACCTGCTTATGCTCTGGTCCCGGGTGCGAACCTGGAGGCTTATGTGCACACGGTGAACAGCATCCCTTTGCTGACGCCCGAGCAGGAGCGTGAACTGGCCGAGAGTCTCTATTATGAGCAGGATCTTGAGGCGGCTCGGCAGATGGTGCTCGCCCACCTGCGTTTTGTTGTACATATCGCCCGCAGCTATTCCGGCTACGGGCTGGCCCAGGCCGACCTGATCCAGGAAGGCAACGTCGGCCTGATGAAGGCGGTCAAGCGTTTCAACCCGGAAATGGGTGTGCGCCTGGTGTCGTTTGCAGTGCACTGGATCAAGGCGGAAATCCACGAGTTCATCCTGCGCAACTGGCGCATCGTGAAAGTCGCGACCACCAAGGCCCAGCGCAAGCTGTTCTTCAACCTGCGCAGCCAGAAGAAACGTCTGGCCTGGCTGAACAATGAAGAAGTCCATCGTGTGGCCGAGAGCCTGGGCGTCGAGCCGCGGGAAGTGCGCGAGATGGAAAGTCGCCTGACCGGCCATGACATGGCCTTCGACCCGGCCGCCGAAGCGGACGACGACAGCGCTTTCCAGTCGCCGGCCAACTACCTGGAAGACCACCGGTATGACCCGGCGCGTCAACTGGAAGACGCCGACTGGAGCGACAACTCCAACACCAACCTGCACGAAGCTCTGGAAGTGCTGGACGAGCGCAGCCGTGACATCCTTTACCAGCGCTGGCTGGCCGAGGAAAAAGCCACGCTGCACGACCTGGCGCAGAAGTACAACGTGTCGGCCGAGCGGATTCGCCAGCTTGAGAAGAGCGCGATGAACAAGCTCAAGGTGTCGATTGCGGCTTGACCTGCGGTAGCGGTAATAAAAAACGCCCCGATCAGTGATGATCGGGGCGTTTTTTTTGTGCGCCAATGTTTGACGCCACGCAGATCCCTGATGTGGGAGCGAGCCTGCTCGCGATGGCGTCGGGTCAGTCGATGACGATGTCGAATGATCCGACGCCATCGCGAGCAGGCTCGCTCCCACAGGGGATCTTCAGCGCCTCGGCTATTGGGCCCAAGGCGCCCGCCGCGAATCATTGAGCCCCAGCAGGTAGCTGTCACCCCCCAACTGGCTCATCTGCCGGCGGATCCAGTTCGCGCGCCGCAGTACATAAGGGCTTGGGCGTGCGGCGCTCCATACCCGGGGGTTGGGCAGGACCGCCGCCAGCAGGCTGGCCTGTTGCCGGGACAATGCATCGGCGCTTACCCCAAAGTGATGCCGCGCTGCGGCTTCGGCACCGAACACACCGTCATCCCACTCGACGCTGTTGAGGTACACCTCGAGGATCCGCTGCTTGGGCCAGAGTATTTCGATCAGCGCGGTAAACCAGGCTTCCAGGCCCTTGCGCAGCCAGCTGCGGCCCGGCCACAGGAACAAGTTCTTGGACACTTGCTGGCTGAGGGTGCTGGCGCCGCGAATCGAGCCGCCACGTCCGTTATGGGTAAGCGCGGCCTGGATCGCACCGAAGTCGAAGCCCCAGTGCTCTGGAAATTTCTGGTCCTCACCCGCGATTACCGCGATTTTGAGGTTGTCGGAAATCTGATCCCAGGGTCGCCAGGTGCGCCGCAGGTCGATCGGCTCGCCACCGACCCAGGATTCAACCTTGCGCTCGATCATCAGCGCGGTGAACGGCGGCGGCACCACGCGAAACAACAGCACCAGCACAACGCTGCCGACGGCGAACCAGAGCAGGGCTTTAAGGAATCGTCGAAACAATGAACGCAACATAGAGATGGCTTGGCCGAACCCGTCGAGCGGGCCATTATACAGACCCTGTCCACCGAGTCTGACTGGAGTTCTCATGCTGCGTAGTTTTCTGATGCTGGCTGCTTTTTTCGGCTTCACCGGCGTGGCATTGGGAGCGTTTGCCGCCCACGGCCTGAAAAATCGCCTGAGCGCCGATTACCTGGCGA
This sequence comes from Pseudomonas sp. PICF6, assembly GCF_009831705.1. NCBI lineage: Bacteria > Pseudomonadati > Pseudomonadota > Gammaproteobacteria > Pseudomonadales > Pseudomonadaceae > Pseudomonas > Pseudomonas sp. PICF6. The sequence goes on along the minus strand of NZ_WUUD01000032.1, from coordinate 334,647 downwards.
TCTTCCATACCGGCGTCACCTATCAGTTGGTACACACCCTGGCGTTGCTGGGCGTCGCGCTGCTGGCCACGCACATCCCCGGACGTATCGTCACCTGGGCCGGGATTTCGTTTGTCATCGGTATCCTGCTGTTCTCCGGGAGTCTGTATCTGCTGACGCTCACGGGCATCAGCAAACTGGGCATTATCACGCCGTTCGGTGGGGTGGCGTTCCTGATCGGCTGGTTGTGCCTGGGGCTTGCCGCCTGGCGGTTGGGCTGACCGCACGGTCCAATTCATGACGAATGGCTTGGGTCGTCCAGACTGATCGGGCTAGAATGCCAGCCCCTAAAAATGATGGCGGCATCCGGCATGCGCATTCAATTGAACGGCGAACCCCTTGATCTGCCCGACGGTGAAACCGTTGCGGCCCTGCTGACCCGTCTGGAACTGACCGGACGCCGCGTCGCGGTGGAGCTCAATCTGGATATCGTCCCGCGCAGCCAGCACGCCGACACCACGTTGAACGATGGCGACAGCGTCGAAGTGGTCCACGCCATCGGCGGCGGCTAGTCCCTGCGGTTTTCCAGTATTTCGCAAGAACCTCACCCCAACAGAGGATTTCCCATGAGCATCGTTCGTAGCGACAAGCCCTTCGTCCTGGCCGGTCGTACCTACCAGTCGCGTCTGCTGGTTGGCACCGGCAAATACCGCGACATGGAAGAAACCCGCCTGGCCATCGAAGCCTCGGGCGCTGAAATCGTGACCGTTGCCGTGCGCCGCACCAACATCGGCCAGAACCCGGGCGAACCGAACCTGCTGGATATCCTGCCGCCAGATCGCTACACCATCCTGCCCAACACCGCCGGTTGCTTCGACGCCATCGAGGCCGTGCGCACCTGCCGCCTGGCCCGTGAGCTGCTCGACGGCCACAACCTGGTGAAACTGGAAGTGCTGGCGGACCAGAAAACCCTGTTTCCCAACGTGATCGAAACCCTCAAGGCCGCCGAAACCCTGGTCAAGGAAGGTTTCGACGTGATGGTCTACACCAGCGATGACCCCATCATTGCCCGTCAACTGGCGGAAATCGGCTGCATCGCGGTGATGCCGCTGGCTGGCCTGATCGGCACGGGTCTGGGGATCTGCAACCCGTACAACCTGCAGATCATCCTGGAAGAAGCCAAGATTCCGGTGTTGGTGGATGCCGGTGTTGGCACCGCCTCCGACGCCACCATCGCCATGGAACTGGGCTGTGAAGCAGTGCTGATGAACTCGGCCATCGCCCATGCCCAGCAACCGATCCTGATGGCCGAAGCCATGAAGCACGCCATTGTGGCCGGTCGCCTGGCATACCTCGCCGGCCGCATGCCGAAAAAACTCTACGCCAGCGCCTCTTCGCCGCTGGATGGTCTGATCAAGTAAGAGCCATTGATGACTGAATCGAACGACACGCCTGTCCTCCCGGAAGAAGGCGAAGAGCGCCAACACCGCCGCATCAAGAGTTTCGTGATGCGCGCCGGGCGCATGACCGAAGGCCAGCAACGCGGCCTGGAACAGGGCACGCCGCTGTTTGTCCTGCCCCTGGCCGATGCGCCGGTGGACTTTGACCAGGTGTTCGGCCGCTCGGCGCCGCGCTCGCTGGAAATCGGCTTCGGCATGGGCCACTCGCTGCTGGAAATGGCCGCCGCGGCGCCGGAACAGGATTTCATCGGTGTGGAAGTTCATCGTCCCGGTGTGGGCGCGCTACTCAACGGCGTACTGACCCAAGGACTGACCAACCTGCGGGTCTACGACTGCGACGCCATCGAAGTGCTCAACCGCTGTGTGGCCGACAACAGCCTCGACCGGCTGATGCTGTTCTTCCCTGACCCATGGCACAAGAGCCGCCATCACAAGCGCCGTATCGTCCAGGCGTCGTTCGCTGAGTTGGTGCGCAGCAAGTTGAAGGTCGGCGGTGTGCTGCACATGGCCACCGACTGGGAACCCTACGCCGAGTACATGCTGGAAGTGATGAACGTCGCCCCGGGTTACCGTAACCTGGCCGAAGACGGCAAGTGCGTACCGCGCCCGGCCGAACGACCGATCACCAAGTTCGAACGCCGTGGCGAACGCTTGGGGCATGGGGTTTGGGATTTGAAGTTCGAGAAGGTGGCTTAAACACCAGAAGATCCTGCTGAGATGGGATCCCCTGTGGGAGCGAGCTTGCTCGCGATGAGGCCATAACATTCAATATCAATGTTGACTGTCAGGCCGCCATCGCGAGCAAGCTCGCTCCCACATTTCGTTCTGTGCTACATCGAAAATCAGCGACGGTCAGCGACCACCCCAATCAACACCAGCACCACCAACAGCACCGGTGCCAGGCTGTAGTTGTTGAACTGGCTCAAGCCCCGGACGACCCACGGCGTGGCGTAGATCAAGGCCGCGCCGCTGCCGATCATGCACAGCAGGGCGATCAGCGGGACGCGCAAGGCCCCGGCAATATTGCCAAGGCGTTGTTCGACCCAGCCCTTGATGTCGGCACCAAACAGCACCAGCAGGCAGCCTACCAATGCCAGGGAGATTTCCGACAGGTTGCTGCGGCTCCAGCGGGATACGGTGGCGAGCAGGTCGAGTACCAGATCCATGGGGTTTCCTTGTGTGATTAGCTCAAAAATTTCTGCAACAGGTCATTGAGAAACAACTGTCCGCGCTCGGTGGCTGCCAGACGTGCCGGTTCGACCCGCAACAACCCGCTTTGTTCGGCCTCGCGTCGGCCTTCAGCCAGACTCTGCAAAGGCAGGCCGGTGCGTTCGGGGTAAAGCCGCGCGTCCACACCTTCGGTCAGGCGCAGCGCGTTCATCAGGAACTCGAAGGGCAGTTCTTCATTGCTCAGGGTTTTCTCGCCGGCCAGGAAGCGTTTGGCTGGGTTGAGGTAGTCCTTGGGCAGGCGGGTTTTCCAGGTGCGCACAATACGCCCGTCCGGATGGCTGAGCTTGCCGTGGGCGCCCGCGCCGATGCCGATGAAGTCGCCGAAACTCCAGTAATTGAGGTTATGCCGCGCCGGTCGCCCGGGCTGGGCGTAGGCCGAGACTTCGTATTGGCTGTAGCCATGTTCGGCCAGCAGCGCTTGCCCGGCTTCCTGGATGTCCCACAGCGTGTCGTCCTCCGGCAAGGTCGGCGGCTGGTTCCAGAACACCGTGTTTGGCTCCAGGGTCAACTGATACCAGGACAGATGCGTGGGCTTCAGTGCAATGGCCTGGCGCAAGTCGCTCAAGGCGTCGTCCAGGGACTGATCGGGCAGGCCATGCATCAGGTCCAGGTTGAAGTTGTCGAACCCGGCCTGACGGGCCATGCCGGCGGCGCGCACAGCTTCGTCACCGTTATGAATCCGGCCCAAAGCCTTGAGCTTGGCTTCCTGAAAGCTCTGGATGCCAATGGACAGGCGATTGATGCCCAGTGCCCGGTAAGCGACAAATTTCTCTTGCTCGAAGGTCCCTGGGTTGGCTTCCAGGGTGATTTCAATGTCATGGGCGAAGGGGATTCGCGCCTCGACACCTTTGAGCAGCCGGCCCAGGGCCTGGGCGCTGAACAGGCTTGGAGTACCGCCGCCGAAAAAGATCGAGCTCAGTTCCCGGCCATACACCGCCTGCAGGTCCTGGTCGAGATCGGCCAGCAAGGCGTCGACGTATTCTTCTTCCGGCAACTGCGGGCTGGCGGCATGGGAATTGAAATCGCAATACGGGCATTTGCGTACACACCACGGAATGTGGATGTACAACGCCAAAGGCGGCAGCACTGGCAGCGGTGCCCGAGGCGTTTGCGCACCGCCATGGATCAGAGGTGCGGGGGACTCATCGATCATTGCAGGCCCAGGCGTTGGCGCAGCAAAGCCATGGCGCGGGCGCGGTGACTCAGCTGGTTTTTTTCCACCGGGCCCAGTTCGGCGCTGGAGCAGTTGCGCTCTGGCACCCAGAACAGCGGATCGTAGCCAAAACCGTGCTCGCCGCTGGCTTCGGTGAGAATGCGCCCGTGCCACAAGCCTTCGCAGAGGATCGGCAGTGGATCGTCGGCATGGCGGACGAGGGCCAGGACGCAGACGAACTGTGCGCCGCGCTCGGCTTCGGGCACATCCTTGAGGGCCTCGAGCAGCTTGGCGTTGTTCGCCGCGTCGCCTTTGCCATCTGCGTAGCGGGCTGAATAGATGCCCGGCGCGCCGCCGAGAAAGTCCACCGCCAGCCCGGAGTCGTCGGCCAGCGCCGGCAGGCCGGAAATGCGCGCGGCGTTGCGGGCCTTGAGGATGGCGTTCTCGACGAACGACAGGCCGGTTTCTTCAGGTTCGACCTGGCTGAACTCGCCAATCGAGCGCAGTTGCACCGACCCGCCGAGCATGGCCTGGAGTTCCTTGAGTTTGCCGGCGTTGTGGCTGGCCAGTACGAGTTGGGTGAAATTCATCATTCGCCGGGGAACAGTTCCTGGTTGAAGTTGAGGGTGTTGATCTTATCGCCCGTTTTCACCTGGATGTTGAAGGTGCGGGTTTCCTGCTGTTTCACCGGGTATTGGGCGATGTAATAGGTCGCGTTGGGTTCGGCCACCTCCTTGAAGTTCAGCGTGACACTGCTGCTGGTAAGGTCCTTGACTGTCCCGCTGACCTCGGCCTTCAAGGGTTTGCCATCCTTGAGTACCGACACGTTGATCACGCCCTGGGTCTTGTCGCGGATCAATCCGGCGGCGTCGGCAATATCCGGCGTCAGGAAGGTGGAATTGAAGGTGTTGTAGTGCACGGTGATGTCGCCGAACACTTCCTTGCGATCGCTCTTGATGACATCCGCGGCCATGGCTCCGGCGCTCAGGCAGGCGGTAATGAGAAACAACGCTAGACGTTTCATGTCGTGCTCCTGGAAAGGCCGGGCTTCACACCGCGACCTGATGATCGGCAAGGCCTGGGCTGCTGACCCGATAGATGCCTATTTCACCTAACAGATTAGGCCATAGCTTGCTGGCCCACCCGTGGCGGTGCTGCTGGTCCACCGCCAGGCGATCGATGACCTTGGCTTGGCGTTCGCGGCACAACGCCTCAAAATCCTCGAAGGTGCAGAAGTGGATGTTCGGCGTGTTGTACCAGGTGTAGGGCAGAAATTCCGACACCGGCATGCGCCCCTTGCTCGCCAGGTACCAGCGGCAGCGCCAGTGACCGAAGTTGGGGAAGGTGATGATGCACTGGCGCCCGACCCGCAGCATTTCGTCGAGGATCTTGTCCGGGTAGTGCACCGCTTGCAGCGCCTGGGTCATGACCACGATGTCGAAGCTGTTGCTGGCGAAGTTGCCCAGGCCCTTGTCCAGGTCCTGCTCGATCACGTTTATGCCCTTGGCCACGCACTCGGCGATGTTGTCCGGGTCGTTTTCCAGGCCGTAGCCGGTGACTTGCTTGTGGTCGCGCAGCCAGGTCAGCAGTTCGCCGTTGCCGCAGCCCAGGTCGAGCACGCGGCTGCCGGCGGGGATCCATTCCTGGATGATGTCCAGATCGGCTCTCATGGCGTCCTCACAGCGTTATACGGTTCATGTAGTTGCCGAACGCCTGCAGGTAGCGCGGGATCGGGATCAGAAAGGCGTCGTGACCCTGGGGCGCGTCGATTTCCAGGTAGCAGACGTCCTTGCGGGCAGCCATCAGCGCGTCCACCAGCTCCCGTGAGCGGGCCGGGGAGAAGCGCCAGTCGGTAGTGAACGACATCACGCAGAACCTGGCGGTGGCGCCTGCAAAGGTTTTTGCCAGGTCATCGTCGAAGTTCGCCGCCGGATCGAAGTAGTCCAGGGCTTTCGTCATCAACAGGTAGGTGTTGGCATCGAAGCGTCCGGAGAATTCTTCGCCCTGGTAGCGCAGGTAGCTTTCCACCTGGAATTCGACGCTGTGGAAGTCGTAGTTGAGCTTTTCGCTCTTGAGACCGCGGCCGAATTTCTCACCCATGGAATCATCGGACAGGTAGGTGATATGCCCGACCATCCGCGCCAGCATCAGCCCGCGCTTGGGAATCACGCCGTGTTCCTGGAACGAGCCGCCATGGAATTCCGGATCGGTGAGGATCGCCTGGCGCGCCACTTCGTTGAAGGCGATGTTCTGCGCCGACAGCTTGGGGGCCGAGGCGATTGCCAGGCAGTGGCGCACACGGTCCGGGTAAGTGATGGTCCATTGCAGGGCTTGCATGCCGCCCAGGCTGCCGCCGATCACTGCGGCCCACTGGGCGATACCGAGGCGGTCCGCCAGGCGTGCCTGACTGTGGACCCAGTCTTCCACGGTCAGCACCGGAAAGTCGGCGCCGAAGGGCTTGCCGGTGTCCGGGTTGACGCTGCTGGGGCCGGTGGAGCCGTTGCAGCCGCCGAGGTTGTTCAGGCTGACCACGAAGAACTTGTTGGTGTCGATGGGCTTGCCCGGGCCGATGCAACTGTCCCACCAGCCCGGCTTGCGGTCGTCGACACTGTGATAGCCGGCGGCGTGGTGATGCCCCGACAAGGCATGGCAGATCAGCACGGCATTGCTCGCCGTGGCATTGAGGGTGCCGTAGGTTTCGAAAATCAGGTCATAGGCTGGCAACGAACGACCGCAGGCCAGGGCCAGGGGCTCGCTGAAATGCGCCATTTGCGGCGTCACCAGACCAACGGAATCGGGGGGAAAGGCAGCTGGCATCGACCCTGCTCTCGTTGAAATGAGGCGTAAGTCTAAAGACCGCTGTGGCAAGCGGCAAGCAAAGGGCGGAGCTGATTGTCCGCCGCTTTACCCGTGGCGAGGGAGCTTGCTCCCGCTGGGGCGCGAAGCGGCCCTGAAAGCTGCTGCCCGTGACTGTCCGGGATACGGTGGCGCCGCTTTGGGGCTGCTTCGCAGCCCAGCGGGAGCAAGCTCCCTCGCCACAGGAAAGGCTGCAGCGTTTTAGATCAGCAGGCGCAGGATTTCCGGCATCATGGTCATCGCCGCCAGGTTGTTGATCACCAGCATGTCGATCAGCTTGAGCACCAGGAACGCCAGGATCGGCGAGATATCCAGGCCGCCGAGGTTCGGCACGATGCGGCGGAACGGTGCCAGCGCCGGCTCGCAGATCTGGTTCACCAGTTCGGCGCCCGGGTTGTGGCTGCCGGGAGCGACCCAGGACAGGATCACGCTGATGATCAGGGCGAAGAAGAAAATCTTCAGGAACAGCGCGGTCACGCCAATGATCGACCAGATCAGCAGTTGCAGCGGGTTGCCGGTGGTGCCGTAGGTCAGCAGCAGGGTCAGGGCCATCAGCGCCAGTTGCACGATGATCGCCAGTACCAGCGACGACATGTCCAGGCCGAACACGCTCGGAATGATCCGGCGCAGTGGTTTGAGCAATGGCTGGGTGGCCTTGACGATGAACTGGCACAGCGGGTTGTAGAAGTTGGCGCGCACCAGTTGCAGCACAAAGCGCAGCAGTACGATCAGCAGGTACAGGCTGCCGAGGGTTTGCAGCACGTAGACCGCTGCAGTGTTCAATCCGATCATGAATGGCTCCTTATTGGCCCAGTTGTTCGGCCATTTCGGCCGAGCGGTGCGCGGCGGCGCCGAGTGCTTTTTCCACCAGGGCTTCGAAGCCCCCGGCCTGGAACGATTTGATGGCGGCTTCGGTGGTGCCGGCTGGCGAAGTCACCCGGCGCCGCAGTTCGGCCGCATCGACATCGCTGGACACTGCCATGTGGGCGGCGCCCAGGGCGGTCTGCAACGTCAGTTTGGCGGCGGTTTCGCGCGGCAGGCC
>NZ_WUUD01000032.1:309702-326917 GCF_009831705.1 Pseudomonas sp. PICF6 | reverse complement strand
CAGCAGGAAAAAGTATGCCGGGCCCGAGCCGGACACGGCCGTCACCGCATCCAGTTGCTGCTCGGTTTCCAGCCACAGTGCCAGGCCTACGGCCGAGAGCAGCTCTTCGGCCTGCTGGCGCTGTTCGGCGGTCACTTGTGCGGTCGCGAACAGCCCACTGACGCCCTGGCGCAGCAGCGCCGGGGTGTTGGGCATGCAGCGCACGATCGGCTGGGACCCGAGCCATTTGTTCATGCTGGCGCAGGTAATGCCTGCGGCGATCGACACCACCATCTGATGGGGTTTGAGGCTTGGACGAATGGCCTCGCAAACAGTTTTCATCGCCTGTGGCTTGACCGCCAGCACGACGACGTCCGCGCCCTCGATGGCCTGGGCGTTGTCGGCGAACGTTTCGATGCCGTGCTCTGTGCTCACCCGGGCGCGAGTCTCGGCCCCCGGATCGCTGGCGCGGATCTGCGAAGCGTCCAGACCCTTGGCCCGCAGGCCGCCGATCAGGCTGGCGGCCATGTTGCCGGCGCCGATGAAGGCAATACGTGTGTTGCTCATGACAGGTCCTTGATTAGAGAGTTGAGTCAGCATGGCGTACGGCTAGCTACGGCTATAGTCGCGCGCACCAAACAGCGCGGTACCGATCCGCACCCAGGTGGCGCCCTGGGCAATGGCCGACTCGAGGTCATGGCTCATGCCCATGGAAAGGGTGTCCAGCGGTAGCTTCAGATCGGCTTGCAAGCGTTGAACCGCTGCGAAGGCGGCATCCTGGGCGGCACGCTCCTCGGTCGGTTCGGGAATCGCCATCAACCCACGCAGCTTCAGGCGTGGCAACGCGCTGATGGCGCTGGCCAGAGCGGGCAGGTCCGCCTCGGTGCAGCCGGATTTGCTGTCTTCACCGCTGACGTTGACCTGGATGCAGATATTCAGCGGCGGTAGGTCGGCCGGGCGCTGCTCGGACAGGCGTTGTGCAATTTTCAAACGATCCACGGAATGCACCCAGTCGAAATGTTCGGCGATAGCGCGCGTCTTGTTCGATTGAATGGGGCCGATGAAGTGCCAGATCAAGGGCAGGTCGGTCAGTTCGACCTGTTTGCCCAGCGCCTCCTGCAGATAGTTCTCGCCAAAGTCCCGCAGGCCGGCGGCATAGGCTTCACGCAGGGCCTGGGCGGGCTTGGTCTTGCTCACCGCCAGCAGCTGCACGCTGTGTTCGTCGCGGTGGGCGGCTTGTTCGGCTGCGCGGATACGCGATCTAACCTGAGCAATGTTGTCTGCTATCGTGGACATTAAAGAAGCGCCAGCGGTGAGGTTCGCGGCATTCTACTGGAATTGAGGAGCGCTATGGATATCACTGAGCTACTGGCGTTCAGCGCCAAACAGGGCGCATCGGACCTGCACTTGTCCGCCGGGCTGCCGCCGATGATCCGTGTCGATGGCGATGTGAGGCGGATCAACCTGCCGGCCCTGGACCACAAGCAGGTCCATGAGCTGATCTACGACATCATGAACGACCGGCAGCGGGTAGATTACGAGAAGTTTCTGGAAACCGACTTTTCCTTCGACGTGCCGGGCGTCGCACGGTTCCGGGTCAATGCGTTCAACCAGAATCGCGGTGCAGGTGCGGTGTTCCGGACCATCCCGTCGAAAGTCCTGACCATGGAAGACCTGGGGATGGGCGAAGTGTTTCGCAAAGTGACCGAGGCGCCTCGCGGGCTGGTGTTGGTGACCGGGCCGACCGGCTCCGGCAAGTCCACCACCCTGGCGGCGATGATCGACTACCTCAACACCCACAAACACCATCACATCCTCACCATCGAAGATCCCATCGAGTTTGTCCACGAGCCGCGCAAATGCCTGATCAACCAGCGCGAAGTGCACCGCGACACCCAAAGTTTCTCCACGGCCCTGCGCTCAGCCCTGCGCGAAGACCCGGACGTGATTCTGGTGGGGGAGATGCGTGACCTGGAGACCATCCGCCTGGCCCTGACCGCCGCCGAAACCGGTCATCTGGTGTTTGGCACCTTGCACACCACCTCGGCGGCCAAGACCATCGACCGGGTGGTGGACGTGTTCCCGGGGGATGAGAAATCCATGGTTCGTTCGATGTTGTCCGAATCCTTGCAGGCGGTGATTTCACAGACGCTGGTCAAGAAGATTGGCGGCGGCCGGGTCGCGGCTCATGAAATCATGCTGGGAACGTCGGCGATCCGTAACCTGATCCGCGAGGACAAGGTGGCGCAGATGTACTCGGCGATCCAGACCGGTGGGTCGCTGGGGATGCAGACATTGGATATGTGTTTGAAGGATTTGCTGAACAAGGGGCTGATCAGTCGCGAACATGCGCGGGAGCGGGCGCGTACGCCGGATAACTTCTGAGGATCGGCCACAAAACCTCCTGTGGGAGCGAGCTTGCTCGCGATAGCGTTGGATCAGCCAACATTGAAGTTGACGGATGTACCGCTATCGCGAACAGGCTCGCTCCCACAGTTTGCTTGAACTGGCAAATGTGCCACTTTCAAATCAGCGCTGAACCAGTTGCATCCCTTTCGGCTCTTTGGGCAGCACCCGCTTGGCAAGGACGTAGTGGCTGTTCCAGTACGGCTTGTTCAAGGTGTCGATGGTCACCGACTTGCCACGGCGCGGGGCGTGGATGAAGCGGTCGTTACCCAGGTAGATGGCCACGTGGTTGACCCGGCGGCTCTTGAGCTTGAAGAAGATCAGATCGCCGGGCTTGAGGTCCTTGCGATCGACCTTCTGGCCGTGACCGCTGGCCATCGCATTGGAAGTGCGCGGCAGGTCGAAGGTGGCATCGTTGAAGGCGTACTTCACCAGGCCGCTGCAATCGAAACCTTTGCTTGGGCTACTGCCGCCCCAACGGTAAGGTGTTCCCAGTACGTTCACGGCACGGCTCAAGACGTTGCTGCTTGTCTTGGCGGTCATGACCGGAACCAGCTTGCTATTGGCGGTGCTCAAACGCTGGGCGTTTCGCTTGTTCTTGCTCGAAGGAGCAGAAACATGGGATTTGGGGGTGTAGCCGTTGACGTTGGGAAGACGTTGCTCACGATTGGTGGCGTGGGCGGCCAGGGGCAATAATAGGCAAATGGTTAGCCATGTCTTGATAAATGGACGCATTAGGCAGGGCTCTTGAAGGTAAGCGCGCAACTTTATAACAGCTTTTTTTACTGTTCCGAGGCCGTTTGTCGAATCGCAACCCCAGGTGAAACCCGCATAATTGCGACATATTGACCTGATTGTCTGACAGAACCCAGACAGCACGGGGGTTTACCGGGTTCCTGACGCTGGAGACCGCTTGTCGGCAATCCATAAAAAAGTCACAAATAATCCGAACAAATTTATCTATCGAGGCAAAAGAGGCGATTCATGAACAGCTATCAGCAGGACGCTTTACGCGATACCCACAGCAAAGTGATCGGCTATCTCTTGTGGATTTTCGGCTTTACCGGCGCCCACCGCTTCTACTACGGCAAGCCGGTCACCGGCACGATCTGGTTTTTCACCTTCGGCCTGTTGGGCATCGGCTGGCTGATCGACCTGTTCCTGATTCCGGCCATGGATCGGGAGGCCGATCTGCGCTTCACCCCGGGTCCCCTCGAGTACAGCGTGGCGTGGATTCTGCTGACGTTTCTCGGTGTGCTGGGTGTGCACCGCATGTACCAGGGCAAATGGCTCACCGGCATCCTTTACCTGCTGACTGGCGGGGTGTTTTTCCTGGGGGTGCTGTATGACTTCTGGACGCTGAACGATCAGGTCTCGATTCGCAATGCGCAGAAGCGCGGGGCTTTTCACTAAGACCGAGTCGCCTGCATCGCGAGCAGGCTCGCTCCCACACTGGATCAAGGTGTTCACAGGTTATGTGTTCACCGAAGATCCCTGTGGGAGCGAGCCTGCTCGCGATAAGACCGACGCGATGTCAGGCCTGGTGAGTAATCCGCCCATCCATCAGCGTATAACGCACCACCCCCGGCAAACTGTGGCCAAGGAACGGGCAGTTGTCACCCTTGGAGCGCCAGGCTTCACCCGCCACAGTGGACGCCGCCGGGTCGAACAGCACCAGGTCCGCCGCCGCGCCCACTGCCAGTTTACCCACCGGTAATTGCAGCGCGTCGGCCGGGCCGTTGCTCAGGCGTGCGAGCAGGGTCGGCAGGTCCAGCAATCCGTCTTCCACCAGTGTCATGGCCAGTGGCAGCAACAGTTCGACACTGCTGATGCCCGGTTCCGTGGCGCCGAATGGTGCCAGCTTGGCATCGCGCTCGTGGGGCTGGTGATGGCTGGAGATGGCCGAGATCACCCCGGACTTCACAGCCTCGCGCAAGCCATCGCGGTCGGCGCGGGTGCGCAGCGGCGGTTGGACGTGATAGACGCTGTTGAAGTCGATCAGAGCTTCGTCGGTCAGGATCAGTTGGTACAGTGCCACATCGGCGGTGACGGGCAGGCCGCGAGCCTGGGCCTGGGCGATCAGTGCGGCGCCGCGGGCGCTGGTCAACTGGCTGAAGTGTGCGCGCACGCCGCTTTGTTCCACCAGCAGCAGGTCCCGGGCCAGGGCCACGGTCTCGGCGGTTTCCGGAATGCCCGGCAGGCCGAGGAAACTGGCGGTCGGGCCTTCGTGGGCCAGCCCGCCTTCAGCCAGATCGTGATCCTGGGAGTTGAAGATCACCGTCAGGCCGAAGGTCGCGGCGTATTCCAGGGCGCGGCACAGGGTGCGGGTATTGCGAAAACTGTTCAGGCCATTGCCGAACGCCACGCAACCGGCGTCGCGTAGCGCAATGAGTTCTGCCAATTGCTCGCCATCGAGGCCTTTGCTCAAGGCGCCGATAGGGAAGACCTTGGTGTTGCCGGCTTCGCGGGCGCGATCAAGGATCAGCTCGGCCACGGCCGAGGTGTCCAGTACCGGCTTGGTCTGCGGCGGGCAGCACAAACTGGTCACGCCACCGGCGGCGGCGGCCTGGGTTTCGCTGACGATACTGCCTTTGCGGCTGTAACCGGGTTCGCGCAGGGCGACGTTCAGGTCCACCAGGCCAGGGGCGGCCACCAGGCCTTGGGCGTTGAGGGTATCGACGGCGGTAAAACCGGCCGGAGCGGCGCCAAGGGCGACAATTTTGCAGGCATCGATATGGATGTCAGTCACTTGATCCAGGCCGCTGGCCGGATCGATCACGCGTGCGCCGAGAATGCTGAGCTTCACTGGGCGTTCTCCTGGTCGAATTGGCGCTGGGCCGTTTGCCCGCTCATGGCCATGGACAGCACGGCCATACGGATGGCGATGCCGTAGGTCACCTGGTTGAGGATCACCGAATGTGGTCCGTCGGCCACTGCCGACTCGATCTCCACCCCGCGGTTGATCGGCCCCGGGTGCATGACGATGGCGTCCGGCTTGGCCCCGGCCAGGCGCGCGGTGGTCAGGCCGAACAGGCGGTAGAACTCGCCTTCGCTCGGCAGCAGGCCGCCGGTCATGCGTTCGCGCTGCAGGCGCAGCATGATCACCACGTCCACGTCCTTGAGGCCTTCGGTCATGTCGGTGTAGACCTTCACGCCATACTGCTCGACGCCAATGGGCAGCAGGGTTTTCGGCGCGATCACGCGGATGTCCGGGCAGCCGAGGGTCTTGAGGGCGAGCATGTTCGAACGGGCCACCCGCGAGTGCAGGATGTCGCCGACGATAGCCACCGACAGGTTCTCGAAGCTGCCCTTGTGCCGACGGATGGTCAGCATGTCCAGCATGCCCTGGGTTGGGTGGGCGTGACGGCCGTCGCCGCCGTTGATGATCGCCACTTGCGGGCATACATGCTCGGCAATGAAATGCGCGGCGCCGGAATCACCGTGACGCACGACGAACATGTCGGCCGCCATGGCCTCGAGGTTGCGCAAGGTGTCGAGCAGGGTTTCGCCCTTGCTCGCCGAGGAGGTGGATACGTTGAGGGTGATCACGTCCGCCGACAGCCGCTGGGCTGCCAGTTCGAAGGTGGTGCGGGTGCGGGTGGAGTTTTCGAAGAACACGTTGCACACGGTCTTGCCGCGCAGCAACGGGACTTTCTTCACCGCCCGGGCCCCGACTTCGAGGAACGAATCGGCGGTGTCGAGGATTTCCGTCAGCAGCTCGCGGCGCAGGCCGTCGAGGGACAGAAAGTGCCGCAGCTGGCCCTGATCGTTGAGCTGTAGCGCTCGCTTGGTTTCGAGAGGCGTCATCGCAATGGACTCTTACAAGGGCAGTTAAAGGGCAAGGTCTTGCAGTTCGAGTTGCAGCGGCGCGGGGCCGGACAGCTTGACTCGCTCGTGAGCGGCCAGCGTCAGCGTCGCGCCGACCACGTTCGGGCGGATCGGCAACTCGGCGGCGTCCAGGTCCAGCAGGCACACCAGGGTCACGCTGGCGGGGCGGCCATAATCGAACAGTTCGTTCATGGCGGCGCGGATGGTCCGGCCGCTCATCAGCACATCGTCGATCAATACCAGATGCTGGCCTTCAATCTCGAACGGCAGGGCCGAAGGGCGCACTTGCGGGTGCAGGCCGTTCTGACTGAAGTCGTCGCGGTAGAACGACACATCGAGGGTGCCCAGCGGCGCATCGCTGCCCAGTTCTTCGAGCAAGGCCTGGGCGACCCAGACGCCACCGGTGCGAATGCCGATGTAGCGCGGTTCGCTGATGCCGCGTTGTTCCAGATGCGCCGTGAGACGAATCGCCATCTGGCTGATCAGTTCGGCGGGATTGGGCAGGCTCATGCTGGCTCCTTCAGGTTCCCGGGCCGGTGGTCAGAGGCCCGGTTTATCGCTAAAAGAAAGCGCCCTGGCGGCGCTTTCAAAAAAATCAGGTTTCGAACAGGGCGGCGTTGGCGTCGAGCCAGCCTTGCAGCAGCAGGGCGGCCGCGATGGCGTCTACCGGGTTGTCGCGGTAACTGCCTTTCTGCCCGCCACGTACCAGGCGTTCGCCCTTGGCCTCGAACGTGGTCAGACGCTCGTCGTGGGTATAGAAAGGCAGGTTGTAGCGGCCGTTGAGCCTGCGGGCGAATTTCTCCGCACGAACGCACATCTCGCTGGGCGTGCCGTCCATGTTCAGGGGCAGGCCGACCACCACGGCGTCGGGTTTCCACTCCTTGATCAGCGCTTCGACCTGGTTCCAGTCGGGAACGCCGTTCTGCGCCTTGAGGGTGCACAGCTCGCGGGCCTGGCCGGTAATCACCTGGCCGACCGCCACGCCGATCTGTTTGGTGCCGTAATCGAAGCCCAGCAGCAAGCGCAGGGCCATCAGGCGTGTCCTGCCTGGCTGGTGAGCAGACTGAGGTTGACCCCCAGCCGGCTGGCCGCTGCTTCCAGGCGCAGTTCGCTGCTGGTGTTGAACAGGATGTCGGCGTCGAACGGGCAGGTCAGCCAGGCGTTATCGGCCAGCTCGGCTTCCAATTGCCCGGCTTCCCAACCGGCATAGCCGAGGGCGATCAGGCTTTTTTCCGGGCCTACGCCGTCAGCGATGGCGAACAGCACATCCTGGGAGGTGGACAGCGATACGCCATCCAGGTCCACGGTGGCCTGGTAGGACGGCCCCGTCGGGTGGAGCACGAAGCCTCGGTCGGTCTGCACCGGGCCGCCGATGAAAATCGGGACGTGCTGGCACAAGAGTGGCGGTTCTACATCCGGGCGCAACTGCTCAAGAATGTCCGCCAGGTTCAGTTCCTGCGGCCGATTGATCACCAGCCCCATGGCCCCATTGGCCGTGTGCTCGACGATGTAGGTCAAGGTGTGGGCAAAGTTCGGATCGGCCATGTGTGGCATGGCAATCAGGAAGTGATGCTTGAGGTAGGTGGGGCTGACGTTTTTCATAGGCGCTAGTGTGGCGGCGCAGGGGCGAACTGACAAGCTGGGGATGTGCAGCAAATGCCGGAGACTGTCACGAAACCCTTGTGGGAGCGAGCCTGCTCGCGATGCGGTGTGTCAGGCGACATCATGCTGGATGTTCGATTGCTATCGCGAGCAGGCTCGCTCCCACAAGGGGATGGGGTCAGTTGCTGGAGAGACGATCGCCCCGGGCGAACTTCCAGGTGCGGATGATTTCCAGGCGGTCGATGTCCGACAGGTCCCCGGTAAACGGTGCGAACGGCGCGGCCAGGCGCACGATCCGCTGGGCGGCCTGATCCAGCAATGGCTGGCCGGAGGACTCCAGCACCAGCACTTCATACAACGAGCCGTCGCGGTTGATCGAGACCAGCAGCCGCAAGTTGCCATAGATCTGCTTGCGCCGGGCTTCGTCGGGGTAGTTGAGATTGCCGATGCGCTCGACTTTCTTGCGCCACTCATCTTTGTACCAGGCGCCCTTGTCGCGCATGGTCGAGGCGGCGCTCAGGCGGTGGATACGCGGGCGTTTGGCATACAACTGCTGTTCCTGGGCCAGCTCGGCTTCCAGGCTGGCGATGTCGCTGGACAGTTGGGCGCTGTCGAAGGTGGGCACCGGGGCCTTGGGTTTGGGGTCGGGCCTGACCTCTTCCTTGACCGGGGCTTTTTTCGGCTTCGGCGCCACGGTGGTCACGGCTGCCTTGGGCGCCGTCTCCCGGACTTCGGGCTTGGCCGCTGGCGGCGGTGTGACCTTCTGCACTTTATTGTCCTGGAATGGCGCGATCTGGGTGGTCTTGGGCGTCGCCTTTTTTTCCAGGGTGCCACTGCCTTGCTGGTTTTCCTGGGCGAGGAAGTCCGCTTTTTGTGGCTTGGCTTCGCTTTTGAAGGTGGCCAGGGTGATTTCCAGGGTCTGGCTGATCTGTTTGGGTTCTACCGTGGCAAACCCGACGCCCAGCAGCAGTGCCAAGTGGATCAATGCCGCCAGGAACAGGGTAAAACCGAGACGATCAGCCGGGCGCACGCCGCGATGGGCGAGCTCTTGGGGCAGATCGGACGGGAGGGTCATGGCAAGGAAACCAACATCGCGTTTTTTTCAGGCCGGGCATGATAACGCAATGTGGGTTTCCTTCAGCAGGATCTGGATCAACGAGCCTTGAGCTTCTGATCGATGGCATCCATCAGCATCGCGCCGATGTCGGTGCCGAAGGCGTTGTCGATCTCGCGGATGCAGGTCGGGCTGGTGACGTTGATTTCCGTCAGGTGCTCGCCGATCACGTCCAGGCCCACGAACAGCAGACCTTTCTCCCGCAGGGTCGGGCCGACCTGGGCCGCGATCCAGCGGTCCTTTTCAGTCAACGGACGCGCCTCGCCACGCCCGCCGGCCGCCAGGTTGCCGCGGGTTTCGCCGGCCGCGGGAATGCGCGCCAGGCAATAGTCCACCGGTTCGCCGTCGATCATCAGGATGCGCTTGTCGCCATCGACGATGGCCGGCAGGTATCCCTGGATCATGATCTGCTGCTGACCGTGCAGGGTCAGGGTTTCGAGGATCACTGACAGGTTGGGGTGGCCGGCGGTGTGACGGAAAATCGAGGAGCCGCCCATGCCGTCCAGGGGCTTGAGGATCACGTCGCCGTGATGGTCGGCGAATTCACGCAGCACGTCCGGGCGACGGCTGACGATGGTGGGCGGCGTGCATTGCGGGAACAGCGTGGCGAACAGCTTTTCGTTGCAGTCGCGCAGGCTCTGGGGTTTGTTGACCACCAGCACACCGGCGTTTTCGGCCTGTTCCAGCAGGTAGGTGGAATACACGAACTCCATGTCGAAAGGCGGATCCTTGCGCATGAGGATCACGTCCAGGTCGCTGAGCAGCGCATCGCGTTCGGTACCCAGCTCAAACCATTTTTCGGGGTTGGCGAAGACGTTCAGCGGCTTCATCCGTGCCCGCGCCTGGCCTTCGGCCTGGTAGAGGTCGCGCTGCTCCATGTAGAACAGCTCCCAGCCGCGCTTCTGAGCGGCCAGCAGCATGGCCAGCGAGCTATCCTTTTTATAGGAAATGCTGGCGATAGGGTCCATGACAATGCCGACGCGTACGCTCATGGCTTGGTTCCTCGAAAATTGATGGGCACAAATGGTGTGAAAAAGTGGCGTCAGAGTGGCGCCCGGAAGATTGGCGGTCAAGGAAAAACCACTGTACCGAGCGGCCGATAGATCGGCGATGGAGACTGTGCTAAAAAGGCTGGCATGTGACGTGCGGGCCTTGAACATCAAGGGTTTGCGCTGTCGTTCACACTTACGCGTTAAAAACCGGTTTGCAGTGGCAATGGCAGAGCATCTTACGCAGCAGCAACCCAGCGCCTTGAAGGTCATGGTCATCGACGACTCGAAGACCATCCGCCGCACCGCCGAGACCTTGTTGCGCAACGTGGGTTGCGAGGTCATCACGGCGGTCGATGGCTTCGATGCCCTGGCCAAGATCGCCGACCATCATCCGGGCATTATCTTTGTCGACATCATGATGCCGCGCCTGGACGGTTACCAGACTTGTGCCCTGATCAAGAACAACAGCGTTTTCAAGGCCACGCCGGTGATCATGTTGTCGTCCCGGGACGGTTTGTTCGACAAGGCCAAGGGGCGCATTGTCGGCTCCGATCAGTTTTTGACCAAGCCTTTCAGCAAGGAAGAACTGCTGGGCGCGATACGGGCTCATGTTCCGGGCTTTGCCGCTGTCCAGCCGCACCAGGCACATTAATGACACTCGGCCATCGGGCCTGGGGTCAACGAAAAATGGGGAACACCATGGCACGAATTCTGATCGTCGATGATTCGCCGACCGAAATGTACAAACTGACCGGCATGCTGGAAAAGCACGGCCACCAGGTCCTGAAGGCTGAAAACGGCGCCGACGGCGTGGCCCTGGCTCGCCAGGAAAAGCCCGACGCGGTCCTGATGGATATCGTCATGCCCGGCCTCAACGGTTTCCAGGCCACGCGCCAGTTGACCAAGGATCCGGACACCGGGCACATCCCGGTGATCATCATCACCACCAAGGACCAGGACACCGACAAGGTCTGGGGCACTCGCCAAGGCGCGAAGGACTACCTGACCAAACCGGTGGACGAAGAAACCCTGATCAAGACCCTGAACAACGTGCTGGCGGGTTGATGACACGGCCATGAGCCAATCCCTGACCGCTTTCGAACTGCTCCTGCAGATCGACCGGCGTTGCCGGCTGCTGGGGGCGGACCTGCCGTCACAACCGACCCACGGCGACAGCTGGAGCGGCATCGGTTTTCGCCTCGGCGAACACTGGTACGTGGCGCCCATGGGCGAAGTCAGCGAAGTGCTGCACGAGCCGCGCTACACACATTTGCCCGGGGTCAAGCCATGGGTTCGTGGTGTGGCTAATCTGCGCGGGCGCTTATTGCCGTTGATGGATTTGTGCGGTTTCTTCGGCCATGAGCTGTCGAGCGTGCGCAAGCAGCGGCGGGTGCTGGTGGTGGATCATGACGAGGTCTTTACCGGGTTGCTGGTGGATGAAGTCCTCGGATTGCAGCATTTTGCCCAGGACAGCCTGGAGCCGACGCTGATGGACGACCTTGACGGCCCGGAGTCGGCCTTCGTCAAGGGCCGGTTTCGCGGCGAACGGCAGTGGCAGGTGTTCAGCCCGTTTGCGCTGACGCGCTCGCCGGGGTTCATGGATGTAGCTGTTTGACGAGATGCCACACGGTCCCTTGTGGGAACGAGCCAGTGGGAGCAAAGCTTGCTCGCGATGGCGGCGCCTCGGTAGGCGGGAAACCGTGTTGTTTTCATCGCAGGCAAGCCTTGCTCCCACAGAGTCACACTGATTGAGCAGGCTGCACTACAAGGGCTTGCTTACAGTTGGCAGTGGTGAGTGGGTTGGATTGGGCAGTACAGGCGAGAACCGATGAGCAAAGCAAATACAGGTAAGCCTCTGGAAGCGTCGCGCAGTCGTTCGCAGATCATCGTGCTGTTCGTCGCGCTGATTGTCTTCATCATGCTGCTGTTCGCCAACTTCGCTTACCTCAACACCCAGTCCAACTACGACAAGCAGTACATCGGCCACGCCGGTGAGTTGCGGGTGCTGTCCCAGCGCATCGCGAAGAACGCCACCGAGGCGGCCGCCGGCAAGGCCGCGGCGTTCAAGTTGCTGAGCGAGGCGCGCAATGATTTCGCCCAGCGCTGGGGCTACCTGAAGCAAGGCGACCCGGTGACCGGCCTGCCACCGGCACCTGCTGCCCTGCGCCCGCAGATGCGTGCCGTACAGCTGGACTGGGAACGCCTGCTCAAGAACACCGATGCCATCCTGTCCAGCGAACAGACTGTGCTGTCGCTGCATCAGGTGGCGGCGACCCTCGCCGAAACCGTGCCGCAATTGCAGGTCGAGTACGAAAAGGTCGTCGAAATTCTCCTGCAGCGCGGCGCGCCCGCCGCGCAGGTCGCCATGGCCCAGCGCCAGTCGTTGCTGGCCGAACGGATTCTCGGGGCGGTGAACACCGTGCTGGCGGGGGATGAAAACGCCAGTCAGGCCGCCGATACCTTTGGCCGCGATGCCGCACGTTTTGGTCAGGTGCTCAATGGCATGTCGCAAGGTGACCCGGCCTTGAAGATCTCCCAAGTACAGGACCGCGATGCCCGGGCCCGCCTGAGTGAGATCAGCGAACTCTTCGAATTCGTCTCCGGCTCGGTGGACGAAATCCTCGAAACCTCTCCTGAGTTGTTCAAGGTGCGCGAGTCGGCAGGCAACATCTTCAACCTGTCGCAAACCTTGCTGGACGAAGCGTCGCACCTGGCCACCGCGTTCGAAAACCTGGCCGGCGGGCGTTCCGCAAACGCCATCGGTGGTTATGTGCTGGGCCTGTTGGCGCTGATGTCGATCATCCTGATCGGGCTGGTGATGGTCCGCGAAACCAACCGGCAGTTGCGTGAAACCGCAGAAAAGAATGAGCGCAACCAGAACGCGATCATGCGTCTGCTGGACGAGATCGAAGACCTGGCCGATGGCGACCTGACCGTGACCGCCTCGGTTACCGAAGACTTTACCGGCACCATCGCCGATTCCATCAACTATTCGGTGGACCAACTGCGTGACCTTGTGGCCACCATCAACCTCACCGCCGGCCAGGTCGCCGCTGCGGTGCAGGAAACCCAGGCTACGGCGATGCACCTGGCGCAGGCTTCCGAACATCAGGCCCAGCAGATATCCGAAGCTTCGACTTCAATCAATGAAATGGCCCAGTCCATCGATCAGGTCTCGGCCAATGCCGCCGAGTCGTCGGCGGTGGCCGAGCGTTCCGTGGAGATCGCCAACAAAGGCAACGAGGTGGTGCACAACACCATTCATGGCATGGACAACATTCGCGAGCAGATCCAGGACACGGCCAAGCGCATCAAGCGCCTGGGGGAGTCGTCTCAGGAAATCGGCGACATTGTCAGCCTGATCGATGACATTGCCGACCAGACCAACATCCTGGCCCTCAACGCCGCTATCCAGGCGTCCATGGCCGGTGACGCCGGGCGCGGGTTCGCGGTGGTGGCCGATGAAGTGCAGCGGCTGGCGGAGCGCTCTTCGGCGGCGACCCGGCAGATCGAGACCCTGGTGCGGGCGATTCAGGCTGACACCAACGAGGCGGTGATTTCCATGGAACAGACCACCACCGAAGTGGTGCGCGGCGCCCGACTGGCCCAGGATGCCGGGGTGGCCCTGGAAGAAATCGAAGGCGTGTCCAAGACCCTGGCGGCGCTGATCCAGAGCATTTCCAACGCGGCGCAGCAACAGACCACGTCGGCGGGGCAGATTTCCTTGACCATGAACGTGATCCAGCAGATCACCACGCAAACCTCTTCCGGCTCCACCGCCACCGCCGAGAGCATCGGCAACCTGGCGAAAATGGCCAGTCAGCTGCGTCGTTCGGTGTCGGGGTTTACTTTGCCGGCGGCGGCTGCGGCGGATGAGAACAAGGCGTAACTGGCTGGATCTGTATATTGAGAAGGGTCATGTGGCGAGGAAGCTTTTGTGGCGAGGGGATTTATCCCCGCTGGACTGCGAAGCAGTCCCAAAATAGCCAGTCTGGGACATAGATGTTGGATTCTGCATTGCAGGGGGCCGCTTCGCAGCCCAGCGGGGATAAATCCCCTCGCCACAAGGGCTGATGTTCCTGCGTCTTAGACTGTTGATTTGGAGTGGTTATGGGTGATCGGCACGACTATGTGGCCCTGGAGTGGGTCAAGGGCGAGATTGCCGAAACGCTGAAGCAGGCCCATCTGGCGCTCAACCGCCTGGTGGACGACCCGCAGGCGGCGGATGCCCTCGCGCATTGCCTGGCGTGCATTCATCAGGTGCACGGCGGCCTGCAGATGGTCGAGTTCTATGGTGCGGCGCTGCTGGCCGAGGAGATGGAACAGCTGTGCGTCGCCCTGCAGGACAACCGCATCGCCCATCGCGACGAAGCCATCAGTCTGTTGAGCCAGGCCCTTGGGCAGTTGCCGATCTATCTGGACCGCATCCAAGGTGCCCGCCGCGACCTGCCGTTGGTGGTGCTGCCATTGATCAATGATTTGCGCAGCGCCCGGGGCGAGAGCCTGTTGTCGGAGACCAGCCTGTTCAGTCCAGAGTTACCGCTGATCGCGCCGCTCAGTGACGAGGCCTTGAAGCGACTCGAACCGCCTGACCTGCCCAACACCTTGCGCAAACTGCGCCAGACCCTGCAAGTGGCCCTGGTGGGGCTGTTGCGCGAACAGGACGACGCCACCCATCTCGGCTATCTGGCCAAGGTCTTCCACCGCCTGGAAGGGCTGTGCGCCGCCGCACCGCTCAATGCGCTGTGGCAGGTGGCGTCGGCCCTGGTCGAAGGCATGCGCGAGGGGCGTATCGCCAATAGCCCGGCCCTGCGCAGCTTATTCAAGGAAGCGGACAAGGAACTCAAGCGCCTGTTGGACCAGGGCCTGCAAGGCATCAATCAACCGGCGCCGCCACAGTTGCTGACGAGTTTGTTGTTCTATATTGCCAAGGCCGAACATCCCAGCGGGCAGATGCAGATCATGAAAGAACGCTACTCACTGGACGACGCGCTGCCCGACAGCGCCATGGTCGACGAAGAACGCGCACGCCTGGCCGGACCGGACCGCGATGCCATGCGCTCGGTGCTCGCCGCACTCTGCGAAGAGCTGGTGCGGGTCAAGGAGCGGCTCGACCTGTTCGTGCGCAGTGACCGCCAGCACGCCTCGGAGCTGGACAGCCTGCTGGCGCCCCTGCGACAGATCGCCGACACCCTGGCGGTGCTCGGCTTCGGTCAGCCGCGAAAAGTGATCATCGATCAATTGGCGGTGGTCCTGAGCCTCGCCCAAGGTCATCGCGAGCCGGATGACGCGACGCTCATGGATGTCGCCGGGGCCTTGCTCTACGTCGAGGCCACTCTGGCCGGCATGGTCGGCACCGTCGAGCCCGAGAGCCCTGAAGACAGCCACCTGCCCACCACAGACCTGACCCAGATCCACCAGATCGTCATCAAGGAAGCCCACACCTGCCTGCAACAGGCCAAGGACATGATCGTCGACTACATCGACGCCGACTGGAACAGCGAACAACTGCAAGCGCTACCGGCGTTGCTGACCCAGGTGCGCGGCGCGCTGGCGATGATCCCCTTGAGCCGCGCCGCCAGCCTTGTGGAGGCGTGCAATGGTTTCATTCGCGAGCATCTGCTGTTGGATCACGCCCAGCCGGGCTGGGAAGAACTCGATCACCTGGCCGACGTAATCACCGGCCTCGAATATTACCTGGAACGTTTGAGCGAAGACCCGGAAACGCCCGGCGAACCCTTGTTGGACGTGGTCGAGCGCAGCCTGGGTGCCCTCGGTTATTTCCCCGACGAAGCCCGGGTGCCGTTGCTTGACGATGTGCTGAGCCCTAACGAGGCTCAGGTCATGCAGGACTTGCAGGAGCTGGATGACCCGCAGACCGTGCAGTCCTTGGCCCAAATGCTGGCCAGCCCGGTCTCGGCGGTCAACCCGCCGGCCCGGAGCACGCCGGGTAGCCTGCTGCCGCCGCCGTTGGACGAGCATCCGGTGGACGACGAGCTGCGCGAGGTCTTCCTTGAAGAAGCCGACGAGGTGCTCGACGTTTTGCGCGAATACCTGCCGCGCTGGGTCGCTCACCCTGACGACCATGGCGCCCTGGCCGAATTGCGCAGGGCCTTCCATACCCTCAAGGGCAGCGGTCGGATGGTGCGGGCGCTGGTCTTGGGTGAGCTGGCCTGGGCTGTGGAAAACCTGCTCAACCGGGTGCTGGAGCGCAGTGTTGAGCCGGGTGCTGCGGTCCGGCAGTTGCTCGATGACACGGTGCAGTTGCTACCGGCCCTGGTGAGCGAGTTTGCAGACAACCGCCAGCGTCAGCGCGACGATGTCGACCGTCTGGCCGCCCGTGCCCATGCGCTGGCAAAGGGCGTCGATGACGATGAAGACGCCCAGGATGTCGCCGCCCTCGACCCGTTGTTGCTGAAGATATTCGACAACGAAGCCCAGGGTCACCTTGCCAGCCTCAATCGCTTTCTCGACCAGGCCGCCGAACACTTGCCGCTGCAGGCCAACGACGAATTGCAGCGAGCCTTGCATACCCTCAAGGGCAGCGCATCAATGGCCGGCGTGTTGCCGATTGCCGAGCTGGCCGGCGCGATGGACCAGTTGGCCCGGGAATACAAGGCGCACCTGATCGCCCTCGACCTTGATGAAACTGAATTGCTGCTGGAGGCCGAGGGCCTGTTGCGCCTGGGCTTGCGTCAGTTGCACGGTGACCCCCTGGCGCCGATCCCCGGCGCAGAAGAGCTGATCCAGCGAACCCAAACGCTGCTGGCCGAGCGCCTGCAAACGGCCCTCAGTGCACCGGACAAAGGCTTGCGGACCAAGCGCGATCCCCAACTGATCAACAACTTCCTCGCCCAGGGCATGGACATCCTGCTCGATGCCGAAAACCTGTTGCGCCGTTGGCAGCAGCACCCCGGCGAAGGCCAGGAACTCAGTGCACTGCTGGACGAGCTGACCACCCTCGGCGAAGGCGCGCACTTGGCCGACTTGCACCCGGTGGACGAGCTCTGTGAAGCCTTGCTCGATCTCTATGGCGCAGTGGAGGAAAGCAGCCTGGCAGTCAGCGACGTGTTTTTCCAGGAAGCGCAGCGCGCCCATGAAGCCTTGATCGACATGCTCGATGAATTGGCCGCCGGGCAACACGTGCACTCGCAGCCCGAGCGGGTGCAGGCCCTGCGCGGCTTGCTCCAAGAGAGCCTGGACCCATCCGCCACCGGCCTGATCCGTAGCGATGGCAGCCGCACCCTGAGCATCCGCGAACTGGGTAACGCGACAGCGGAACTGCAGCGCAGCG
>NZ_WUUD01000032.1:296801-309692 GCF_009831705.1 Pseudomonas sp. PICF6 | reverse complement strand
ACGCGACTTGCACACCCTCAAGGGCGGCGCACGAATGGCCGATATCCGGCCGGTGAGCGACCTGGCCCAGGAGCTGGAAAATCTCTACGAAGGGCTGGTGGACCGCCGTTACAGCCACAGCGAGGAACTCGAGCAACTGCTCAGCAGCAGTCACGAACGCCTCGATCTGCTGCTCGGGCAGTTGCAGCAGGGCCAGCCGTTGGGCGATCCCGTTGCGCTGATCGACGCCATTCGCCGGTTCCGTCAGGACAAGCCGAACCCAATCGATTCGGCAGGGGCGATCCAGGGCGAGGGGGCCGGACATGACCCGGAGCTGCTGGAAATCTTCCTCGAAGAAGGTTTTGACATTCTCGACAGCGCAGGCTCAGCGCTGCTGCGCTGGCAGGACGAACCGTCGAACCGCCAGGCCCTGGAAACGCTGTTGCGGGATTTGCACACCCTCAAGGGTGGTGCGCGGATGGTGGAAATCGTCCCCATCGGCGACCTGGCCCATGAGCTGGAAAATCTCTATGAAGGCTTGTCGGCGGGGCTGCTCCAACCGACACCAGCGCTGTTCGCCTTGCTGCAAAGCAGCCATGACCGGCTGGCGCAGATGCTCGATGCGGTACGCGCCGGCCACCCGTGCCCTGTTGCCGACCGGCTGATCGCGCAGATCCAGGCGGTGAATCATCCGCAGGACAGCGAGACGCCCAAAGTCGTCCCCGCGCCGGAACCGGCCCCGACCCCGCCGCCTGCACCCACAAGGCCTGAGACCGGCACCCCGAGCGACGGCGCGGACATGGTCAAAGTCTCCGCCGAATTGCTTGACGACCTGGTGAACCTGGCTGGGGAAACCTCGATTTTCCGTGGGCGTATCGAACAGCAGGTCAACGACGCGCGCGTGGCCCTGGGCGAGATGGAAACCACTATCGAGCGCATGCGCGACCAGTTGCGCCGTCTTGATACCGAAACCCAGGGCCGGATCCTCAGTCGCCAGCAGGTCGAGGCCGAGCGCCTGGGCTACGAAGAATTCGACCCGCTGGAGATGGACCGGCATTCCCAGTTGCAGCAATTGTCCCGGGCGCTGTTCGAATCGGCCTCGGACTTGCTCGATCTCAAGGAAACCCTCGAACGCAGCAATCACGACGCTGAGAACCTGCTGCAACAGCAGGGGCGGGTCAATACCGAACTTCAGGAAGGGTTGATGCGCACGCGCATGGTGCCGTTCGAGCGCATGTTGCCGCGCCTCAAACGCATCGTGCGGCAAGTGGCGCAGGAGTTGGGCAAGGACGTGGAGTTCGTGGTTGGCAATGCTGAAGGCGAAATGGACCGTAGCGTGCTGGAGCGCATGGCCGCGCCCTTGGAGCATATGCTGCGCAACGCCGTCGACCACGGCCTGGAGCCAGCCGACGTGCGCATCGCTGCCGGGAAACCGGCCCGGGGGCGCATCAGCCTCGACCTGTCCCGGGAAGGTGGCGACATCATTTTCGACATTCGCGACGACGGCGCCGGCGTGCCGCTGGAGGCGGTGCGCAGCAAGGCGATCAAGCGTGGTCTGCTGGCACCGGACAGCGACATCAGCGACCGCGACGTGCTGCAATTCATCTTGCAGCCGGGCTTTTCCACCGCCGAAAAAATCACCCAGATTTCCGGGCGCGGCGTCGGCATGGACGTGGTCCACGAAGAGGTGCGGCAACTGGGCGGCAGCATGGTCATCGACTCCACACCGGGGCAGGGCGTGCATTTCCGCATTCGCCTGCCGTTTACCGTGGCGGTGAACCGGGCGTTGATGGTGCAATGTCACGAAGACCAGTACGCGATCCCACTGAACACCATCGAAAGTATCGTCCGGGTGTTGCCCGCTGAACTGGATGGCTATTACCAGCTCGACCCGCCGACCTACACCTACGCCGGGCAACGCTATGAGCTGTGCTACCTGGGTGAGCTATTGAAAACCGGCGCTCGCCCGAAACTGTTGGGCCAGAGCCAACCGTTGCCGGTGCTGCTGATGCAATGCAGCGAGCGGCATATCGCGGTGCAAGTGGACGCTACCGCTGGGACCCGGGAGATCGTGGTCAAGAGCCTCGGCCCGCAATTTTCGGCGGTGCAGGGCTTGTCGGGGGCGACGATCCTGGGCGATGGCCGGGTGGTGTTGATTCTCGACCTGTTGGCGCCGATCCGCGCCTTGCCTCATCAGGTCCCACGCCGCCCGGCAGCGGCGCAAGGCGAGGGCGAACACCCGCGAGCATTGCTGGTGCTGGTGGTGGACGACTCGGTGACGGTCCGCAAGGTCACCAGCCGCCTGCTGGAGCGCCACGGCATGCACGTGCTCACCGCCAAGGATGGCGTGGATGCCATGGCGCTGCTGGCCGAACACTCCCCCGACCTGATGTTGCTGGACATCGAAATGCCGCGCATGGACGGCTTCGAAGTGGCCACGCAAGTACGCAATGACCCGCGCCTGGCCCACCTGCCGATCATCATGATCACCTCCCGCACCGGCCAGAAACACCGCGACCGCGCCATGGCCATCGGCGTCAACGACTACCTGGGCAAGCCGTACCAGGAATCGGTGCTGCTCGACAGCATCGCCCGCTGGAGCAAAACCCATGCATGACCTTCACCCGCGCACCGGGCACATCACTGGGCTGCTGCTACCCCTGGCCGACCGGCACCTGATTTTACCCAACGTGGCCGTGGCCGAGCTGATCGACTACCAGAGCAGCGCGTTCGATATGGACACTCCGCCGTGGTTCCTGGGTTGGGTGAGCTGGCGCGAACGGCAAATCCCGTTGCTGAGTTTCGAGTCGGCCTGCGGCCAGAAAACCGTGATCGGCGAGCGTGCGCGCATCGTCGTGCTCAATGCCCTGGGCGGGCGCCCGGAGTTGCGGTTCATTGCGCTGCTGGTCCAGGGTATCCCGCGTTCCTACAAACTCGACACCCAGTTGAGCTACGTCGATGTACCGCTGTGTGGGCTGGAACAGGCGGCGGTACAAGTGGGCGAGCATGTGGCGAAGGTGCCGGATTTGTTGGCCCTGGAAGAGTTGGTCGTTGCCTCGGGGTTGGCAAAAAGCTAGGTCAGACACGGTACCTGTAGGAGCGGGCTTGTTCGCGAAGTCGGGCTGATAGCCGGCCAGGGTTTTGTTGACTGAGTACATATCCATTGCCGCCGTTACCGCAGCAACGGATATACACAAAACTCAAGTAAGCAGTCCCAAGTCATCAAACCCTGAACCGCCCCACCAACGTCTGCAAATGAACCCCCAACCGGGCCAATTCAGCGCTCGAAGCGGCCGTCTCTTCACTGGACGACGCAGTTTGCTCCGACACATCGCGCACATTCAGCACGCTGCGGTTGATCTCCTCGGCCACGGCACTCTGCTGCTCGGCCGCAGCGGCGATCTGCTGGTTCATCGACTGAATGGCCGAGACCGTGCGGGTGATGTTTTCCAGGGATCCACCGGCGCGGCGGGTCAGTTCGACGCTGTTGTCGGTCAGGCTGCGGCTGTTGTCCATGATGGTCGCGACCTGCTCGGTGCCTGACTGCAGGCCGACGATCAGTTCTTCGATTTCTTCTGTGGACTTCTGGGTGCGCTGGGCCAGGCTGCGGACCTCGTCAGCCACCACCGCGAAACCACGTCCGGCTTCGCCCGCACGGGCCGCTTCGATGGCCGCGTTGAGGGCCAGCAGGTTGGTTTGCTGGGCTACGGACTTGATCACGTCCAGCACGCTGCCGATTTTGTCGCTTTCGCGCTTGAGGTCGCCCATGGCTGTGGTGGAGTTACCCACTTCGAGGGCTAGGCGTTCGATCTGGGCGATGGCTTCGCCGACCACTTTTTCACCCTCGCGTGCCTGCTGGTCAGCCGCGACGGCCGCTTCGGAAGCTTCCTCGGCATTGCGCGCCACTTCCTGCACCGTGGCGGTCATTTCGTGCATGGCGGTGGCGACCTGGTCGGTTTCCACTTTCTGGCTGTTGACCCCGGCGCTGGTCTGCTCGGTCACGGCCGAGAGTTGTTCGGCGGCGCTGGCGATTTGTGTAACGCCGTCGCTGATGCCGCCGATCAACTGCCGCAGGCCCACGGTCATGCTCTGCATAGCGCGCTGCAATTGACCGAGTTCGTCGCGGCGCTCGGAGGTGAGGTTGTGGGTCAGGTCGCCCGCGGCAATGCGCTCGGCGACTTTGAGGGTCTGGTCCAGCGGGCCGACGATCTGCCGGGTGATGACCAATGCTGCGATCACGCCGAACAACATGGCCAGCACGGCAGCCGATACCAGGACGGTCTTGGCCTGGGCGGCGTCCTGGTCGCGCACGGCGGTCTGGGACACGGTCAGGCTTTTGCTGGACTCAAGCAATACTTCGCCTTGCTCGGTCATGCGCTTGAGCGCCGCGGCGGTATCAAGCTGGGAATCGCGAAACTGACTGACCGCCGCACGGTAGGCGTTGATCGAATCGCTGGCTTGCTGCAGGTTGGCGGAGTGCTCCTCAGGCAACTGCGCCGGTAGGCGTGCGAGAAGTTTGAGGGCATCGGTAATGGCGTCAAGGGCCGGTTGCTGGGCTTCGTTCTTACCGCTGTAGGTGTAGCCGCGAACCTGATAACGCGCTTGCTGGATCGCCTTGCTCAGGGATACCACGCTGTTGAATTGGGCGACGTTCTCGCTTTGCAGCGTGGCTTTTTCAACCTCGGCGACGCGGGCCACGGCGTTGTCGGCGCTGGCGCCGAGTTTGCTGCGGGCATCTTCGCGACTGACGGTGGCGCTGGCCATCTCGGCGAAGGCGCTTTTGTACTCGGCCACAGCGGCCAGTTGTTTGTCGATCAGCGCCACGTCGGCCGGCTGCTCGATCATCTGGCGGGCTGCGGTCAGGCCGGTCTCGAGTTTGGCAAGCAGATCGTTGACTTCCTGCGGACCGTTTTCACCCCGCGTGGTGTAGTAGTCCAGGCGTGCCAGGCGCAGGTCCTTGCTCAACTCGTTCAGGCTGGAAATGTAGCCCAGCTTGTCGCCACGGCTAATGACATTGCCCAGGCCGCTCCAGCCGGTGAAAGCGATCATCAAGGTTAGAAATAGCACCAGACCGAAGCCGAAGCCGAGTTTGCGATTGACGCTTACGTTTCCCAGACTCTGGGTAAGCATTCGGAACATGCTGATTTCTCCCTTGCTGCACTGAATTGGTTTTATGGGAGCTGTATCGGCGGGGCGGGAGGGATCTGTAGAAATGAACTGAGAATCCTGGCGCTCGCCACAAAAAACGTGCAAGCGGCAGGGGGTCAGAACAACCGTGCGAGCAGCGCGGTAACGGCGGTTTCGACGCGCAGGATGCGTTCGCCCAGTTGTACCGGTTGCAGTCCGGCCTTGGCCAGCAGGTCGATTTCGTAAGGAATCCAGCCGCCTTCGGGGCCGATGGCGAGGGTCACGGGTTCCTCCAGCGCGCGAGGGCAGGGGGGGTAGTTCCCCGGATGGCCGACCAGACCGCAGGTGCCGTTCGCCATGGCCGGCAGGCGGTCTTCAACGAAGGGCTTGAAGCGCTTTTCAATGATGATCTCTGGCAGCACGCTGTCGCGCGCCTGCTCCAGGCCAAGGATCAGTTGTTCGCGAATGGCCTCGGGCTCCAGGAACGGGGTCTGCCAGAAGCTCTTTTCCACGCGGTAACTGTTGACCAGTACCACGCGCGGCACGCCCATGCTGGCGATGGTCTGGAACACTCGCCGGAGCATTTTCGGTCGAGGCAGGGCCAGCACCAGTGTCAGTGGCAGCTTGACCGGCGCAGGTTGGTCGAGTGTCACTTGCAGTTCGGCTTCATGGGCTTCCAGGCGCAGCACCTGGGCCGTGCCCATCAACCCGCCGATACGCCCGACCCGCAGGCTGTCACCGACGGCGCTACGGTGCACTTGCTGCATGTGGGTCAAGCGGCGATCGCTCAGCACGACGCGGTCAGGCCCGATGAAGTCGGCCTCTTCAAGCAGCAGCAGGTTCACGCTTGGGTCGCTGGCGGCTGGTCGTTATGGTCGTCGACCGGCTGATCGTCTGCTTCTTCCCGGCGCTTGCGCACCAGACCGCCGAACAGGATGCCGATCTCGAACAGCAGCCACATCGGCACGGCCAGCAGGGTCTGGGAGAAGATGTCCGGCGGGGTCAGGATCATGCCGACCACGAAGCAGCCGATGATCACGTACGGACGAATTTTCTTCAGGTACGCAACGTCGACCACGCCGATCCACACCAGCAGTACCACGGCTACTGGGATTTCGAACGCCACGCCGAAGGCGAAGAACAGCGTCATGACGAAATCCAGGTAGCTGGTGATGTCGGTCATCATTTCCACGCCCGCGGGAGTGGCGGCGGCAAAGAACTTGAAGATCAACGGGAATACGAAGAAGTAGGCGAAGGCCATGCCGGTGTAGAACAGCAGAATGCTGGACACCAGCAGCGGCACGGCAACGCGTTTTTCATGCTTGTACAGGCCTGGCGCGATGAAGCCCCAGATCTGGTGCAGGATCACCGGGATCGCCAGGAACAACGAGACCATCATCGTCAGCTTGAGCGGCGTCAGGAACGGTGACGACACGTCGGTGGCGATCATCGTCGCGCCTTCCGGCAGGTACTGGCGCAGCGGTGTGGAAACGAAGGTGTAGATCTGTTGGGTGAAGGCAAACAGCCCGGCGAAGATGACGAAAATCGCCGCCACGCAACGCAACAGGCGGGTGCGCAACTCGGTGAGGTGCGATACCAGCGGCATCGGCTGGTCGTTTTCAGGAATATCGCTCATGGGGCTCGCGGCGGCAAAGTAGGGTCGTTAGGAACGGCTGGTGCCGCCACTGTCGGGGCGGGCTCCACGGGGTTCGCGGGCGCGGCTGCTACAGGCGGCGTGTCATCCACCGGCGCCTGGGGGGCAATCGTCGGCTCGACCGCCGGCTGAACCGGTGTCGGCTCCTGCTGGGTCGGGGTGAAGATTTTCCGCGCTTCCTGCTCCAGAGACAGAATGTGTTCGTTGTGCAGTTGCCGACGAATGTCGTCGGCCCCGATTTCACGTTCAACTTCCTGTTTGATCGCATTGAAGCTGCGCTTGAGCCGCCCGATCCATAGACCTGCGGTGCGCGCAGCGCCCGGCAGCCGCTCGGGGCCCAGTACCAGCAGGGCGACGAGGCCGACGAGCAGCAGTTCAGTGAAGCTGATCCCAAACATTAGTCAGTGCTCACGAGTCTTTGCGGGCCGGCTCTTCGACTTTCTGTGCCTGCACATCGATGGTGTGCGGGGCATTCACAGGTTGAGTGGCCTGTGGGTGAACCGGTTGGCTCGGCTGCGCTGGTTGAGCGGGCGTCGCTGCCGGGTCGGCCGGTTTTTCGTCGTCGTTCATGGCCTTGCGAAAGCCCTTGATCGACTCGCCAACGTCAGTGCCCAGGTTCTTGAGTTTCTTGGTGCCGAACACCAGTACCACGACCACCAGAATGACGACCCAGTGTTTCCAGTCAAAAATACCCATGTGGCTATTCCTCTCGTAAGTTGATCAGGCGGACGGACGCGAGGCTTTCTCGACGTGCCCGGACAGACCGAAACGACGGTCCAGTTCATCCAGTACAGCCTGCGGGTGCTGCCCCAGTTGGGCAAGCATGACCAGGCTATGGAACCACAGGTCGGCGGTCTCGTAGATCACGTCACTGCAGTCGCCGCTGATGGCGGCGTCCTTGGCGGCGATGATGGTCTCGACCGACTCTTCACCGACCTTTTCCAGAATCTTGTTCAAACCCTTGTGGTACAGACTGGCGACATAGGAACTGTCGGCCGCTGCGCCTTTGCGCTCTTCCAGCACCTGGGCCAGGCGGGTCAGGGTGTCACTCATGGGTATGTCCTGAATAAATGGCGTGCGGGTCCTTGAGCACCGGGTCGACGGTTTTCCAGTCGCCGTTCTCGAAGACGCGATAGAAGCAGCTTTGACGGCCGGTGTGGCAGGCGATCTCACCGACCTGCTCGACCATCAGGATGATGACGTCGCCGTCGCAGTCCAGGCGCATCTCGTGCAGGTGCTGCACGTGCCCGGACTCTTCACCCTTGCGCCACAGCTTGCCACGCGAACGTGACCAATAGATGGCGCGGTTCTCAGCGGCGGTCAGGGCCAGCGCTTCACGGTTCATCCAGGCCATCATCAGCACGCGCCCGGTCTTGTGATCCTGGGCGATGGCCGGCACCAGGCCGTCAGCGTCCCATTTGATCTCGTCCTGCCAGTTTTTCATCTTCGACTCCGACAATGGGCCGCGCATCTCAAGTCGACGGGCCCAGCCTTGAAACAGTGTGCCAGCGTGAACCGGTGCTGGCTATCGACGAACGACCAGATACAAACCAACGATGACCATGATGCCGGCGGGCCAGTGGCCCAGCTGACTCAACGGGCCCCCGCTCGCCAGTACTGCACCGCCACCCAGGTGAGCGGCGCCGAGCAGGCGCATGAACCAGTCGTCCCCGCGCTCTTTCCACGGCGGCGCGGGATCGTGGGCGTGGGGTTGGGACATGCGTTCGAGCAGGTCGCGGGTCATGTTGGCCAGGTGCGGGAGCTGCTCGAACTGGCTCTGCACGTTGCCCAGCAAGGTTTTGGGGCTCACGCGCTCACGCATCCAGCGTTCGAGGAACGGCTGGGCGGTGTTCCACAGGTCCAGGTCCGGGTATAGCTGGCGACCAAGGCCTTCGATGTTCAGCAAGGTTTTCTGCAACAGTACCAACTGCGGCTGAACCTCCATATTGAAGCGACGCGCGGTCTGGAACAGGCGCATCAGCACCTGGCCGAATGAAATATCTTTTAACGGTTTTTCGAAGATCGGTTCGCATACCGTGCGGATCGCCGCTTCGAATTCGTTGAGTTTGGTCTCGGCCGGCACCCAGCCGGAGTCGATGTGCAGTTGCGCGACGCGGCGGTAGTCGCGCTTGAAGAAGGCGAACAGGTTGCGGGCCAGATAGTCCTGGTCTTCGGGAGTCAGGCTGCCGACGATGCCGCAGTCGATGGCAATGTATTGCGGGCTCCACGGTTGCACGGTGCTGACAAAGATATTCCCCGGGTGCATGTCGGCGTGGAAGAAGCTGTCGCGGAACACCTGGGTGAAGAAGATTTCCACGCCGCGCTCGGCCAGCAGTTTCATGTCGGTGCGCTGGTCGGCCAGGGTCGCCAGGTCGGTGACCTGGATGCCGTAGATACGCTCCATCACCAACACTTTCGGACGGCACCAGTCCCAATAGACTTGCGGCACATAGAGCAGCGGCGAGCCTTCGAAGTTACGCCGCAGTTGGCTGGCGTTGGCGGCTTCGCGCAGCAGATCGAGTTCGTCGTAAATGGTTTTTTCGTAATCCAGGACCACGTCAACCGGGTGCAACAGGCGCGCATCGGCCGACAGCCGCTCGGCGGCCCGGGCGAGAATGAACAGCCACGCCAGGTCCTGGGCAATGATCGGCTTGAGACCCGGGCGGATAACCTTCACCACCACTTCTTCGCCGCTCTTGAGCTGCGCAGCGTGAACCTGGGCCACGGAGGCCGAGGCCAGCGGTTCGACGTCGAAACGGCTGAACACTTCGCTGATCTTCTTGCCCAGTTGCTCTTCGATCAGGGCCACCGACACCTTTGAATCGAACGGCGGCACGCGGTCTTGAAGCATCATCAATTCATCGGCGATGTCTTCGGGCAACAGGTCGCGACGAGTCGAGAGGATCTGCCCGAACTTGATGAAGATCGGTCCCAGGTCCTGCAAGGCCAGGCGCAGGCGTGCGCCGCGACTCAGGTCCAGCGTTCGCCGGGGAAACCAGCGCCACGGCAGCACGAAGCGCAGCGCCAGCAAAAACCAGGGCAGCGGCAGGGCGAACAGCAGGTCATCGAGGCGATAGCGGATCACGACGCGCTGGATGCGCAACAAACGGCGGACGGCAAGCAGCTTCATGCGTTATCGCTTGGTTTCAAGGGAGCGGGAAAGGCGCTCGAAACGCGCCTCGAGACGTTCCAGGTCAAGTTTGATCTGGTCCAGTTCATTAAAGCGGGCGTCGGCTTCGCGTTGGCCTACGAGAGTACGCGATTCCTCGGCCAGGTATTCACTCAGATTCTGCCCCAGGCTGGCGAAGCCTTGGCGATACCAGCGAGTGCGGCTGCGCAGATGGCCACTGAGTAGCTGAGTGGCCACCGGCCCGAGCCAGCGGGATACTTCATATTCCCAGTCCAGCTCCAGGTCCTGGAGAATCGCCGCCAGCTCCAGCAGCACGCCGCTGTCGCCGTCCAGTTCCACCTCAGGGCCATGCAGCACGGCGGTCTTGTCCTTGCTCAGGGCCAGGTTCACCAGGCTCGATGCCGGGGCACGCAGGGTGCAGTGGGCCTCGGCTTCCCAGTGTGCAGCGAGCATCAGGCCTTCGTCGCTGGGCAGGATGAACAGCCGCAATGCGGGGCTGCGGCAATCCACCGCAATCACCTTGCCGCTCAAGTGCGCCAGGCGCGCCAGCGCCGTACTGTCCAGGCGCAGGACGCGATTGACGCCGAGTTCGACGCTGGCGAGCAGGCCGGTGAGCAGCATCAGGGCTTGATACCGCGGTGCAGGGCCACGATGCCCGAGGTCATGTTGTGGTAGGTCACGCGGTCGAAACCGGCCTCGACCATCATCGACTTCAGGGTTTCCTGATCCGGGTGCATGCGGATCGATTCGGCCAGGTAGCGATAGCTTTCCGAGTCGTTGGTGATCAGCTTGCCCATCAGTGGCATGAAGGCGAACGAGTAGGCGTCGTAGGCCTTGGACATCAGCGCGTTGGTCGGCTTGGAGAATTCCAGTACCAGCAGACGGCCGCCGGGCTTGAGGACTCGTAGCATCGAGCGCAGGGCGTCTTCCTTGTGGGTGACGTTGCGCAGGCCGAAGGCGATGGTGACGCAATCGAAATGGTTGTCAGGGAAGGGCAGCTTCTCGGCGTCGGCCTGGACGAACTCGACATTGCCGGCCACACCCAGGTCCAGCAGGCGGTCACGACCGACCTTGAGCATGGACTCGTTGATGTCAGCGAGCACCACCTGACCGGTCGGCCCGACAATGTGAGAGAACTTCTTCGTCAGGTCGCCGGTGCCGCCGGCGATGTCCAGCACCCGATTGCCGCTGCGCACACCCGACAGTTCGATCGCGAAACGCTTCCACAGACGGTGCATGCCACCCGAGAGCAGATCGTTCATCAAGTCATATTTGGCGGCTACCGAGTGGAAAACCTCAGCGACTTTTTCCGCCTTTTGGCTTTCCGGCACGTTCTTGAAGCCGAAGTGAGTGGTGGGTTCGGCATCGCTGCCTTTGCGCTGATCAGTCATATCGCTGTCACCAAAAAAGAATGCGGGACATTCTAATCCCGGTGGAGGGCTTTGTCTTGGCAAGCCTGAAGGTAAGATGAGCGACCGCCGGGACGTTTTGACGCAGCCAGGGTCAGAAACGTGCAGGCAAGTCCCGATAAAACAGGAGTCATCAGATGGCCCGTATAACAGTTGAGCGTGCCCACGGCCTGGGCAAGGATGCGGCCCGCGCGAAAGCCGACCAGTTGGCGCAGAAACTGTCCGACAGCTATGGCCTGGAGCCGCAGTGGTCGGGCGACACGCTGAAGCTCAAGCGCTCCGGGGTCAAAGGCGAGGTGCATGTGGGCGAGGACTCGATCCGCGTCGATGTCGAACTGGGCATGTTGATGTCGGCCATGAGCGGCACGATCAAGACGGAAATTGAAAAGGCGTTGGATAAAGCATTGGCTTGATTGAAGAGATGACTCAAGTTCATCACTCATTCACCTGTGGGAGCGAGCCTGCTCGCGATAGCGGCGTGTCATTCAACATCAATGTTGCCGGTCTATCGCCATCGCGAGCAGGCTCGCTCCCACAGGGGAAGTCATCACCTCGGATTCTGTGGCAGTAGTTAGGGTGCCGTTTCTAATTATTGTCACTACTTTGTGCCTGAGCCCGACCGTGTACGGGCAGTTCCTCAAACCTGTTATCGAGTGAGGTGCACCATGGCCAAAGTTATTTTGAAGAAAAAAACCGACGTTGAATCTTCCACGCTCAGCGACGTGAAAACGTACGCGCGCAAGATCTGGCTGGCGGGCCTGGGCGCCTACACCAAGGTCGGCCAGGAAGGCAGCGAGTACTTCCAAGAGTTGGTAAAAGCCGGTGAAGTCATTGAAACCAAAGGCAAAAAGAACATTGCCGGAAAACTCGAAGCGGCCAACAGCGAACTGATTGAAGCCAAGACTGACGTCAACACGTTCAAGGCCCGGGTTGAAGTACAACTCGATAAAGTCGAGAAGGTATTCGACGCCCGTGTTGCAAGTGCCTTGAATCGTATCGGCATTCCGTCTAAACATGACGTTGAGACACTCTCTGCTAAGCTCGATGAGCTGACGGCATTGCTTGAACGTGTCGCGCGTAAACATTAAGGAGAACGGGATGGCTGGCAAAAAAATCACCGAAAAAGAAGGCAGCTCGTGGGCCGGGAAGATTGAAAAATACTCCCGCAAAATCTGGCTTGCTGGTTTAGGCGTGTACTCGAAGATTGACACTGACGGCAGCAAACTCTTCGAGTCCCTGGTTAAGGACGGCGAGAAGGCCGAAAAACTCACCAAGACGGCGGTCGGCAAACAAGTCGATGCCACCAAGGACTCCGTCGAGTCCGCCAAGTCGCGAATCGGCGGTGTGAAGGATCGCGCACTGGGCAAGTGGGACGAACTGGAAGGGGCTTTCGACAAGCGCCTGAACAGCGCGATCTCTCGGCTGGGCGTGCCGAGCCGCAATGAAGTCAAGGCGCTGCACAGCAAGGTCGACACCCTGACCAAGCAGATCGAAAAACTCACCGGCGCCAAGGTCGCGCCAGTGGCGGCCAAGACTGCGGCAGCCAAACCTGCCACCAAGACGGCAGCCAAGCCATTGGTCAAGGCCGCGGC
>NZ_WUUD01000032.1:292040-296791 GCF_009831705.1 Pseudomonas sp. PICF6 | reverse complement strand
GCCTGCGGCAAAAGCAGCGGCCAAGCCGGCGGCGAAAACCGCAGCCGCCAAACCTGCCGCCAAGGCAGCGGCCAAGGCAGCGGCCAAGCCGGTAGCAGCCAAACCCGCGACCAAAGCAGCGGCCAAGCCGGCTGCCAAACCCGCGGCCGCCAAACCTGCTGCCAAGCCTGCGGCAAAAGCGGCGGCCAAACCCGCTGCGGCGAAAAAGCCTGCGGTGAAAAAACCGGCCGCGCCAAAAGCTGCCGCACCGAAGGCGCCGACTGCTGCCGCCAAACCGGCCGCCCCGACGAGCCCCGCGAACTCCGCTTCGGCTCCGACTCCGGCGGTTACCCCGACCGCTGCGCCGGCTCCATCGACGCCTACCACCCAGTCCTGATATCCAGGGCAAACAAAAACGCCCGGCCTGTGAAGGTCGGGTTTTTTTATGCGTATGCATTTGAATGCACCGCAGAAGCGGGCTTGCTTCCACAGGGGGCTGGTGGTGATGCAAATATTGAAATCACCCAGAAAACAATGTGGGAGCGAGCCTGCTCGCGATAGCGGTGTGTCAGCCACATTGATGTTGGATGTGCGTCCGCCATCGCGAGCAGGCTCGCTCCCACAAGGGATCTTCCTCTGCTGGTCGTTAGTCGTGCTCTTCCAGGTACCGCAACGCCAGTTGCTCGGTCGCAACCTTTGCCGCCGGCGGCAGATGCGGCGCTACCAGCATCATGACCTGATAGACCACCAGTCGAACTTCACCCTCGCGGTCGAGGATTCGCTGATAGTCCAGCGAGAACAGTAAGGTCATGGTGATCTGTTCCACCAGTTGCCCCAATGCCTGGGTATCGCTGACCAGCATCCCCTGGGCCTTGAGTTGCGCCAGCAGCGAGGCCAGGGTGCGTTTCAGGGCGTTGAGCAACTGGCGGATGCCCTTGGCCAGTTTTGGCAGGCGTCCGGCCAGGTTCGACAGGTCCTGGAACAGAAACCGGTATTGAGCCAGCCGTTCGACGATCAGGTGCAGGAACAGCCAATAATCTTCCGGCGCCAGTTGTACATCTGCCGGTGGGTCCAGCAGCGGTGCCAGTTCGCCCTGGAAGCGCTCGAACAACCCGAGGATCAGGGGCTCCTTGCCATGAAAGTGGTAATAGAGATTGCCTGGGCTGATGCCTATTTCGTTGGCGACTTCCATGGTGGAAACGTTCGGTTCGCCCTTCTCATTGAACAACTGCAGGGCGCATTCAAGAATGCGGTCGCGGGTTTTCATCCGGTCTTCTTAGTGATGGAAATCGTGCCACGGCCCAGTGTCTGGCCGTGGAGTGAGCCCTTAGCGCACGCGCACATAGGTTCCCGGCGCCGCTTCCAGGGGCGGGTAGTTCGCGTTGCCCAGGGTCATCTGTGTTTCGCGTTGGGCGCCGGAGCGTTCCTGGACCCAACCCAGCCACTGGGTCCACCAACTGCCCTCGATGTGCTTGGCGTCGTAATACCAGGCCCGCGGGTCGCTGCTCAGTTTCGGGTTTTCGACGTAGTTGGCCTTGGGGTTGCCCGGCGGGTTGAGAATGCTTTGGACGTGACCGCTGTTGGACAGCACGAAGCGCCGC
This sequence comes from Pseudomonas sp. PICF6, assembly GCF_009831705.1. Taxonomy (NCBI): domain Bacteria; kingdom Pseudomonadati; phylum Pseudomonadota; class Gammaproteobacteria; order Pseudomonadales; family Pseudomonadaceae; genus Pseudomonas; species Pseudomonas sp. PICF6. The sequence goes on along the minus strand of NZ_WUUD01000032.1, from coordinate 295,211 downwards.
TCGCCACCGAGCAACAGCGTTGAGCGATAGACCGCGTCCCATGGCGTGATGTGGTCATTGATGCCCGCCACGCTGAAGCTGTCCACCGTCACTTTTTGCAGGTCGATCGGTGTGCCGCACACTTCCAGGCCGCCGGGGTGGGTCAAGGGATTGTGCTTGAAGAAGTCCAGTAGGTCGCCATGGTAGGCCGCCGGCAGTCGGGTGCAGTCGTTGTTCCAGTAGAGGATGTCGAACGCCGGCGGCTCCTTGCCCAGGAGGTAGTTGTTGATGAAATAAGTCCAGATCAGGTCATTGGGACGCATCCAGGCAAACACCCGGGCCATGTCGCGGCCATCGAGGATGCCTTTCTGATAGGAGCGGCGCTTGGCGGCTTCCAGGGTCTGCTCGTCAATGAACAGTGTGGCCGGGCTCTCCATCTGGCTGTCCAGCAGGCTCACCAGGTAAGTGGCGCTGGCGACCCGGCGCAGTTGGCGCTTGGCTTGCAGATGGCCTTGCAGGGCAGCGATGGTCATGCCGCCCGCGCAGGCGCCCATCAGGTTGACCTCACGGGCGCCGGTGATCGCCCGGCAGACATTCATGGCTTCTTCCGTCGCCTCGACATAGCTGGACAGGCCCCATTCGCGATGACGTACATCGGGGTTGCGCCAACTGATGATGAACACCTGCAAACCGTTTTTCAGGGCGTACTGGACGAAGCTGTTGGAAGGGCTCAGGTCGAAGATGTAGAACTTGTTGATCTGCGGCGGCACGATCAGCAACGGCTTGGCGTATTGCTTTTCGCTCATGGACTTGTACTGGATCAGCTCGAGCATTTCGTTGCGAAACACCACCGCCCCCGGTGTAGTCGCCAGGGTCTTGCCGACTTCGAAGGCATGAGGTGTGACTTGCCGCGGCAGCCCGTCATTGTGCAGCAGGTCGTCCACCAAGTGGCTGATGCCACGAATCAGGCTGGTACCGCCGGAATTGAACAGCTCCTTGACCGCCAGCGGGTTGAGCAAGGTATTGGAAGGCGATACGGCATCATTGAGCAGGGCGAAAGCGAAGTGAGCCCGGGCACGGTCATCGGGGCTCATGTCGCATTCGTCGATCCAGCTCTTCATCTGTTTCTGCCAGCTCAGGTAGGCCTGCAGGCTGCGACGGTAGAACGGATTGAGCTCCCAGGTGGGATCGGCGAAACGCTTGTCGTTGGGGTTGGTGGGGTGCAGGGTTTCCCCTAGCAGCACGCGGCCCAACTGGCTGCCCAACTTCAACGCATGCCGGGCGCTGTGCACTGGGTTGCGCAAGCCGTGTACGGCAACACTGCGCAGGGTGGAAAGCAGGTCCCGGCCCCGCAGGCCGGTGACCGCACTTTGTGCGTTGATGAAGTTGGCAGGGGCGGGCATGGAACCCTTCGCCGGTTTGTCGCGCATGAGTCAACTCCTTCGTCATCAGGCTAAAAACAAACACACCGAACCAGACAACATAGTCGCTGTTCCGGGTAGTTGCGCGATCCGGCGTCCTGCCAGGCGCTTTTGGGCGGTGTCAGCCGCCACCCAGCGGCGCGGGATGCGGGTGCATGACCGCGCGCTGACGTTCTTCCTCCAGAAACTTCATGATGATCGGCGCCACAGCCTCGGCCCGGGTAATCAGGAACAGATGGCCGTCGTCGATGATGTGCAGCTGGGCGTTGGGGATGCGCCAGGCCAGCATGCGCATGTTGATCAACGGGATCAGTGGATCGTCGTCGCCGGCCAGCACCAGGGTCGGCTGGTGGATCTTGTGCAGCCAGTGGATGCTGGTCCAGCCCAGGCCGGCGAACAGTTGCCAGTAATAACCCAGCTTGCCGGCCGAACGCACCTTGGCCGCATGACTGGCCGCCAGGCTGGGGTCGCGGCGGAACGAGCCGCCGTAGATCAGTGGGGCGATACGCATAACGTGGGACGGTTGCACGTAGCGCCGGGGGCTGGCCATCATCCACAGCACTTTCGGTTTGCCCGGCACCATCACTGCGCCAGCGGCGGTGGCCGCCAGCACCAGCTTTTTGCAGCGCTCAGGGTAGTCATGGGCAAATTGCTGGGCCAGGGCGCCGCCCCAGGACACGCCGATCACGTTGACCTGTCCGTAATCGAGGTAATCGAGCATCCGCGCGGTGAGTTTTGCCAGGCCGGGAAAGCGATACGGCCGGTTGGGCGTCGACGAGCCGCCGACGCCGGGAACGTCAAAGGCGATGACTTCCAGGTCCGGGTCCAGGGCCTGGATGAACGGGAACACCAGCTCAAGGTTGGCGCCGATGCCGTTGAAAATCAGCAGGGGCGTCAAATGAGGCTTGCCGGGGCGTACCGCGGTGCGCAAGGTCTGGCCATCCAGATCGACGGTACGGAAGATGTACGGTTGCGGCATGCTTCAAGCCCTGTGGGTTGGGTCGCTGTCTTTCATTTTTCCCCCGATCCCTGTGGGAGCGAGCCTGCTCGCGATAAGGCCGTTGCATTCAACATCACTGTTGCCTGACGCACCGCTATCGCGAGCGGGCTCGCTCCCACATTGGATCTGCTGTGAACGCAAGTTTGCGTTCACCAGCGGCGTGGGCCTTGCATTAATGTCGGCTGTTGACGTGCTTTCGTGAGTAACCTCACGGCCGCAACAGACGAGTTGCACCAGTTACCGCTCATGCACATACGTGCCCGGCGCCGCTTCTCCCGCCGGATAAGTCTTGTTGCCCAGCACCGTGGGTGCCTTTTTCAGTTTGCCCGAGCGTTCTGCCTGCCACGCCTGCCAATGCAGCCACCAGGAATCGGTGTGCTTGGTGGAGTTCTCCTGCCAGTCCTCGGCCTTGGCCGGCATGTCCTCGCTGGTCATGTAGCGCGACTTGGGGTTACCTGGTGGGTTGAGGATGCTTTGGATGTGACCGCTGCTCGACAGCACGAATTCCACCTTGCCGCCAAATAGCTGTGCGGATTTGTAGCAGGACTTCCAAGGGGTGATGTGGTCGTTGGTGCCGGCCAGGGAGAAGATGTCGGCGGTGACCTGCTTGAGGTCGATCGGTGTGCCGCACACTTCCAGTGCATTGGGCCGGATCAGCGGGTTGTTCTTGAACATCTCGATGAGGTCGCCATGGAATGCCGCCGGCAGCCGGGTGGTGTCGTTGTTCCAGAACAGAATGTCGAACACCGGCGGCTCGTTGCCCAGCAGATA
>NZ_WUUD01000032.1:279383-292030 GCF_009831705.1 Pseudomonas sp. PICF6 | reverse complement strand
CAGCTGACAATGAACGTCTGCACATTGCTGCGCAGGCAGAAGCGCGCCAGGCTCTTGTCCGGGCTCAGGTCGAAGACGTAGAACTTGTTGATCTGCGGCGGCACCACCAGCAGTGGGCGCTCGTGGACCTGTTCGGTGATGGGTCGGTACTGGATTAACTCCAGCACGTCGTTGCGAAACACCACGGCGCCTTCCGTCACGCCCAGGCTCTTGCCGACTTCGAATGCGCCCATGTCGACCTGGCTCGGCATCCCGCCGTTGTGCACCAGGTCCTTGGCCAGGTGCGAAAGGCCGTCCAGCAGGCTCTTGCCGCCGGTTTCGAAAAAGCGTTTGACCGCCGCCGGGTTGGCTGCCGAATTGGTCGGGGCCATGGCCTCGGTCATCAGGTTGATCACGAAGTGCCCGCGGCTGATGTCCTGGGGCGAAAGGCTGCTCTCGTCGATCCAGGCGTGCAGCTCCTTGCGCCACGCCAGGTAGGTTTGCAGATAGCGTTTGTAGAGCGGGTTCTGGCTCCAGGCCGGGTCGTTGAAGCGACGGTCATCGCCCGCAGGTTGCAGCTCGGATCTGCCGAACAGGACGTTCTTGAGTTCGACGCCGAAATGGGCGACGTGCTTGACGCTGTGCAGCGGTTGTTTGATGGCCTGGGTCAGCACCATTCGGGCAGAGGCCAGCAGATCTTTTCTGCGCAAGCCGACGACAGGATTCAACCCCAGGGTATTTTCCGAGGCTTGGTACTTCAGGTCATCGTTGTTCTTGTTGCTCATCTACGACGCTCCATTGTCCTTCAGACGAGTACCTGGGCCATGCCAGAAAGCCCACAGCCAATGCCAGGTACGCTGCTCGGGTGACCGTTAATTCCGCATCGAGGCAATGAGGAAACGTGTGCAAGGAATTCGCCGATTCCTTTGCAGGGAACTTGCCAGCTCCATTGGTTACCCGAGTTTAATTTTTTTCGCAAGCAGGCCAGTCATTGACGTTGCCGCGGGGGCATTCAAGCAGATGAGTCTAGAAAATTCGCCCTAAAGCGCCAGCCCTTGAGTTAGAGCATCAGCTTGACGACCGACTCGTTCGGGTCGCGGGTTTTTCCGGCCGCCTTGAGTTCGGCAAGATAATCGTTCCACAGGTCCTCCTGGCGTACCGCCAACTGGTACAGGTAGTCCCAGGTGAACAGTCCGCTGTCGTGACCGTCGTCGAAGGTCAATTTCAGTGCGTACTGGCCGGCCGGTTCGACCTTGGTCAGGCCGACGCCGATTTTTCCGTATTGCAGGATCGGTTTGCCGTGGCCCTGGACCTCGGCGGAAGGCGAGTGCACCCGCAGGAATTCGGCGGGCAGGTGATACTCCTCGTCCGGCGCGTATTTGAGCGTCAGGGTCTTGGAGGCTTTGTGCAGGTTGATGGCGCTGGGGAGTTTGGTCATGGCCTCTGATCCGTTTCTGAAGGGAGCCTTGATCTGCAAAAACGACAAAGGTCCATGTGGGAGCGAGCTTGCTCGCGATAGCGGTTTGACAGTCAACGCATTGGTTGAATGATACGCCGCCATCGCGAGCAAGCTCGCTCCCACAGGTCCGAGGAAACCTGTCGGTGACTTACAGGATATACCGCGACAGGTCTTCGTTCTCTGCCAGTTCACCCAGGTGGCTGTTGACGTACTCGGCATCGATGAGGATCGGCGCTTCGTTATGGGCGCTGGCCAGGTCGCCGGCACTGAACGAGACTTCCTCGAGCAGGCGTTCGAGCAGGGTGTGCAGGCGCCGGGCACCGATGTTCTCGGTCTTCTCGTTGACCTGCCAGGCGATCTGCGCCAGGCGCTTGATGCCTTCCGGCGCGAACTCGATGTTCAGGCCTTCGGTCTTGAGCAGGGCGCAATACTGTTCGGTCAGGGACGCGTGGGGTTCGCTCAGGATGCGTTCGAAGTCTTCCGGCGTCAGGGCCTTGAGCTCGACGCGGATCGGCAGGCGACCTTGCAGCTCGGGCACCAGGTCGCTGGGCTTGCTCAGGTGGAACGCACCGGAGGCGATGAACAGGATGTGGTCGGTCTTGACCATGCCCAGCTTGGTGTTGACCGTGCAGCCTTCGATCAGCGGCAGCAGGTCGCGTTGCACGCCTTCGCGGGACACGTCGGCGCCGCCGACATTGCCGCGCTTGGCGACCTTGTCGATTTCGTCGATGAACACAATGCCGTGCTGCTCGACGGCCTCCAGGGCCTTGGCCTTCAACTCTTCTTCGTTGACCAGGCGACTGGCTTCTTCATCGCGAACCAGTTTCAGCGCTTCCTTGACCTTGAGCTTGCGGTTCTTGCGCTTGCCCTTGCCCATGTTGGCGAACAGGCTTTGCAATTGATTGGTCATTTCCTCCATGCCGGGCGGCGCGGAGATGTCGACGCCGGCCATTTCGGCCACTTCGATCTCGATTTCCTTGTCGTCGAGCTGGCCTTCGCGCAGGCGCTTGCGGAACAGCTGGCGAGTGTTGGAATCCTGGGTCGCAGCGGATTCGGCGTTGAAGCCCATGCGCGCTGGCGGCAGCAGCGCGTCGAGGATGCGCTCTTCGGCAGCATCTTCGGCACGGTGACGAACCTTGGTGATTTCCTGTTCGCGCAGCAACTTGATGGCGGCATCGGCCAGGTCGCGGATGATCGATTCGACGTCGCGACCGACATAACCGACTTCGGTGAACTTGGTGGCTTCGACCTTGATGAACGGCGCGTTGGCCAGTTTGGCCAGGCGACGGGCGATTTCGGTTTTACCGACACCGGTCGGGCCGATCATCAGGATGTTCTTGGGGGTCACTTCGACGCGCAGCTCTTCAGGCAGCTGCATCCGACGCCAGCGGTTACGCAAGGCGATGGCGACGGCGCGCTTGGCATCGTCCTGGCCGATGATGTGGCGGTTGAGTTCGTGGACGATTTCGCGGGGAGTCATGGACATAGTATTTGGCGGTCCTCAAGCAGGAATGAGCCGTGGCACAGGGCCAGGCTTATTCCGCGAGATCCTGCTCCTCAATGGTCTGGGTGTGGTTGGTGAAGACGCAGATGTCGCCGGCGATGCCCAAGGCAGTCTCGACGATTTCGCGGGCCGACAGATCGGTCTTTTTCAACAGGGCGCTGGCTGCGGCCTGGGCGTAGGCGCCGCCGGAACCCATGGCGATCAGGCCATCCTCGGGTTCAACGACGTCACCGTTACCGGTAATGATCAGCGAGGCGTCCTTGTTGGCGACCGCGAGCATGGCTTCGAGGCGGCTCAGGGAGCGGTCGGTACGCCATTCCTTGGCCAGTTCCACGGCGGCACGCACCAGATGGCCCTGATGTTTCTCAAGCTGGCCTTCGAAACGCTCAAACAGGGTGAAAGCATCGGCGGTGGCCCCGGCGAAGCCGGCGATGACCTGGCCGTGGTACAGGCGGCGGACTTTCTTCGCATTGCCTTTCATCACGGTGTTGCCTAGTGAAACCTGGCCGTCGCCGCCCATGACGACTTTGCCATGACGGCGGACTGAAACGATGGTGGTCAAGGGAAGAGTCTCCACGCAGCGGGGCGAAAATGCCCGGATGGAACTCATATGGGGGTGGCGTGGGTTTTTTCAACTGTGGGGTGGGAGAGGGGACGAGTGGCTTGTTTTGCTTTGAGGGCTGATCACGGCCCCTGTGGCGAGGGGATTTATCCCCGCTGGGGCGCGCAGCGCCCCTAAGATCTGCGACGCGGTATGGCAGGTCTATCGCATCAAGCCTTTAGGGGCTGCTGCGCAGCCCAGCGGGGATAAATCCCCTCGCCACAGGGCTGCGTTCACCTGCTTCAGCGGCTCTGGCGCTGTTGTAACAAAAGGTTGCTGAAACCGCTGCCGGCCAATTGTTTTTGGGCTTTTGTCAGTTCTTCGCGATTGCTGAACGGACCGACCAGCACCCGATACCAGGTTTCTTCCTTCACCGTGCCGGACTCCACCGCCACGGACTGGCCCAGCAGAATGATCTGCGCGCGTACCTTGTCGGCGTCGGCTTCCTTGCGGAACGAGCCGGCCTGCAGGAAGAACTTCGTCACCGGAGCGGCTTTCTGCACGGGCGGAGCCGGCGGCGGCGTGATGCCGGCCAGGGCTGCCTGAGCGCGAGCGGTGTCGATCTTCGCCGCTTCGGCCGGAGTTACCGGCGTGGTGGGCACCTGTGGCGTCGGCAGGGTTTTCTCCGGCACGGCATCGGGCGGCACGATGACTTCCGATTCCGGCAGCAGGGTGTAGAAGTCGTACTTGGGCTTGGCCGGTTGCGTCGGGCTCGGCGGGGTCTTGTTGGCCTCGGCGATGCGCGTGGCTTTCTGTTGCTCTTGGCGCACGCGCTTGACGTCATCGCCCTGGCCCGGCTCCAGTTTCATCAGAAACACAATGAAAGCGCCGACGGTCAGGCCGATAGCCATCCACAACCAGCCGGGAATCGGCTGTTTGGCTGGGGGCTGGTAACGACTGGCGCCGCGTTTGGGTGCAGGTTTTTTCTTGGCGGCCAACTTACATGCGCTCCAGCGTTTCCAGGCCCAGCAGTTCCAGGCCTTGCTTGAGGGTGCGCCCGGTCAGTGCGGCGAGGCGCAGGCGACTCTGCATTTGCTCTGGCGTTTCGGCGTTGAGGATCGGGCAGTTCTCGTAGAAGCTGGAGAACAGACCGGCCACATCGTACAGGTACGCGCACAGGGTGTGTGGGGTGCCTTTGTCTGCGACGTTGTTCAGCACTTCACCGAACTGCGCCAGTTTCGCCGCCAGCTCCTGTTCGTGAGGGGCTTGAAGCACAATCCGGCCGTCGACCTCATCGAAGTTCTTGCCGAGCTTGCGGAACACACCGGCCACGCGGGTGTAGGCGTACAGCAGGTAGGGCGCGGTGTTGCCTTCGAAGTTGAGCATCAGGTCGAAGTTGAAGCTGTAGTCGCTGGTGCGGTGCTTGGACAGGTCGGCGTATTTCACCGCGTCGATGCCCACGACCTTGGCGATCTGGCGCAGTTCGTCTTCGGCCAGGTCCGGGTTCTTGCCCTTGACCAGGGTGTAGGCGCGATCCTGGGCTTCGCTCAGCAGGTCGATGAGCTTGACCGTGCCACCGTCGCGGGTCTTGAACGGACGGCCGTCGGCGCCGTTCATGGTGCCGAAGCCCATGTGTTCCATCTCCATCGGACGGGTCACGAAACCGGCCTGGCGTGCGACTTCGAACACTTGCTGGAAGTGCAGGGCCTGGCGCTGGTCGACGAAATACAGCACTCGATCGGCCTTGAGCACGTTGTTGCGGTAGCGCACGGCCGCCAGGTCGGTGGTGGCGTAGAGGTAGCCGCCGTCAGCCTTGACGATGATCACCGGCAGCGGCTCACCGTCAGCGGTCTTGAACTGCTCGAGGAATACGCACTGGGCGCCGTTGCTTTCCACCAGCATGCCCTTGGCCTTGAGGTCGTTGACCACGTTGATCAGGTCATCGTTGTAGGCGCTTTCGCCCATCACGTCGGCCATGGTCAATTTGACGTTCAGCAGCTCGTAGATTTTCTGGCAGTGGGACAGGGAGATGTCCTTGAACTTGCTCCACAGCGCCAGGCACTCGGCATCGCCGGCCTGCAGCTTGACCACCAGGCCACGGGCGCGGTCAGCAAATTCGGGCGACTCGTCGAAGCGTTGCTTGGCGGCGCGGTAGAAGTTCTCCAGGTCCGACAGCTCATCGCTGGTGATCGGGTTTTCCTGCAGGTAGGCCATCAGCATGCCGAACTGGGTGCCCCAGTCGCCGACGTGGTTCTGGCGGATCACCGTGTCGCCGAGAAACTCCAGTACCCGGGCCACGCCGTCACCAATGATGGTCGAGCGCAGATGGCCGACATGCATTTCCTTGGCGAGGTTGGGGGCCGAAAGGTCGACCACGGTGCGTTGCAGCGGACCGGCCTTGCGCACGCCGATGCGTTCGTCGGCCAGGGCCGCGTCCAGGCGTGAGGCCAGGGCCTGGGTGTTCTGGAAGAAATTGATGAAGCCTGGGCCGGCAATGTCAGCCTTGCTGACGTTTTCGTCAGCCGGCAGCGCGGCGATGATCTTTTCGGCCAGGTCCCGCGGTTTCATGCCGGCCGGTTTGGCGAGCATCATCGCGATGTTGCTGGCGAAATCGCCGTGGGTCTTGTCACGGGTGTTTTCGACCTGAATCGCCGGCGACAGGCCTTCTGGCAGCACACCTTCAGCGACGAGTTGGGCGATGGCTTGCTGGATGAGCTGGCGAATGGTGTCTTTCATGGTCTTCTCTTTCAACCGCAGGCGCGGCGGCGCTTCGATGCGCTGGTGGAAAAACTGGGCATTATCCGTGGCGAAGGCAAGCTTGCCAACTGTAGCGGGTCGGGTGGGGATGTGTGGTGGCTATTCGGGCCTCATCGCGAGCAGGCTCGCTCCCACAGGAAATTGCATTCCAATGTGGGAGCGAGCCTGCTCGCGATGAGGATGTCTGGATCAATACAAATCCACCGGATCCACATCCAGCGACCAGCGCACCGCCCGCCCGCTGGGCATCTGCTCCAGCGCCAGCAGCCAGGTACTTAATAGCCGATGCAAAGGGGCCCGGGCATTGGCCTGTAGTAGAAGTTGAGCCCTGTAACGCCCGGCCCGTCGTTCCATCGGAGCCGGTACCGGGCCCAATAGTTCGATGCCGGTGAGGTTCTGTTGCCCCAGCAAGCGTTCGGCCTCGCTGCAGGCTTCGTCAAGGAACGCTTCGGCCTGCCCGGGCTTATGGGCTTCGGCCCGCAACAATGCCAGGTGAGCAAACGGCGGCAGGCCGGCGCCGCGACGCTCGCTCAAGGCCTGCTCGGCGAAGGCGAAGTAGCCTTGTTCGGTCAGTTGTATCAGCAGCGGATGGTCGGCCAGGTGGGTCTGGATAATTACCTTGCCCGGCTCCTCGGCCCGTCCGGCCCGGCCTGCGACCTGAACGATCAACTGCGCCATGCGCTCGCTGGCACGGAAGTCGCCGGAGAACAGTCCGCCGTCGGCATCAAGGATCGACACCAGCGTGACCCGAGGAAAGTGATGCCCCTTGGCAAGCATCTGGGTGCCCACCAGGATGCACGGCTGGCCTTTCTGAATCGTGGCGAACAACTGATTCATGGCGTCCTTGCGCGAAGTGCTGTCGCGATCGACCCGCAGTACCGGGTAATCGGGAAACAGGATGCCCAGCCGTTCTTCAGCGCGTTCGGTGCCGGCCCCCACCGGGCGCAGGTCCACTTTGCCGCACTGCGGGCAGTGCCTCGGCACTCGTTCGGCGTGGCCGCAATGATGGCAGCGCAGCTCGCCGTGGCGTTGGTGCACGGTCATGCGTGCGTCGCAGCGTTCGCAGCCCGACATCCAGCCGCAGTCATGGCACAGCAGGGTCGGGGCGAAACCCCGGCGGTTGAGGAACACCAAGACCTGTTGCCCGGCGGCCAGGGTCTGGCCGATGGCTTGTTGCATCGGCCCGGAAATGCCGCTGTCCAGCGGACGACTCTTTACATCCAGGCGCAGAAACCGTGGCTGCTTGGCGCCGCCGGCCCGTTCGTTCAGGCGCAGGAGCCCGTAACGTCCGGTGTAGGCATTGTGCAGGCTTTCCAGGGACGGCGTGGCTGAACCGAGAACAATGGGAATGTTTTCCTGGCGCGCCCGCACCAGTGCCAGATCGCGGGCGTGGTAGCGCAGGCCTTCCTGCTGCTTATAAGAGCCGTCATGTTCTTCGTCGATGATGATCAGGCCGGGGTTTTTCATCGGTGTGAACAGGGCCGAGCGGGTGCCGATGATGATGTCGGCCTCACCGTCCCGGGCGGCGAGCCAGGCTTCCAGGCGTTCTCGGTCGTTGACCGCCGAATGCACCAGGGCGATCCGCGCGTTGAACCGTTGTTCGAAGCGCGCCAGGGTCTGTGGCCCAAGGTTGATTTCCGGAATCAGCACCAGGGCCTGCTTGCCGGCTTCCAGGGTCTGGCGGATCAGTTGCAGATAGACCTCGGTCTTGCCGCTGCCGGTGACGCCGGCCAGCAAGAAGGCGTGATAGCTGTCGAAACCGGCGCGAATCGCCTCGCAGGCGGCCCGCTGTTCGGCATTGAGCGGCAGTTCCGGCTGGGCCAGCCAATGCTCATGGCGAACACCCGGAGCGTGCCGGCGGATGTCTACCTGGACCAGGTCTTTGGCCAGCAGCAGGTCGAGGCTGTCCTTGCTGAGCATCAGTTTGCTCAATAGCTGATGGGCCACGCCGTGGGGATGCTGGGCCAGGGTCGCCAGGGCCTCACGCTGACGCGGGGCGCGGGCGATGCGCGGGTCGTCCAGCGAGGCGCCCGGTGTTACCGACCAGAACCGCTCCTGGCGTGCCTCGGCCGGTTCGCCCTGGCGCAACAATACCGGCAGCGCCCAGCTCAGGGTGTCGCCGAGGCTGTGTTGATAGTACTGGGAGGTCCACAGGCACAGCTTGAACAGCGAGGCGGGCAGCGGCGGCGTCGCATCGAGCAAGGCCAGGGCCGGCTTCAGTTTGTCGGCCGGGACTTCGCTGTGGTCGGCGACCTCGACCAGAATCCCGATCATCTCCCGTCGGCCGAACGGCACCCGCAGGCGCATGCCCGGATGCAACTGCTCACGCAGGACTCCGGCCGGGGCCCGGTAGTCGAACAGGCGGCGCAGAGGCGAAGGCAGGGCGAGGCGCAGGATGGCGTCGGGCACGCGGGAGGGTCTCGATATACAGACAAATTCAGAAGGCTTGGCACAACCCTTGTGGGAGCGAGCCTGCTCGCGATGGCGGAGTGTCAACCAATACCCATGCGGCTGATCCACCGCCATCGCGAGCAGGCTCGCTCCCACAGAAGAGCTTGCGCATGAGGCGGGGAGCCTAGCAGACGGTTGGTACAAGTCATAGCTTGCGTGATTGATGTTGTCTGGTAGAATCCGCGGCCTAATTACGTGCGGTATTCAACAATAGTGTTGGGTGGCGGCACGCTAGCCTGAGGAAAACCCCATGAAAACCGATATCCATCCGGAATACCCAGAAATTGCCGTGACCTGCAGCTGCGGCAATAAGTTCGAAACTCGTTCGACCTACGGCAAAGCCCTGTCGATCGACGTTTGCAACGAATGCCACCCGTTCTACACCGGTAAGCAAAAGACTCTGGATACCGGCGGCCGCGTTCAGAAGTTCGCCGATCGTTTCGGTGCTTTTGGCGCTACCAAAAAAGCCTGAGGCTAATCATTTTGGATGGTCGTTTCGGCTGCTCCAGACTGATGAAGAAGGCGTCCCTTGCGGGCGCCTTTTTTGTGTCCGCGATTTGGCTGAGCAGCGCGCAGGCCTTCTGCCCGGCGCCACCTGGCCTGGCCCATGTGACGGTCCAGAAGGTGGTGGACGGCGATACCCTGCGCCTGGCTGATGGCCGCAGCGTGCGCATGATCGGTCTCAACAGTCCTGAACTGGGGCGTCGAGGGCGTTCCGATGAGCCGTTCGCCGTCGCTGCACGCCGGCGCCTTGAGGCATTGGTGGGCGCCAGTGCGGGACGCGTGGGGTTGCTGCCCGGCAAGGAAGACAAGGATCGCTACGGTCGCACGCTGGCCCATGTCTACAGCGCCGACGGTCAGAATCTGGAAGCGCAGTTGCTCGCCGAGGGCTTGGGATTTCACGTGGTGGTCGCGCCGAATGTCGATCTGGCGCATTGTCAGCGCGCTGCCGAACGCCAGGCGCGGGAAGCGGGCGTCGGGGTGTGGAAGCGTTCGCCTGTGCTTGAGGCGCACAATATCAAGGCACCAGGCTTTGCCGTGCTCACTGGCCGCGTGATCGACGTCTCGCGCAATCGCGGCGGTATTTGGCTCCAGTTGGAGGGGCCGGTTGTATTGCGCGTTGCCCCCAATCTGGTGAGTCGCTTCGATATGGCGTCGCTCGAGCGACTCAAAGGCAAGCGGATCGAAGCGCGTGGCTGGGTGGTCGACCGTTCGCGTCGCGGCGGGCTTGAGCCGGGGCAGGCGCGCTGGTTACTGCCGTTGACCGATTCAGGGATGTTGAGTCGCGCGTCTCGATAAAAAATTGTAGACATTTATGCTTCGGATTGTATGCATGTAGGCCTTGTGTTCTGCGGCTCTTGGCCCAAAGTCGTAGGGGGGTGCGCTTGACAGGGGTGACTGGTCAGTCTTGTAGGGACTTTGCGAGGCGCGTATCCTCGGCGGTCCGTCTGTCCAACACAGTAAAAAGCGGAATGCCCACATGTCTGATCTGAAAACTGCCGCTCTCGAATATCACGCTAATCCTCGTCCAGGGAAGCTGAGTGTCGAGCTCACCAAGGCCACCGCTACTGCCCGCGATCTGTCGCTGGCCTACAGCCCCGGCGTAGCCGAACCAGTACGCGAAATCGCTCGCGACCCTGAGCTGGCCTACAAATACACCGGCAAGGGCAACCTGGTGGCAGTCATTTCCGACGGCACCGCGATTCTCGGCCTGGGTAACCTCGGCCCATTGGCCTCCAAGCCGGTCATGGAAGGCAAGGGCGTTTTGTTCAAGCGTTTCGCCGGTATTGACGTGTTCGACATCGAAGTCGACTCCGAAAGCCCGCAAGCTTTCATCGACACTGTCAAGCGTATCTCCATCACCTTCGGTGGCATCAACCTGGAAGACATCAAGGCGCCTGAGTGCTTTGAGATCGAACGTGCCCTGATCGAGCAGTGCGACATTCCAGTGTTCCACGATGACCAGCACGGCACCGCGATCGTGACCGCGGCCGGCATGATCAATGCCCTGGAAATCGCTGGCAAAACCCTGCCACAAGCCAAGATCGTCTGCCTGGGTGCCGGCGCTGCGGCCATCTCCTGCATGAAGTTGCTGGTGAGCATGGGCGCCAAGATCGAAAACATTTTCATGGTTGACCGTACCGGCGTGATCCATTCCGGCCGTGACGACCTGAACCAGTACAAGGCCGTGTTTGCCCACGCCACTGACAAGCGCTCCCTGGCCGACGCGCTGGACGGTGCCGACGTATTCGTTGGCCTGTCGGGTCCGAACCTGCTGAGCCCGGAAAACCTGCTGCGCATGGCGCCGAACCCGATCGTGTTCGCCTGCTCGAACCCGGATCCGGAAATCTCCCCGGAACTGGCTCACGCTACCCGCAGCGACGTGATCATGGCCACCGGCCGTTCGGACTACCCGAACCAGGTCAACAACGTACTGGGCTTCCCGTTCATTTTCCGTGGTGCCCTGGACGTTCGCGCCAAGCGCATCAACGAAGAAATGAAAGTCGCGGCCGCCAACGCCCTGCGCGAACTGGCCAAGCTGCCAGTGCCTCAGGAAGTGTGCGATGCCTACGGCGGCATCAAGCTGGAATTTGGTCGTGAGTACATCATTCCCAAGCCAATGGATGCCCGCCTGATCACCCTGATCTCCGACGCCGTAGCCAAGGCCGCGATCGAGACCGGCGTGGCTACCCTGCCGTATCCGAAGAACTACCCGCTCAAGAGCGTGGATGACGTGTTCAACGGTTAAGCCGTTGTAGCGTTCAATAAAAAGCCCCGGCTCTCTTTGAGTCGGGGCTTTTTTGTACCTGCCGATTTTGTGTGACCACCGCAAATCCTGTGGGAGCCGAGCTTGCTCGCGATTGCAGTCTGGTATTCAGCATGGATGCAAGCTGACCTGCCGCCATCGCGAGCAAGCTCGGCTCCTACAGGGGAGTGTGTAATTTGAGGGCCTGAAAAAAGCCCCGCGCTTCTTTCGAAGGCGGGGCTTTTACGAGAGGCCCGATCAGAACAAATCGATCGGCGCCGCCTCATCCGCCGGTAGCGGGCTGCCTGGCGCTACGCCGTTGCCCAGCTCGTTGACTGACGGTGGGGTGTCTTCGCTCTTGAACAGCTCGAAGTACGCTCCCGGAGTGCCTGGGGTGGCTGCTCGGCCGCTGACCGGGTCAACCCGCAGGCTGAGGATGCCTTCGGGTTCCGGTTGGGTGTGTGGCGGTTTGTCCTTGAGGGCAGCGCCCATGTAACTCATCCAGATCGGCAGCGCCACGGTGCCGCCGTATTCGCGCCGACCGAGGCTTTCAGGCTGGTCGAACCCGGTCCAGACGGTGGTGACGTAATCGCCGTTGTAGCCCGAGAACCAGGCGTCCTTGGATTCGTTCGTGGTGCCGGTCTTGCCGGCCAGGTCGGTACGGCCCAGGGCCAGGGCGCGGCGGCCGGTGCCGAGCTTGATCACGTCCTGCAGCATGCTGTTGAGAATGTAGGTGGTGCGGCCATCGATGATGCGCTCGGCGATGACCGGCGCTTGCGGCACGGCTGGCGCTGTCGTGGCTTCACCTGGTGTTGCCTCTACCGTGAACGTCTCGCTGGCCGGTGCGGCGACGCCGTCGCTGGCCTGTTCGCCTGAAGGCACCCGTGGTGGGTTGGCGAGGAACAACGTGTCGCCGTTGCGGCTTTCGATCTTGTCGATGAGGTACGGGGTGACTTTGTATCCGCCATTGGCGAACGTGCTCCAGCCCGTGGCGATTTCCATCGGGGTCAGGGTTGCGGTGCCCAGGGCCAGGGACAGGTTGCGCGGCAAGTCCTGCTTGTTGAAGCCGAACTTGCTGATGTAGTCGATGGTACGGTCCACACCCAGCGCCTGCAGCAAACGGATCGATACCAGGTTACGCGACTTGTACAGCGCTTCGCGCATGCGGATCGGACCCAGGAAGGTATTGGTGTCGTTCTTCGGGCGCCAG
>NZ_WUUD01000032.1:272303-279373 GCF_009831705.1 Pseudomonas sp. PICF6 | reverse complement strand
TGTCCAGGTATTCGTCGACAAACACGATCGGTGCGTCGTTCACCAGGCTGGCGGCGGTGTAGCCGTTATCCAGGGCGGCGCTGTACACGAACGGTTTGAAGCTTGAACCCGGCTGGCGCTTGGCCTGCATCGCGCGATTGTAATTGCTCTGCTCGAAGGCGAAGCCACCGACCAGCGACCGGATGGCGCCGTCCTGCGGGTCAAGCGACACCAGGGCGCCTTGGGCGGCCGGGATCTGGCTGAACTTGAGGGTGTTGTCCGGCTGGCGCTGTACCCGGATCAGATCACCGACCTGGGCGACGTCCGACGGTTGTCGGGGGTTGGCGCCCATGCTGTTGGTGTTGAGGAATGGGCGGGCCCATTTCATGGTCTCCCAGCTCACGTGCTCTTCCAGCTCGCCATTGCGGGTCAGCACCATGATGCCGTCCTTGTCCACCTGGGTGACGATCGCCGGTTCCAGGCTGCTGATGGTGCGCTGCTTGGTCAATTCCTCGGCCCAGGCTTCTTTGGTCTTGCCTGGCAGGCGCGATTCAGGCCCGCGGTAGCCGTGGCGCTGATCGTAGGTGATCAGGCCCTCGTGCAGCGCGGTGTTGGCCATCTCCTGCAGATTGCTCGGCACCGTGGTGACCACGCGGAAACCCTCGGTGTAGGCGTCGCTGCCATAACGCCCAACCATCTCGGCACGGGCCATTTCGGCGATGTACGGCGCGTTCACCTCGGGGGTCGGCACGTGGTAGCTGGCGTTCAGAGGCTCATTGATCGCTGCGGTGTATTCGGCCTCGCTGATCTTGCCCAGCTTGTACATGCGCCCCAGGATCCAGTCGCGACGTTCCTTGCTGCGCGCCGGGTTGGCCAGTGGATTGAAGCGCGACGGTGCCTTGGGCAGGCCGGCGATCATCGCCATCTGCGCCAGGCTCACATCACGAATCGACTTGCCGTAATACACCTGCGCCGCCGCCTCGATACCGTAGGCGCGGTTGCCCAGGTAGATCTTGTTGACGTACAGCTCCAGGATCTCGTCCTTGGTCAGCTGTCGCTCGATTTGCAGGGCCAGGAGGATCTCGGTGGTCTTGCGCGAGAAGCTGCGCTCACTGGTCAGGAAGAAGTTTTTCGCCACCTGCATGGTGATGGTGCTGCCACCGGACTGGATATGGCCGCTTTTGATCAGCTGGCTAGCCGCCCGCATCAGGCTGCCCGGATCGACGCCGTAGTGATTGGCGAAGTTGTCGTCTTCAGCACTTAGTAACGCATTGATGAAATTGGGGGGAATGTCGGCGAAACGGATCGGCGTGCGGCGCATTTCGCCAAACTCTGCGATCAACTTGTCGTCGCTGCTGTACACCCGCAATGGAATCTGCAACTGAATACTTCTCAGCGCCTCCACGGACGGCAATCCCGGACTAAGGTAAAGAAACGCACCGCTCAGACCCAGGAGCAGTCCGCAGAAAACGGCGAGGATGGACCATCCGAAAAATTTCAGCAGACGAATCAAGGCTTTTGGATATCCAGGCAAAGAATGAAAAGGCGCCAGGTGCAGGGAAGGACCCGTGCTTGCAACAAAGCGAAAAAAAACGCTGGGCATTATAAGCATTTTTTTTCGTCGGTAACGCCACCCGGACGTCCGTCGGGCCGGAGTGATTGAACGCAACGCATATTAGAGAGTCCGTAACTCACGGATAGTCATAGGGAATTGGTAGTGCTACGACTCTTCAATAAAAAAGCCCATACGCTTTTGGGGATAGACATCAGTTCCACCTCGGTGAAGCTGCTCGAGTTGAGCCGCCAGGGTGACCGCTACCGTGTCGAGTCTTACGCGGTCGAGCCGTTGCCGGCCAACGCCGTGGTCGAAAAGAACATCGCCGAGCTCGAGGGCGTGGGCCAGGCATTGTCACGGGTGCTCGCCAAGGCCAGAACACCCTTGCGCAACGTGGCGGTGGCTGTAGCGGGGTCGGCGGTGATCACCAAGACCATCGAGATGGACGCCGGACTTTCCGACGACGACATGGAAAACCAGCTCAAGATCGAAGCCGATCAATACATTCCTTATCCGCTGGACGAGGTGGCCATCGACTTCGAAGTCCTGGGCGTTTCACCGCGCAGCGCCGAGCGGGTCGAGGTGCTGTTGGCCGCCTGTCGCAAGGAAAACGTCGAAGTTCGCGAGGCTGCGCTGGCGCTCGCCGGGCTCACGGCCAAGGTGGTCGATGTGGAGGCCTACGCGCTGGAGCGCGCCTTCGGGCTGCTTGCCACGCAACTGGCCGCGTCCCAGGAGCGGCTGACGGTGGCGGTGATCGACATAGGCGCCACCATGACCACCCTGAGCGTGCTGCATAACGGGCGCATCATCTATACCCGCGAACAATTGTTCGGCGGTCGCCAGCTCACCGAAGAAATCCAGCGCCGCTACGGCCTGTCACCCGAGCAGGCCGGGCAGGCAAAGAAGCAGGGTGGCCTGCCGGACGATTACCTCGGTGAGGTCCTGCAACCTTTTCGCGAGGCCCTGGTGCAACAGGTATCGAGGTCCTTGCAGTTTTTCTTCGCCTCGGGCCAGTACAGTGCGGTGGACCACATCCTCTTGGCTGGAGGCACCGCCTCGGTCGCAGGCCTGGACCGGCTGATCGAACAGCGCCTGGGCACGCCGACCCAGGTGGCCAACCCGTTTTCCAACATGGCCCTGGGCAGCAAGGTCAACGCCGGTGCCCTGGCCAGTGACGCACCGGCCTTGATGATTGCCTGCGGGCTGGCCCTCAGGAGCTTCGACTGATGGCGCGGATCAACCTTCTTCCCTGGCGAGAGGAGCTGCGTGAGGAGCGTCGCAAACGCTTTTTGCTGGCATTGGTGGGCGCATTGGTCGGTGCGGTGGGCCTGACGCTGATTGCGGTCCGCTACCTGGACAGTGCCATTGACCACCAGATGGCTCGCAACAGTCATATCAGCGAGCAGATAGCCGTGCTGGACGAGCGCATCAAGCAGATCAGCGAACTCAAGGCCCGCCGCCAGCAACTGCTGGAGCGCATGCGCATCATCCAGGACTTGCAGGGTAACCGGCCGGTGAGCGGGCGCATCTTCGATCAACTGGCGCGCACCCTGCCTGACGGAGTGTATTTCACCGAAGTGAAGATGGAAGACAAGACCCTCTCCATCAAGGGCGCGGCGGAATCGAACAACCGGGTCTCGGACCTGATGCGTAACCTGGACTCATCGGACCTGTTCGATGCGCCCAGCCTGACGGAAGTCAAGGCCACCACGGCCGGTCAGCTCGATCAGGCCAACGTCTTCCAGCTGACGGTTCGCCAGACCCGTCCGGCCATTGTCGAGGACGCCCAATGAAGCCGGGAGAGTGGTTCGAAGCGCTGCGCAAGATCGACATCAGTGAGCTGGATACCAACAACATTGGCTCCTGGCCGATGCCGGTCAAATGGTTGAGCGGCATCCTGCTGGTCATCCTGGTGCTGGGGTTGGGCTACAACTTTGCCTTGAGTGACTTGGAGAACCAGCTGCAGCAAGTGCGCGGGGAAGAAAACACCCTCAAGGCACAGTTTGCGGGCAAAGCTCACATGGCCGCGAACCTGGAGCGCTACACCGAACAGATGAAGCAGATGGAAGCCTCCTTCGGCGTGCTGTTGCGGCAATTGCCCAGTGACACCGAAGTGCCAGGCCTGCTGGAGGACATCACCCGCACCGGTCTGGGCAGTGGCCTGGAGTTCGAGGAGATCAAGCTGTTACCGGAGGTCACCCAGCCGTTTTACATCGAACTGCCGATCCAGATTACTGTGACCGGCGACTATCATGACCTGGCAACCTTCGTCAGCGGCGTTGCCGGACTGCCACGGATCGTCACGCTGCACGATTTCGACATCGCCCCGATGGAGCCCGACGCAGGAGCGAAACTGCGCATGAGCATCCAGGCCAAGACCTACCGGTACAACGAGCAGGAGGTGCAGCCATGAAGCCGGCTTGGCGCATTTTCCTACTGGCGGGGCTGGTCGTGCTGGCGGGCTGCAACAACGATAACGGCTTCAGCGACCTGGACGCCTACATGAACGAAGTGCGGCTGCGCCCGCCTGGCAAGATCGAGCCAACGCCGACGTTCAGGCCTTACGAAACCTTCACTTACAGCGCCGCCGACCTGCGCAGCCCGTTTTCACGGCAGGTCAGGGTGGATCAGGCCGGCCGCCAGAAGGGTGCACGCAACGTCCGGCCCGACCCGACTCGGGTCAAGCAATACCTGGAAGGCTTCAACATCGAGCAGTTTGAAATGGTCGGGACGATTTCCAACGTCAGCGGCTCCTTCGCGCTGCTGCGCGGCGCGGGCGGGGTGCACCGGCTCAAGGTCGGTGACTATCTGGGACGCAACGACGGGCGGATCGTCGGCATTAGCGCCACCCAGGTCGAGGTGGTCGAAATCGTTCCTGATGGCGAGGGCGCCTGGCTGGAACGGCCACGGACCATTCCTCTGAAAGAGCACTCAATAGTGGAACTCGAACAATGAACAGGTTTTTTTCAGCCCTCGGTATTTCGCTATGGATAGCGCTGTTGTCGCCGATGGTTCATGCGGTCAATCTGAAAACGCTGGATGTCGCGGCGCTGCCGGGGGACCGCATCGAGTTGAAACTCACCTTCGACGGGCCGCCCCCTGCGCCTCGGGGCTACACGACCGAGCAGCCGGCCCGGATCGCTCTGGATCTGCCGGGGGTGACCAGCCAGTTGGCCCACAAGAGACATGATCTTGGTGCTGGCAATGCGCGAAGCGCCACGGTGGTCGAGGCGGCTGATCGTACCCGTCTGATCATTGGCCTTACCCAGCTTGCGCCCTATACCGCGCGGGTGGAGGGCAACAGCCTGCTCGTGGTGGTCGGCAAGGGAGCGGTTGCCAGCGCTACTGCCCAGGCGCCACGCCCGGCGGCTCCCAGCGCTGTGCCCACCAGAGCCAGTGCGCCGGTGGGCAAGGCGATCCGAGGGGTAGATTTCCAGCGCGGCACCCAGGGCGAAGGCAACGTGGTGATCGATCTGTCGGACCCCTCGATCGCCCCGGACATCCAGGAGCGTGAAGGCAAGATCATCCTCAACTTCGCCAAGACCCGGTTACCCGAACCGCTGCGCGTGCGCCTGGACGTCAAGGACTTCGCCACCCCGGTGCAGTTCGTCAATGCCAGTGCCGGCGCCGACCGGGCCACCATCAGCATCGAACCCAGCGGTACTTTCGATTACTCCACCTACCAGACGGACAACAAACTGACCGTCAGTGTCCGACCCATGACAGTCGAGGATCTGCAAAAACGCGATGCCAGTCGCGAGGCCTACAACGGTGAAAAGCTGTCCCTCAACTTTCAGGACATCGAGGTGCGCTCGGTCCTGCAACTGATTGCCGATTTCACCAACCTCAACCTGGTGGCCAGTGACACGGTGCAGGGCGGCATTACCCTGCGCCTGCAAAATGTGCCTTGGGACCAGGCGCTGGACCTGGTGCTCAAGACCAAAGGGCTGGACAAGCGCAAGGTCGGCAATGTGCTGCTGGTCGCCCCCGCCGACGAAATCGCGGCCCGTGAGCGCCAGGAACTCGAATCCCAGAAGCAGATTGCCGACCTGGCGCCGCTACGGCGTGAGCTGTTGCAGGTCAACTATGCGAAGGCTGCGGACATCGCCAAGCTGTTCCAGTCGGTGACCAGTGCCGAAGCCAAGGCCGATGAGCGCGGTACGATCACGGTCGATGAGAGAACCAACAACATCATTGCCTACCAGACCCAGGACCGGCTCGACGAACTGCGCCGGATCGTGGCGCAGCTGGATATCCCGGTGCGCCAGGTGATGATCGAGGCGCGGATTGTCGAGGCCAACGTTGACTACGACAAGAGCCTGGGCGTGCGCTGGGGTGGATCGATCCAGAACAAAGGCAACTGGAACACTTCAGGGGTCACCACCGGCGACTCCACCACCATCGGCACGCCGGGCAGCACCAGCACCAACCAGCCGTTTGTCGATCTGGGCGCGTCGGGCAATACCTCCGGCATCGGCATCGCCTTCATCACCGACAATGTACTGCTGGACCTGGAATTGACGGCCATGGAGAAAACCGGCAACGGGGAAATCGTCTCTCAGCCCAAGGTGGTGACGTCCGACAAAGAGACGGCAAAAATCCTCAAGGGCACGGAGATTCCCTATCAGGAAGCCAGTTCCAGTGGTGCCACCTCGGTGTCGTTCAAGGAGGCCTCGCTGTCTCTGGAGGTGACCCCGCAGATCACCCCGGACAACCGCATCATCATGGAGGTCAAGGTCACCAAGGATGAGCCGGATTACCTGAACAAGGTGAATGATGTGCCGCCAATCAAGAAAAACGAAGTCAACGCCAAGGTGCTGGTCAATGACGGCGAGACCATTGTGATTGGCGGGGTTTTCTCAAATACTCAGAGCAAGGTCGTAGATAAGGTGCCATTTCTTGGCGATGTGCCGTATCTTGGCCGCCTTTTCCGGCGTGATGTGGTTTCGGAGCAAAAATCCGAGCTGCTGGTGTTCCTCACTCCGCGTATCATGAATAACCAGGCGATTGCTGTGAGTCGTTGATTCTGTGCGAAATTTGATTCTTGTTGGGCCGATGGGCGCTGGAAAAAGCACCATCGGCCGTTTGCTGGCCAAAGAGCTGCGCCTGCCATTCAAAGATTCCGACAAGGAAATTGAATTGCGCACGGGTGCCAATATCCCATGGATCTTCGATAAGGAAGGCGAGCCCGGCTTTCGTGACCGTGAGCAGGCGATGATCGCCGAACTGTGCGCGTTCGACGGTGTGGTGCTGGCCACCGGTGGCGGCGCGGTGATGCGCGAGGCCAATCGTCGGGCATTGCATGCCGGCGGACGAGTGGTCTATCTGCACGCCTCCGTCGAGCAGCAGGTGGGTCGCACCGCCCGGGATCGTAACCGTCCGCTGTTGCGCACCGCCGACCCGGCCAAGACCTTGCGCGACCTGCTGGAGCTGCGTGATCCGCTGTACCGGGAGATTGCTGATCTGGTGGTGGAAACCGACGAGCGGCCGCCGCGGATGGTGGTGCTGGACATTCTTGATCGCCTGCAGCAACTGC
>NZ_WUUD01000032.1:247776-272293 GCF_009831705.1 Pseudomonas sp. PICF6 | reverse complement strand
GTTTCGCCGCCGCTTGCTATCAGCGCGGTGTTGATTTCATCCAGATCCCCACGACCCTGCTGTCCCAGGTGGACTCGTCGGTGGGCGGCAAGACCGGGATCAACCATCCGCTGGGCAAAAACATGGTGGGTGCTTTCTACCAGCCCAACGTGGTGCTGATCGACACCGCGACCCTCAATACATTGCCCGCCCGCGAGCTGTCTGCGGGGCTGGCTGAAGTCATCAAGTACGGGCTGATCTGCGACGAACCGTTCCTGGGCTGGCTGGAAGAAAACGTCGACCGCCTGCGTGCGCTGGATCAGGCTGCGCTGACCTACGCTATCGAACGTTCCTGTGCGGCCAAGGCTGCGGTGGTCGGTGCCGATGAGCGCGAGTCGGGCGTGCGCGCCACGCTCAACCTGGGGCATACCTTTGGCCACGCCATCGAAACCCACATGGGCTATGGTGTCTGGCTCCATGGCGAAGCGGTTGCGGCCGGTACGGTCATGGCCCTGGAGATGTCCGCGCGTTTGGGCTGGATCAGTGAACAGGAGCGCGATCGCGGTATTGCTCTGTTCCAGCGCGCCGGGTTGCCGGTGATCCCGCCCGAAGAAATGACCGAAGCCGATTTTCTCGAACACATGGCAATCGACAAAAAAGTGATCGACGGTCGCCTGCGTCTGGTGCTGCTGCGCCACATGGGCGAAGCTGTGGTGACCGACGATTATCCGAAAGAGGTTCTACAGGCCACGCTGGGAGCGGATTATCGCGCCCTGGCTCAGCTTAAAGGTTAATAAGATTCCGATGACTAGTTTGCATGCCGACGAGGCTTTCCTCGGCCATTTCCAGTTGAGTCATGACCCTTTCGCGCCACGGGTTCCAGGCTTCAAGTTTTTCCCCGCCCAACGCAAACCGGTTCTGGGCCAGTTGCATCACCTGGCGCGTTACAGCCAGCTGTTGCTGGTGGTCACCGGCCCTCAAGGCAGCGGCAAGACCTTGCTGCGCCAGGCCCTGGTGGCCAGCACCAACAAGCAGTCGGTGCAAAGCGTGGTGGTGTCGGCTCGTGGCGCCGGTGATGCAGCCGGTGTATTGCGTCAGGTGGCCCAGGCGCTGAATGTCGCCCAGGCTGAAGTCGGTGCGATTCTGGATCAGATCGTGCAACTGGCGCTGACCGGGCAGGAAGTCTATCTGCTGGTGGACGACGCCGAGCAACTCGACGAGTCGGCCCTGGAAGCCTTGCTGGCTCTGGCTGCCGGTGCGCCGGAAGGCCGTCCCCACGTCTTCCTGTTTGGTGAGTCGTCGCTGATCGCCGATCTGGAGCAGCTGAATCTTGAGCAAGAGCGCTTCCACGTCATTGAGCTGGCGCCCTACACCGAAGAAGAAACCCGTGAATACCTGGCCCAACGCCTTGAAGGCGCCGGTCGGGGCATCGAACTTTTCACCGCGGATCAGATCTCTGAGATTCACGAAAGCTCCGATGGCTGGCCTGGAAATATTAATCAGGTGGCCCGCGATGCTCTCATCGAAGTCATGATTGCCAGCCGCTCAGCGGTAAAGCGTCCAAGTATGGGGTTCAACATGCCGAAGAAACACGTATTGGCGATTTCCGCCGTCGTCGTGGTCGCGATCGCCGCCGCCTGGCTGATGCCGGGTCGCAGCAAGGCGCCGACCACCGGCGCACCCGCCAACGAGCAGGCACAACTGCCTCTGGGCCAGGACGCAGCGCAGCCCAATGGCGGTGCTCCGGAGGTGGAGTTCGCCGGTAACACTCAGCCGATGCCGCTGCCGCTGGTCGGCCAGTCGCAACCGGTCATGCGCAGTCCCTTGGCTGAGGCCGCTGGCGGTATCACCGAGGGTGACGACGGCGCGCCACCACCGATCGATGACACCAGCGATACGCCGCCAACCGTGACCACCAGCGCCCCACCGGCGGGTGTGCCGGCTGGCCCGGCGCCAACTCCAGCCCCAGCCCCGGCGCCCGCTCCGGCTGCCAAGCCTGCGCCGGCTCCCGCCCAGGTGGCCACCGCCAAACCTGCTCCAGCCCCGGCCGCCAAGCCGGCCACTCAGGCCGCTGGCGGTAACTGGTACGCCGGTCAGGCTCCAGGCAGCTACGTGGTACAGATCCTCGGCACCAGCTCCGAAGCGTCTGCGCAAAAGTTCGTCAAGGAACAGGGCGGCGAGTACCGTTATTTCAAGAAAATGCTCAACGGCAAACCGCTTTATGTCATCACCTACGGCAATTTCGCCAACCGTGATGCAGCCGTTTCCGCCATCAAGGCCTTGCCAGCGAAGGTTCAGGCTGGTAAACCTTGGCCTCGCACTGTCGCCAGCGTCCAACAGGAACTGGCAGCAACTCGCTGAAGGTTCGGCGGCCTTACCCAGGCCGCCTCTCCCGGCACCTCAAAATTTCCGCAAGGGCGAGCGACCTTTCAGGCCGCGCGCCTTGTGGTGTCTGCGTCACAGTAGCGTTTGAGTCGCAGCGGTCGAACCCAAAAAAGTTTTGACTAGCACAGCGTATAGCTTTAAACCTTTCACAAATGCGACATGGATTTGCGACGTTTCGTCGTCAAATTTGTGAGCCCTTGTGTCGGTGTGTACAATGACCTCCCTTTTGCCCCCGCAAAGCTGGCGTACGTTCGGCGCGGCACGCAACTGGCTGAATTGAAAAGAAATTTGCCTCGATAAGAGGCAGCCTGGTGAGAAAGTGTCTATGAAAGCAGGTCTGTACCAACCAGATGAATTCAAGGATAACTGCGGTTTCGGCCTGATTGCTCATATGCAGGGCGAACCCAGCCATACCCTTTTACAAACGGCCATTGAGGCCCTGACCTGCATGACCCACCGCGGTGGGATCAACGCCGACGGCAAGACCGGTGACGGTTGTGGCTTGCTGATTCAAAAGCCTGACGAGTTCCTGCGTGCCATTGCCCAGGAAACGTTTGGCGTGACCCTGCCCAAGCAGTACGCGGTGGGCATGGTGTTCTTCAATCAGGACCCGGTGAAGGCCCAAGCGGCTCGCGAAAACATGAACCGCGAGATCCTGGCCGCCGGCCTGCAATTGGTGGGCTGGCGCAAGGTGCCGATCGACACCAGCGTCCTCGGCCGCCTGGCCCTTGAGCGTCTGCCGCAGATCGAACAAGTGTTCATCGCGGGCGAAGGTCTGAGCGACCAGGACATGTCGATCAAGCTGTTCAGCTCCCGTCGTCGTTCGTCCGTGGCCAACGCCGCCGACACCGATCACTACATCTGCAGCTTTTCCCACAAGACCATCATCTATAAAGGCCTGATGATGCCGGCGGACCTGACCGCCTTCTATCCGGACCTGAGCGACGAGCGCCTGAAAACCGCGATCTGCGTGTTCCACCAGCGCTTTTCCACCAACACCCTGCCGAAATGGCCGCTGGCCCAGCCATTCCGCTTCCTCGCCCACAATGGCGAGATCAACACCATCACCGGCAACCGCAACTGGGCGCTGGCCCGTCGCACCAAGTTCGCCAACGATCTGATGCCGGATCTGGAAGAGCTCGGCCCGCTGGTCAACCGTGTGGGCTCGGACTCCTCGAGCATGGACAACATGCTGGAACTGATGGTCACCGGCGGCATCGACCTGTTCCGTGGCGTGCGCATGCTGGTGCCGCCGGCCTGGCAGAACGTCGAGACCATGGACCCGGACCTGCGTGCGTTCTACGAATACAACTCCATGCACATGGAACCGTGGGACGGCCCGGCCGGTATCGTCATGACCGACGGCCGCTACGCCGTGTGCCTGCTCGACCGTAACGGTCTGCGTCCGGCGCGCTGGGTGACCACCACCAACGGGTTCATCACCCTGGCTTCGGAAATCGGTGTCTGGAACTACCAGCCCGAAGACGTCATCGCCAAGGGCCGCGTGGGCCCGGGCCAGATCTTTGCCGTGGACACCGAAACCGGCCAGATCCTCGACACCGACGCCATCGACAACCGTCTCAAGTCCCGTCATCCGTACAAGCAATGGCTGCGCAAGAACGCCCTGCGCATTCAGGCGACCATGGAGGACAACGATCACGGTTCGGCTTTTTACGACGTCGATCAGCTCAAGCAGTACATGAAGATGTACCAGGTGACGTTCGAAGAGCGTGACCAGGTGCTGCGTCCGTTGGGTGAGCAGGGCTACGAAGCGGTCGGTTCCATGGGCGACGACACGCCGATGGCCGTGCTGTCCCAGCGCGTGCGTACGCCGTACGACTATTTCCGCCAGCAGTTCGCTCAGGTGACCAACCCACCGATCGACCCGCTGCGCGAAGCGATCGTGATGTCCCTGGAAATCTGCCTCGGTGCCGAGCGCAACATCTTCCAGGAGTCGCCGGAACACGCCTCGCGTGTGATCCTCAGTTCGCCGGTCATTTCCCCGGCCAAATGGCGCTCGCTGACCAACCTCGACCGCCCGGGTTTCCAGCGTCAGGTCATCGACCTGAACTACGACGAAAGCGTGGGCCTTGAAGCGGCGATCCGCAACGTGGCCGACCAGGCTGAAGAAGCCGCGCGCGCCGGTCGCACCCAGATCGTGCTGACCGACCGTCACATCGCCCCGGGCAAGTTGCCGATCCACGCGTCGTTGGCCACCGGTGCGGTGCACCATCGCCTGACCGAAAAAGGCCTGCGTTGCGATTCCAACATCCTGGTGGAAACCGCCACCGCTCGCGATCCGCATCACTTTGCGGTGTTGATCGGTTTCGGTGCCTCGGCGGTGTATCCGTTCCTGGCCTATGAAGTGCTGGGTGACCTGATCCGTACCGGTGAAGTGCTGGGCGACCTCTATGAGGTGTTCAAGAACTACCGCAAAGGCATCACCAAGGGCCTGCTCAAGATCCTCTCGAAGATGGGGATCTCGACCATCGCTTCGTACCGCGGTGCGCAACTGTTCGAGGCCATCGGCCTGTCCGAAGAAGTCTGCGAGCTGAGCTTCCGTGGCGTGCCGAGCCGCATCAAGGGTGCACGTTTCGTCGACATCGAAGCCGAACAGAAAGCCCTGGCGGCCGAAGCCTGGAGCCCGCGCAAGCCGATCCAGCAAGGCGGCCTGCTGAAGTTCGTCCACGGTGGCGAATACCACGCCTACAACCCGGACGTGGTCAACACCCTGCAAGCCGCTGTGCAGCAGGGCGACTACGGCAAGTTCAAGGAATACACCTCGCTGGTGGACAACCGTCCGGTGTCGATGATTCGCGACCTGCTCAAGGTCAAGACCCTGGACACACCGCTGGACATCAGCGAAATCGAGCCGCTGGAATCGGTGCTCAAGCGCTTCGATTCCGCCGGTATCTCCTTGGGTGCCTTGTCTCCGGAAGCTCATGAAGCCCTGGCTGAAGCCATGAACCGCCTCGGCGCGCGTTCCAACTCCGGCGAAGGCGGTGAAGACCCGGCGCGCTACGGTACTATCAAGAGTTCGAAAATCAAGCAGGTGGCCACCGGCCGCTTCGGTGTGACACCGGAGTACCTGGTCAACGCTGAAGTGCTGCAGATCAAGGTTGCCCAAGGCGCCAAGCCCGGCGAAGGCGGCCAACTGCCCGGCGGCAAGGTCAACGGCCTGATCGCCAAACTGCGTTACGCAGTACCCGGCGTGACCCTGATCTCGCCGCCGCCGCATCACGACATCTATTCGATCGAAGACTTGTCGCAACTGATCTTCGACCTCAAGCAGGTGAACCCGAAGGCACTGGTCTCGGTGAAGCTGGTGGCAGAAGCCGGCGTTGGCACCA
Organism: Pseudomonas sp. PICF6; assembly: GCF_009831705.1. Lineage (NCBI taxonomy): Bacteria > Pseudomonadati > Pseudomonadota > Gammaproteobacteria > Pseudomonadales > Pseudomonadaceae > Pseudomonas > Pseudomonas sp. PICF6. Next base: position 266,579 of record NZ_WUUD01000032.1, on the reverse strand, counting down.
TCGCCGCCGGTGTGGCCAAGGCCTATGCCGACCTGATCACCATCTCCGGCTATGACGGCGGCACCGGCGCATCGCCGCTGACCTCGATCAAATATGCCGGCGCGCCGTGGGAACTGGGCCTGGCCGAGACCCACCAGACCCTGCGCGGCAACGACCTGCGCGGCAAGGTCCGGGTGCAGACCGACGGCGGCCTGAAAACCGGCCTGGACGTGATCAAGGCGGCCATCCTCGGCGCCGAGAGCTTCGGCTTCGGCACCGCGCCGATGATCGCCCTGGGTTGCAAATACCTGCGCATCTGCCACCTGAACAACTGCGCTACCGGTGTGGCGACCCAGAACGAAAAGCTGCGCAAGGACCACTACATCGGCACCGTCGACATGGTGGTGAACTTCTTCACCTACGTCGCCGAGGAAACCCGCGAGTGGCTGGCGAAGCTGGGCGTGCGCTCGCTCGAAGAGCTGATCGGCCGTACCGACCTGCTGGAAGTGCTCGAGGGCCAGACCGCCAAGCAGCATCACCTGGACCTGACGCCGTTGCTGGGCAGCGATCTCATCCCGGCGGACAAGCCACAGTTCTGCCAGGTTGATCGCAACCCGCCGTTCGACAAGGGTGAGTTGGCCGAGAAGATGGTCGACATGGCCGCTTCGGCGATCAACGACCTCAGTGGTGCCGAGTTCGACCTGGATATCTGCAACTGCGACCGTTCCATCGGCGCGCGGATCTCCGGCGAAATCGCGCGCAAGCACGGCAACCAGGGCATGGCCAAGGCGCCGATCACCTTCCGCTTCAAGGGCACCGCAGGCCAGAGCTTCGGCGTCTGGAACGCCGGTGGCCTGAATATGTACTTGGAAGGCGATGCCAACGATTACGTGGGCAAGGGCATGACCGGCGGCAAACTGGTCATCCTTCCGCCCAAGGCCAGCGTCTACAAGACTCAGGACAGTGCCATCATCGGCAACACCTGCCTGTACGGCGCTACCGGCGGCAAGCTGTTCGCCGCCGGCACCGCGGGCGAGCGTTTCGCCGTGCGTAACTCCGGGGCCCACACTGTGGTGGAAGGCACCGGTGATCATTGCTGCGAGTACATGACCGGTGGTTTCGTCTGTGTCCTGGGCAAGACCGGTTACAACTTCGGCTCTGGCATGACCGGCGGTTTCGCCTACGTGCTCGACCAGGACAACACCTTCGTTGACCGGGTCAATCACGAACTGGTGGAAATCCAGCGGATCAGCGGCGAGGCGATGGAAGCCTACCGCAGCCACTTGCAGCGCGTGCTGGACGAATACGTCGAGGAAACCGACAGCGAGTGGGGTCGTGAACTCGCCGAAAACCTCGATGACTATCTGCGTCGTTTCTGGCTGGTCAAGCCCAAGGCTGCCAACCTGAAATCGTTGCTTTCCAGCACCCGTGCCAACCCGCAGTGATATGCGCCTGAAGAGTTTGATGAGGTTTTAACAATGGCTGAACGTCTGAGTAATGACTTCCAGTTCATCGATGTCGGGCGCAAGGATCCGAAGAAGAAACTGTTGCGTCAACGCAAGAAAGAGTTCGTGGAAATCTACGAGCCTTTCAAACCCCAGCAGTCGGCCGACCAGGCCCACCGCTGCCTGGGCTGCGGTAACCCGTACTGCGAATGGAAGTGCCCGGTGCACAACTTCATTCCCAACTGGCTGAAGCTGGTGGCCGAGGGCAACATCCTCCAGGCCGCCGAGTTGTCCCACCAGACCAACACCCTGCCGGAAGTCTGCGGCCGGGTGTGTCCGCAGGACCGCCTGTGTGAGGGTGCATGCACCCTCAACGACGGTTTTGGCGCGGTGACCATCGGTTCGGTGGAGAAGTACATCACCGACACCGCGTTCGCCATGGGCTGGCGCCCGGACATGTCCAAGGTCAAGCCGACCGGCAAGCGCGTGGCGATCATTGGGGCCGGCCCGGCGGGCCTGGGATGCGCCGATGTGCTGGTGCGCGGTGGCGTGACCCCGGTGGTGTTCGACAAGAACCCGGAAATCGGCGGCCTGCTGACCTTCGGCATCCCCGAGTTCAAGCTGGAAAAGACCGTGCTGAGCAATCGTCGCGAAGTCTTCACCGGCATGGGCATCGAGTTTCGCCTGAACACCGAAGTAGGCAAGGACGTGAAGGTGGTCGAGACCCGTCTCGGCGAACCGGACGCCCGTGGCCGCCGCAGCCCTGAGCCGATCCCCGGTTCCGAAGAGATCATCCCGGCCGATGCCGTGGTCATCGCCTTCGGCTTCCGCCCAAGCCCGGCGCCGTGGTTTGAGCAGTTCAGCATCCAGACCGACAGCCAGGGCCGCGTCGTGGCCCCGGAACAGGGCCAGTACAAGCACCAGACCAGCAACCCGAAGATCTTCGCCGGCGGCGACATGGTTCGGGGTTCCGATCTGGTGGTGACGGCGATCTTCGAAGGCCGCAATGCGGCGGAAGGGATTCTGGATTACTTGGGGGTCTGATCATTTCCTGAATGGGAATGCAATCAAATGTGGGAGCGAGCTTGCTCGCGATAGCGGCGAATCAGTCGACGAAAATGTTGAATGTGATGCCCTCATCGCGAGCAAGCTCGCTCCCACAGTGGTTTTAGGTGTTGCCTGATACCGCGACAAATTGCCCCGATAGATAAAAGGCACGGCTCTTGCCGTGCCTTTTGCGTCGCGCTCTGAGAAAATGCCCGCACTTTTTTTCCGGATGCCGACATGACTGCCCTGAAGAACGACCGTTTCCTCCGCGCCCTGCTCAAGCAACCCGTAGACGTCACTCCCGTGTGGATGATGCGTCAGGCCGGTCGCTACTTGCCGGAATACCGCGCCAGTCGGGCCAAGGCCGGCGACTTCATGAGCCTGTGCATGAATCCCCAGTTCGCCTGCGAAGTCACGATGCAGCCGCTGGATCGTTACCCGCAGCTGGACGCGGCGATTCTGTTTTCCGACATTCTCACCATTCCCGACGCCATGGGCCAGGGTCTGTACTTCGAGACCGGCGAAGGCCCGCGCTTCAAGAAAGTCGTCAGCACTCTGGCCGACATCGAAGCCCTGCCGATTCCCGATCCGCAGAAGGACCTGGGTTATGTCATGGACGCGGTCAGCACCATCCGTCGAGAACTCAACGGTCGCGTGCCGCTGATCGGCTTCTCCGGCAGCCCCTGGACCCTGGCCACCTACATGGTTGAAGGCGGCTCGTCGAAAGACTTCCGCAAGACCAAGGCGATGCTCTACGACAACCCGCAAGCCATGCACCTGCTGCTGGACAAGCTGGCCCAGTCGGTGACGTCCTATCTCAACGGGCAGATCCTGGCCGGTGCGCAAGCGGTGCAGATCTTCGACACCTGGGGCGGCAATCTCTCGGCGGCGGCGTACCAGGAGTTTTCCCTGGCCTACATGCGCAAGATCGTCAGCGGCCTGATCCGCGAACATGAAGGTCGTAAAGTACCGGTGATCCTGTTCACCAAGAACGGCGGCCTGTGGCTGGAAAGCATCGCCGATGCCGGTGCCGACGCCCTGGGCCTGGATTGGACCTGCGACATTGGCAACGCCCGCGAGCGTGTCGGCAGCAAAGTCGCTCTGCAAGGCAACATGGATCCGACTGTGCTTTACGCCAAACCGCAAGCCATCCGCACCGAAGTCGGGCGCATCCTCGCCAGCTATGGCAAGGGCAGCGGTCATGTGTTCAACCTTGGCCATGGCATTACGCCGGAAGTCGATCCGGAACACGCCGGTGCTTTCCTGCGCGCGGTGCATGAGTTGTCGGCGCAATACCACGACTGATCGTAGCTCGCTCATCCAGCCTGTCGGGATTCGTTCCAGGCAGGCTTTTTTTTGCCTGTTAATTATTCAATGAAACAAGTTGGTTATCTTTATCGGTTTGCCTGTTTTCTTTTGTTTAATAACTAACTTTGCCTGTAAGAAGTTTTTCTTCTGAGCTCGGAAAAATAGATTCAGGGATTGTTCCTTCTATTTACCTCGATCTGGCAGCCCACCCGACATCGGCTCGACCTGGCCGAGCGTCAGTATTGGCAGCAGGCCGAACTCGCTGCCCGGATCCAGCGCCTGGAACCCACCGGCGCTACGACCGCCACGAGCTCTTTGTCCGTCAGGATCAACGACAGTGCGACGGCCGCGGGGCTGGAGCTGGCGGAGCTGGAGATCGACGGTGATTCGTTACGGCTTGCCGTCAGTGGCGATGCCAATCGACTGCTCGACTGGCTGGACCGACACGAGCGGGACGGCGCCACCTTGCAGGTGCTGAGCCTGGAAGTGCGCAACGGTGTCCTGGACGCGCGGATGGTGTTGGGGCAATGACTTGAGCGGCGGGCCAGCGCCTGAACAGTGTCCGCTCAAACCTGAGCGTTGCCCGGCAACACCGGCAACTTCGCCAGTTTCACCGCCACCAGCAACGCCACCACCAGCAAGCCGCCGATGAACAGGCTGACACCGTTCCATCCGCCCAGATGCCAGGCTAACCCGCCAGCCGTACCTGCGACGCTGGAGCCGGCGTAGTAGCTGAACAGGTACAACGACGAGGCCTGTCCCTTGGCTTTGGTTGCGCGGCGGCCGATCCAACTGCTGGCGACCGAGTGAGCGCCGAAGAAGCCGAAGGTGAACACCAGCATGCCCAGGATCACCAGCCACAGCGGCGTGGTCATGGTCAGCGCAAGACCGGCCAGCATCAGCGCGATGGTCGCCCAGAGCATTTTGCGACGGCCGTGTTTGTCGGCCAGTGCGCCGACTTTCGCCGAGCTGTAGATACCCGACAGGTAGACCACCGAGAGCAACCCGACAAAGGCCTGGTCCAAGTGATAAGGCCCGGCCAGCAGGCGATAGCCGATGTAGTTGAACAGCGTCACGAATGCACCCATCAATACGAAAGCTTCGAGAAACAATAGCGGCAACCCGGCATCGCGAAAGTGCATGGTGAAACCGTCCAGCAAGCTGCGCGGATGCAGCGAGCGGGGGCGGAAATTGCGTGACTCGGGAAGAATCCTCCAGAACACCGCCGCCGCGATCAAGGCCAGGCCACCGACCACCAGCATCGCGGCGTGCCAGCTGACGAAGTCAATCAGCACCCCGGCGATCAAGCGGCCGCTCATGCCTCCGATGGCGTTGCCGGCGATGTACAAGCCCATCGCCAGGCCAATGTGCTTGGGATGGATTTCTTCACCCAGGTAAGTCATCGCGACCGCCGCCACGCCGCTCAACGACAGCCCCACCAGAGCGCGCAGTACCAGTACACCCTGCCAGGTCGGCATCATCGCACTGGCTATGGTGCACAGGGCCGCGGCAAACAGCGCCGCGACCATCACTGACTTGCGGCCGATGCGATCGGAAATCGGGCCGGTGATCAGCAGCCCGACGGCGAGCAGGCCGGTCGCCACCGACAGGATCAAACTGCTCTGGGCGGCATTGATGGAAAACTCTTCGGAGAGCAGCGGCATCATCGGTTGCACGCAATACAACAGGGCGAAGGTCGCAAAACCGCCACAAAACAACGCCAGCACCGTACGCATGAACAACGGTGTGCCTTTTTCAATGTAAATGTCTTTGCGTCCGGTGACGCCATCATCGGCAGGCGGCGGGATCTCATGGGCCAGTGGAGCGACAGCAGTTTTCACGGTGAACCTCGCAGGAGCACGACCAGGCAGGCAATGGAAAAAGCATATAGCCGGTTAATGTTTCTATCCAATATATTGTTCGACCTGTTTAAGACGTTCTACGACCTATTGGATTGCTTATGGAACTGCGTCATCTGCGTTACTTCATAGCCGTTGCCGAAGAACTGCATTTTGGTCGCGCCGCGCTGGCGCTGGGCATCTCCCAGCCGCCCCTTAGCCAGCAGATCCAGGCACTGGAGCAAGAGATCGGCGCGCGGCTGTTCAATCGCACCAATCGTCGCGTCGAACTGAGTGAAGCCGGACGATTGTTTCTCGAAGAAGCCCGACAGGTGCTGGCCCAGGTCGACAAGGCCGCCGATGTCGCCCGCCGCGCAGAGTTGGGCGAACTGGGCGAGCTGAAAATCGGCTTCACGTCATCGGCGCCTTTCAACTCCACCATCCCCCAGGCGATTTTCACGTTTCGCCAGCGCTTTCCCGCTGTACACCTGAACCTTCGGGAAATGAGCAGCACCCAAGTGGCTGACGCCCTGGTGGACGAGGCAATCGAGGTGGGCATCATGCGGCCCTTGCCGCTGCCCGACTCTCTGCAGGAGATCGAATTGAGCCGCGAGCCGCTGGTGGCCGTGCTCAGTTCCAAGCATCCACTGGCCCAGGGCAGCGAAGGGGGGCTGTTCCTCTCTGCACTGGCCCAGGAACCGTTCGTGTTCTTCCCCCGCAGCTACGGCAGCGGCCTCTATGCACAACTCCTGAGCCTGGCCCGCGACGCCGGCTTCAGCCCGAACTTCGCCCAGGAGGCCGGTGAGGCCATGACCATCATCGGCCTGGTGGCGGCGGGGCTGGGCGTCTCGGTCCTGCCGGCGTCCTACCAGCGCATGCGTATTGACGGCGTGGTCTACCGGCCACTGCTCGATCCGGCGGCAATGTCGGCGGTGTGGCTGGTGCAACGTAAGGATCAGTGCTCGCCGATGGCAAGGGCGTTTGTGGAGTTGTTGACTAATGTCGTGGATTTGTCTGTTTCTTAGAGTAGGTACCGATGACTCCATAAAGTTGAAGTTGGTAATAAATGTAAAGGCAGAGAGTGATTAAGAATATGCTGAAAATCTGCAAGTGGTGTGGGGATGTCCAGTAGCTTACATGGTGGACCAATATGGCTACGGTTAAAGCGGTGGAGACGTAGCTCGCGAGCTTTGTGAGGAGGTTGCTGGGCGAATTGTTTATTTTTTCAAGCGATAAGGGTGCTGGAAGAGAAGGCATAGTAGTGATATGAGTAGGGTGCCAATAATCGCTGAAAATGGGATGGCGATAATATCATGGTCGGCAGCGTAAAGATTGTTTGTGAAGTTCGAGTATAAATTGTAGCCGCCGATGAATGGAGTGGTTGAAAGGCTGATTAAATAGAGCGATAAATAGTTGTGGGTTTTCATGATTTATCTCATTGTCGATAACAAAGTGTTGCCCATGGTCATGGCGTTTCGCTTAAAAATTCGGGGTCTGGAAACCCTTCCCTATCAAGTGTATTTTGTGTTCGCCTGATATATCGATTTCGTAACTTTTTCCTGGTAGAACCCTGCCGGCGGTAGTTAATTGTTCCAGTGCCAGCGGTCTATTGCTTTTATTAAAATCATAAAAATCATGGTAGGCCTTGACTGTTCCCAAAAATTGCCAGGAGGTGTCCTTGTGGCGAATGAAGTCACCTTCGACGCGAAGAGTGATTCGCCCCAGATAAGCACCACTGATCCAACTGTCTCTACCGGTGTCATAACCCACCTTTGGATCCACGAGGTGATACTTTCCGGGTGTCTTGGTATGTTCAATGGTCTGTTTTAATAAAGACAGGTTGTGTTCTTTTATTTGTAAGCCAATGCTATTTATGTCGACTTCGAGCTTCTCACCCTTCCCCCATAAATAGTGTGCTAATGCTTTTACTGGGCTGAATGTGCCTCCAGATAATTTTGGTGTTTCGAGTTTGAATGTTGTACTGCGGGCGTATTTTGAGTTGGCCACAGCGATGATGGCTTCTCTAGACGTAAAGCCGCTTCTTTCAAGCGCATCAGCCAGGCTGAAGCTAATCATTTTGTTTTTAAAAAATACATCATTTATACGCCAGTAAGGTGCTACCCAGCCGCGCTCTTTTTCGATAATTCGCCATATGTCTTTTATTGCTCCATAGGCGTTTTTATGGTTTATGGCTTTGTCGAGGATTCTAAGGTTGAAGGTGAAATCATCCAGTCCCGTTTGAGTTTTTATAAGGTCGGTTATGTAGAGGTCATCATCTTCTGTCAATACGTCGGGTTGAGGAGGTGGATATATATAAGTTCCGTCAATGATAATTCCGTCCGTAGACCAGTATCCACCTAAGGAACCTCTCCAAGTGCCCGTGATATCAGTGGCGGGTAAAGTGATTTCTTTCTGTTTCATGGTTCAAATCCTTTTGAGTTTAAAGTCTGAGGTTTTGTAGTTTTGTAGTTTTGTATGTTTGTCTGGACTTTTACTTAAGCATAGGGCAGGAGTTGGCTCAATGACCTAATGGCCGCTTGGGAAATGGATTACGAAAGTTGCGGAAGTTGCCTGCCTAGGCTTGGCGACGAATTCAGTACCCTCCTGAGAAACAGACCAGGCGCAGCGAAATCCTGGCAGGAGCAAAACCCATGACCGAACAATTCACTCGCTGGGACTCTGCCGAGTACCTCAAGACCGAAGAGGACATGGCTAACTACCTGGACGCATGCATGGAGGAGGCAGGAGACGATCCTGCATTCATCGCAAAGCCTCGGGAACCATTGCACGAGCTCGCGGAATTGGCCCGTGATGCCGGGCTGTCCCGGGAAAATCTTTACCGCGCCTTGTCGGGGGAAGGAAATCCTGAGTTCGGCACTATTTTGAAAAGTTGTCAAAGCGTTGGGACTGAAACTGCATGCCAGCACCTGAACAGGTCAGCATGATGAATGACAAGCCAGTCTGTTTGTGAAGGGCGCCATAAGGCGCCCTTCTTCGTTACAGCCTCAGCATCGGCCCAACTATTTACCGTATTCCTTAACCCTCCCAAACCGTCGCCGGCCTATTGACGTGATAGTCATAAAACCCTTGAAGGGTCCAGGTATCGCCCTTGCGTTCAAAGGCAGCGCGCCATGCGCCTCTGCCACTTCCGGGTGACAGTTGCGCCATGTCGTACCAGTAATACCGGTTGATGCGCTTGGTGGTGACCCGGCCTGCACGAATGTCAGCCATGATTTCCGTTATTTTCGTTTTGGCTGCCTCAGTAAAAGTGTCATATGACATCTGTGACTCGGCCAGCAGGCTGGTGCTTGTCGAAAATTTGTCTGCGACAACCGGGCCTTCCGCAACAGCGAGGGGGGCGGTCGCGGCCGCAGGCTTGCCGGTGACTTTCTTCGTCGGGACTTGGGTCACGACCTCGATATCAAACGTGTCGTAGTTCGAGAGGTTTTTACTGAAGTTCGTGATGTCCTCGCCGGTGACCAATAACGTTTTCCGCTGCGACTTGCCCTTGTTGACGATGACATAAGGAATCTTATGGTTGCGGATTTCGGTCAGGAGGCCGGGCTTGTGTCTTTTTTTCATCTCGTCCCTGAACGCGCTGAGTTTGTTACTTTTATACGCCCGGAAATTTTCAGGGTTCTGTTTATATTGTTCCCTGGCCGCTTCCACCTCGGGTCCCGTCCCTGAGTACCGCTCGCCCAGATCGACCCAAACGCGCTTTTCCGCTGCCTCGACCACGTCATGAATATCGTCCTGGATTTTAGTCATGGCGGCTTTCTTTTTCCCCTGTTCAGGGATGATGGTAATGAATGACGCGCCGGTGAGATTGTCGGGCAAGGAGGACATCATCATCTTGAAGTTGCCTTCGCTGTCGAAAAGCTCCCTTTTCAGCGGCAGGGTCATGTCGAATACTTTTATCTTTTGAGCGGACGTCAGCTGGATCCCTCTTGCCTGGGAGTCGATGTCTCTGGTGCAGTAGTCGACGGCCTGCCATACGTTGTATTTATACAGCAGGCTGTCGTGGGCCTTTTTATGTTGCGTGAGGTCCTGGTGTCCTTTGTTTATCCAGTTTATTCGTGAGCGATAAGTGTCTATGTCGCGTACGTGGATGTCATTCATGCTCTCGCGCACGATACGCTCTGCCAGTTCCTCGGGCATCGAGTAGATGACTTTTTTTGCCGTATTCACCACTGCCCGAGACGGCCACTGATGGTCGACGAGGACGCCCTCTACCAACGCGTTATAGGTTTTCTGTTGCGGGGTTTCCGGGGTCCGACCGAACAGGCTTTGTATGACTCCACCACCAAGCAGCCGTTTTGGCTCTTCGATCTGCCAGCGGCCATTTTCCCAGGTTACCGTCCGCTGGTCGGTACGGTTGTTCGGCCCATAGATAATTCGTTCGCCTGCTTGTATGGCGGTTTTGCAGTAGTCCTTCCCCAGCTTCAGATAACCCTGCCCACCGGCGTCCCTGTACCGATTGCGCCCCTCGGGCACCAGTCCCTTGCCATCGAACCCTTTGAGGATGAACGGTTCGAGCTCCGGGTCCGGCATGCGGGGCAAGGCTGAAAGTGCCGGGCGAGGCTTACCCCGGCGCCGTGCCGCGCGGGACATGATCAGGTCCTGACCGCCCTCTGCCAGTACCTCACCGAGCCCGCTGATAAGATCACTCGTCCACTGGCTGAAGCTGCCGCCCTCATCCTTTATCGCCGACACCGCAGCACCGCCGGTCATCACGGGCGGAATCGCGCGGCCCAGTACCCCACCCAGCCGGCCTGCATAGAACATTGACATCGCCCCCGTCAGTAGCATGACTGCAGTCCTGCGCCCATCTTGTGCCGCTGTGCTGTCGCGCTCGGCGTTGGTCACGGTCAGCAGGTCCGCCGTCTGGATCGCTTGGGTGATCTGCGTCTCATGCAGCGCTTTGAAAAGGTTGCCTTTAACCACGGGCGAATAGACTTTCAATGCGAAGTCGTCCTGAACCCTGTGCTTGATCCAGGAGAACGTGGGTTGCGTCACTTTCTTGATCTTCTCGTTGAGGGTCAGGTTTTCCGCGGACGGCACCAGGCTGGCAAGCTGATCGGCTTGCTTGAGCAGCGGCAGGTGCGAAATCAGCCAGCGGGTCATTTCCGGCGTGGCGGTGAGCGTCCGCACCAGGGCCGCCTCCAGCTCCCGGTCGCTTCCGGCATCGACGTCCCTGAACTGCTTGCCGTCCGGTGCTTCTGGTGTGTACAGGGTCAACGAAGGCCGGCTGCCAAGGGTCTTCACCCCAAAGGCCAGCAACTCCTTGAGTACGCTGTCGCCCCACTGGATCTGACGGACCACCACCTCGTGTCCGTTGACCTTGCTGCGCCCCTGCGGCGTCGGGCTGTCCAGCGCCGCCAGCACCAGGTTCAGCCCGGTATTGTCCTTGTCGTGGGTAAAGTCGCCCGAGATATGGGCGGCCCACGCCTGCGCCCGCATCTGTTTGGCCTTCAGGGACATCCACTGTGCTTGCTGCTCCCGGGCTGCGAGCTGCAACGCGGGCGAGAGCCGGGCACCGATGTTTGCCCGTTCAATGACTTCTACAATCTGCGCAAAACTCAGCGGACCTTCCACCGTGGTGTCGCTGGCCGTGCGTTCCTCCGGCGTCAGGTTGGACATTGCCCACTGCGTCAGGGAGCGGCGGTCATCAAATAGGCCCTTCACCTTGCCTGACGAGAGCCCGGAGCCGAATGGCGACTCGCCTGTCGGGGCGTGCGGATCGAGCAGATGCTTGCGGATACTCAGAGAGACCTGGTCAGGATCGACCGGTGGGTACTTCTCCTTGATGAACCTGGCAAGCAGGGTGCGAGTCCGGTCATGAAGGGCGTCAGGGGTTGCCAGGGTGACCGGGTCCGGTGGTGGTGGCGAATCTGTCAGGGTTTGCTGCAAGTCCTGCACGGCCTTCCACCAGGCCAGACGGTCGCTGCCGATAACGTTAGGGTCGCGGTGCAGCCAGTCGTGCAGTTTTTTCCGGTTCAGCCGTAACTCGCGCTCGTCCATGGCGCCGGACAGATCCAGCTTGTGCCTGAGGTCCGCCGCCGCATCTATCCTGGCCATCCAGGTGGTGAGACTCTCTCCCTCTGTCGGGCCGCTGGATAGAACCTCGCTCACGGCGGTTTTCTGCGCCGCTCGCAGGTCAGTGACCAGGCGAGCGAGAAAGTTCTGCGCCATTGACGCCGTGCTCACCGTATCCTGAGTGCCGTCTTCCACCAGGCTGGCCTTCAACGTCGTCAAGTCAGCGTAAACCTCCAGTGGGCTACCCGGGCTGCATAGCACCGCGCCCCCCGGATGATCGGCATTATCATGCTGCGTCAGCGCAACCGCCCCCGGCATCGGTACGCTGAACCCCCACCCTTCGGGGGTCAGATTCAAACCGTAGACCCCGGGCCGGACACGCTCCGCCAGCTTGGCACGGGACGCGCCGTCCGGCGCCGACAGGGCGAAGTCCGCCACCGCTTTGTGCATCGGCAGGCTCAACACAGCGTCCAGCCGGTGGAGATCCGCCTGTGCCTTGAGTTGCGTGCCGAACTCATCGGCCAGCCAGTCGCTGACACTGCGGCCTTGGCTGAACTCGGCAGGTTTATCCCAAAAATGCTCCAGCGCCCGCTCCAGCAGTCGTGCATGAGACGCGGGCGTGACGCTTATCCGCCGCCTGATCTCTTCCTTTGCGTCACGACTATTGAGGACTGCCGGCATTTGCGTGGCATCGTCCTTACCCGTGACGATGTCGATATTGTCCAATTCGAGGAAGAACTCGCGCGCGTTGATCTCGCCGGCGATCGCGCGCCAGAAAAGCGTATCGAGGGGAACAGTCTGCACCACCGTTCGTTTTGAAGTCGGCTCGTCCTGCCGCCGGCACACCAGTATGTCTTTGGCTACCAGAGTGTTCGCCAGGCTGGGAAAGGCTTTCGCCAGCCAGTACTCCATATGTTGGGCTGTCACCTTCGACGGACGGGGAACGGCGCCGTTCAGGTGGATCATCTGCTGCTGCGAGGCATTGAGCCGGTTTATCAGCGCAGCGCTTGTGGCCATGGCACTGTCGGCCTGTAACGGGTTGTCTTCCAGCATGTTCTCTTCCTGAGAAATTTTCGGAAGGAGCAACCTATGGGAGAAGAACGCAGGCAGGGTGGTAGATAGATACCGCCTGCAGCGGTGTCAGGCGGTGTACGAACGAAACGGTCGAAGCCACTGCATCTGTGGGGACAAGTTTTGCTCCCACAGATTGTTTGGCTGCCTGGTGCAAGCCGATCAATGCCGGTCGCAGCCCCTCATTCCTTGATCACGGGTAACAGGGATATCAATCCAGCTCAGCGCCAGCGGCGGAAAATCAACGAGGTGTTGACCCCGCCAAAAGCGAAGTTGTTGTTCATCACGTACTCGTTGCTCATGGACCTGAACTCATTGCACAGGTAGTCGAGCTTGCCGCACTGGGGATCGACCTCATCGAGGTTGAAGGTGTGCACGTAGAGATCGCGGTTCATCATTTCGATGCTGAACCACGATTCCAGCGCACCGCAGGCGCCGAGGGTATGACCGAGAAAGCTTTTCTGCGAACTGATGGGCATGTGCTCGCCAAACAGGCTGCTGGTGGCCAGGGTTTCGGCGATGTCGCCCTGTTCGGTGGCGGTGCCGTGGCCGTTGACGTAGCCGATGGCGGCAGGTTCCAGGCCCGCATCTTCCAGGGCCAGTTCCATGGCCCGGCGCATGGTGCTCAGTTCGGGACGGGTAGCGTGCTGACCGTCGGCGTTGCTGCCGAAGCCGACGATTTCGGCATGGATTCGCGCTCCTCGGGCCAGGGCGTGTTCCAGTTCTTCGAGTACCAGCATGCCGGCGCCTTCACCGATCACCAGGCCATCGCGGTCCTTGTCATAGGGCCGTGGGCTGGTCTGCGGGGCGTCGTTTTTCAGGCTGGTGGCGTACAGCGCATCGAAGACCATCGCTTCGGTCGGGCAGAGCTCTTCCGCGCCGCCGGCGAGCATCAGCGGCAGGCGACCGAATTTGATTGCCTCATAGGCATAGCCGATGCCATGGCTGCCGCTGGTGCAGGCGCTGGAGGTGGGGATCAGCCGTCCGGTAAGCCCGAAGAAGATACTGATATTGGCCGCCGTGGTGTGGGGCATCATCCGTACATAGGAGTTGGCGTTCAACCCTTCGGCCACGCTGTTGAGCAGCATGTTGCCGAACGCCTTGATCTCGTCGGTACTGCCGGTTGACGAACCACAGGAGACGCCCATGCGCCCGTCCTTGATCGACTCATCGCCCAACAGCCCCGCATCGGCCAGGGCCTGTTCGGCGGCGCCGACGGCCAGGCGCGATACCCGACCCATGCTGCGCAGTTGCTTGCGCGTCCAGTGGGTCGGGACCTGGAAATCATCGACAGGCCCGGCCAGGCGAGTGTTCAGCTCGGTGAAGCGGTCCCATTCATCCATGCGTCGTATGCCGCTGCGGTTGGCGGCGAAGTTGGCGGCGATGGTTTCCCAGTCGCTGCCCAGAGAGGTGATGCCGGCCATGCCGGTAACGACGACGCGCTTCATCAGCACAGGCCTCCGTTGACGGCCAGGACCTGCCGGGTGATGTAGCCGGCCTCGGCGGACATCAGGAAATTCACCGCGCTCGCGACTTCTTCCGGGGTACCCATGCGCTGGGCGGGGATCATTTTCATCAGTTCTTCCACGGGCACGTTTTCATCGAGCATGGCGGTATCGATCAGTCCGGGCGCGACGCAATTGACAGTGATCTTGCGCTTGCCCAACTCGATTGCCAACGCCTTTGCCGCGCCGATCAGGCCGGCTTTCGACGCGCTGTAATTGACCTGGCCGCGATTGCCGATCAGCCCCGAAACGGAGGTGATGCAAACAACTCGCCCAGCGGCGCGCCGACGGATCATCGGCATCATCACCGGGTGCAGGACGTTGTAGAAACCGTCCAGGTTGGTCCGCATCACTACATCCCAGTCGTCCTCGCTCAAGGCCGGGAATGCGCCGTCGCGGGTCAGGCCGGCGTTGAGCACCACGCCGTAATAGGCACCGTGGGTTTCAACATCAGCATCGAGAATGGTTTTGCACGCGCTGCGGTCCGACACGTCGAATTGCAGCACCCGGGCATTGCGGCCCAGCGCCTGGATTTCGACCTGGACGGCCTCAGCCTCGGCGCGCCCGCTGCGGCAATGCAGCACGATGTCGTACCCGGCCTGGGCCAGGCGCAGGGCGATGGCACGGCCGATGCCACGGCTGGAGCCGGTGACCAGTACGGATTCAGTCATGGCGTATTTCCTGTTGCGGACGGTTCATGAAGGTAGTGAGCTGGCTGAGGTGGCCGGAACACATTCAACCGGGCCATGGCATGAATGCCCGGGGCGTTGATGTGGCATTCGAACACGCCCATGCCGTTGTCGTCTTCCAGCGAGCGCAAACCGTGGATGGTCAATTCGGTCCCGGCCGGGAAAAACTCGACATTGCATTCGAACTTGCGGGTGCCGAGCAAAAAACCCAGCTCCACGGCGTCGCCGCGGCGGCGTGCATGACAACCGGCAAACGCGGCGACGCTCTGGGCCATCAATTCAATGCCGACCCAGGCCGGCAGCCCGCCGTCGTCGCGGCTGAACAACCCGCCGGGCTTGACGGTGGCGAGGGTGTGGATCTGCTCATCATCGAACGCCAGGACGCGGTCGATGAGAATCATGTCGCCGGCGTGGGGCAGCAGTTCGGCGAGCGGCCAGTCAATCATGGGGCGTCTCCGATAATCAGGCTGACGTTGTTGCCGCCGAAGGCGAACGAGTTGCTCATCAGGCGGCGCGGTGATGTCGGGTTCAGGCGGGTGTCGGTAGTGACCCACTTCAATGCCGGCAGTGCAGGATCGGCCTGGCCGTCCCAGACATGCGGCGGCAAGGCCTGGGCGGTGTTTTGCGTACTCAGGCTCAACCAGCAGAACGCCGCCTCCAGCGCCCCGGCGGCCCCAAGGGTATGGCCGGTCATGGGCTTGGTCGACGAACAGGGCACGCCCGCTGGAAACAGCCCGGCCACTGCCTGGCTTTCCATGGCGTCGTTGTGTTGCGTGGCGGTGCCGTGCAGGTTCAGGTAATCGATCTGGCCGGGTTGCAGGCCGGCGCGACGCAAGGCTTTTTCCATGGCCTGGCGAGCGCCGCGACCACTGGGCTCCGGCGCTGAAATATGGTGGGCATCGGAGCTGGCGCCGTCACCCAGCAAGGCGATCGGTGCCGGACGTCCCGGCGTCCTGCTCATGAGAAACAGCACCGCGGCCTCGCCGATGTTGATGCCGCTGCGGTTGACCGAAAACGGATTACAGCGCTCCCCCGATACCGCTTCCAGGGCCGAAAAGCCGTTGAGGGTCAGTTTGCACAGGCTGTCCACGCCGCCGCAGAGCACCGCATCGCACAGGCCCAGGTCGAGCAGGCGTCGGGCGCTCATTAAGGCCCGGGCGCTGGATGTGCAGGCGGTGGATATCACATAGGACGGGCCGCTCAGCTCCAGCCAGTCGCAAAGGAAGTTGGCCGGTGCGCTCAGCTCCTGTTGCTGGTAGTCGTAGCCGTCGGGGAAGTGCTGCTCACGCAGGTAATGGGCAATGCCCTGACTGGCTTCTTCGATGCCCGAGGTACTGGTGCCCAGCACGACACCGATGCGAGCGCGACCGTAGGTCTGGATGGCCTGATCGATCTCATCGCGAATCTGCAGCCCCGCTTCGAGCAGCAACTGATTGTTGCGGCTGCGGTGCGCGATCAAAGATTGCGGTATGCAAGCGAGTTCACCGGGCACCGAGGCCACCGGCAATTTACGTTCGGCCACCCAGCCATCCTGCACGCGCACGCCGCCGCAGTCGCCGGCAAACAGGTTGCGCGCCACTTCATCTTTACCCCGGCCCAGGGCGCAAATTACCCCCAGGGCATTCAAATAAGCGGTCATGGGGTACTCTCGGTCAACGGCATGATGCGGTAGTGCGGGCCTTCGTGCAGGCCCAGTTCAAAATCCAGCGGTTGCTTGTAGCGCACTTGCCAGCGTTGGCCCAGGGTTCGTTGCCGAACCTCTTGCCGGGCGGTGGGGTAGTTGTCCGGCAGCTCGGTTTCAGGCGTCAGGGCAAACAACAGCGCGGCGAAAAGCTCACGGGCTTCGGCATTGGGTGGCAGCAGTCCGTCGGCTTGCCACTGGCCGTCCACCAGGCGTTGGCGGGCCAGGGGAATGCCCAGTGGGTCCAGCATCGACCAGCGGATACCGGCGCCTTCGCGCTGGATCACCAGCAGCCAATCCTGGCGCTGTCCGGCCATTTGCCGCTCGATATGCAACTGCAGCGGCAGTGCCAGGGTTGGTGTGCGTTCCGGCAACGGCGCCTGACTGGCGCAGGCCCCGAGCAACAGCAAGCAGCCCAAAAGCAGCGCACGAATCATTCGACAGTCCCTTCAACGGGTTTACGGGCCACTACATTGATCAGGGTTTCCTCCCGCTCGCCAAAGGGCCGCGGGCGGCGCAGGCCGAAGCGTTCGAGAAGGCCGAAATCCCTGGCGCGGCTCCACCACAGATAGGGATACGAGACGTTGGCGGCTTCGAACTGGAAACCCTGATCGCGGATCATCTCCAGGTACTGCGCGGCACTTTTTTGCACGTGCATGGGATGACGGAACAGCCAGCGGATCACCCAGGTATCGATGTAGGCCGCCGTGGACTCCGCGAACATCAGATAGCCGCCGGGCTTGAGCACGCGATAGAACTCGGCGAGGGCTTTTTCCTGCTCCACCAGGTGATGAAAGGTTTGATGGCAGAACAGCAGGTCGACGCTGTCATCAGGCACCATCAACGTCGCGCAATCGCTGCCGACCAGTTCCACGGCGATGCCTTGGCGTGCGGCTTCCGCAAGACTCAGGTCCAGGCTGTGAGGGTCGGCGTCGACGCCGATCAGGCGTTGTGGCGCGAACACCTGGTGCAAGTATTGGAACGACTTGCCCTGGCCGCAACCGGCATCGAGCAGCACCGGAGCCACCGGCAACGGGCCGCTGAAAAGGTTGCGCAGGTCATTGATCGCCACCCGCAAGACATGGTGCTGCCAGGTGTGGCTGCGCAGGAACCAGAAGCCGAAGCGAGTCTCTTCGACGTAGTTGTCGCTCAGGTAGCTCATGGCTGCTTTCTCATGGTGCCGGGCTCGCACAGATTTCCGACAGCATGCGCAGGCGCCGCTTGGGTTCGCTGACGAACGGATTGCGCTCATCCCAGGCATAACCGGCGAGGATCGCGCTGATCATGCGGCGAATGTCTGGCGAGCCGTCGGTGTAGAAAATCACGTCCTGGAAGGTGCCGGCGTACCAGCCCTCGACGTAGCAGCGGAAGGTGTCGACGCCACGTTTGAGTGGCTCGGCGAATTCGCTTTGCCAGTCCACGCTTTCTCCTTGCAACTGCCGATGCAGCACCCCAGCGGCCATGCTGGCCGAGCGCATGGCGATGGTCACGCCGGAAGAGAACACCGGGTCGAGGAATTCCGCGGCGTTGCCCAGCAGGGCGAACCCGGGACCATGCAGTGTTTTGACATTGGCCGAATAGCCGCCAATGGTTCGCGCCGGGGTGTCCCATATCGCGTTGCTGAGTACACCGGCCAGGCTTGGTGTTTCGTCGATGAAGCCGCGCAGGCAAGCGTCAAGATCGTCAGTGCGACCGGCGAAATGTTCCGCCGCCGCGACCACGCCGACTGAACAGCGCCCGTCGCTGAACGGGATGGTCCAGAACCACACATCGCGTTGGGTCGGGTGAGTGGTGATAAGGATTTTTTCGCGGTCGAAGGTTGGGGCATCGATGCAATCTTCGATGTGGGTGAACACCGCCTGGCGCAGCGGAAAGTTCGAGGGCGCCTCAAGGTCCAGCAGGCGTGGCAAGACCCGGCCATAGCCGCTGGCGTCGAGGACGAAATCGGCCTCTACGAGGTACGCGCTGCCGTCTTCGCGCTGGACGCCCAGTTGTGGTTTGGCAAGTGAGAAGTCGGCGCCGGTGATGGCCTGTCCATAACGGATCTCGACACCTTGCAACGCCGCCTGATCGGCCAGCAGCTTGTCGAAGTCGGCGCGCTGCACCTGGAAGGTGGTGGGCTTGCCTTTGCTGAAGGTATCGCCGAAATCGAAGGCGCTGTAGCGCTCGCCCCAGGCGAACGCCGCGCCATTCTTGCGCTGAAA
>NZ_WUUD01000032.1:217915-247766 GCF_009831705.1 Pseudomonas sp. PICF6 | reverse complement strand
ATTCACCGCCTCGAGCATGCCGGCCTCTTCGACGAAGTCCAGGCAATGGGACAACAGGCTTTCGCCGATGGAAAACCGTGGGAAATGCTGGCGCTCGATGACTAGCACATCGTGGCCCTTGCGCTTGAGCAGCGCGGCGGCGATAGCGCCAGAGGGACCTGCGCCGATGACGACGACCTGTCGACGTTCCATTTCAACTGTTGGCACTGGAGCTCCTGGCCGGGACGGCAATCGAGGGAATACGGTGGAAGCCGGCCAGGGCCGGCAGCAATGTCGCGATCAGGCCCATCAGCATCAGCGCAAAGTACACCGCCGGGCTGATGAGCTGTTGTTGTAACAGCAGGTTGAGGAACACGATTTCACTCAAGCCGCGAATGTTCAGCAAGACACTTTCGCGCCAGCGACTGGCGCCCGGGAACGAGGCCCCGGCCCAGCCCAGTCCCAGCCAGTTGCCCAGCAGTTTGCTGGCGATGGGTAACAGCAGCAATGCGCCGATCTGGAGCCAGTCGAGGCGACTCAGGGCACTGTGGACGTTGATCTGCACGATGCCGAAGGTGAGGATCAGCGGGATCGCCAGGTAGGTCTGCAAACCTTGCATCCAGTTTGCGTTGAGCGGCAACACCAGCGGCACCTTGAGCGCGGCCATGCACAGCAGATAGCCGATGCCGACAATCAGCGCGTTGAGCCGGTAGTGTTCGGCCACCACCAGCAGGGCGAAAAAGATCCCGCTGTGCAGCAGCGGCTGGCGCAGGCCAAGCAGTCGCAACAGCAGCGGCACACAGGCACCGGCCAACGGCAGCAACAGGCTGGCCAGGTGCAGGCTGCCTTGGGCCAGGGCGAACAGGCTCCAGCAGATCAAGTCGATCAGAATCGCGGTTTGCACCAGGCGCCGTGTGGCGGCGGGCGGGTAGTCGATGTGACGCAGGTACAGGTACAGCACCGGGATGGCGGTGATCGCAAACAGCAGCCCCACCGCCAGGGAACTGATCCAGGGCTGGGGCGGTAGCAGCCAGAGCGCGGTCGCCAAACCGCAGGCGAATGGAACGCCGAAGCTGGGCAGGGCGACTTTCACGCTCTGGCGGTCCAGCCGCAGGTCGATCACGTCGCTGAGGATGTGCCCCAGCAACAGGGCGAAGGCGAGGCTGTAGAGATTGCTCAGCCACACCGGCGCCACCAGTTGCGCGCCGTTGAGCTGCCAGCCTGGTTCGATCCAGAAGTACATCAGCAACGGCAGGCCAAGCGTCGCAAACAGCAGTTGGCTGACAATCGGGATCAGTCCGAAGCGACGACCGATGACTGTCGCCACCGCGAACAGCCCCAGAGCCATGAGCCAGAACATCAGGATGATCACTGGGCCGGCTCCGTAACCGCTGCCGCGTGGGTCTGATGCCCGGCCCACGGCGCCAGCATGAAACTGAAGGCCAGCCCCAGGCTGACCGCCAGGCCGAAGTTGCTCACCGCTGGCGTGCTGGAAACTGCCAACAGGCCGAACGACAACCAGGTGGTGACTGCCGCCAGCAGGGTGCCCAGCAGGCTCACCGCGGCGCCGCCTATCTGTTCGCGCATCAGGATCGCGTAATCGACACCGATGGCGGTGACCAGCAACAGACCGAACAGGCCGAACAGGGTCAGTGGCTGGCCCAGCCAGCCGAGGCTCGCCAGGCTGCACAGCGCCGCCAGCAACGGTAGCGCGACGACACGAAGGGCGCCGCCGACACCGAACGGCCAGGTCAATAACAGCAGGATGAGCACGCAGGAGGCCAGTTTCAATTCGGCGGCGCTGACTTGCGTGGCGGCAAAGACCCGGTTCAGGTCCCCCAGGCGATCGACCAGTTGTACGCCGGGCAGATCCAGCGTCTGCACCCTGAGCAGCGCTGCATCATTCAAGCCTTGCAGGCTGACCACCGCCGCCACGCCCTCCGCCGTCGGGCCGAGCCAGAGTGTGCGGTACGGTTCGGCCAGGGGGCCGGCCAGTGCGGTATCGATGTCGGTCACCGGCAAGGCCTGCAATTGCGTCAGTTCGGCTTGCAGTGCGGCGACCGGCACTCCCAGGTCCAGCAGCGGTTGCCAGAACGCCGGCAACCGGGCCAGGGCGTCACGCACTTTCTGCTGTTCGGCGGGCGGGCTGACCAGTTGGTTCAGCGACAGGTAGCCCTCCAGCTTCTCCAGGCCAATCAACTGCTCCAGCCGCTCGTTGAGCACCGTCTGACGTTCCAGCAGGTGTGACTGATTATCGGCGCGGATCAGGAAGAACTGGCTGGTGGGTTGGAAGCCGGTGATACGGGCGATGGCCTGGGCTTCGTCGGTCAACTGCTCAGGCGTGCCGATCCATTGGCGAATGTCGTTTTTCGTGGTCAGTTGCCAGAGGCCGCCGGCGCAGAAGATCAGCAAGAGCCCTAACAAGACCGGTGTTCGCACCCGCGCCAGCAACGCTTCGCGCGCCCTGAGCAGGTGTTCGCACAGCCGCAGCGGCCACTGGGCCGGGTGTAAGTCCACGCCCTTGAGCAGTGCCGGCAAGAGGCAAACCGCTGTCAGGTAAGCACCGATCAAACCGGCGGCGGAAAAGATCGCGATCTGGGTCAGGGCCGGGAACGGCGTCCAGGCCAGGGCCAGGTAGCCGATGCAGGTGGTCGCCAGGCTCAGGCTCAGTCCCGGCAGGGTCAGGCGTAGGGCCGACCAACTGCGCCACGGTTTGAGGCTCCAGCTTTTGGACAGGTAGTGCAGCGGGTAATCCACCGCCACACCGATCAGGCTGGAACCCAGCACCAGGGTCATGACATGCATGCGACCGAACAGCGCCACGCAGGCCACCGTGCCGAACAGGATACCCACCAGTACCGGCACGAATGCCAGCCACGCTCGCAAGCGTCGGAAGGCCAGCAACAGCAACAGCAAAATGCCGATTGTCGCCCCGCCGCCCACCCAGGTGATTTCCCGCGAAGCCTGTTGTTGGCCACTGGCGGCGTACAGCAGGCCGCTGGCCGCCAGCAATTGCCCTTGGGCCAGGCCCGCCTGATCACGGCTGCGTTGCAGCAGGTCGGCCACTTGCAGCGGCAGGTCCATGTCGAAAGCGTTGCCATGGGTGCGGGCCCGCAGCATCACCCAGTTTTTGCCGTCGGCTTCGGCAATCAGCGCGCCGCTGCCCACGTCCAGCTGTATCGCACCGCGTTGGGGCTGGCTGTTCTGGATGCGCCCGGTCAGGCCCAGCCAGTCGTCCTGGCTCGGCACCAGGCTGAAGCCGCTGAACGGATCGAAGAGCGCCTGCACCCGTTGCTGGATGAAGGCCTGGGGCTGATCGATCAGTTGTTGCCGATCCGCGGCCGAGAGCATTGCCAGCCGCCCCTTGAGCAATTGCGCGCGCAAGGCCGGCAGGTCGGCCTGCAACGTCCACTGGACCTTGTCGAACAAACCGCTGGCCTGCCATTGCTCGCCAAGGGTTTGCGCCAAAGCGATCGCCTGTTGGCGCTCGGTGTGCCCGACCAGTAGTAGCACCTCGCGGTTGAGGGGTTCTTGCATGCGTTGTTCGGCGATGAGTTCAAGCGCATCAGGAGCGGTACCGGGCACCAGCTCCATGAGGTTGGCCGACAGCGGCGCGCCATTGCGCCACTGCCAACCGGCCAGCGCCATCACCGCCAACAGCAGAATCAGGAACAGTCGCGGCAGCTTGTGTTCACTCGGCAAAGTCATGTTGCTCCGCTTCGCTCAAGGCTTTCGCGCTGGTGCTGTTTTGCATGCGCAGCACGGTACGGTCACCCTGGGTTTCCAGCAGTTCGATACGCTGCACCAGTTCGCCGCCATCGATGTTGATCTGGTTGAAGATTTGTTTGAGCAGCACCGAGCGCGGGGTCAAGGTGAGCTTCCACTGCTGCGGTTGGCCCGACAGACTGAGGTCGAAGTCCCGTTGCAGGCCGCTGCTGTCGCCCTGTAACACCGCAAGGAACAAACGATTCTGCTCGGCGCCGGCACTCTTGTTCGGCAGTGTCTGCCAGGTGCCGCCATCGCGCCGGGCGATTCCCAGGGGGGTGATGCGGTAATCCTGCTGCAGCGGGGTTTGCAGCAGCCACAGCAGGCCATGGTTTTTTGCCAATACGAAACGGCCCTTGCTGGTGAGCGGCTGGGGCAGGGCGCGCAGGTGTTTTTCCTGGATGAACTGGCCGTGGATCACGTCCGGGCGCGCCAGTTGTTCGCTCAACTGTTGCAAGTCGAACGCCTGGGCAAAGGGCGCCAGGCCCCACAGCAGCAGCCAGATGAACAGGCGTTTCACGGTAGTTTCCTCTCGACGGCTTGGACAAAGACCCGCGGCGAGGCCAGCAGCATTTCGCGACTCGCGACGTCCACCGCCACTTGCACCGAGCTGGCGCGGGTCAGACGTTCACCCGTGGCTGCGTCGCTGATCAGGTAATTGATCTTCAGGCGGTTCTCCCATTCCACCAGGCTGGCGCGCACGGTCAGGGTCTGACCGAACACGGCGCTGCGCACGTAGCGCAGTTGCAGGTCGATCACCGGCCACGCATAGCCGGATGCGAGCATGTCGTTGTAGTTGTGGCCGATCAGGTCGAGCAAGGCGCAGCGGGCCACTTCCAGGTACTTGACGTAATGACCATGCCAGACCACGTTCATCGAATCGACATCGAAAAACGGCACCACGATCTGCGTTTCGACGTGCAACACCCCTTGGCTACGCATGCAGCCTCCAGTGTTGTTCGGCGATGCGTTGCAGGCACAGGCGCAATTCGCCTTCCAGAGCGCGATCCTCGATGACTGGCGGGAAATCCACGGCCAGCTGTTCGTGCATGTCGGCCAAGGCCGGCGGCAGCGGTCGGGCATCTTCGGCACGGCTGCGCAGCCACACGCCCTGGTTGGCGGCCAGCAGCGTCGCGGCGGCCACTTGTTCGGTCAGTTCCAGCACGCGGATCGCATCCCGGGCAGCGATGGTGCCCATGCTCACTTTGTCCTGGTTGTGGCATTCGGTGGAGCGCGAGAACACGCTGGCCGGCATGGTGTTTTTCAAGGCTTCGGCGGTCCAGGCGCTGGTGCCGATCTGCACCGCCTTGAAGCCATGGTTGAGCATCGCTCGCTCGGCGCTGGCGCCGGACAGGTTGCTCGGCAAGCCGTGGTTGTAGCGTTCGTCGACCAATAGCGCGAGCTGGCGGTCCAGCAGATCGGCGACGTTGGCCACCAGGTTCTTGAGGCTGTCCATGGCAAAGGCGATATGCCCGCCGTAGAAATGCCCGCCGTGCAGTACGCGCTCGGCTTCGGCGTCGATGATCGGGTTGTCGTTGGCGCTGTTGAGCTCGATTTCGATGAATGAACGCAGCCAGTTCAGACTGTCGGCCAGCACGCCAAGCACGTGGGGGGCGCAGCGCAGGGAGTAGCGATCCTGCAGGCGATGCAGCGGCGCGGTGGGGGCGTCGATCGCCAGGTCCTTGCGCAGCCACGCGGCCACTTGCATTTGCCCCGGATGCGGCTTGGCGGCGAACAGGCGCTCGTCGAAGTGCTCCGGGTTGCCTTGCAGCGCGACCACGTTCAGCGCGGTGATGCGGGTTGCCAGTTGCAACAGGTAGTCGGCGCGGGCGAAGGCCAGGCAGGCCAGGCCGGTCATCACGGCGGTGCCGTTCATCAGCGCGAGGGCTTCCTTGGGCCGCAGCACCAACGGAGTCCAACCGAGTTCGCGGTGCACGTCGGCGGCCAGGCGGCGTTCGCCAGCGAACATCACTTCCCGCTCGCCGGAGAGAGTGGCGGCGACGTAAGACAGGGGCGTCAGGTCCCCGCTGGCGCCCACCGAGCCTTCTTCCGGAATCAGCGGCAGGATGTCATGTTCGAGAAAGGCCTGGAGCCGCTCCAGCAGTTCCACGCGCACCCCGGACACGCCGTGGCACAGCGACTGCAAACGCGCGGCCAGCACGGCGCGGGTGGCCTGCGGGTCCAGCAGTTTGCCCAGGCCGCAACCGTGGAACGTATACAAGTGACGGGGCAGGGCCTCGACGTGGTGCAACGGCACGGCCACCACGCAGGAGTCGCCGTAACCGGTGGTCACGCCGTAGATCACGCCTTCCTTGTCCAGCAAAGAGTCGAGGAATTGCGCACCCTTGGCGATGCGCTGGCGGAATGCCGGATCATCCTGCAACCGCGTCTGCACCTGACGATTGGCCAGGGCCAGTACGTCCTCGATGCGCAAGGGGCGTTCGCCGAAGGTTACCGGCTCAAGAGTGGGCATCGTCATCGGTCTTCCAGAAAGGGTAAAAGTTGAACCACTGTTGCGGTGCCTGGAGGCAATAGTGCGCCAGGCGCTGGGCGTAGAGGCCGGCCCAATGGGTGATGACCTGCTCGCGGTCGCTGCGTTTCCACACCACGGCCTCGGCGAAGGGTTCGAGGGTGACCCGATAGCGTCCCTCGTGCTTGAGGCACATCAGCAGGTTGATCGGGCATTTGAGCAGCCCGGCCAGCAGCCAGGGCCCTTGGGGAAATGCCGCCGGGCGACCCATGAAGTCCACGGTCACAGTGCGTGCGCCGTGCAGCGGTATGCGGTCGCCGGCTATCGCCAGCCACTCGCCGCGTTCCAGGCGTTCGCTCAGTTGCAGCATGATCACCGGGTCCAGCTCGCTGACCTGGATCAGCCGCAGATGCGTGGCGCCGGCTTCCCCCAGCAAACGATTGAACTGTTCGGCGTGCTTGGTGTGCACCAGCACGTTCATGGTCACTTTCTCGCCCAGCTCGGCCAGGGCCCGGCACATTTCCAGGTTGCCCAGGTGTGCGCCCACCAGCATCTGCCCACGGCCGTCGCGCAAGTGATTGCGCAGCAATGCCGGATCGACGATTTCGATCTGTTCCAGGCTCAGCTTGCCGTTCCAGACGTCGAGCTTGTCCAGCAGGGAGTCGGCAAACGCCATGAACTGCCCGAACACTCGCCAATGGCTTGGGCGCAGCTCGGTGCGGCCGCTCCAGTCGGCCAGGCGCTGTTGGTATTGCCAGGCTGCCTGTCGGGCGCTGCGGCCGAAAATGAAGAAGTACAGGACGATGCCGTAGAGCAGCGGGCTCAATAAGCGGCGGCCCAATACCTTGGCGGCGAACGCGGTGAGTTTCATCAGCCAGAAACTGCCGCGCTCCTGGCGATCAGCCCAGTGCTGCTTGTCTGTCTCAAGGCTCATGTTCGCCACCGTCGCCAGAGAATCAGGGGGGAGCGCACCAGCATGCCGAAGAACAACCGGGTGTGCATGCTGGAAATCAGTACGTTGTCGTGGAACAGGCGAAAGTGCGAAACCCCGTCCAAGGGGTAGTGAACCCGGGTACGCAACCAGCGCATCGGTTGATTGCGCCAGGCCAGGCGCACCAGGATGTCGGAGTCGAAATCCATGCGCTTGCCAATGTTCGTCGAATCGATCAGCGTCAGGACCGGTGGCAAGGGGTAGACCCGAAACCCGCACATCGAGTCGCGGATTTGCAGGGACAGGCTGTTGATCCAGACCATGACATGCGTCAGGTAGCGTGCATACAAGCGGCCTTTGGGCACGCTCTCATCGTATTGGGGATAACCGCAGATCACCGCCTCCGGGTGAGCGCGGGATTGCTCGAGGAAGTTCCTTACGTCGCCAAGATCGTGTTGCCCGTCGGCATCGACCTGCAGGGCGTGGCTGAAGCCCAGGCGCGACGCTTCCCGCAGACCGGTCATCACCGCGCCACCCTTGCCTTGATTGACCGCCAGCCTGACCAGATGAACCTGCTCGCCCTCGGCCAGCCACTCCAATACCGCCGCGCAGGCCGGGCTGCTGGCGTCGTCCACCAGCACGCAGGGCAAGCCGTTGGCGAGCAGTGCCTGCACCACGGTCGCGACGGCGGTTTCGTGGTTGTAGACCGGGATGACGGCGCAGGGGTTATGCATAATTTCCGTCCTGCCCCATTTCATTGTGGCGAGGGGATTTATCCCCGCTCGAGTGCGAAGCGCTCGTCATCGGGCAGTGTCGTTGCGCAGCTTTTGTGGTCGCTTCGCAACCCAGCGGGGATAAATCCCCTCGCCACAATGGAGCGGTGTTTTTGCATGAATCAATCATCGGCCACCCCCAGGACAATCCGCCCACTCGAACAGGCCGCCGTGTCATTGCGATAAGCGAAGTACAGCTTGCCGCGCTCGCGGTCGAAGCGCAGGTGCAATTGGACTTCATCGCCGGGGCGCATCAGTTGCTGGAACTTCAGCACTTCCATGCCGACGAACCGTGGCGGCAGGTCCATCAGTTGTCGGCCCAGGCTCAAGGCCCAGTCGACCTGCACCACGCCGGGGAGGACCGGTGCGGTGGGAAAGTGGCCGCTGAAATACGCCAGGTCCGGGGGCACCAGCAGTTGCAGGCTCCATTGCCCGTCGGTTTCGACCTGTTCGAGCACTTGCGGGGCTTTGGGGCGCGCAGCCATCAGCAGGGCTTCGACTTCGGCCTGGGGCAGCTTGCCTTGGGCGTTGAGCGGCAACTGCCGCAGCCAGCGCCAGCGCCGAGGCAAGGCGAGGGTTTCGCAGTGTTCGCTCAAGTGACGGCGCAAGGCCTCGGTCACGGCGCGTCGACCCAGGTTGCGCAAGGCGTGCAGGCCGCTTTCGCTCAGCACCAGCAGCGCCCCGAGGGAGGCGCGATTTTCCTGGACCACCCCCAGTCGGGCTTCGCTGACCCAGTCGTGGGCCATCAACGCCTGTTCCAGCATGGGCAGGGAGATGCGTTTTTCTTCAAGCTTGACGATGCGATCCAGCCGTCCGAGCAGTTCGAAGCGTCCATCCCCGGCGATCCGCGCCGCGTCGGCGGTGTGTTCCACATGGCCGGCCGGCAGATAAGGCGAGGCGATCAGCAAGGCGCCGTCACTGTCCTGGCTCAGCTTTACGTCGGCGAAGGGCTGCCATAAGCCTGCGCCCTGACGCCAGGCGATGCCGCCGGTTTCCGAACTGCCAAAGATTTCCGTCGGCCATTGCCCCAGCCGCTGGTGCAGGCTTTGGGCGGCCTCGGTCGGCAAGGCACCACCGGAGGAGAATACCCGGCGTACGCAGCTCAATGCTGGCCAGTCGAGGTTATCGCCCATGCGCTTGAGCAAGGCCGGGCTGGCGACCCAGGCAAAAGCCGGGTACTGACGGCTGGCGCGTTGCAGGTCTTCGGGAAAAGCCAGTTGCCGGCGCACGAATGTACGCCCGGCACACAGCGGCCACAGCACCCGAAACAGCAGGCCATAGATGTGCTGGGTGGCGACGCTGCCGATCACGCAGGCCGGGCCCAGGTCGGTGCCCCACAATTGTTCCAGGGCCTGGACTTCGTTGCTCAACTGACGCAGATTTTTCTCGATGCGCTTGGGCTCGCCGCTTGACCCGGAGGTGCACAGGCTCAGCCAGCACTGATCGAGGTCCAGTTCAGTGGCCTCAAGGGGGGCTTGTCGCAGGTCGTCGAGACGGATGTCCGTGGGTTGATCGGTCAACCACAGGTCGACGTCCGCCGACCAGCGCTGGCGGGTCTGGGCTTGCAGGTCGGCCGGGAGCAGGACGCTGGCCCCGGCGCGCCAGGCACCGAGCAGGGCCACCGCCAGGTCGGCGGCGTCTTCCAGGTGCACCGCTATGCGCCGTACGCCGCGGGCCTGCAGACCGGCGGCCAGGCCCAGCGCCGCGTCCCGCAGTTGCGAGTGGCTCAGCGCCGGGTCGACGGCCACAGCACGGTCCGGCTGGGCGCTGAGCAACATCTGCTCAAGTGTTATCCAATTCATGGGCGGCCTCTTACCCGTTGTCGTATAAGCCATTCAATGGCAAACAGCAGCCCCATCAATCCGTAGGAAATCAGGCCGGTGTACAACATCCACCAGCTCAGCGGCGCCCAGAGGGTGAGGGCGGCGGCGAGCAAGCCGTTACACAGGAAAAACACACTCCAGACCACCGTGACCTGGCGGGTATACACCACCGCGTTGGCCGGCAGCTGCGGTTCGCGCAGGCGCGCCAGGCGCTCGACCATCGGCGGACCGTATTTCAGACTCAGGGCGAACAGCCCGAGCATGAAGGCGCTGATCAGCACCGGATACCAGCGCAGCAGGAGCGGGCTGTCGAACAGCGCGAGCAAAACACTGAAGGCAATTGCCGTAACCGCCATCCAGCGGCTGCCGGGCCCGCTTTTACCGAGCAATGCCCGGGCCAGCCACAGGCTACCCAGCAGCAGGCCGAACTGCCATGGGGCGAAATGCTCCATGCCGAAATACACCGCAAAGGGGTACAACAGGCCCACCAGCAGCAGGCCGAGGCCAATCAGCCGGGTCATGCGGCCGGTTGAACCAGTCGATAGACCGCCTCGACCACGTCGTTGACGGTGCGCACCGACTTGAACTCTTCGGCGGCGATCTTCTTGCCGGTCTGGCGCTTGATGTGGTCGATCAGGTCGACCGCGTCGATGCTGTCGATTTCCAGGTCCTGATACAGGTTCGACTCCAGCGTTACGCGCTCAGGGTCCAGCTCGAAAAGCTCGACCAGAGCATCGCGCAGGGTATTGAAAATGTCGTCACGAGTTTGCATGGTCCGGTCTCAGGCTACGCGATTTGCAGTGACGAAGGCCGCAAGGCTTGCCACATTGCTGAAATGGTTGCGGGTGTCCTTGGCGTCGGCATCGATCTTGATCCCGTACTCCCTCTGGATCGCCAGGCCCAGCTCCAGGGCATCCACCGAGTCCAGGCCCAGGCCTTCGCCGAACAGGGTCTGGTGGTCGCCGATATCGTCGGTGCTGATGTCCTCCAGGCCGAGGGCGTCGATGATCAGCTGTTTGATGTCATGGTGCAGATCGCTCATCTTCGGCGAGCTCCTTGATGTAATAGTGATGCAGAAAATCGTTGAGCCTGCGCGAAGCCTGCGGCGCAGGGCCGAGCGCGGCGAACGCCTGTGGATCTATATCGGCCCCCACGTGGAAACTGAAGTGCACGCGGCGCTGAGGGATGCGATACCAGGGTTCGGCCTTGGTCAAAGTGGTGGGGCTGACCTTGATGGTCACCGGAGTGAGGATTTTCGCACCTCGCAGCGCGATGGCCGCTGCGCCCCGATGAAAGGCCGGTGGTTGGCCTGGCCGAGTACGGGTGCCTTCGGGGAACACGATCAGGCTCTGGCCGTCCTGCAGGGCGTCGCTGGCGGCATCAAGCATGTCCATGCTGCCGTCGTTGCTGATGTATTGGGTCGAACGCAGCGGGCCGCGGGTGAAGGGGTTTTCCCACAGGCTCTGCTTGACCACGCAGTTGGCGTCGCGCACCAGGCCGATCAGGAACACCACGTCGATCAGCGACGGATGGTTGGCGATGATCATTTGCCCGGGGCGACCGAGTTTCTCCGCGCCGTCGATCTGATAGGTGAGCACGCCGGTGCGGGCCATGAAACGGATAAAGAACCAGAACAGTCGCCCCACAGTGCGGCGGGCTCGCAGGCGGTGGGCCTGGGCGTCGCCGGGCAGCCAGGCCAGCAATGGAAACACCAGCAATCGCAGGCACAGCCCGCCTAGCCCGAACAGGACGAAGCTTGCCGCAGTCGCGATCAGGCGCCAGTAGTAGGCGTCGCGATGTTTGCCGTTCACCGGTTGCGTTGCCAGGTCCATACACGATTCTTCCAGGCATGTTGGCAGGTGGATAGGTTGTTCAGCAGCGTACGCAACAAACCCAGGGCATGGGGCCAGTCGCTGGCGGGCCTTTGATCGGCCTGGGTGGACAGGTCCAGTTGCCAATCGTCGCCTGGAGTCAACAGCAAGCCCACTGCATAGGGGAAGGGCACATCGTTGACCCAGGGAGCGTAGACCTGGGGCGGCTGCTCTTCGGTGATCACCAGCAGCACCGCCGCCGCTCCCTCGTTCAGCAGCGCAACGGCTTCCAGGATCCCGTGTTCCAGCCCGTCGCCCGTGGCCGCCAGGGCGGTCATTTCGCTGGTTTCGCCGCGCAGGATCGACCACAGGCCGATCACGGCGTTATGCACCGACAGGCTGAATTGAGTCGGCGATAACGGTTGGTTGGCTGCCAGGTCCTTGAGAATCTCAAAAGTACGCGGGGTTTCGCCGTGACGGGAAATAAAGACCAACGGCAGGTTCGACCGGCCTTCGGCCAGCGGCCAGCCCACGCTGAAGGCCATCCGCGCCAGGCGACTGAGGCGACGGCGCTGCATGGCCGGCAGAAACGAAACGTCAGGGGCGGCATCGCTGGCGGGCAACACGACCGGCTGTCGGCTCCATGCCTGCCAGTCGTCCACGCTTTCGAGCCCAGGGGCCCACGCGCGCCATTGGGCGATGTTGAAATTGATCACAAATACACCCCACCCCTGCGGGCTTTTATTGTCACGGTTCAGTGGTTTGACCCGCGTCCAACCCTGCATGGTCTTGCGACCCAAGTGGCGCGCATTATCCGGGTGCGGTTGGCTTGTAGCAAATGCTGGTTACATTTTGCTCAGCGAAATGTACCGGTTCGTTCGTCCAGGCGCAGACAAGAGCCATTGTCGCGATTATGACGAGTATGTCTGTCGGACGTTTCTGTCACTCTCGCGCCAAGTTGATGCTTCAGGGGTGGAAAAAACCTTCGGCGTCGTAGTCCATCCGCAGCGAAGGTAGCGAAGGGGTATCGAGGCCTACTACACTCGGGAATCTTTGATACACGGAGGTTTTGACATGCGGCGCGTGGTATTCAATCAGAAAGGTGGCGTGGGCAAGTCCAGCATCGCCTGCAATCTGGCAGCGGTCAGTGCCAGCGAGGGGTATCGCACGCTGTTGGTGGACCTGGATGCCCAGGCCAATTCGACTCAATACCTGACGGGCCTTACCGGCGACGACATCCCCATGGGTATCGCCGATTTCTTCAAGCAAACCCTGTCGTCCGGGCCCTTCTCGAAAAAGAACAAGGTGGATATCTACGAAACACCGTTCGACAACCTGCACGTCATCACTGCCACCGCCGAGCTGACGGATCTGCAACCCAAGCTTGAGGCGAAACACAAGATCAACAAACTGCGCAAGTTGCTCGAAGAGCTGGGCGAGGATTACGACCGGATCTATCTGGATACCCCGCCCGCCTTGAACTTCTATGCGGTTTCGGCACTGATCGCCGCTGATCGTGTGCTGATTCCCTTCGATTGCGACAGCTTTTCACGTCAGGCGTTGTACGGTCTGTTGGCGGAAATAGAAGAACTCAAGGACGACCACAACGAAGGGCTCGAAGTCGAAGGCATCGTCGTCAATCAGTTCCAGGCGCGGGCCAGCCTGCCGCAGCAGATCCTTGACGAACTCATTGCCGAAGGCTTGCCGGTTTTGCCGGTGTACCTGAGCAGTTCGGTGCGCATGCGTGAATCCCATCAGGCGAGCTTGCCCCTGATCCATCTGGACCCGCGGCACAAGCTGACCCAGCAGTTCATGGAGTTGCATAGCTTGCTGGAAAGCGCCTGATTGACTGGCGTATACAAGTCCACTGTGGGAGCGAGCCTGCTCGCGATTGCGGTGGCACATTCAACATAGAGGTAGCCAGGCAGTCCGCTATCGCGAGCAGGCTCGCTCCCACAGTGCTGAGGTCAAATCCCCTGGCCGCGCAACCAACTCATCAACTGCGGCAACGGCAATGCCCCGCTCTGGCGCGCCACTTCGCGGCCGTCCTTGAACAGGATCAGGCTGGGTATCGAGCGGATCCCCAGCTGTGCCGATAGCTGCTGGTTGGCTTCGCTGTCGAGCTTGGCCAGGCGGCATTTACCCACCAGTTGCGTGGCGGCCTGTTCGAACACGGGCGCGAAGGATTTGCATGGCCCGCACCAATCGGCCCACACATCCACCAGTAACGGCAGGTCACCCTTGATCTGGCTGGCGTAGTCGCCTTGCTTGAGTTCGAACGGTTTGCTCAACAGCACCTGGGCCTTGCAGCGCCCGCACTTGGGCTCATCGCCCAGGCGTTCGGCGGGGATGCGGTTGAGCCCGTTGCAGTGGGGGCAGGGGATCAGCATTGGGACAACTCCAGAAAAGATCATTGGTAAAGATTTGACCACCGTGTAGAGCACACCGCAAACACTTGTGGGAGCGAGCCTGCTCGCGATTGCGGCCTGACAGTCAATACGTCATTGACTGTCCTGCCGTCATCGCGAGCGGGCTCGCTCCCACAGGGACTACGCGTTGCCGGTTACTTCGCGCTGGTCAGCGTGTTGTAGCTGGTCATCAGGTTGCGGTAGTCCGGGATGTGGTTGGAGAACAAGGTCGCCAGCCCTTCCACATCGTTGCGCCAGTCGCGGTGCAGTTCGCAGGCCAGACCGAACCAGGTCATCAATTGCGCGCCCGAGGAGGACATGCGGTCCCAGGCCGATTGACGGGTCAGCTCGTTGAAGGTGCCAGAGGCATCGGTGACCACGAACACCTCGAAACCTTCGGCCAGGGCCGACAGTGCCGGGAAGGCTACACAGACTTCCGTGACGACGCCGGCGATGATCAGTTGCTTCTTGCCGGTGGCTTTGATCGCCTTGACGAAATCTTCGTTGTCCCAGGCGTTGATCTGGCCGGGACGGGCGATGTACGGCGCGTCCGGGAACAGGCTCTTGAGCTCGGGCATCAACGGGCCGTTGGGGCCGGTTTCGAAACTGGTGGTGAGGATGGTTGGCAGCTCGAAGTATTTGGCCAGGTCGGCCAGGGCCAGCACGTTGTTCTTGAAGCGGTCCGGGTCGATGTCACGCACCAGCGACAGCAGGCCAGCCTGGTGGTCCACCAGCAGAACGGCGGCGTTATCTTTGTCGAGACGCTTGTAGGAAGTGGTCATGGCGTTAGTCCTCTAAGTTTTGGCTGCCGAACGGTTCGGCGTGGTTAAAGTTTTCAGTGTTGGTGTGTTGCTAAGCGATGGACATAGATTAAAACTGGCACCTTTGATGCGCTAGACTGCAAAAATCAGCCTTAGCGTTCTATTTGGAGAACGATCATCGAAGACCTCAACACGCTTTACTACTTCACCCAAGTGGTCGAGCACGGCGGTTTCGCCGCCGCCGGCCGAGCGCTGGACATGCCCAAATCGAAGCTCAGCCGGCGCATTGCCCAACTGGAAGAACGCCTTGGGGTGCGGTTGATCCATCGCTCCAGTCGTCATTGCTCGTTGACGGAGATCGGCCAGGCCTACTACCAGCGCTGCCTGGCGATGCGGGTCGAGGCCGAGAGCGCGGCCGAAGTGATCGAGCGCAACCGCTCCGAGCCCCAGGGCCTGGTGCGTATCAGTTGCCCGACAGCGTTGCTCAACAGCTGGGTCGGGCCGATGCTGACCCGCTACATGCTCAAGTACCCACGGGTGGAGTTGTTCATTGAGAGCACCAACCGCCGGGTCGACCTGATCCATGAGGGGTTCGATATCGCGTTGCGGGTACGTTTTCCGCCGCTGGAAAACACCGACATGGTCATGAAAGTACTGGGCAACAGCACCCAGTGCCTGGTAGGCAGCCCGGCCTACCGCGAGCGCCTGTCCTCACCCGCTTCACCGGCAGACCTGCACGGTTTGCCGAGCGTGCACTGGGGGGCGGCGCAGCGTGAATACCAGTGGGAATTGTTCGGCCCGGACGGCGCCAGCGCGTTGATTCGCCATGAACCACGCATGGTCACCGATGACCTGCTGGCCCTGCGTCACGCGGTACTGGCGGGTATCGGCATCGCTCACCTGCCTGCCGTGGTGGTGCGCGAAGACCTGGCTGCTGGCCGGCTGGTGGAATTGGTACCGGGCTGGACGCCCAAGTGCGGGATCGTCCATGCGATCTTCGCCTCCCGGCGCGGGTTGCTGCCGTCGGTGCGCACGCTGATTGATTTTCTGGCCGAAGAATTCAGCCAGAGTGATATGGCGTAGGGCGCAGGCAGCATTACCACCGGATTTCCCTTGTGGGAGCGGACTCACGATCCAGGCATTTTCCCAGGACATTTATCAAGACTGCCATTCATCAGGTGCGCCGCACTGAAAACGCCCCAGGCCCTCAAAAAACACACAGCACCTGTTCGCAACCCAGGAGGCCCCATGAGCAATCCTCAAGATCCAACTATCCCCCAGGCACCCACCAACCCTAACGACGACGGCTTCGTACTCGGCACCGCCGGCCGCGACGAAGACCCGAACGCCGCCCCGTCCTACGCCATCGACCGTCGCCACGAACGGGATGAACTGACTCCCGAAGACGCCCGCGGCATGCCCGGCTACCCCGAGAAAAAACCGCCGGCCAAACCGGCTGGTGAAGCAGAGAGTGGCGAGGCAGAACCGGGCATCGAGACGCCTGAGCAGGGCAACGATAAGGTGGGGTGAGCAAGGCTCACATCCGCTCACATTTTTTGCCGAAGTCTTGAAGCCTTGAGTGACTAGGCTAAAAAAACACTTCGGCAACCTTCTGTCTATTTGGCTCTATCGCAATTTGCGATGCGTCCGATCTGTGTTTAACTCCTCCATAGCAAAATGCGATAAGGACATTGCATGCATGTGATCACTGAGAAGCGCATCTGGGAGGCCAAGGAAAAATGGCCGCGCTGCGCCAATTCGCTGGATCAATGGTATCGGCTTATCAAACGCAACAGCCCGGCTGACTTCGCTGCGATGAAATCCATTTTTCCCGCAACCGACAAGGTCGGTCCGCTACATGTGTTCGATATTGGTGGCAATAAATTGCGACTGGTTGCCGTGGTTCGCTATCGGCCTCAGCGCTTGTACATCAAATGCGTGCTGGATCATCAGGAATACGACAGAGGCAAGTGGAAGGAGGAAAAGGGATGAGTGCACTAATCGAACAAGTCGCCGCCCATTGGGAGTTTGTGTCGCCCCTGCTGCGCAAACCCGGGAACGAGGAGGACTACGACCGGTTGGTCGCAGCTCTCGATGAATTGCTGGAATTGATTGGTGAAGACGAAGCCCATCCCCTTATGAGCCTGGTGGACATCATCGGCGAATGGATCGAGGCTTGGGATCACCAACATCGGCCAATGCCCAAGGCCAGCGGCGTCGAGACACTTCGCTACCTGATGCGCGAGCATGGGATGAGCCAGAGCGACTTGCCGGGCGTCGGCACCCAGTCGGTGGTATCGGAGGTGTTGAGCGGCAAGCGCCAGCTCAATTTGAGGCAGATCCGCTGGCTGGCGGGGCGCTTCGGCGTGTCGGTTGAAACCTTTATTTGACGTTTCCCTGTGGGAGCAAAGCTTGCTCGCGATACAGGCTCCTCGGTTTATGGGGAAGACCGAGTTGCTTTCATCGCGGGCAAGCCTTGCTCCCACATGCCTTGCCCTCGCAGGACTGAAGGTTTTACGACGAACAACTGATCTCCAGATGTTTGCCCCACTCCGGCGGGCGTTGCGCGTAGCTGTCCATGCCCGGCTGTTCTTCGAACGGCCTGCTCAGCACCGTGTGCAGGCGGCGGACTTCTTCGTAGTCGTCGAGGAAGGCGAACGGCCCGAAATCGAAGGTGATGCCCAGGATCGACATGTTGTCGGTGTTCATCACACCGTGGCAGAAGCCGTAGGCTTGCCATTTGGCGATCAGTTCGGCGTTGCGCTCGACGATTTCGCGGAACATCGCCAGGTACGGCTCCGGTTGTTCGCGGCACTCGGCAAAGTGCATGTTCAGCACATGCTCCGCGAGGGTGGCATGCAACTCGGGCTTTTTGGTGTAGTAGAAGTATTCGAAATGCCCGAAGCGCACATGGCTCGGCGCCATACGCAACACCATGGCGGCGCGCTCCTGCTTTTCGCGCCATACCGGGGTGTCGGAACCGATCACGCATAAGGCGCGTGTAGTCGGTATGCCCAGGGCGTGCAGCGCTTCGGACGCCAGGAACTCGCGGATCGAGGAGCGCAATACCGCCCGTCCATCGCCCATGCGTGAAAACGGTGTCTGGCCGGCGCCCTTGAGGTGCAGGTCCCAGTGGTCCCCGGCCTCGTTGTATACCTCTCCCAGTAGCAGCCCGCGGCCGTCCCCCAGTTGTGGGTTGTAATGGCCGAACTGGTGCCCCGAATACACCATCGCCCGGGGCTCGGTTTCAGCCCACAGCTTGTGTCCGCCGAACAGCTCGGCGAACAGCGGCGCCTGGGCTTCGACTGGGTCCAGGTCCAGCAATGCCATGGCTTGGTCGCTGGCAACGACCAGCCGGGGATTGTCGATGGGCTCGGGTAGCACGTGGGCCGAGAAACCGTCGCCAAGACGGGCGAAGCGGTTATCGAAGGTCAATGTTTCCAGGGTTTTCATGGCCGTCTCCGGCGCGATGCCCGCAGGCTTCGCGCGATCAGTCGAGGGTGGCTGCCGGCGGCTCTGGCAAGGACTTGGGCCCTGGCGTGAGGGGAGGCTCAGGCGTCGCGGTTTTGTCTCCAGGCAAGACAGGTGTCAGCTTGTATTCCAGGCCTTGAAGATTTTTCAAGGAAACTTCTACCTGCCGGAACGCAATGCTGATGTTCTGCTTCTTGAATTCGCGACTGATGAACCGGTTGATCTCGTCCAGCACAGGATTGCGGTCACCCAGGTCGCGCACATGCATGCGCAGCTCATGGTCCAGGGTACTCTCCCCGAAGTTGAGGAAGTACACGAGTGGTTCTGGTTCTTTCAGCACGCGCGGGTTCTCGCGGGCAGCCTTGAGCAGCAGTTCCTTGACCAGATCAAGGTCTGATCCGTAGTCGACACCCAGTTTGAGGGTGACTCGGGTGACGGTGTCGGTCAGCGACCAGTTGATCAACTGTCCGGTGATGAACGTTTTGTTCGGAACGATGATGTCTTTACGGTCGAAGTCGGTGATGGTGGTGGCACGGATACGGATCTTGCTGACCGTGCCCGACAGGTTGCCAATGGTGATGGTGTCGCCGATCCGCACCGGACGTTCGAACAGGATCATGATCCCGGAGATGAAGTTGGCGAAGATTTCCTGCATGCCGAAGCCCAGGCCGACTGAGAGCGCGGCCACCAGCCATTGCAGCTTGTCCCAGCTCACGCCCAGGGTGGACAGTGTGGTGACGAAGCCGATGCCGGCGATCACATAGGACAGCAGCGTGGTGGCGGCATAGGCGCTGCCCTGGGCCAGGTTGAGCTTGGACAGGACGAACACTTCCAAAAGTCCCGGCAGGTTACGTGCCAGGGCGAAGGTGATGCCGATGATGATCAGGGCGCCGAGCATGTCACCGATGCTGATGGGCACCATGCTCATGGCGGCGCCGGTACCGCTGGTGTACTCGTAGAGGGTGATGTTGTCCAGGTAGGAGAACACGCTGATCAGGTCCGACCAGACCCAGTACAGCGCGGCGATGAAACCGCCCAGCAGCGCCAGGCGGATCAGGCGCAGGGACTGTTCGTTGACCTTTTCGATGTCCAGGGTCGGCTCCTCGACCACTGCTTCGCCATCACCGGCTTCCTTGGTCGCCTGACGCTTGGCCAGGGCGCGCTGGTAGGCCAGGCGCCGCGCCGCGACGGACAGGCCGCGCACGAAGGTGGCCTCGATCACCAGCCAGAACATCAGCAGGTACAGGGTATTGATCAGTCGGTCGCTGAGTTTGAGCGCGGTGTAGTAGTAGCCGAAGCACACCGCTACGAACAAGGCGATTGGCAGCGCGGTGAACATCACCCCGACGGCCTTGCGGAACAGCGAGGTGTTCTGGTGGGTCGGGCTGCTGAGCAACAGGCGGCTGAGCAGCCAGGCCATCAGGGCGTAGCAGGTCAGCACCACCGGCATGCCCAATACATCGTCGGCCAGGGCCGAGGGTTGCAATTCGGCCACGGCCACCACCGCGACCAGCGCCAGTACCACCAGCCCGAGCCGGCGGATCCAGCCCTGGAGGAATTCGACCTGGGGTTTTTCCCAGCGGAAATGCAACTCGGCCACGCCACCGGGCGCCAGCACCCTATAGGCGGTATAGAACACCAGCCAGGCCTGGCCGATCTGCAGCAGCGCCGCGCCGAGGTTGGCGTTCTGGCCCCGGGCGTCGATCTGCAGGGCGTAGCCGCACAGGGCCAGCGCCAGGGCTACCGGCATTGCCAGCAGGATATTGATCAGAATCGCCTGGGGGGTGTGCCACTGACTGTCACGCTTGAAGTGGCCGACGTCCTGGTGAACCTTGTTCAACCGGGCATACAGATTCTTGCGTCGCCACAGCAGCGCACCGATGAGCAGCGCCAGGGGCAGGAACAGCAGCGGCCGCTGGGTCAGGCCGTCCGCCAGCTCACTGAGACTCGAGGCCCAGGGTAGCGAGTCGACCTGTTTTTCCAGGCGCGCCGGCACGCCACGCATCCATTCGAAATCCAGCGGCTTGTTGCTGGGAATCCAGAACATTTGCTCTTCCAGGGTCGCCCGCAAGTTTTGGGCGGTACTGAGCAGTTGCTTCTGGTTGAGCTGCAAGGTGATGGATTCGTTAAGCACCGCGCTCAACTCGCGGTTCAGCCTTTCCAGCAGGTCGACCCGGGTCAGGGCCAGTTCCAGCAGGGTCTTGCGCAGTTGCGGCGTGACTTGCTCGGCAGGCTGCGAGGCCAGCAGATTGTCGACATAGGCGCTTGGGTTGTTCAGCAGCTCGCGTTGTTGACTGACTTCGAACTGGTACAGGCGAATGTCGGCAATCTGGTCCGCCAGATTCTTGTCCAGTTCCAGGCGCGGCAGGGTCTGGCGCTGTTTGTAGAGAATCTTGGACAGCAGCAGGCTGCCCTTGAGTACGCTGATCTGCTCGTCCAGGGCCGCGTCGGTCTGGGTAACGCTGTCCAGCAGTTGCTTGGTCTGCAGGTTCTGCTGGGTGACCTCATTGAGGCGGTCGGTGCTTTTGAGCAGATAGTCGGAAAGTTTCAGGTTGGCCGTGCTTTCGGTCGCCAGCAGGCTGCTGCCGCCGGCCTTCTGGGCTTCGATGGATTGCTGGGTCACCGTTTCCTGGGACTGGGCCAGTCGCTTCTGGTTGATCAGCGTCTGCAGGTCCTGGATTTCCTGCTCCATGCGGTCGATCTTTTCCGTCAGCAAGTCGTGCTGACTGTTGCCCAGGTCTTGCAACTGGCTGTTGCCGGCCAGTTCCTGGCGCCGCAGCGGAATCAGGGCATTGAGTGCGGCCAGTTCGGCGTTGAGCTGGTCGCGCTGTTCGCCGTTCAGGGTTTTACCGGCATCCTTGCCCGTCTTGAGGATGGTGTTGATCTGCTGGATGCGGGTCTGGCTGCTGGCGATTTCGGCCTGGGCGCGCTCGGGGCGGGTCTGGGCGGTGATGATCAGGCTGTTGGCATCGGCCAGGGCTTTTTGCAGGTCACTCTGCTGGGTGGAACGGTCCGTCAGCATCTGTTCGAGCTGGGGCACCGGCAGGTTGGCGTAACGCTGCGCCACCGGCACCACGGGGGTGCTCTTGAGCCGGGCCAGCTCGCGCTGGTTTTCAATGTTTTGCTTGGGGGCACTGGCCAGCTGCTGTTTGAGATCGACCAGCTTCTGCTCGTAATCGGCCTTGCTGGTGAGCTGTGCCAAGGTCTTTTGCAGGGTCTCCTGCAAGGCCTTCTGCTCGGCTTCCGGCAGTTTGCGGTCAGCGATTTTGTCCAGGCTGGCCTGGACCGAAGCGCTGGTGAGCGGTTCGGCGGCTTGCAGTGGGCAGACGGAAAGACTCAGGCCCAGCAGGGCAATGGTTAAAAAGGAGCGCAGGGTAGGCATAGAGACCGGTCGAGCAAGTGAAAGTGGGAGCAGTTTAGAGGAACAAGCCGGGACCCGGGCGACTTCCTTCGGGGAATCTGACGCCCACTTTGCCGATCTTGTTCCCGTCCATGACCGCAACGGTCCAAAGGGTGTTGTTCCAATCCACCTGGTCACCGACTACTGGCGCGCCACCGACTTTCTGGGCGATGAAACGGCCCAGGGACATGTCCGGGTCGATGCCGTCCAGCTTCAGCCCGTACAGGGCCGCAACCGCGGCCAGCTGGGCGTCTCCTTCGAGTACGAAGTCGCCGAAGAAGCGCAGATCCAAGCCCCTTTGCGGTGCCTGGCTAAACAGTTTTCCAAGGGCCGGCAAATCGTGTTCATGGCCGATCACACACAGCAAATCACCAACTTCCAGCACCGTACTACCCGACGGATGGAGCAGTTGCTGGCCACGAAACAGGGCCGCGATCCGTGTGCCGTCGGGCATTTTCAGATCCCGCAGGGGCGAGCCGATGCACCATTTCTCCGCGCCGAGGCGATAGATGAACAGTTCCCACTCGCTGGTGACGTGGACCTCCAGCGCTGCCCGGGAGATCGGCAGGGGTTCTGGGGGGACGGTAACGTGCAACAGTTTGGCGACCCACGGCAGGCTCGTACCCTGCACCAGCAACGACACCAGCACGATAAAGAACGCCAGGTTGAAGTAGAGCTGGGCGTTGGGCAGGCCGGCCATCAACGGGAACACTGCCAGGATGATTGGCACCGCGCCGCGTAGGCCGACCCAGGAAATGAACACTTTCTCGCGGCCATGGAAGGCCTTGAACGGCAACAGCCCCACCATCACCGACAGCGGACGTGCGATCAGGATCATCCACAAGGCCAGGCCCAGGGCCGGCAGGGCGATCGGCAACAGGTCATGGGGCGTGACCAGCAGCCCCAGCACCAGGAACATGCCGATCTGCGCCAGCCAGGCCATGCCATCGAGCATGTGCAGGATGCCATGACGGCTGCGCACCGGGCGGTTGCCGATCACCAGGCCGCACAGGTAAACCGCGAGGAAGCCGCTGCCGTGCAGGGCATTGGTCAGAGCGAACACCGCCAGGCCGCCGCTGATGACGAGGATCGGGTAGAGCCCGTTGGCCAGGTTGATGCGGTTGACCAGTTGCAGCATCAGCCAGCCACCACCCAGGCCGATCACCCCGCCGATGCCGAATTCACGCAACAAGTGCCCCAGCAGGTTCCAATGCAGACCGGTTTCACCGCTGGCGAGCATGCCGATCAGGGTTACGGTCAGGAACACCGCCATGGGGTCGTTGCTACCGGATTCGATCTCCAGTGTCGCGCTGACCCGCTCGTTCAGGCCCTTGCCGCCCAACAGCGAAAACACCGCCGCGGCATCGGTCGAGCCGACGATGGCGCCAATCAGCAGACCTTGCATCAGGTTCAGATTGAACAGCCACGCCGCCGCCAGGCCGGTCAGCCCGGTGGTGATCAGGACGCCAACGGTGGCCAGCGACAATGCTGGCCACAACGCCACGCGAAAGCTCGACACCCGCGTGCGCAAGCCGCCGTCCAGCAGAATGACCGCCAGCGCGAGGTTGCCGACCAGATAGGCCGTGGCGTAGTTATCGAACAGAATCCCGGCGCCGTCGACACCGGCAACCATGCCCACGGCCAGGATGATCACCAGAATCGGGATGCCCAGGCGGGACGAAAGAGAACTGACCAGAATGCTCGCACCTACCAGCAACGCGCCGATCAAGAACAGGCTGTTGATGGTCGTCGCAGTCAAAGGCAGTACTCCGAGCAAGCGTGGGGGGCGGGCGCAAACTGACCATGCAGTCTGCGTGCCAGCGATTCTAACCTGTTGAAATGTGATGCTGTCAAAAAAGGTTGGCGGATTGTGGGGTACAAGCGCGGCAGCAATACCGTGGCGAGGGAGCTTGCTCCCGTTCGGCTGCGAAGCAGTCGTCGCTTTTGAGGTTATGGGGCCGCTTCGCAGCCCAGCGGGAGCAAGCTCCCTCGCCACAAAAGCTGGAGGGTTGATCGCGCACGGTCTGTGGACGATCAACCGTTACGCGGGTTAAAGGCTGAACCGCCCAACCATGCTGTTCAAGTCCACGGCCAGACGCGACAGTTCGGCACTGGCGGCGCTGGTCTGGTTGGCGCCAGTGGCCGATTGCACCGAAAGGTCGCGGATGTTCACCAGGTTGCGGTCCACTTCACGGGCCACTTGGGCCTGTTCCTCGGCGGCGCTGGCGATCACCAGGTTGCGTTCGTTGATTTCGACGATGGCGGTGTTGATGGTGTCCAGGGACAGGCCGGCACCACGGGCGATGTTCAGCGTCGACTCGGCACGTTCGGTGCTGTTGCGCATCGAATCCACGGCGTGTTCGGTGCCGCTCTGGATGCTGCCGATCATGCGTTCGATCTCGCTGGTCGACTGCTGGGTGCGATGGGCCAGAGCGCGCACTTCGTCGGCCACCACGGCGAAACCACGACCGGCCTCACCGGCACGGGCCGCTTCGATGGCGGCGTTCAAGGCCAGCAGGTTGGTCTGGTCAGCCAGGCCGCGGATCACGTCCAGCACCTTGCCGATGTCACGGGACTCGTTGGCCAGGTCGCCGATCAACGTGGCGGTGCTTTGCACATCGGCGCTCATGCGCTCGATGGCGCTGACAGTTTCCTGTACCAGGTCGCGACCGTCACCGGCAGAGGCGGTGGCGTCTTTCGAGGCTTCGGAGGTGCTGACCGCGTTGCGCGCCACTTCTTCGACGGCGCTGGTCATCTCGTTGACTGCGGTGGCGGCCTGTTCGATTTCATTATTCTGCTGGGTCAGGCCACGGGCGCTTTCGTCGGTGACGCTGTTGAGCTCTTCGGCGGCGGAAGCCAGTTGGGTGGCCGAGCCGGAGATCCGTTGCAGGGTGTCGCGCAGTTTGTCCTGCATGGTCGACATCGCCCGCAGCAGGCGACCGGCTTCATCGTTGCCATCCACGGTAATCGGTCGGGTCAGGTTGCCCTTGGCGATTTCTTCGGCGGCGTCCAGGGCGCTGCCGATCGGACGGGTAATGCTGTTGGTCAGCAGCCAGGCGAACAGCAGGGTCAGGCCGGTGGCGATGACCAGCAGCGTGACCACCCAATTGAAGGCCGTTGAATATTGTTGGGTCGCACCCTGATTGAGGGCCTCGGCTTGCTGGTTGTTGATGTCCACCAAGCGGGCGATCGCCGCGTTGATGGCGTCTGAGTTGCTCAGCAGTTCAGTGTTGAGCAATGCACGCAGTTCATCGAGCTGATTGTTGCGCGACAACGTTTTCATCCGCTCTTCGAGCTGGCGGTATTGGCCCAGCAATTGAACGTATTGATCGTAGGCGGCCCGCTCTTGCGGGGAGCTGATGAGTTTTTCGTAGGCGCTTTGAGCCGTCTGGATCTGCTGGTTGCGTTGCTCGAACAAGCTGAAGGTTTTCTGCTGGACGTCCGGTTCGCGGTTGACCAGCAAGCGATAGGACAGCACGCGCAGACGCAGGGTCAGCGAGGTGAATTCATCCAGGGCCTTGATGCTGGGCACGCTGTTCTGGACGAGGCTTTCGCCGGATGCACGGATTTTGCTCATCTGGCTCAGGGCGAACACCCCGAGGGCCAGCATCAGGGCGCCGATCAGGGCAAACCCCAGGAACGCCCGCGGCGCGATATTCATATTACGTAGGGACATGGAAAGTACCGGAAGGGGGCGCGTCCGTGCGGGGGTGGTGACAGGTGTTCCCTGACTTATCGGTCATACGACTAAAGTCTTGAGTCGCTGCGTGCTTTTGTCGCAGGGCAGCGCCTGCTGCGCGACGAAGGGCGGGAACCAGATCTTCCATTCACAGTCTTTACAGCTCGCCAGCGAAGCACCGCCGCCCCAAGTCGTGGCATTGACGGTGACTTTTCTTTATCGTACGCGCCCCCTTGAAAAAGCCTGGAAATCAATATGTTGGAAACATCCCTCAGCCAACTGGAACAACTGGTCAACGACCTGGTGCAACAGAACCGTCAACTGGCCGGCCTGAATGAGACCCTGAACGCGGAACTGGCCAAGGCCAAGGATGAAAATGAAAGCCTGCAACTGAGCCTGATGGAACAGGAAGAGCTGCACGGCACCACCGCCGCGCGCATCCAGGCCCTGATCGAGCGCGCCAGCGCCGGTCCTGTCAGCGCATGAAGCATGGCGCCGACGGGGTGACGGTCGTCTCGATTCTGGGAGAGGACTATTCAATCAAGGCGCCGGCCGGGCAGGAACAGGCCCTGCTGGACGCCGCTTCGATGCTCAAGGCCGCTCTGGCCGACACCAAAAGGAAATACCCGACGCTGATCGGTGATCGTCTGCTGGTGCTGGCGGCCATGAACCTGTGCTCGCAGCAGA
Source organism: Pseudomonas sp. PICF6 (assembly GCF_009831705.1). Taxonomy (NCBI): domain Bacteria; kingdom Pseudomonadati; phylum Pseudomonadota; class Gammaproteobacteria; order Pseudomonadales; family Pseudomonadaceae; genus Pseudomonas; species Pseudomonas sp. PICF6. The sequence goes on along the minus strand of NZ_WUUD01000032.1, from coordinate 221,808 downwards.
TGGAAATGCAGAAGCAACATCAAGCGGAACTCGACCGTTACCAAGAGCAAGTCAGCGCCACGGTCGAGGTCATTTCCAAGACGATTCAGCAGGCTTGAAGTCGCAACTTGGCTTACAAAGCGTCGTTGTCTGTACTTAAGTCATCGCGAGCAGGCTCGCTCCCACATGGGGCTGAGTGAACGCAATATCCGTGTTCACCGCCGATTCACTGTGGGAGCGAGCCTGCTCGCGATTGGGTTTCAGCCGCGCCGCAAGAACTGGATCAGAACCACTCCTCCCGCATCCCAAGGCAGGTATCATCCCGCGCCTCAAGCAGCGCCAGCTCATGCTGACAACCCGGCACTTCCCAGGTCAGGAAATACCGCGCCGCTTGCAGCTTGCCCTTATAGAAGTCGGTGTCCGTCGCGTTCCCCTTGGCCAGGCCTTCCTCGGCCCGAATCGCCTGCTCCAGCCAGCGCCAGCCAATCACCATGTGCCCAAACACCTTGAGATACAGCGCCGAGTTGGCGAGGCTGCTGTTGACCTTGCCTTGGGCCAGGTCCGTCAGCAGGCCCAGGGTCACCGTTTGCAGGCGCGCCACCAGGGCTTCCAGCGGCTGACGCAAAGGCGTCAACGATTCGTACGCCTGGGCGCGTTCGCTGGTGTCGGCCACCAGGCGGATCAGTTGCTTGAGCCCTGCACCGCCGTTTTGCGCCAGTTTGCGGCCCAGCAGGTCCAGGGACTGGATGCCGTGAGTACCTTCATGAATCGGGTTCAAGCGGTTGTCGCGGTAATACTGTTCGACCGGGTATTCGCGGGTATAGCCGTGGCCCCCCAGAATCTGGATCGCCAGTTCGTTGGCTTTCAGGCAAAACTCCGATGGCCAGGATTTGACGATGGGGGTCAGCAGATCCAGCAACTCATGGGCGCGTCTGCGCTCGGCTTCGCTTTCAAGGGTGGTGGTGTCGTCGAACAGGCGTGCGGCGTACAGGCCCAAGTCAAATGCGCCTTCAACGTAGGCCTTCTGGGTCAGCAGCATGCGACGTACATCGGCGTGCTGGATGATCGCCACGGGAGCGGTGGTGGGGTCCTTGCTGTCGGGCACCCGGCCCTGCGGACGTTCGCGGGCGTATTCAAGGGAATACAGGTAGCCGGCGTAACCCAGCATGACCGCACCCATGCCAACGCCGATCCGCGCTTCGTTCATCATCTGGAACATGTAGCTCAGGCCGTGGTGCGGTTTTCCTACCAAGTAACCGACGCATTCGCCGTTGTCGAAACTGCGTGCGGCATTGAGAAAACCGGCCTCCAGGAAGGCATCCACCGCCGGCTTTACTTCCGGAATCAGGATCGCCTGACCGTCCTCGTAGCGCGGCTCGTTTTCATCGTTCTTGCGGTTATGCGGTGCGAAATATTTTTCGGCGATGCTGCGGGCGGTGCCGATGGCCGCGTCGAAGGTTTCGCGATTGTGCTCGGCGAACCGCTCGCGCTGGGTCAAGCCCTCGGCATCAAGGACTTCATACAGCTCGAAAGCCAGATTTCGGGAACTGAGCAACGTCTCGGACATGGCGGCTTACCTTTTTTTGGAATGGGCCGAGTCTAGGCGTGGCAATAGAGGCTGAACAGGATGATTGATGGCAGTGATGCAGAGGTGAGGGCAACACTAATCTAAATGTGGGAGCGAGCCTGCTCGCGATAGCGGTGGGTCAGTCAGGAATGTTGTCGACTGATCCACCGCTATCGCGAGCAGGCTCGCTCCCACAGGGATTTTGATGACCAGGCACCCATTGCAGATGCCTGGTCTACAGCGGTTTAGCCGATGGTCATCAGGCTGGCGTTGCCACCCGCCGCAGCGGTGTTGACGCTCAACGCCCGTTCGATCACCAGGCGCTCCAGTGCGATGTTGGTTTCGCCCTGGGACAAGCCCTGGACTCCGACAATGGCGCCGGCACGCTTGGCCACTTGCTGGCAAACGCTGCGCAGTTGATCCGAGTCGCCATGATGCAGGACGGCGTCGTAAGCCACTTCGTCCTTGGCCCAGTCGGACACCCGCTGGATGCGCGCTTGAATTTCTTTCGGCAAGCGTGCGAACAGAGCTTTGCTGGTGTCGGTTTCCGGCCAAACAGCCGAGCCGCCTACCGCCAGCACCGCGGCCAGTTGCGTCAGCAGATCGCCCTCTACGTCCGCCAGGCACAGCACGTGCTCGCGGGGCAGAATGGCGTAGCTGTTGCGTTCGCCGGTCGGGCCGGTCAGTTGGCGGGTGATACCGCTTTGCGACTGAGCCGCGAACTGTACGCACAGGGCGCTCAATTCGGCGAGTTTCTGGCTGTCTGCCCAGGCTTGCAGGGCGGTCAGCGGCTTGCTCATGGCGTCACGCAAGCGCAGGTCTGGCGCGTTGAGGGCGTCGTCACGGACGAACGACTGCTGGATCGCATCGGTAGGCCGTGTCGACAGCAGGCGGTACAGGTACAGCGGACCACCGGCCTTGGGACCGGTGCCCGACAGGCCTTCGCCACCGAACGGTTGCACGCCGACCACGGCACCCACGATGTTGCGGTTCACATAGACGTTACCGGCATGGACGTTATCGATCACCTTGGCGATGGTCTCGTCGATGCGAGTATGTACGCCCAGGGTCAGGCCATAACCGGAGGCATTGATCTGGTTGATCAGTTGATCCAGTTCCTTGCGCTTGTAGCGCACTACGTGCAGCACCGGACCAAAGATCTCACGCTGCAGCTCGTCGAAGCTTTCCAGCTCGATCAGGGTCGGCATCACAAACGTGCCGCGTTTGCACTCGGCGCTGTCGGCGATTGCCATCTGGTACACGGTGCGACCTTTGTCGCGCATGGCCTGGATGTGTTTCTCGATACCGGCCTTGGCTTCAGCATCGATCACCGGGCCGATGTCTACCGACAGACGCTCCGGGTTGCCGAGACGCGATTCAGCCATGGCACCCTTGAGCATTTCGATGACGCGGTCGGCCGAGTCTTCCTGCAAGCACAGGACCCGCAAAGCGGAGCAACGCTGGCCGGCGCTGTCGAATGCCGAAGACACCACGTCGATGACCACTTGTTCGGTCAGGGCCGAGGAGTCGACGATCATCGCGTTCTGACCACCGGTTTCAGCGATCAGCGGGATCGGACGCCCCTGGTTGTCCAGGCGCCCGGCGATGTTGCGCTGCAACAGACGAGCGACTTCGGTGGAACCGGTGAACATCACGCCTTTGACCCGATCGTCACCCACCAGACGGGCTCCGACGGTTTCGCCACGCCCCGGCAGCAGTTGCAGCACGCCTTCCGGAATACCGGCTTCGAGCATCAGGCGCACGGCTTGGGCAGCCACCAACGGCGTCTGCTCGGCAGGCTTGGCCAGTACCGGGTTACCGGCGGCCAGCGCGGCGGCCACTTGTCCGCTGAAAATCGCCAGCGGGAAGTTCCACGGGCTGATGCAGACCACCGGGCCCAGTGGGCGGTGGGCATCGTTGGTGAAGTCGTTGCGGGCCTGCACTGCGTAGTAACGCAGGAAGTCCACGGCTTCACGCACTTCGGCGATGGCGTTGGCGAAGGTCTTGCCGGCTTCGCGGGCCAGCAGGCCCATCAACGGCTGGATCTCGCCTTCCATCAGGTCGGCGGCGCGCTCCAGGATCGCAGCGCGTTCGGCCGGTGGCGTGGCCTGCCAGATCGGCGCCGCGTTGAGGGCGCACTGGATGGCGTTGTCGACGTCAGCGACCGTGGCTTCCTGCACATGGCCGACCACGTCACGGTGATCGGACGGGTTCAGCACCGGTGCCGGTGTTTCTTCGCTGGCTGCGCAACCGAGCATCGGCGCGGCTTTCCAGTTGTTATGGGCGGTGGCCAGCAGGGCGCAGGACAGCGAGGCCAGGCGATGTTCGTTGGCCAGGTCGATGCCGC
>NZ_WUUD01000032.1:196668-217905 GCF_009831705.1 Pseudomonas sp. PICF6 | reverse complement strand
TGCGCGGGTGCGGCAGGCCGAAGCCGCCTTCCAGGGTTGCCATCTGCTCGATGCTGGCAACCGGATCGGCCACCAGCTCCTGAATGGAGATGGACTGGTCGGCGATGCGGTTGACGAACGAGGTGTTGGCACCGTTTTCCAACAGGCGACGAACCAGATAAGCCAGCAGCGTCTCGTGGGTGCCGACCGGAGCGTACACGCGGCACGGACGGTTCAACTTGCCTTCGGAAACTTTGCCTACAACCTGTTCGTACAGCGGTTCACCCATGCCGTGCAGGCACTGGAACTCATACTGGCCCGGGTAATAGTTCTGACCGGCGATGTGGTAGATGGCCGACAGGGTATGGGCGTTGTGCGTGGCGAATTGCGGGTAGATGGCTTCCGGCACCGACAGCAGTTTGCGGGCGCAGGCGATGTAGGACACGTCGGTGTACACCTTGCGGGTGTAGACCGGATAGCCTTCCAGGCCTTCGACCTGGGCGCGCTTGATCTCGCTGTCCCAGTAGGCGCCTTTCACCAGGCGGATCATCAGGCGGTGACGGCTGCGGCGGGCCAGATCGATGACGTAGTCGATCACGTACGGGCAACGCTTCTGATAGGCCTGGATCACGAAGCCAATGCCGTTCCAGCCAGTCAGCTGTGGTTCGAAGCACAGGCGTTCCAGCAGGTCCAGGGACAGTTCGAGGCGGTCGGCTTCTTCGGCGTCGATGTTCAAGCCGATGTCGTATTGCTTGGCCAGCAGGGTCAGCGACAGCAGGCGCGGGTACAGCTCTTCCATGACGCGCTCGTACTGGGCGCGGCTGTAGCGGGGGTGCAGGGCCGAGAGCTTGATGGAAATGCCCGGACCTTCATAAATCCCGCGGCCGTGAGACGCCTTGCCGATCGAGTGGATGGCTTGTTCGTACGAGGCCAGGTACTTCTGGGCGTCATGTTCGGTGAGTGCGGCTTCACCCAGCATGTCGTAGGAATAGCGGAAACCCTTGGTCTCGAATTTGTTGGCGTTGGCCAGGGCTTCGGCGATGGTTTCACCGGTGACGAACTGCTCGCCCATCAGGCGCATGGCCATGTCGACGCCCTTGCGGATCATCGGCTCGCCACTCTTGCCAATGATGCGGCTCAGGGAGGAAGTCAGGCCCGCTTCATTATGGGTGGCGACCAGTTTGCCGGTCAGCAGCAGGCCCCAAGTGGCGGCGTTGACGAACAGCGATGGGCTGTTGCCCAGGTGCGGGTGCCAGTTGCCGGTGCTGATCTTGTCGCGGATCAGTGCATCGCGAGTACCTTTGTCCGGGATACGCAGCAGCGCCTCGGCCAGGCACATCAGCGCCACGCCTTCCTGGGACGACAGGGAAAACTCCTGCAACAGCCCCTGAACAATACCGGCACGGCCGCCGGCACTCTTCTGGTTGCGCAGTTTTTCAGCAATCGAGGAGGCCAGTTTGTTGGTGGCTTCGGCCATGTCGGCCGGCAGGCGCGCCTGCTCGATCAGCATCGGCACCACTTCCGGCTCCGGACGACGGTAAGCGGCGGTGATAGAGGCGCGCAGGACCGATTGCGGCAAAATGCTTTCGGCAAACTCCAGGAAGCACTGGTGCGCGTGGTCGACCTGGACGTCGCCGGCTTCATCGTTGTCGGCGCGGGTCGAACCGTTCAGTTCGGTCAGGGTTGCACCACCCTCGAGTTTTTCCAGGTAATTGAAAATTGCCTGCTTGATCAGCCAGTGGGGCGTGCGATCAATCGAGGTTGCGGCCGCCTTGAGGCGTTCGCGGGTTGGGTCATCGAGTTTGACCCCAAGGGTGGTGGTAGCCATATTTTTATCCTCATGTTTACCACGTATTGCGTGGCATCAGCTGGCGGCAAGATTAGCTGCGAGCTGGCCGAGGTGCAACCGGGTGCAACCTTTTTTCGTCGAAAAAATAAGCAGCTCATCAGGAAAGCAAAATTCGCGGCGTGAGCGGTGCTTCTGCTTAGTGCATTGGCTTCTAGCCAAAGGTTGATATCGCACTAAAAGGGAGCAAAAAACGGTCATTTGGCGAAAAAACCGACTGGGTGCAACTGAATCGAGCGAAACTGGTTGCACCTTATTTCATTTGTTGAATAGCATTCGTCGCCAAGGTGCAACCGGCTCGAAGCCGAGGGGCATCGGCTGATGGCTTTCCTGGGGAAACATCAGTCATAAATTCGCGGGTCCTGGAAACGTCAAGCAAGGTCTATGGTTGTCTTGTCGACGCTTCCTACTGCCACCGCTACATAAAAACAAAGCCAGGGCGTAACTCATGAGTGTTAGTAATCCCACCCTGATCACTTTCGTGATCTATATCGCTGTAATGGTCCTGATCGGCCTGATGGCTTATCGCTCCACCAATAACCTTTCCGATTACATCCTGGGCGGTCGCAGCCTGGGCAGCGTCGTGACTGCATTGTCCGCCGGTGCCTCTGACATGAGCGGCTGGCTGTTGATGGGCTTGCCCGGTGCTATCTACATGTCCGGCCTGTCGGAAGGCTGGATCGCCATCGGCCTGATCATCGGTGCCTACCTGAACTGGCTGTTCGTGGCCGGTCGCCTGCGGGTACAGACCGAGCACAACGGTGACGCGCTGACACTGCCGGATTACTTCTCCAGCCGTTTTGAAGATACCAGCGGCCTGCTGCGGATCATCTCTGCGGTGGTGATCCTGGTGTTCTTCACCATCTACTGCGCTTCCGGCATCGTGGCCGGTGCCCGTCTGTTTGAAAGCACCTTCGGCATGTCCTACGAGACAGCGCTGTGGGCCGGTGCGGCGGCAACCATTGCCTACACCTTCATTGGTGGCTTCCTGGCCGTGAGCTGGACCGACACCGTACAAGCGACCCTGATGATCTTCGCGCTGATCCTCACGCCGATCATCGTGCTGCTGGCGACCGGCGGCGTGGACACCACGTTCCTGGCCATCGAAGCGAAAGATCCTACTGCTTTCGACATGCTGAAAAACACCACGTTCATCGGCGTGATCTCGCTGATGGGCTGGGGCCTGGGCTACTTCGGCCAGCCGCACATCCTGGCGCGTTTCATGGCTGCTGACTCGGTCAAGTCCATCGCCAAGGCTCGTCGTATCTCGATGGCCTGGATGATTCTCTGCCTGGGCGGCACCGTGGCTGTCGGCTTCTTCGGTATCGCTTACTTCTCGGCGCACCCGGAAGTGGCCGGCCCCGTGACCGAGAACCCTGAGCGTGTGTTCATCGAACTGGCCAAGCTGCTGTTCAACCCATGGGTGGCCGGTGTGCTGCTGTCGGCGATCCTGGCAGCTGTCATGAGCACCCTGAGCTGTCAGTTGCTGGTGTGCTCCAGTGCCCTGACCGAAGACTTCTACAAGGCTTTCCTGCGCAAGCATGCTTCCCAGTTGGAGCTGGTCTGGGTCGGCCGCGCCATGGTGTTGCTGGTGGCAGTGGTTGCCATCTTCCTGGCTGCCAACCCGGAGAACCGTGTCCTGGGTCTGGTGAGCTATGCTTGGGCCGGTTTCGGTGCTGCCTTCGGTCCTGTTGTCCTGATCTCGGTGATCTGGAAAAACATGACCCGTAACGGCGCGCTGGCAGGCATCCTGGTGGGGGCGATCACCGTGATCGTCTGGAAACACTTCGAGCTGCTGGGCCTGTACGAAATCATCCCAGGCTTCATCTTCGCCAGCCTGGCTATCTACTTCGTCAGCAAGATGGGCTCGCCTACCGCCGGTATGCTGCAGCGCTTCGAAGCGGCTGAGAAAGATTTTCGCCTGAACCAGTAAGACCTCCAGCGAGGCCTTGACGGCTCGCGCGAAGGTTCTGAATAGAGAAACGGCCCGTCCTCCCATGGAGACGGGCCGTTTTTTTATGGGCATCAGTCCAGCTCTGTGTCGGGCTGATTGAGAAATATCAGCACGCCCAGTAGCGCCATGTAGAACCTGAAGGCTGCGTCCTGGCCATTCCAGATTTCTGATTGCCACATCAGAAACCATTCCCCGCCGACGACCATGAAGCCAAAGAACCAGACGAAGAAACCCACCGTCAAACCGATGATGGCGCAGCGTTTGGCCTGAGCGAAAACCACGCTCGGGGTTTTACGTGCCTGCCATAGTTCGAGCGCGCCATAGCCCAGCAAGCCTGCGGTGAGCGCTTCGCCAAGGATGATCAGCCAGTAGGCGCCGTGCCATGCCCAAGGCTGGTCGATGGCGCGATAGCGCGCGGCATTGTCGGGAAAGGTGGTGTCCATACTCAGCACGTGATGGACGAAATTGAAGTTGGAATGGTAGTCCGTGATGTTGTTGAACACGGTCAGCAAGGCGAAAGCGGCGAGAGCCAGGGTCATTGCGATTTTTGCGTAGCGAGTCGTCATGGGTTGCGTCCTTTGCTTTTTGCGACGAAAGGACGTTAGCACGGCCCAGTGCGGTCCTGAGGCCGTCAGGTTGTAGGAATTTGCTGATTGTTTCCTGCGGCGACTTCGGTCACCACCATGCGCGGAATGTCTGTCGGAAAACGCAGCGGGCAATGCGGCTTTAATCTCCTTGAATGTAAGGCAATTCTGTTTTTCCTGAGGTCCGATCAACTCTCCCTGGTGCTCATGCAGAATCGCCCGCTTTTATTCAGCAGAGGCACATCGGATGTTCGCGCCTGCCAACCAACCACGTTTCACCCTGGCACTCGACAGCGGGCCGAATGAACTCAAGGTGCTTGAGTTCAGGGGCAAGGAAGCCATCAGTCAACCCTATTGCTTTGATCTGGAACTGGTCAGTGAGCGGCCGGATCTGGCGCTGGAAGACCTCCTGCATCGTCAGGCCTTTCTGGCTTTTGATGATCAGGGGCGGGGCATACACGGCCAGGTTTATAGCGCGGCCCAAGGCGACTCGGGCAAGCGCTTGACCCGTTACCAGATCAGTCTGGTACCACGCCTGGCTTACCTGGACCATCGAATCAACCAGCGGATTTTCCAGCACCTGAGCGTGCCGGCAATCATTACCCTGATCCTGACGGATCACGGGATTCAGGGTGACGCGTTCCAGTTCAACCTCGGTGGGCAATACCCCGAACGCGAATACTGTGTGCAGTTTGGTGAAAGCGACCTGGCCTTCATCGGGCGGATCTGCGCCGAGGCCGGGATCCATTATCACTTCCGGCACAGCCGCGACGGCCATCTGTTGGTGTTCGGTGACGACCAGACGGTGTTTCCCCGCCTGCCCGAGGCGACGTTGTATCTGCCCGGCAGTGGCATGGCCGCCAGCGAGCCGGCGATCAAGCGCCTGGCTGTGCGTCTACAGACCCGGACCACGGCGGTGACGCTGCGTGACTACGATTTTCAAAAGCCCGGTCTGCTGTTGCAAACCAGTCTGGACAGTCAGCAGCAACCGGCTCTGGAGGCGTATCACTACCCCGGCCGGTTTTCCGATCGCGACCATGGCCGGCACCTTACCCGGCGCGCACTGGAGCGCCATGGCGCCGACCACCGTCTGGCCGAGGGGCGCAGCGACCAACGCGCACTCGTCAGTGGGCACTTCCTCCAAATCAACGGGCATCCTCGAGCGCAATGGAACGATCTCTGGCTGCTCACGCAAGTCACCCACCATGGTCGCCAGCCACAAGTGCTGGAGGAAACGGTCAGTGACAGCCCGGATGATTTCCAGGGCTACAGCAATACGTTCCTCGCCACCCCGTGGGATGTTTTCTTTCGTCCGCCCCTGTCCCACGAAAAGCCAGCCGCCCACGGTTATCAGTCGGCGGTGGTGACGGGACCGGTGGACAGCGAGATCCATTGCGACGAATACGGACGGGTCAAGGTGCAACTGATCTGGGATCGCCACGGTCAGCGCGACGAGCACTCCAGTTGCTGGCTACGGGTGGCCACGGGTTGGGCCCATGATCGCTATGGCAGCGTGATGATTCCCCGGGTCGGCATGGAGGTGCTGGTGGGTTTCATCGACGGTGATGTGGACAAGCCATTGGTCGTGGGCTGCCTGCCGAACGGCGCGACCCCGGTGCCCCTGGACCTGCCGGCCGATAAAACCCGCAGCATATTGCGCAGCCAGAGCAGCCCTGGCGGGGGCGGTTATAACGAATTGCGCATCGAGGATCGCCAGGGCGCCGAGGAGATTTACCTGCGGGCTCAACGCAACTGGACCCAGCATGTGCTGCATGATCAGCGGGTTCAGGTTGATCACGAACGCAGCATCGTCGTCACCGGCACCGCGCGGCATGAGCTCAAGGCCGATGAGTTGCGCATCACCCATGGTCAGCGCCAGGTTGAGGTCAGGCAGGATGATCATCTGGTGGTGTCCGGCGAGCGGCATATTCGGGTAACCAGTCAGGCCCTCAATGCCACCCAGCAATTTCACGTCAGCGCCGGGCAGCAAGTGGTGCTGGATGGCGGCGTCAGCGCGACCATTCAGGCCGGTGGGCATTGGATCAACATCGGGGCTGGGGGAATCTTCAGCAGCGTGCCGATCCAGGTGGGTGGGGCACCGATGACGGCCAGGAGTGCCGCGCCAGGTTTACCCGGCTGTCCCGAAACACTTGTCGCGGCCGCAGCCGCGCAACTTTCCCTCGCGCAAGTTTTCAGCCTGCAGGGCCAGGCGCCATTCTGTGAGGAGTGTGAGCGTTGCAAAGAAGGCGTCTGCGAACCATTGCCGGTGATGCCCAGGCGGGCTGGTGTCCAGGAGCGTCCATGAGTACCGGTCAATCTCCCCGCGCCTGGCTTGAGCAACACCCCTTGCAGGCATCCGAGCAGCTCTACGCCATTTTCAGCAGCTCCAGCACCGCCGGGCCGCTGATGACCTGGAGGCGTTCGATGACGGTGGCGCCCAGCCCGATCTGGGCCGATACGCCTTACGCCGACTGGGAAACGGTCATGCCCTATGTCGGAGCTGTCGCCCCGGACAGCGAGTTTCTTGACTGGGTCGCGACGACCGACTCGCTTGATTGGGGCTGGCTGGCGGTGACCGCTTGCAGCCAGCAAAGCCTTGCCGAACATCTGCGTGGGCTCACCCAGGTTCTGCTGCCCGGTGGCAAGTCGGTTTTTTTCCGCTTTTGGGATGGGCGTTTTATCCAGCCGATCCTGCGATCGGATGCGGTGGAGGTCAGCCAGCTGTTGCCCGCCATCAGCCGTTGCCTGATCAACGGTCGGTCTTTCGAGATCCCGGGAAATGCCCTGCGCCCGGCCCGGGCGTTCCCCTGGTGGGAAGTGCCTGCGCTGTTGTTGCAGGAACTGGCCGGGGATACGACGGACTGCCTGCTCAATAACCTGCTCAAGTGGTTGAGCGAAGAGCATCCGTATCTGTTCGAACAGGCCGACGAGAGCATCCTGCGCTGCAAGATCAGGCATTTTCTTGGGGCGCCAGGGATGGTCCATGGGCCAAAAGCCCCCCTGCAAGAATACTTGATGCAGGAATTGGGCAGATGACCACCGGGTGTGGTCACGGCCCGTCCGCTCGGCTGCGACCCCCTGACGTTGGGCGCGCTTCAAGGTAAACTCCTCGGCCTTCGCAGGAGCCGCCATGAATTATCGCCACGCCTTCCACGCCGGCAATCACGCCGATGTGTTCAAACACCTGACCTTGACCCGTCTCATCGCTTTGATGTCGCGCAAGGAGCAGCCCTTCGCCTATCTCGATACCCATGCGGGCATCGGGCTGTACGACTTGCAGGGCGACCAGGCCAATCGTACCGGCGAATACCTTGAAGGCATAGCGCGGTTGTGGGGCCAGGAGGATCTGCCCGCGCTGACCGCCGACTACATGAAAGTGCTGCACGAAATGAACCCGGACGGGCAGTTGCGTTACTACCCGGGGTCACCGGAACTGGCGCGGCGCCTGACCCGTCCACAGGATCGGGTACTTCTGAACGAAAAACATCCAGAAGACGGTGTGCTGCTCAAGGACAACATGAAAGGCGATCGTCGCGTGGCGGTGCACCTGGGCGAAGGCTGGCATGTGCCCCGGGCGCTGCTGCCGGTGGCGGAAAAGCGCGGCCTGATGTTGATCGATCCGCCCTTTGAGCAGCTTGATGAGATGCAACGCTGCGCCGCGTCACTCAAGGAGGCCATCGGCCGGATGCGCCAGACAGTGGCAGCAATCTGGTACCCGGTGAAAGACCAGCGGATGTTGCGCCGTTTCTACCAGGACCTGGCCGGCACCGGTGCGCCGAAATTGTTGCGAGTGGAATTGCTGGTGCATCCGCTGGCCACGCCCAATAGCCTGAACGGCTCCGGCTTGGCGATTGCCAATCCGCCATGGGGGCTGGAGGAGGAATTGCGCGAGCTGCTGCCTTGGTTGTCGAAGAAGCTTGGGCAGACCCAGGGCGGCTGGCAGATGGATTGGTTGATCGCTGAAAGCTGATCAGATGCATTGATACCGTCTGATAGGGCGCCTTCGCGAGCAAGCCCGCTCCCACAGGGTTCTGAGTCTGACCAATGTGGGCGCGGGCTTGCTCGCGAAGCTTTTCAGCGGCAAAAAGTCAGATCGGGCAAGTCACGCCCGTACCGCCAATTCCGCAATAACCTTCAGGGTTCTTCGCCAGGTATTGCTGGTGATAAGCCTCGGCGAAGAAGAACGTCGGGGCTTCTTCGATTTCGGTGGTAATGACGCCTTTACCGGCCTTGGTCAATTCAGCCTGAAATACTTGCGCGCTGTGCTTGGCGGCAGCCAGTTGGGTTGGGTTGGTGGCATAGATCACCGAGCGGTACTGGGTGCCGATGTCATTGCCCTGGCGCATGCCCTGGGTCGGATTGTGCAGCTCCCAGAACATCTTCAGAAGCTGCTCGTAGCTGACTTTTTCTGGCTCGTAGACCACCAGGACCACTTCGCTGTGGCCGGTAAGGCCCGAGCAGACTTCTTCGTACGTCGGGTTCGGCGTAAAACCACCGGCGTAACCCACCGCTGTACTGACCACGCCTTCGCGCTGCCAGAACTTGCGTTCCGCGCCCCAGAAACAGCCCAGGCCGAAGATCGCGAAATCCACGTCCATGGCAAACGGACCCAGCAGCGGCGCATCGTGGACGAAGTGTTTTTCCGGCACGGTCATTGGGGTTTCGCGGCCAGGCAGAGCTTGTTCTTGAGTAGGGAGCACGTTTTTGTTCACCAGGATTTCCGAGCGCAAGACCATCATCAGTCCTCTCAGTCAGATTGAGTTGAGCGAATGTAAGCAATGAGACCGTCAGTGTGCCCGAGTGTTACACCGCTTGTCAGGCAATTGGGCCGCGCGGATAACGCTTGAGCTTCTCGATCAGCTCCGCGCCGGGGATCGGTCGGTCGAACAGGTAGCCCTGGCCGACGTCGCAGCGGTGGCGCCGCAGGAACGCCAGTTGCTGTGCGGTTTCGATACCTTCGGCCACCACCTTGAGTTTCAGGTTGTGGGCCATGGCGATCACCGCGGAAGTGATTTCCATGTCGTCCTGGTTGTCCGGGATCTCGTGGATGAAGCTGCGATCGATCTTGATGATGTCGATCGGGAATTTTTTCAGGTAACTCAGGGATGAGTAACCGGTGCCGAAGTCGTCCATGGCCAGGGTCAGGCCCAGGCGCTTGAGTTGGTCGAGCTGCAGGTGGGTGTCTTCGGTGGCCTCCAGCAGCAGGCCTTCGGTCAGTTCCAGTTCCAGCAGGCGGGCCGGCAGTTGTTCTTCCTTGAGGATGCTGGCGATCGAGGCGACCAGGTCCGGGTCGGAGAACTGCTTGGGCGAGAGGTTGATCGCCACTTGCAGGTTGCCCAGGCCGGCGGCGGTCAATTGCTTGCTCATGCGGCATGCCTGACGGGCGATCCATTTGCCGATGGGGATGATCAGGCCGGTTTCTTCGGCCACGCTGATGAACTGATCCGGGCGAATCATGCCCTTCTCGGGATGGTTCCAGCGCAGCAGCGCCTCCATGCCCAGCAAGCGACCGCTGCGCAGGCACAGTTTTGGCTGGTAGAACACGTCCAGCTCGTTCTGGGTCAAGGCGCGGCGCAGGTTGTTTTCCACGAACAGCTTGTAGCTGGCCTCGGCGTTCAGCGCCTCGGTGAATACCTGGACCTGATGCTTGCCGTTGGCTTTGGCCTTGTGCAGGGCGAGTCCGGCGTTGCGCATCAGGGTCTGGGGGTCGCGGCCGTGCAGTGGCGCGCAGGCCAGGCCCACGGAGCCGGTCACGCTGATCAGCTGGTTATCGACGAACATCGGCTTGTCGAGCGTCATCAGCAACTGGCTGGCGATCTGCTGCCCGGCCTCCAGGTCGGTGTCGTCCAGCAGTACGGCGAATTCATTACTGGCGAACCGTGCCAGGCTGCCGCTGGGGCTCAGGCTGTTGCGCAGGCGGCGGGCCAGGCTGATCAGCAGCTTGTCGCCGGTCTGATGGCCGAGGCTGTCATTGATGCGCTTGAAGTTGTCGATGTCCACCAGCAACAGGCTGATGGGCGAATCGCTGTCCCGGGCAAAGCGCTCATCGAGGTTGCGGATGAACGCCGGGCGGTTGCCCAGGTTGGTCAGGTTGTCGGTGTAGGCCAGGCGCTCGATGCGCTGCTGGGCCAGTTTGGTCTGGGTGATGTCTTCGTAAATGCCGATGTAGTGGGTCAGTTCACGGTTATCGCCATAGACCTTGGAAATCGACAATTGGCCCCAGTAGGGTTCCAGATTCTTGCGTCGGCTCTTGAATTCACCTTGCCAGCTATTGCTCTGGGCGAGGGCCGACGGTGCATCGAACAGCAGCTCGCTGAGGTTTTCCAGGGCCGGTAGTTCCGACAGGCGCTGGCCGTGGACTTCCTCCGTGGAATATTGGGTGATGGCGGTGAAGCTGGGGTTGACGTATTCCACCACGCCGTCGCAATTGACCAGCAGGAACGCGTTGGCGCTCTGCTCCACGGCGCGCTGGAACAAGTGCAGGGCGTTGGTGGCGGTCCGGCGGTTGTGGTTGTTGATGACCTGGGCGAACTGGTCAGCCAGTTCACCGGCAAAGGCGATCTCGTCGGACTGCCAGGCGCGGGTGACGCCTATCTGCTCCAGGCACAGTACGCCCACCACCTGGCCGTCGATACGAACGCTGGCGTCGAGCATGGCGTTGACTTCACGGGTGCGCAGGCTTGCGGCCATTTCCCGGGTACGCGGGTCGCGCATCGCATTGTGCGCGTCGATGGCGCGGCAGGTCTGCAGCGCCTCCATGTAGTCAGGAAACTCGTTGGCGTTGATCACGTCCGGCAGAAAGTAGTCTTGGGAGGCGCGGTTATAAGCCGAAATTGGCACCAACTGGCCATCTTCCAGGTTCCAGATGCTGGCGCAATCAATCTGGTAGATGTCGCAGGCGCTGCGGGTGATGAGCTCGGCGGCTTCCTGCAGGGAATTGTTGGCGCTGTAGCGCTGGCGGGTCAGCAGGATCAGGTCCTGCTGGGCGCGCACCCGGTCCAGGTGTTGCAGCTGCTCCTGCTGGGCGCGCTGGTTCAGTTCCAGGGCAATTTGCAGGCGCGAGTTTTGAGTTTCCAGGTCCAGGGCCGGCATCGACGGCTCGCTTGCCAGCAAATCGTCCACGGCCAGCAGGTAGCCGCGTAGTAGATGGCGATTGTGCTGTTTATAGGGCTCGCCCATTTCCAGCATATTCATGGCGCCCTTGGCGGTGTGGAGCGTGTAGCGGATCAGGTAATGCGGGGCCTGGGCCAACTGCTGCTGGATCGCATCGTGGAGTTGATAGCGCGCTTCGGGCTCCATCAGGCTGGCGTAGGGCGAACTGACCAGCGAGCAAAGCTCAACGGCCGGCAGACCGAAGTAACGCTCGCAGTTGGGGTCGAGGAACAGCAGCGCCCAGCTTGCTTCATTCAGCCGTTCGAAACGCAGCATGCCGAGCCGCGAGGGCACCGGTAACTGCGTCACTACCTCGGCCGCCATACGGCTGGCGGCATCGGGTTGGCTTTTCATGGGGAAACTCGCTTCGAAAATGCTGATCGCGCCGGGCTGACGCCCTCGTTATTACGGACTGCCGCAAGGTTGCATCATTGCGGCACTGGCTGACAAGAGAGATGAAGGCCAAGTGCTATAAACCTTTTATCGGCCGACGAAGGGATTTCTCCAGTCGCCCGCCGATCAGACGGCATGGGTGGTTATACCACCCGTCAGCGCAGCGGGATATCTACTGTATGTAATGGGCTGCCATCACGGTCGTGAAACGTGACCTGAACGCTCTGCGCCGTGACTTTCAGGTGGGCGAAGTTGTCCTGGCTGATGACCTTGCCGCTCAACCCATAGCGATAGTCCCCGCTGGGCGTCCGAGCCATGGCATCACCAAAAATAAAACTCGCGGCGCTGGCATAAGGAAGCAGTTTGCTGTTGCAAAACGGCGAGGAAACGATGGTATGTACCTCGAAGTCAGGGTCCTGGCTGTGACTCAGGCGACTGGTGAGAGAGCCATGGACGTCGCCGGACACGAAAATAACGTTCTTGATCCGATGGCGGCGAACGGTTTCCAGCAGGCGCAGACGCTGTTCCGGGAAGGCCTGCCAGGCGTCCGAGGTATTGAGCTTGCGGTCCGGGTAGAACATCACGCCGGTCACGATGAACTTGACCCGCGCCGGACTGTTGACCAGCCATTTGATCAGCGATCGTTCCTGCGCTTGATCCAGGATACGTCGATCATCCGCCGACAGATTGCGCTGGGTCCGACTGTCGGTGACGAACCATTCGATATCGCCGTGAGCGAACTGATACCAACATTGTCTCAATGGTTTGCTTAATGTTCCGTCACTTAACAGTTCATGTGCCGGACTATGGCTGGCTTGATAAAGCGCATAGGCATCCAGGGCATTGGCATAAAAGTTTTCGTCGCCTTTTTTCTTGCTGGCAGGCCAATTATCTTTGATTTCATGATCGTCGAGAATCATGTAGCTCGGTGTTCCCGCCATCAACTTTCTAATATGCGGCTGGGAAAAGGCGGTGCGGTATTTGAAAAGAATATCCTTTGGGTTCCGGTCCGGGGCGACAATATTCAAATCGTCTAGATAAACCTGGTCGCCGGTCATCACTACAGCACTGATCGGCGGGTCGGCCTGGGCCACGATGCGGTTGATGCCAGCGAAAGTCCGGTCGCCCAGTTCAGGTCTGGAGGGGACGCCGGCCGTCACCCGCAGGTAGCGGCAGGAACCCACGATATAGCTGCGCGGTGCACTGATTTTGCTGGACGGCGTGCGCATCTGGTAAATATCCCGAGGCCATTGCAGCGGCAGTTCCTGGACGGTTTCGATTGTATGAGTAGGGCTCAGGCGGCTGAACCAGCCGGCTTGGTATTCATAGGCGGTATCGGCTTGAAGGTTCTTCAATACGATG
The DNA here is from genome assembly GCF_009831705.1 of Pseudomonas sp. PICF6. Lineage (NCBI taxonomy): Bacteria > Pseudomonadati > Pseudomonadota > Gammaproteobacteria > Pseudomonadales > Pseudomonadaceae > Pseudomonas > Pseudomonas sp. PICF6. Next base: position 204,635 of record NZ_WUUD01000032.1, on the reverse strand, counting down.
ACATCGGACATGTCGCGGTAAGCATGCAACTGAACAAAGTGTCCTTTCGACCAGATTGAATCTCCCTGGCGCCGGTAACGGATGGCGGCAAATACCAGGCTGTTCTTATCGTTATCCCCTCGCAGGAATATCCGCGTGTGATGAGGTGTCGTGTGGCCGACAATAGGGCCAACAGTGGGTTTGAACATCATTCGAGTCCATTCGAAGTTAAAGTTTTTTTAGGTAAGTAGTTAATGGCTTCCCTGAACTCATCCTAAAGCGATGCATGGGATAAATATTGATAGGAGAGGGGGCGTGTGTTGTGGGAAACGTCCAATAGATGACGTAGTCATCTAGGTGAAGTGCAGTAGGAAAGTTGGGCCCTGGAACGGGCTGCTCTGCAAGTTCGACTTTATTTCAGGCAAAAAAAGCCCCGCCAAACGGGCGGGGTTGAGGTACGAGCGTGGCGCTCGGAAAACAGCGGTCCGAAGGGCCCTCCGTGAGGAGGGCCGCCCGGTGTTACAGCAAGATGGTACGGATGTCGCCCAGCAGGTCGCTCAGACGCTTGGTGAAGCGTGCAGCGGCGGCGCCGTTGATCACACGGTGATCGTAGGACAGCGACAGTGGCAGCATCAGCTTCGGCTGGAAGGCTTTACCGTCCCAGACGGGCTGGATGGTGGCTTTGGAGACTCCCAGGATCGCCACTTCCGGCGCGTTGACGATCGGCGTGAAGCCGGTACCGCCAATGTGGCCGAGGCTGGAAATGGTGAAGCAGGCACCCTGCATGTCGTCGGCGGTGAGCTTTTTGCTCCGGGCTTTTTCGGCCAGGGCAGCGGCTTCGCCAGCCAGTTGCAGCAGGCTCTTCTGGTCGACGTTGCGGATGACCGGTACCAGCAGGCCTTCCGGGGTGTCGACGGCAAACCCGATGTGCACGTATTTCTTGCGAATGACAGCCTTGCCGCTTGGGGCCAGCGAGCTGTTGAAGTCCGGCAATTCCTTGAGCAGGTGCGCACAGGCCTTGAGCAGCAGGGGCAGCACGGTCAGCTTGACGCCAGCCTTCTCGGCCACGGCTTTTTGCGCGACGCGGAAAGCTTCCAGTTCGGTGATGTCGGCCTGGTCGAACTGAGTCACGTGTGGAATGTTCAGCCAGCTGCGATGCAGACTCGACGCGCCGATTTGCATCAGGCGAGTCATTGCCACTTCTTCGGTTTCGCCGAAGCGGCTGAAATCCACTGCCGGGATCGGCGGGATGCCCGCACCACCGGTAGCGCCTTCGGCCGGAGCGTTCTTGGCCTTCTGCATCATGGCCTTGACGTAAGTCTGCACGTCTTCTTTCAGCACGCGGCCATGTGGGCCGCTTGGGCTGACGGCGGACAGCTCGACACCAAATTCACGGGCCAGCTGACGCACCGCAGGGCCGGCATGCACCTTGGCACCGCTGGGTGCAGGTGTGGCGGCAGGAGCAGGAGCTGTCTCGGCCTTGGCGGCAGGCGCGGCAGCCGGAGCTGGAGCGGCTTCGGCCTTGGCGGCAGGCGCAGCAGCCTGGGCTGGGGCAGCAGGTGCCGCAGCACCGGCCACTTTCAGCTTCAGGATCAGGTCGCCGGTGCCCACTTCGTCTTCCAGCTTGATCTCGACGCTTTCCACCACGCCGGCGGCCGGCGACGGGATTTCCATGCTGGCATTGTCAGATTCAAGAGTCAGGATGCTCTGCTCGGCTTCGATACGGTCGCCGACCTTCACAAACAGTTCAATTACTTCACCTTCACCGCTGCCGATGTCAGGTACGCGAATGAGTTCGCTCACGGAAATTCTCCTCAGCAGTCCAGTGGGTTGCGTTTTTCCGGATCGATGCCGAACTTGACGATGGCCTCGGCCACCACCTTGGGTTCGATATCGCCACGGTCAGCCAGGGCTTCCAGGGCTGCCAACACAACGAACTTACGGTCGACTTCGAAGAAGTGACGCAGCTTCTTGCGGCTGTCGCTACGGCCGAAACCGTCGGTGCCCAGCACCTTGAATTCCTTGGAAGGAACCCACTGACGGATCTGCTCGGCGAACAGTTTCATGTAGTCGGTAGAGGCGATGACCGGACCTTTGCGGCCGTTCAGGCATTCTTCGACGTAGCTCAGTTTCGGCTTCTGGCCCGGGTGCAGACGGTTGCTGCGCTCCACGGCCAGGCCATCGCGACGCAGTTCGTTGAAGCTGGTAACGCTCCATACGTCAGCGCCGACGTTGAACTCTTCACGCAGGATCTTCGCTGCTTCACGCACTTCGCGCAGGATGGTGCCGGAGCCCATCAGCTGGACGTGGTGCGCCGCTTCGCGGGTGTCTTCTTCGAGCAGGTACATGCCCTTGATGATGCCTTCCTCCACGCCGGCCGGCATGGCTGGCTGCTGGTAGGATTCGTTCATCACGGTGATGTAGTAGAAGACGTCCTGTTGCTCTTCGGTCATCTTCTTCATGCCGTCCTGGATGATCACCGCCAGCTCGTAGCCGTAGGTTGGATCAAAGGTGCGGCAGTTCGGGATGGTGGCAGCCAGGATGTGGCTGTGACCGTCTTCGTGTTGCAGGCCTTCGCCGTTGAGCGTGGTCCGGCCGGCGGTACCGCCGATCAGGAAGCCACGGGTCCGGCTGTCGCCAGCGGCCCAGGCCAGGTCGCCGATACGCTGGAAACCGAACATCGAATAGAAGATGTAGAACGGCAGCATCGGCTGGTTGTGGCTGGAGTACGAAGTACCGGCAGCGATGAAGGAGCTCATGGCGCCTGCTTCGTTGATGCCTTCTTCGAGGATCTGGCCCTTCTTGTCTTCCTTGTAGAACATCACCTGGTCTTTATCGACTGGCTCGTAGAGCTGGCCGACGGAGGAGTAGATGCCCAACTGACGGAACATGCCTTCCATACCGAAGGTACGGGCTTCGTCCGGGATGATTGGAACGATGCGCGGGCCGATTTCCTTGTCCTTGACCAATTGCGCGAGGATCCGCACGAAGGCCATGGTGGTGGAAATCTCACGGTCGCCCGAGCCGTCAAGGATGGCCTTGAGGGTATCGAGCGATGGGGTCGGCACGCTGAAGCTCTGGGCGCGGCGCTGGGGCACGAAACCACCCAGTGCGGTGCGACGCTCGCTCAGGTAGCGGGCTTCGGCGCTGTTGGGCTCCGGCTTGAAGAACGGCAGGTTTTCCAGTTCCTCGTCCTTGACCGGGATGTCGAAGCGGTCGCGGAACAACTTCAGGCTGTCGACGTCGACTTTCTTGGTGTTGTGCGCAGTGTTTTTCGCTTCGCCGGCACCGGTGCCATAACCCTTGATGGTCTTGGCCAGGATGACGGTCGGTTGTTCCTTGTGGTTGACCGCTTCGTGGTACGCCGCGTAGACCTTGTACGGGTCGTGGCCGCCACGGTTGAGCTTCCAGATCTCGTCGTCGGACAGATCGGCAACCATTGCCTTGAGTTCAGGCGTGTTGAAGAAGTGCTCACGGACGAACGCGCCGTCCTTGGCCTTGTAGTTCTGGTATTCGCCGTCGATGACTTCGTCCATGCGGCGCTGCAGGATGCCGTCGACGTCCTTGGCCAGCAGTGGGTCCCAGAAACGGCCCCAGATGACTTTGGTCACATTCCACTGGGCGCCACGGAACACGCCTTCGAGTTCCTGGATGATCTTGCCGTTGCCGCGAACGGGGCCGTCGAGGCGCTGCAGGTTGCAGTTGATGACGAAGATCAGGTTGTCCAGCTTCTCGCGGCCAGCCAGGGAGATCGCGCCCAGGGATTCCGGCTCGTCGCACTCGCCGTCGCCCAGGAAGCACCAGACTTTCTGCTTGCCTTCGGGAATGAAGCCACGGGCTTCCAGGTACTTCATGAAACGCGCCTGGTAGATGGCCTGGATCGGGCCCAGACCCATGGATACCGTCGGGAACTGCCAGAAATCAGGCATCAGCCAAGGGTGCGGGTAGGACGACAGGCCCTGACCATCCACTTCCTGGCGGAAGTTGTTCATCTGCTCTTCGCTGATGCGGCCTTCCATGAATGCACGGGCGTAAACGCCTGGCGAGGTGTGGCCCTGGAAGTAGATCAGGTCGCCGCCGTGTTCGTCGGTCGGGGCCTGGAAGAAATAGTTGAAGCCGATGTCGTACAAGGTTGCGCTGGAGGCGAAGCTGGAGATGTGACCGCCCAGGTCAGAATCTTTCAGGTTCGTACGCATCACCATGGCCATCGCGTTCCAGCGTACCAGCGAGCGAATGCGGCGTTCCATGAACAGGTCGCCGGGCATGCGTGCTTCGTGGGTAACGGGGATTGTGTTGCGGTATGGCGTGGTGATGGCGTAAGGCAATTGCGAACCGCTGCGGGTTGCGAGTTCGCCCATACGGGTCATCAGATAGTGAGCACGGTCTTCGCCTTCTTTGTCGAGAACCGATTCCAGGGCGTCCAGCCATTCCTGGGTTTCGACGGGATCGAGGTCTTGCATGGCTTGCTCCAGGGCGGAAAGGCTACCAGAATCGGTTGCCTGAGTTTGCGACTGGCCTTGTGGGCAGACGGTATAAATTCTTGGATTGCCGAAGGTTGTTTCGGCGGCGTGTAGTTTTACTACAAATCGTCGGCCGTTTCAGCCTTTCGAATGTATAGACGAGTAGTAAAACTACACATGAGCGGCTTATGGCCCCTCGTTTCGTTGTGAGAATAATCGTTACTGTTGGTCGTTAGCCAACTCGTACAGGTAAAAACTTGATGTCGGCTGCCAATAAAATCAGATTTTCAGCTATTTATCATCTTTGTTCGACAGTCGATCAGGTAGTGGCAGTTGAAAAAACACTACATCCAGCCTTTCCCCGCGCCGATCAAGGATAGACCATGAGCCTGCCCCCGCTTACCGAAGTTCCGGCAATTCTCCAGTCATTGGTCAGTCGTGCCGAGCAGTCGTTCCGTGCGGCGGTCGCTTCCCTGGACGACGACCACGGGCTGTCCACCTGGGCGCCCGAACGCTGGAGCGAGTTCAACCGTGTCGCCGCCGCCAGCGATTTTTTTATCGAGCAGAGTGTTCGTGACCCCTCTATGTTGCTGGAACTGGTGCGCAGCGGCGAACTGGACCGCCACCTGGCTCCCGGCGAAATGTGCGCTCAGATTGGCGCAGCCGTCCAGGCCGCCGAGACTGAAGACGAACTGGGTCGCATCCTGCGTCGCCAGCGCAGCCGCCAACAGGTGCGGATCATCTGGCGCGACCTGACCCGCCAGGCCGACCTGGTCCAGACCTGTCGCGATCTCTCCGACATGGCCGATACCTGCATCGACCAGGCCTATCAATGGCTGTACCAGCGCCATAGTCAGCAATTCGGTACGCCTACCGGGCGGCGCAGCGGTGAACCGCAGCACATGGTTATCCTGGGCATGGGCAAGCTTGGTGCGGTGGAGCTGAACCTGTCGTCGGACATCGATCTGATTTTCGCCTACCCCGAGGGCGGCGAGACCGTTGGCGCCAAGCGGGCACTGGATAACCAGGAGTTTTTCATTCGTGTGGGGCAGCGCCTGATCAAGGCCCTGGACCCGATGACCGTCGACGGCTTCGTATTTCGCGTCGACATGCGCCTGCGCCCCTATGGTTCGGCCGGAGCGCTGGTGCTGAGTTTCAACGCGCTGGAGCAGTATTACCAGGATCAGGGCCGTGACTGGGAACGCTACGCGATGATCAAGGCGCGGGTGGTGGCGGGAGACCAGGTGGCCGGCGCGCAACTGCTCGACATGCTGCGTCCGTTCGTTTATCGCCGTTACCTGGATTTTTCCGCCATCGAAGCGCTGCGCACCATGAAGCAGTTGATCCAGCAGGAAGTGCGGCGCAAGGGCATGGCCGACAACATCAAGCTGGGTTCGGGCGGCATCCGTGAGGTGGAGTTCATTGCCCAGGCGTTCCAGTTGATCCATGGCGGTCGTGACTTGAGTTTGCAGCAGCGCCCGCTGTTGAAAGTGCTGGCGACCCTGGAAGGCCAGGGCTATCTGCCGGCCAAGGTGGTCGATGAGCTGCGCCAGGGTTATGAATTCTTGCGTTACACCGAGCACGCGATCCAGGCCATCGCCGACCGCCAGACCCAGATGCTGCCGGACACCCCGCAGGATCAGGCGCGCATTGCGTTCATGCTGGGTTTTGCCGACTGGGCGGCCTTCCATGAGCAATTGATGTACTGGCGCGGTCGCGTAGCCTGGCACTTCGGCCAGGTCATCGCCGACCCGGATGAAGAGCAGGACGACGAAAGCGAAGTGACGGTGGGCGGCGAATGGTTGCCGCTGTGGGAAGACAGCCAGGATGAAGGGGTGGCGTGTCGTCAACTGGAGGAGGGCGGCTTCGCCGACGCACCCAAGGCGCTCAAAGCCCTGGCCGCCCTGCGCGGCAGTGCGCAATTGCGCGCCATGCAGCGTCTGGGGCGCGAGCGTCTGGATGCATTCATTCCGCGCCTGTTGGCCCAGGCGGTGGAGCATGCCAATCCGGACCTGGTGCTTGAGCGCGTATTGCCGCTGGTGGAAGCCGTGGCGCGCCGATCGGCCTATCTGGTGCTGCTGACGGAAAATCCCGGTGCCCTGCGACGCCTGCTGACACTGTGCGCGGCGAGCCCGTGGATTGCCGAGCAGATCACCCGCTTCCCCCTGTTGCTCGATGAATTGCTCAACGAGGGGCGACTTTTCAAGCCGCCCCTGGCGCCGGAACTGGCGGCGGAGTTGCGTGAACGCCTGACACGCATCCCCGAGGATGATCTTGAGCAGCAGATGGAGGCCCTACGGCATTTCAAGCTTGCGCACCGTTTGCGGGTGGCCGCCTCGGAAATCGCCCGCAGCCTGCCGTTGATGAAAGTCAGCGATTACCTGACCTGGCTGGCCGAAGCAATTCTTGAACAAGTGCTGGCCCTGGCCTGGCGCCAGACCGTGGCCAAGTATGGCGTGCCGCTGCGCACTGACGGCAGCCTGTGCGATCCGGGCTTCATCATTGTCGGTTATGGGAAAGTCGGCGGTCTGGAATTGGGGCATGGTTCCGACCTGGATCTGGTGTTCATCCACGATGGCGATCCGCAGGCGGAAACCGATGGCCCGAAACCCATCGACGGCGCGCAGTTTTTCACCCGGCTCGGCCAGCGAATCATCCATTTGCTGACGGCCCAGACCAACTCTGGACAGCTCTACGAAGTGGACATGCGCTTGCGGCCGTCCGGGGCGTCGGGGTTGCTAGTCAGCTCCCTCGGGGCTTTTGCACGCTATCAGGAGAACGAGGCCTGGACTTGGGAGCATCAGGCTTTGGTGCGGGCTCGGGTGCTGGTGGGCAGTCAGGACGTGGGTCAGGCGTTCGAGAAGGTTCGTGCCCAGGTGCTGGGGCGCAAGCGTGATTTGTCGACGCTGCGCCAGGAAGTCAGCGAGATGCGCGCCAAGATGCGCGATAACCTCGGCAGCAAGGTCACCGCTGCCGGAACCGCAGCGAATGCCTTCGAAGCCACCGCGCCGTTCGACCTCAAGCAGGATGCCGGAGGTATCGTCGACATTGAATTTATGGTGCAATACGCGGCCCTGGCGTGGTCCGAGGAGCACCCGTCGCTGCTGCGCTACACCGATAACATCCGCATTCTGGAAGGGTTGCAGGACGTCGGGCTGATGCCGGTCGAAGACGCTACCCTGCTGCGCGAGGCCTACAAAGCCTACCGCTCAGCCGCCCACCGCCAGGCTCTACAGAAAGACGCCGGGGTGATTACAGGCGACCAGTTTGTGGATGAGCGCAGGCAGGTGCTGCGAATCTGGCGAGAACTGGGGCTGAGCTGAAGATTTAAATGTGGGAGCGGGCTTGCTCGCGAAGGCGGAGTGTCAGGCGACATTGATGTTGGATGTGCCGGCCCCATCGCGAGCAGGCTCGCTCTCACAATGGATTTGTGGTGCTGCACCATACTTGAAGTAGATGAATTTCCCTGTGGGAGCGAGCCTGCTCGCGATAGCGGAGTGTCAGGCGACATTGATATTGGATGTGAGA
>NZ_WUUD01000032.1:192364-196598 GCF_009831705.1 Pseudomonas sp. PICF6 | reverse complement strand
GCTGGACAAAGAATGCTACCCGCTGATGATCGAGCGCTTCATGGCCCTGGCCTACGAGCCAGGTGCCGAGTTGCCCAAGCCGTATCCCCGCCCAAGCCTTGCGATCGACCCGGTGACCCGCGAAGCGGCGCTGGCCAAGTTCGGTCTGAGCCTGGACCGCCCGGTGCTGGCTCTCTGCCCAGGCGCCGAATTCGGTGAGTCCAAGCGCTGGCCGGCGGAGCATTACGCCCAGGTCGCCGAGACGAAGATTCGCGAAGGCTGGCAGGTCTGGTTGTTCGGTTCGAAAAACGATCATTCAGTAGGCGAGGACATCCGCTCGCGCCTGATCCCGGGCCTGCGGGAGGAGTCGGTGAATCTCAGCGGCGATACCTCCCTGGCCGAAGCCATCGACCTGTTGTCCTGCGCCGATTCGGTGGTGTCCAACGACTCCGGCCTGATGCACGTGGCCGCCGCCCTGAACCGGCCACTGGTGGCCGTGTACGGTTCTACTTCGCCGGGCTTTACGCCGCCGCTGGCCGAAAAAGTCGAAGTCGTACGCCTGGGCATCGAATGCAGCCCGTGCTTCGATCGCACCTGTCGCTTCGGTCATTACAACTGCCTGCGCCAGCTCATGCCGCCGTCGGTGAACGATGCCCTGGGGCGTTTGCAGGGCGCACCGGTGGAGGTTCAGTAACTTGCGGGTATTGCTGATCAAGACCTCTTCGCTGGGGGATGTGGTTCACACCCTGCCAGCGCTGACCGACGCGGCGCGGGCGATTCCCGGCATCAGGTTCGACTGGGTGGTGGAAGAAGGCTTTGCCGAAATTCCTACCTGGCATCCGGCGGTGGATACAGTCATTCCGGTGGCGATTCGTCGCTGGCGCAAGAACCTCTGGCAAACCATCAAAAGCGGCGAGTGGCGACGTTTCAAGCAAAGCGTGCGTGCCAAGAAGTACGATCTGGTGATCGACGCCCAAGGCCTGCTGAAAAGCGCCTGGCTGACCCGCTACGTCAAGGCCCCGGTGGCAGGCCTGGATAAAGAATCGGCCCGCGAACCCCTTGCAGCGCGCTTCTATTCCCGTCGCCTGGGCGTGGCTCGCGGTCAGCATGCGGTAGAGCGCGTGCGCCAGTTGTTTGCTGTGGCACTGGGTTATGACCTGCCCAAAACCATGGGCAGCTACGGCCTGAATGTCGATCGCCTGGTTGAATTGCCGCGCAGTTACCCTTACGTGGTGTTCCTGCACGGCACGACTTGGGAATCCAAGCACTGGCCTGAGCTCTACTGGCGTCAACTTGTTGAGCGCATGGGGCAGTTCGGCGTCGTGGTGAAGCTGCCATGGGGCAGCCCGCTGGAGAAAGCCCGGGCCGAGCGGATTGCCAATGGCCTGCGCAACGCCCTGGTATTGCCAAAGCTGAATCTGGGTGGGATGGGCAAGGTGTTGGCCGGCGCACAGGCCTGTGTGGCCGTGGACACCGGCCTTGGCCATCTGGCCGCGGCCCTGGATGTGCCGACCATTTCATTGCTCGGCCCCACCAACCCGGTGCTGACCGGTGCCTATGGCAAGGGGCAGATTCACCTCGCCAGTGATTTCCCTTGCGCGCCCTGCATGCAGAAACAATGCACTTATCCGCCGACCGCCGAAGATGCCCGTCGGTTTGACCTGAAACGCGAGCAGCCTCTGTGCTTCACGCGTCTGAATCCCGAGCGTGTTGCCAGCCACTTGAGCACGTTATTGGCTGAGGAGCCGCGCTGATGCAATTGGCTTTTGTCCTTTATAAATACTTCCCTTTCGGCGGCCTGCAGCGTGACTTCATGCGCATCGCCCTGGAATGCCAGCGGCGTGGTCACCAGATCCGCGTCTACACGCTGATCTGGGAAGGTGACGTCCCGCCGGGCTTCGAAGTGCTCGTGGCGCCGGTCAAGGCGCTGTTCAACCACCGTCGCAATGAAAAACTCAGTGCGTGGATGGAAAATGACCTGGCCAAGCGTCCGGTCGACCGTTTGATCGGCTTCAACAAAATGCCCGGCCTGGACGTGTATTACGCCGCTGACGGCTGCTTTGAAGACAAGGCGCAGAACCTGCGCAATTCGCTGTACCGGCGTTGGGGGCGTTACCGCCACTTTTCCGAGTACGAGCGAGCGGTATTCGCCAAGGATGCCAAGACCGAAATACTGATGATTTCCGAAGTGCAACAGCCTTTGTTCATCAAGCACTACGACACGCCGCTGGAGCGCTTTCACCTGCTGCCACCGGGCATCGCCCAGGATCGTCGCCGGCCCGCCGACGCCGATGAGGTTCGCGCCGCGTTTCGTGCTGAATTCGATCTGGCCGATGATGACCTGCTGCTGGTGCAGATCGGTTCCGGGTTCAAGACCAAGGGCGTGGATCGCAGCCTCAAGGCCCTGGCCGCGCTACCTTCGCAGCTTAAAAAACGCACCCGCCTGTTTGTAATCGGCCAGGACGACCCCAAAGTATTCCAATTGCAGAGCGCCGCGTTGGGGCTTGGTGACAACGTACGCTTCCTCAAGGGCCGCAGCGACATTCCGCGTTTCCTGCTGGGCGCCGACCTGTTGATCCACCCGGCGTACAACGAGAACACCGGCACCGTACTGCTTGAAGCGCTGGTGGCCGGCTTGCCGGTGCTGGTCAGTGCGGTGTGTGGATACGCCCATTACATCGCCGAGGCCGACAGTGGCCTGGTCTTGGACGAGCCGTTCGAACAGGCGCAGCTCACCGAGTACCTGGGGCGGATGTTGGGTGACGCCGACGCACGCGCGGCCTGGAGCCGCAACGGTCTGGCCTTCGCCGAGACGGCCGACCTCTACAGCATGCCGCAGCACGCGGCCGATGTGATATTGGCGGAGCACGCACAATGAAATTGATGCTGGCCGAACCGTTCAAGAGCCTTTGGGCCGGACGCGATGCGTTCGCCGAAGTCGAGGCGCTCAAGGGCGAGGTCTATCGCGAACTGGAAGCCCGGCGCACCTTGCGCACGGAGGTGGATGGTCGTGGCTTTTTCGTGAAAATCCACCGTGGCATCGGTTGGCGCGAGATCTTCAAGAACCTGCTGACCGCCAAGTTGCCGGTACTGGGTGCGGGACAGGAATGGAAAGCCATCCAGCGCTTGCAGCAGGTCGGTGTGCCGACCATGACCGCCGTCGCCTATGGCGAGAAAGGCAGCAACCCGGCCGACCAGCATTCGTTCATCGTCACCGAAGAACTGGCGCCGACCGTCAGTCTTGAAGATCTCAGCATGGACTGGGTCAAGCAGCCGCCACAGCCGAAGCTCAAGCGGGCCCTGATCGCCGAAGTGGCGCGCATGACCGGCATGATGCATCGGGCCGGGGTCAACCATCGCGACTGCTACATCTGCCACTTTCTGCTGCACACCGATAAGCCCGTGACCGCCACGGATTTCAAACTTTCTGTGATTGACCTGCACCGTGCGCAGATCCGTCCGGCCATCCCCCTTCGTTGGCGCAACAAGGACCTGGCGGCGCTGTATTTCTCTGCACTGGACATCGGTCTGACCCGTCGTGACAAGTTGCGCTTCCTCAAGGGCTATTTCCAGCAGCCGCTACGGCGGATCCTGGCCGAAGAAGCTTCGCTGCTGACCTGGCTCGAAGGCAAAGCCAACCGGCTTTATGCGCGCAAGCTGCGGTACGGGGGCGCGCTCTGATGTCGGGTTGGGTACTGGAGCCTTCCTACGCTGAGCTGGCAGAGGATTTCGGCAGTCTTGATGCAGTGTTCGCCCTCGAGGGCGAGCGTCTGACGCGGGACCCGCTGTCCGAGGTGATTCGGGTACAGCGCAGCGGCGTGAATTACTATGTCAAACGCTACACCGGGGCCGGCAAGGGGCTGCGGCGATACTTGGGTAAGCCGCGGGTCAAGTCCGAATGGCAGAACCTCAAGCGCTTCGCCAAGTGGGGCATCCCCACTGCCGAAGTCGTGGCCTGGGGGCTGGAGCGACGTGGCGCAGCCTATGACCGTGGCGCGATGATCACGCGCGAGCTGCCGGGCACCGAAGACCTCTCGGCATTGGCAAGGCGTCACGATCCAAGGCTGGCCAATCGTGCCTGGGTCGACGGGGTGAGTCGGCAACTGGCCGGCTATACCCGGACCATGCACGAAAATCGTTTTACCCATAACGATCTGAAATGGCGCAACTTGCTGATCGACGAGCAGTCACGGCTGTTCTTTATCGATTGCCCCAACGGCGATTTCTGGCGCGGTTTCTGGCTCAACTATCGCAT
>NZ_WUUD01000032.1:175454-192354 GCF_009831705.1 Pseudomonas sp. PICF6 | reverse complement strand
CATTTGTCGGCCACTCAGCGCCTGCGTTTTTACCTGCAGTATCGCCAGCGTAACCGGCTCGATGCGTGTGACAAGAAGCGCATCCGTCACGTAGTGAGATTTTTCGAGGGGCGTGAATGACTGATTTTCTGGCGACTGAGGACCAGTCATTGTTGCAACGCCACGGCCTGGATAGCTTCGAAGCCCTTTGGGACCTGCAATTGGATGCGGTGGATGAACCCAACACCGCGGGCGGCGGTTGGAGCAGTGTCTTCCGGCTGGAACTGGAAGGGCGGGGTTATTACCTCAAGCGCCAGAGTAATTACCTCACCAGGACGTGGTCCCACCCCTTCGGCGAGCCCAGCTTTTCCCGGGAGTTTCGCAATATCAGCCGCTACCGCCAACTGGGGATTCCGGCCCTGCAAGCGGTGTTCTATGGTCAGCGCAATGTGGGCGGGGAGGTGCGGGCGATTCTGCTGACGCGTGCCCTGGACGGTTGGGATGACCTGGATTCATTGCTGCAACGCTGGTCCAGCCTGGCGGCGACGCAACGCGCCACCGTCCTGCAGGCTTGCGGGCAGTTGGCGCGACGCCTGCACGGCATGCGCCAGGTCCATGGTTGCTTCTACCCCAAGCACATTTTTCTGCAAGCCACCGCCAGTGGCTATCAGGCGCAGTTGATCGACCTCGAAAAGACCCGGCCGCTATTGTTCGGTCAGCGGGATCGAATCAAGGACCTGGAGCCCTTGCTGCGTCGCGCGCGAGCCTGGAGTGACGACGATGTGCGCCAGATGCTCTGCACCTACCTGGATCAACCGCTCAAGAGTGCACTGGTTGACCGCTGGATGACTCGTCTGACCGCCCGGCGCAGCCATAAGGAGGCTCGTTGATGCATTTATCCGAATTGAAGAACGCCGGCCGCAGTCCCAGCCTGCCTTTGAGCCTGGAGCTGGCGGACGCCGCCGGCCCGGCGCAATTGCAGCTGCTTTCCCTGTTGCGTGTGTTGCCGGGACAGCGCTACGTCGGTGCTGGCGTCTGGCGCGGTCGTCCGGTGTTGGCCAAGTTGCTGGTCGGCAGTAAAGCGGGCAGGCACTTTCACCGCGAACTGCAAGGCGTGCGCCTGCTGGCCGAGCAGGGGCTGACTACGCCGCTGTTGCTGGCCGATGGCCTGAAAGAAGGCGAGGGTGGCTGGCTGCTGTTCGAATTGCTCGAGGGGGCCGAAAGCCTCGGGGACGCCTGGAAACAGGTCGAGGGCCTGCCACTGCTCGCCGACGAACAAACGGCGGTACTGGCCGAGGCGTTGGGAGCGATTGCACAACTGCACAGCAAAGGCCTGTGGCAGGAAGATCTGCACCTGGACAATCTGTTGCGTCACGGCGGCAAACTCTATTTGATCGACGGCGCCGGCATCCGCGCCGAAACCCCGGGCCAGCCATTGTCGCGCAACAAAGTGCTCGAAAACCTGGGGGTATTTTTCGCCCAGTTGCCCAAATCCCTCGAGCCTTTCAACGAAGAGTTGTTGGTGCATTACCTGCTGGGCAACGCCGAGCACGCATTGCCCATGGAGGCGCTGCAAAAACAGATCGACAAGGTGTACGCCTGGCGCCTGAATGACTTTCTGGAAAAAGTCGGGCGTGAGTGCAGTCTGTTCAGCGTGCAGCGTGGTCCGTTCGGTTTGCGAGCGATTCGTCGTGATGAAGAGGCGGTCATGGCGCCGGTACTGGAGCAGGCCGATGCCTTGCTTGACCAAGGCCACTTATACAAGACCGGTGGGTCGGCGAGCGTTGGTAAAGTCGATGTGGACGGGCGCTCTGTGTTGATCAAGCGCTACAACATCAAAAACTTCGCCCACTGGCTCAAGCGCTTCTGGCGTCCGAGCCGCGCCTGGCATGCCTGGCGCGAAGGTCATCGCCTGACGTTCCTCGGTATCGCCACGCCCAAGCCGCTGGCGCTGCTGGAAAAGCGTTTTCTGTGGCTGCGTCGCGGCGCCTACCTGGTGACCGAGCACCTGTCGGGGCCTGACATCATCGAACGCCTGGCCCCTTACGTCGAAAACGGCGCCGCTCCCGAGCCTGAGTTGCTGGCGCTGGACCGGTTGTTCGCCGGCCTGATCCGCGAGCGTATCAGTCACGGCGATTTCAAGGGCCACAACCTGCTCTGGCAGGACGATCGCTGGGCGCTGATCGACCTGGACTCCATGTGCCAGCACCGCAGCCTCTCCAGCTTCACCCCCGCCTATGCCAGGGATCGTGCGCGGTTCATGCGCAACTGGCCGCAAGACAGTGCGTTGTATCAGGTGATTGATCAGCGGTTGCCCAAAAGTTTTTGAAGGGTGCCCCGATAGCTGCTTTGGCACGTCTTCTGTGTAGGAACTGCTGAAGGCTGCGATCTTTGTTTTACCCCTTGAGGTTCAAGGGAAAGATCAAAATCAAAAGATCGCAGCTTCGGCAGCTCCTACGAGGCTTGCCAACGCTTTTAAGCTATAATCCCGCCCTTTAGCTGCCCCGCGCCCCGGCGTGCGGCACATCTTTTTTCGAGGCGTTTGTCGCCTCGCATGCAGACATTAAGAGGCTAGACCCCTGTGGCATTGACGATTCTTGGCCTGTCCGGCGCCCTTAGCCATGATCCCTCCGCAGCGCTGTACATCGACGGCAAGCTGATCGCGGCGGCCGAGGAAGAGCGCTTCGTACGCGATAAACATGCAAAGAACCGCATGCCCTACGAGTCGGCGAAGTTCTGTCTGGAACAGGCCGGCATCAAGCCGTCCGACGTCGACGTGGTGGCAATCCCGTTCGCCCCGATCAGCCTGTTCGGCGAAGCGCGCTGGCATTACGCCAAGCGTTACTGGTACGCCCCGGATCGCGCCCTCGATGCGATCCTGATGGGCAACCGTCGCTACAAGCGCTATCGCCGCAAGATTGTCTGGTGCCTGGAGCAGCTGGGTTTTGATCCGAAAAAGATCAAGATCGAGCCGGTCGAGCACCATCTGGCCCACGCCTCCAGTGCGTACCACTGCTCGGGCTTCCAGGAGAAAACCGCGATCCTGGGCATCGACGGCAAGGGTGAATACGCCACGACCTTCTTCGGCTACGGCGAAAACGGCAAGATCCACAAGATCAAGGAATTCTTCGACCCGGACTCCCTCGGCGGCCTGTATGGCGCGATCACCGAGTTCCTGGGTTTCGAGATGCTCGACGGTGAGTTCAAGGTCATGGGCATGGCGCCTTACGGCGATGCCAGCAAGTACGACTTCTCGCGCCTGGCCTCGTTTGAAAACGGCGAACTGGTGATCAATACCGACTACGCCAACGTGATCGGCCTGCGTCGCTATAAAGAGAAGGGCAAAGGCTTCTACTTCTCACCGAAGCTGATCGAATGGCTCGGCCCGAAACGTGAAGGCGACATCGCCGACGAGCCGTACATCCACTACGCGGCCAGCATGCAGGCGCTGTTCGAGAAGCTTGCGCTGCAGATGATCGACCACTATCTGGGCGACGTGCTCAAGGAAACCGGCAAGCTGGCGTTCGCCGGTGGCTGTGCGTTGAACGTCAAGCTCAACCAGAAAATCATCGCCCGTGACGACGTCAAGGAGCTGTTCGTGCAACCGGCTTCCGGCGATGCCGGCACCGCCGTGGGGGCGGCAGCTTATGTGTCCCACGCCCGTGGCGTGCCGGTGGAGAAGATGGAACACGTCTACCTCGGCCCGGCCTACAGCAACGAAGACGTCATCGCCGCCTGCGCCCGCCATCCGAGCAAGCCTGCGTGGCGCAAGATCGACAACACCCCTGAGCGCATCGCCAAGATCATGGTCGACGGCAACCCGGTGGCCTGGTTCCAAGGGCGCATGGAGTTTGGCCCGCGTGCCTTGGGCGGTCGCTCGATCATCGGTTGCCCGAGCGCCAGCGGCGTGGCCGATCGCATCAACGAACAGATCAAGTTCCGCGAGCGCTGGAGGCCTTTCTGCCCGTCGATGCTCGACACGGTCGCACCGCAGATGATCAAGGTCGATCACCCCGCGCCGTTCATGACGTTCACCTTCGAAGTGGCTGAAGAGTGGAAAACCCGCGTGCCGGAAGTCGTCCACGAAGACGGCACATCCCGGGCCCAGGTACTCAAGCGTGAATACAACCCACGCTATTACGACATGATGAAGGCCCTGGAAGTACTGACCGGCAACGGCGTGTCCCTGAATACCTCACTCAACCGCCGTGGCGAACCGATGATCTGCTCGCCTACGGACGCTCTGAATATGTTCTTTGGCTCTGACCTGCAATACCTGATCATGGAGGATATTCTGGTGGTCAAAGACGGCGTGGATGCATATGACACGTTCGGCTGAGCGGCATGTATTGCAGTTCTGTCACGGTTACGATGGGCCGTTCCTCGACTGCGCCCGTCAGTATGCCAGTCTGTTCGCAGGCACTGGCTATCGCGTGACGACAGTGTTTCTTACCGGGGCGGCCGATACGGAAGTGGCCGCCCGTTGCGCCTCTGACGAGGTGCTGTTCATGGAGTACAGCTCCAGTGCCATCAGAGGCTTGAAGCTGGGCGCGATCAGCGATTTGAGAAAGATTGCCGCCTCGCGCAATTTCAGTTTTTGCATCGCCCATCGCTTTAAGCCGATCTACATCACCTTGCTCGCTACCGGTCTGCCGGTGATCGGAGTGCACCACGCGTTGGGGGACTATCAGCGGTTGACCAGACGGGTGTTCGTCCAGTTTTTCCGCAAACGCCTGAGCCTGCTTGGTGTCTCCGATGCAGTGCGTGACGACATTCGTCGTCTCTTGCCGAAATGGCCGGCTAGCCGGATCCAGACCCTCTACAACCGTATCGACCTGGAAGCCGTACAGGCTGGCCTGGTGTCCCGGGACGAAGCGCGGCATAGCCTGGGGTTGGATGCCCAGGCCTGGATTGTCGGCAATGTTGGCCGTCTGCACCCGGACAAGGACCAGGCCACGCTGTTGCGAGGTTTTGCCCTGGCGCTGGAGTATTTGCCCGCCAATAGCCAGTTGGTGATTCTCGGCAAGGGCCGTCTGGAACAAGACCTTAAGGAACTGGCGCTGGAACTGGGCATTGCCGATCGTGTGCTGTTCCTCGGTCAGGTGCCTGAAGCGCGTCGCTATTTTCGCGCCTTTGATGTATTCGCTCTGAGTTCTGACCATGAGCCGTTCGGCATGGTGCTGCTCGAAGCCATGGCCGCCGGTGTGCCGCTACTGGCCACCGCCTGCGGTGGAGCAAAGGAAGTGGTGGAGGGTGTCGGCATTTTATTTCCGCTAGGCGATGCCGAACATATGGCGCAGGGACTGCAACACTTGGCAGCCATGGACGAGTTGCAGCGTCGCAGGTGTGCAGAGCTGATGCTTGATCGCTTGCGTGAACGCTTTTCCGATCGGGCTGCTCGTGAGGCTTTCTGGCGTTTGCCTATGGTCGCCGAACTGGCGTCAAGGGCCTGATCCAATAAGATCCGCAGTTGGCGTCGGCGTAGCAGCCTCGCATGATGAGGCGGGGAAGTCCGTCCGGCGCGATACCGGGTTATTTATCAAGTCGTTCGGTGCCGCAAGGAAGACGATGAAAGTTTTATTTTTGGTCCAGAAAGAGCAGCGGGCCATCCTGGACCGCCTCTATGAAGGCGTGGCAGCCCATTGCGAGTGTGACCTGCGCTGGCTCGACAGCAATGAGCAGCGTAACTTGCGAGGGTATTTCCGGCGTCACGTGGACGTATCGCGTTACGATCGGATCGTATTTTTCCTGCGCTTCAAGCAGGAGATCCGCCAAGCGGCATTCATTCGCACGATCCCGAATCTGGTGATCCTGGAACACGACGCCTATCAGAACTACATTGCGTGCAAATACACGGGCAAGTTCAGTGCCCATTATCGTCGTCTGCCATGGGTGCGGGTCATCAGCTCCGGTTTCATGGTTGCTCAACGTCTTCGCACCGAAGGTTTCGATGCGGTGTTCGTACCCAAAGGCTACGATCAATCGTTATTGCAAAATCAGAATCGCGAGCGGGATATCGAACTGGCCTTTGTAGGAAGCACCAACAGCGCCGCCTACAGTGGGCGCAAGATACTGCTGGATGAGTTGGCACGCGTTGAGCCGCTGGTGGTAACCCGCACCAAGTCCGGGGAAGAGTATTGCGAGACCCTGAACCGCATTCGTTTTTTTGTCAGCGCCGATGTGGGTATGGGCGAGTTCATGATCAAGAATTTCGAAGCCATGGCCTGTGGTTGTGTGCTGCTGGCTTTCGATCAGGGGGTCGATGAAGCGCGTGCGCTGGGGTTGCAGGACATGCATAACGTGGTGTTGTATTGCGACGTTGCGCAGCTTCAGGAAAAGCTTTACCGACTGCGAGCTGACCCCGAACTGGCCCATCGTATTGCGCGCAACGGCCATGAGCTGGCGCTGGAACAGTTCAGTTTCGCACGCATCGGGCAAAAAATCGTTGAGGCACTGGAGCCGCCCTTGCGGCCTCGTGCACCGTTGAGTCTGCTGGAAAAATTGCGCCTGAAACTGGGCGTTTGACGGGAACCGTTCAGCCATCTGGCGTTCGGATGGCGTTTGACTAAATGGTATTTCAGGTGCAGTTTTCCGACGAAAGTGACATTACCCTGGTGGTGACCAGTTGCGGTCGGCTCGATCTGCTCAAGCGAACCCTTGAGAGCTTCGACCATTTCAACACCGCGCCGATTCGTGAAGTCTTCATTACCGAAGATGCCGGCGACGAGGGCGTAAATGCAGTTATCCCAGCGCATTGGAGGGATCGCTGTACCGTATTAGTCAATCGACCGAAGCTGGGGCAATTGGCGTCTATTGACCTGGCGTACGGGCATGTGAAGACCCCTTACATTTTTCACTGTGAAGACGACTGGGAGTTCTATCGCCCGGCCTTTGTAGAAGACTCGCGCAAGATTCTCGAATTACGTCCAGAGATCCTACAGGTCTGGCTGCGCAACTATGTTTACGACCTGTGTGTACACAGCCCTTACATTCGCCTGGGCGAGCGTGAGATCGTCGGCGGCGTGCCGTGTTATCCGCTTATATCCGACAAGCCCGAGTGGCAGAGTTTTTCCCTCAATCCCGGCCTGCGACGCCTGAAGGAGTATCAGCTGTGTGCCCCGTTTGCGGGCTATGGCGGCGAGAAGGCACTGTCGCTTCGCTATGCGCAACTGAACTTGACGGCGGTCACGCTGGAAGGGGATGCTGTTTTGCATACCGGATTCGGCGTCCATGTCGAAGTCCCTGTCGAGCGTCAGCGCAAAGCGCGTCGCAGACGCAGAGAGCAAATCAAGCTCTTTCTGGTTCTTTTGCTCGGAGTCTGCGTTGGCTGGATTATCAATTATTAGATGTCTCGAAGCACGAATCCTGGTCGGCGATAAAAGGTTTGCTGCTTGATGAGCATTATCAATGTTATGTGGGCAGGCGGTTTGCCGTTTGCTTCGGTACACAAGGTCCATCATCAGATCCTTTCGCGAATCGAGCCTGGGATGCCCGTAAAAACCTGGCTTTTGCAGGGGGCGGCTTCTGACTGTCAGGTCGATGTCGGGCCCGCGCATGAGTGGAATCTGACGTCAGCCCGACTCAAGGGGCGGCACATCTGGCGTCTGTTCAGACCCTGGATGCGAAGCCGTTTTCGAGAGGCTTTGCTCGACAGTGATGCCCGCGTGGTATTGCTCGATGGCCTGGGCGTGGCCCGGACTCTCTTGCCTGTGCTCAAGGACATGCCTCAGATCCGCGTGGTGGTGATCTTCCATGGCGCGACACGCCTGCACATTACAAGCCGTGAGTTGCTGCGCGGGTTTCCCGCTTCGCGCCTGAGTCTGGCGGCAGTCTCCGAGACCTTGGCTACGTCGCTGCAGGACGAACTCGGCCTGCCGGTCGTTGCATTACGCAGCGCCTTCGATCCGGTTGCCTTTCAGGCTTCACTCAAGCCCCGTGAGGAGGCTCGCGCTCGTTTGGGTTTGTCCTCTGCAGATCGGCGTGTATTTGGTGCCGTCGGCCGGCTGGTGGGTAAAAAGGGATTTGCCAGCTTGTTGGACGCGTTCGCGCGGGCGGCGTCGGGCCATGGCGATTGGCGCTTGGTCATTGTAGGTGAAGGGCCGAGACGCGATGCGCTCCAGGCTCGGATCGCCCAGCCGGATCTTGTTGGCAAGGTCTTGTTGACTGGGCATCTGGAGGATGTCGCGACGCTTTATAAGGCATTCGACTGGGTGTTGATTCCGTCACTCGACGAAGGGCTTGGTCTGATCCTTCAGGAAGCAATACTGGCAGGCATCCCGGTACTGGCCAGCGAAATCGCTGTATTCCGTGAGCAACTGGGGGATACCGGTTGGTACGCACCGGTCAATGACGAAGTGGCATGGAGTGAGGTGATTACGCTGGCCTCACAGGCTCCAGCCGACGCCGTGGCGCAGGCCCAGTACCAGGCGCTGGCCCCTGAGCAGGCTTGGCTGAGTTTCAGCCAGACCGCTCGGAATTTGATCTTAAACGGGCAATAGGGCGCTTTCCAGCGCCTGCATGGGAAAGCTCTCGTTCAGGTTCTCCCTGGCAATATAACGAGCGAAATGTTGCAGGTTGCGACGCACAAGGCGGCGTGGCAGTGGGGAGCGCAGGAAGCGCATGTCGGCCACATCGATCAGTCCCAGCTTGTTCTCAGGAGTGACGACGATGTTACCCAGGTGCAATGAGCGAAAATAAATGCCACGAGCGTGAAGGCTGCGAATCAGCTCGACCAGTGTCGGAAGGGTCTGCTGCCAACTGAAGTTTTCCTGATTCGATAGTTGACGCAGGGTTTTTCCTGGCAGAGGTCGATACAGCACGGCGGTCATGCCGGGCTTTTGCAATTTGTAGAAAGCCAGCACTTCGAGCGTAGGCACGCCGAGTTCCTGCAATCGGGTCGCGTTGCTGATGAACCGCGCTGAATAAGGCCGTAAAAGGGCCGAAGAAAAAAACCGCTTGAGGCGAAACAATTTGAGGATATTCCCATCCTGCAACAGATAGACTTTCGGGCCGTGGCCGTCGGCCTCCAGAATAATGGCGCCTTCAATCAATTGATTCAAAGCGGCTTGGGGAAGCCGTGAGGATTGCATCGTAGGAAAGCCTTGTTGAAAAAAGAACCGGTGCCGTAGCGGGCCATGATGCCCAAAAGTTTGTGTTTTAACCATGCCGGTTTTGGCTGGTAGACCGTTTAGGAGCGATAGATGTACGCGACGCGTTGGGCACAGGCGTGGATGGCCTTTGGCTTGTTATGGTTTTTGATGGCGATAGCCCTGGCACCGACCAACAAGGTCTATCAGCAAGGTTTGATCGCGTTTCTCTGGTTGCCGGTGATTATCTTCGCTTGGCCAGCGCGCCATCGGCTGTTGGAGGTGTGGCGTGCCCAGCGGTTGATTTACCTGGCGCTTCTGGCGTTGGCGGCCTGGGCGCTGATTACACTGTTATGGTCCGAGGTGCCGGAGCCAGGCCGCGAAGCCAAGCGACTGCTCTATATCCTGGCGTTCCTGTTGTTTTTCCCAATCCTTGCCAATCGTCAGCCCGAGCGAGTGATTCGTATCATGCAGTGGGGAGGGCTGGGGCTTGCGCTCGTCGCGCTGGTGTCGATTGTCGACTTCTACGGCATTGAAGGGCGCAACTGGGTGGCGCGCCTGGAGGGGTTGGGCAAGCTTTCCCATCCGATCCTGGGCACCTACGTGATTGGGCTGGCGGCGGTCTGGATGCTGCACTGGGTGCCGCGCCATATCGGGTTGCAGGTACTTTGGGCGTTGGCGTTGGCTGTGCTGGTTGTCTTTGTCGTGATGTCCCAGAGTCGCGGCGCGGCCCTGGCCTTGTTGCTAAGTGTGCTGGCAATGCCTCTGTACTGCACCGACCAGCGTACTCGGGTCATCGCCGCCATGACTGTGGTGCTGGCCATGCTGACCTTCTGGTTGCTTGAGCCGCTGGTGATGGCCAGAGGTGCGTCCTATCGGCCCGAGATTTTAATGTCGAGCCTGCATATGATCGCCGAACGGCCGTGGGGTGGCTTGGGGTTGGCGGGTGACTACAGGGTCGCGACTCCAGGCCACTCTTTTGATCACGCGCATAACCTGTTCAGCCACGTTGCCATTCAGCTCGGGCTACCTGGGCTGCTGCTTTGGTGCACTGTCTGGTTCGCTGTGCTGCGTGAAGCCTGGCGTGCCCGGGACACCCTGCTGGGCCGAGGCGTGCTGGGCATGTGGGTATTTTCATTCCTGGCGATGCAGTTCGACGCCGCGAGCCTGACAGGAACCCCTCGCGCGGAATGGTTCATCAGTTGGCTGCCGATCGGCTTGGCCGGGGTTTTGGTCTGGGCACGGGCCAAGCCGGGCGCCTGTGATAAAGTTCCGTGTTCTTCTTAATCAGTGAGCTCGACAATGAGTGACGCACCGCCCAAAACGGAACAGGATTCCAGCCTGAAGATCTATTTTCGTTTGCTGGGATACGTCAAACCCTACGCTGGCATTTTCCTGCTGAGTATCCTGGGCTTCGTGATATTTGCGTCCACCCAACCCATGTTGGCGGGGATTCTCAAATATTTTGTCGATGGTCTGAGCAATCCCAATGCGGTGCTCTTTCCCACCGTTCCGTATCTCAAGGACTTGAAACTGCTGATGGCGGTGCCGCTGCTGATCATTCTGATCGCTGCCTGGCAGGGCCTGGGGTCGTTCCTGGGAAACTATTACCTGGCCAGGGTATCCCTGGGACTGGTGCACGACCTGCGGGTCGAACTGTTCAACAAACTGTTGGTGCTGCCTAACCGCTACTTCGATACGCACAACTCCGGGCATCTGATTTCCCGAATCACGTTTAACGTCACCATGGTTACCGGCGCCGCCACCGATGCTATCAAGGTGGTGATTCGTGAAGGTCTCACTGTGGTCTTCCTCTTCGCTTACCTCGTCTGGATGAACTGGAAGCTGACGCTGGTGATGTTGGCGATCCTGCCTTTGATTGCATTAATGGTGAGCAGCGCCAGTAAAAAATTCCGCAAGCAAAGTAAAAAAATCCAGGTGGCCATGGGCGACGTTACTCATGTCGCGTCCGAAACCATCCAGGGGTACCGCGTGGTGCGCAGTTTTGGTGGCGAGGGCTACGAAAAGCAGCGCTTTGCCAATGCCAGCCAGGGTAATACCGATAAACAACTGCGCATGACTCGCACCGGCGCTGTCTATACACCCATGCTGCAACTGGTGATTTACACCGCCATGGCGGCTCTGATGTTCCTGGTGCTTTTTCTGCGTGGCGATGCGACGGCTGGCGATCTGGTGGCTTACATTACTGCGGCGGGCTTGTTGCCCAAGCCGATTCGCCAGCTTTCGGAAGTCAGCTCCACCATCCAGAAAGGCGTGGCCGGTGCTGAAAGCATTTTTGAACAACTGGACGTCGAGCCGGAAGTCGATAGGGGAACGGTCGAGAAGGAGCGCGTCAGCGGCCGTCTGGAGGTTCGCAATCTGAGTTTCACCTACCCTGGCGCTGATCGGGAGGTGCTCAAGGACATCAGTTTCACGGCGGCACCTGGGCAGATGATTGCACTGGTGGGGCGTTCAGGTAGCGGTAAGTCGACCCTGGCGAGCCTCATCCCGCGCTTCTATCACCATGACGTCGGGCAGATTTTTCTCGACGAGGTGGAAATAGAAGACTATCGCCTGCGCAACCTGCGTCGACATGTCGCCCAGGTCACCCAGCACGTCACACTGTTCAACGACACGGTGGCCAACAATATCGCCTACGGGGATTTGGCCGGCGCGCCACGGGCCGATATTGAGAAGGCGGCTCAAGACGCCTACGCCATGGACTTTATTGCGCAACTGCCCAAGGGGCTGGACACCGAGGTGGGTGAAAACGGCGTGCTGTTGTCCGGCGGGCAGCGTCAACGTCTGGCCATTGCCAGGGCCCTATTGAAGAACGCACCGTTGCTGATTCTCGATGAAGCCACGTCGGCCCTGGATACCGAGTCCGAACGGCATATCCAGGCCGCGCTGGATCAGGTCATGAAAGGCCGCACTACGCTGGTCATTGCGCATCGTTTGTCGACCATCGAAAAGGCCGATCTGATCCTGGTGATGGATCAGGGCCGGATTGTCGAGCGTGGTGTTCACAGCGAGCTATTGGCGCAGAATGGCTATTATGCTCGTCTCCACGCCATGGGATTGGACGCTCCCACTCAGGACATCGCCTGAGTACGGGTCAAGCCTGTGGGGGGCTGTGCTCCTGCAGGCATTTGTACTAAACCGTACCCAGCACCGCGTGGGGTTGCCGGTTCGGGAAATCTGCTTGCGCGTACCCGCCGGTTGGTACGGCGAGTGTACCCACGTGACTACGAGATGCTCGGCTATGAGTGACGCGCCAAAGGTGTTGATGCCAAAGTCAGAGATTGGCCCTTGCGCACGGGCTGTTACGCCAAAGGACCGGGCCGCGATCAAGTCCCAGAGGCCGCGTTGTATCTGGCTGACTGGGCTATCAGGTGCGGGCAAGTCTGCGCTGGGCAATGCTTTGGAGGTGCAGCTCAACCAGCAAGGCTTGCACACCTGCCTGCTCGACGGCGACAACCTGCGCCGGGGGTTGTGCCGTGACCTGGGGATGGACGCCGAGGCGCGCAAGGAAAATATCCGGCGGATTGGCGAAGTGGCGCGCTTGATGGTCGATGCCGGCCTGATCGTGATAGTGGCAGCAATCTCCCCGTTTCGCGCTGATCGGGAGACGGCGCGAAAATTGTTCCCTCAGGGCGTCTTTCTGGAGGTTTATGTAAGCACGCCTTTTGAAGTTTGCGCCCAGCGTGATCCCAAGGGGTTGTATCGGGAAGCGCGCGCCGGGCGGATCAAGAATTTCACCGGGCTCGACAGCCCCTACGAGGCGCCGCTGTCGCCCGACTGTGAGATCGATACCAGCGAGGTGGAACTGGCCCAAGCCGTTGGCCGACTTTCGGCACTGCTGCAAAAGGAATGAAAAAAGCGCAGGTCAGGAGGGCCATGGACGAGCCTTCGCCAACCCTGTGCTAATATCGCGGCCCTGTTCATTTTGTATGTGGGATGCTCCATGAAGTTGTCCATGCCGCGATTCGATCAAGCCCCTGTATTGGTGGTCGGCGATGTCATGCTCGACCGCTATTGGCATGGCGGTACCTCACGGATTTCCCCTGAGGCGCCGGTTCCGGTGGTCAAGGTCGAACACATCGAGGACCGTCCCGGTGGTGCCGCCAACGTTGCCTTGAACATCGCCGCCCTTGGTGCACCGGCCTCTCTGGTGGGGGTGACCGGTGACGACGAAGCCGCCGACAGCCTGACCAATAGCCTCAATGGCGCCGGCGTGCGGGCGATATTCCAGCGGGTTGCGCACCAGCCGACCATCGTCAAGCTGCGGGTCATGAGCCGTCACCAGCAACTGTTGCGGATCGATTTCGAAGAACCGTTCGCCACCGATCCCCTGGCCCTCGGGGCGGAGGTCGATAACCTGCTCGAAGGCGTCAAGGTGCTGGTGTTGTCGGACTACGGCAAAGGTGCGTTGAAAAACCATCAGGCGCTGATCCAGGCCGCTCGTGCCCGTGGCATTCCGGTACTGGCTGACCCCAAGGGCAAGGATTTCTCGATCTACCGCGGCGCGAGTGTGATCACGCCGAATCTCAGCGAATTCGAAACTATCGTCGGCGGTTGCGCCGATGAGCACGAACTGGTGAGCAAAGGCGCACAGCTGATGCAAGACCTCGACCTCGGCGCTTTGCTGGTGACCCGTGGCGAACATGGCATGACCCTGCTGCGTCCCGATCATCCGGCGTTGCACCTGCCGGCGCGTGCCCGTGAAGTGTTCGACGTGACTGGTGCCGGCGATACCGTGATTTCCACCCTGGCCGCGGCCATCGCCGCCGGCGAGGAACTGCCCCATGCGGTGGCCCTGGCGAACCTGGCGGCGGGCATTGTCGTCGGCAAGCTCGGTACTGCCGCCATCAGCGCCCCGGAGCTACGCCGCGCGATCCAGCGCGAAGAAGGCTCCGAGCGGGGTGTGCTGGGCCTGGAGCAATTGCTGCTGGCCGTCGACGACGCCCGTGCCCACAACGAGACAATCGTTTTCACCAACGGCTGCTTCGACATCCTGCATGCTGGCCACGTGACCTATCTCGAGCAAGCCAGGGCCCAGGGCGATCGCCTGATCGTCGCGGTCAACGACGATGCATCCGTGAGTCGTCTCAAAGGGCCGGGGCGGCCGATCAACAGCGTCGACCGGCGCATGGCGGTCCTGGCTGGTCTTGGCGCGGTGGATTGGGTGATCAGCTTCAGCGAAGGCACGCCGGAAAACCTGCTGCGCGAGGTCAAGCCGGATGTGCTGGTCAAGGGCGGTGACTACGGGATCGATCAGGTCGTGGGAGCGGACATTGTCGCGGCCTACGGCGGCACTGTGAAGGTGTTGGGGCTGGTGGAAAACAGCTCGACGACGGCGATTGTGGAAAAGATCCGCAATCACTGAGCCTTTGCTGGTGACAATGTGTCAGGCAATGCGCCAACCTGTGGGAGCGAGCCTGCTCGCGATAGCGATGTGTCAGCCAAATCGAGGCTGACGGGTCCAACGCCATCGCGAGCAGGCTCGCTCCCATAGGGCCCATCATCAACTCGATGACGTTAACGAGCCACCTTGCGCGGCACGATCTTCTTGAGCAATTGCCGGGCCTTGCCCCTCAGCCGGGTCAGCCCCGACTCCTTGCCCGGTGGCGTCAGCCCTTGCTGGTGCAGCCAATCCTTCCAGCGAATCCGCTCGTCTCGTACCAGCCAGCCGTCCTGCCTGGCAAAACTCTCCGCCAGGTACAGCCCGCGGGTGCTGGCCGGGTACAGTTGATCCTTCTTCAAGGTGTACAGCTCGGGCAAGGGTTGGCCGTCCTGTAGCGGCATCAGGTAAAGATCAGGTCGCTTGCGGTCCAGGCGCGCCACCAGTTGGTCTCCCTCCAGGCGCTCATCCACATGAAACAGGCTCAGGGACTTGGCTTCCTTGGGCACATCCAGGCGCAAATCGTAAATCAGTTGCAGCGAGGCCGTCGGCAGGTGCACGTAGGCGCGTGGTCGCTCGATCAGTTGCAGGTTGGCGCTGCGCACTGGGCGGGCCGAACCGGACAGCGGCGTCAGGCGAAACGGCAAGGCTTCACGATAATGCAGGGCGGTGGCGTATGGCGCGGGCAACCAGGTGTCATTGAAGCGTCCGCCAAGCCAGCCCTCGGGGGTTTCCAGAAGGCATTCTTCGGCAATTTCACTGATGGCGGTGAGCAGCGGCAGGTTCAGTTCATGGGCCGGGACATAACCGGAAATCAACTTGAGCACCACGTCGCCGCGGTCCTGTCGACGCTGGCGCACCAGCACCCAATAGTCGCGGTTCTGCCAGTGCAGGGTCAGGCGCACCGAGACACCGAGGTTTGCCAGTTCCAGGGAAAAACGCTCGGGGTCGTCCACCGTCACCGGACGGCGCCGCTGCAGGGTTTGGGAAAAATTCAATGGCATCCCGACGCTCTGGTAAGTCAGGCCTTCGGGTGTCGCTTCGACGAACAGGGGCAGGGTCTTGAAGTTGCTGGGGTTTTTTCTGATGAGCGTGCGCGGCATGTCGGCTCCTTCCTTAAGGCCGCGCAGGGCGGCGTCAGTTTTTACGTAGGACCTTGGCTACGGTCGCGACGTTATGGGCGAGGTGCAGCGGATTGATGGTGCCGACAATAGCACTGGCGACACCGGGATGTTCAAACAACAGTTCGAAGCTGGCCCGGACCGGGTCCACACCAGGGTTCAGGCAGACGTGACCGCTGGCCAAGGCTTTCTTCACCAGAATGGCCTTGCCATGCAAGGCTGCGTAGTCAATGACAGTCTTCTCGTTTCGTTCGTTCAGATTGTAGGTGACCATCGCGCAATCGCCTTGCTCCAGGGCTTTCAAACCGCCCTCGACGGTTTTGCCGGAAAAGCCGAAGCCGCCGATCTTGCCCTCGCGCTTGAGCGCCGCCAGGGTCGGGTAGACCTCACTGTCGTTGAGGATTGCCAGGTCGTTGCCGTCGGAGTGCACCAGCACCATGTCGATGTAGTCCGTTTCCAGGCGCTTGAGGCTGCGTTCCACCGAGAGTCGGGTGTGGGCGGCACTGAAATCGTGGTGCGACTGGCCGTCACTGAACTCTTCACCGACCTTGCTGACAATCACCCAATCCTGACGCTGGCCGCGCAACAACGGGCCCAGGCGTTCTTCGCTGCGGCCATAGGCCGGCGCGGTGTCGATCAGGTTGATGCCCAGGTCACGCGCCAGTTTGAGCAGCATGCGCGCTTCGTCGTCATCGGGAATCTGGAAACCGTTGGGGTATTTGACCCCCTGGTCGCGGCCGAGCTTGACGGTCCCCAGGCCCAGGGGTGAAACCCGCGGGCCGTTATTGCCCAGCGGGCGATGCAAGTCGTGCAGGGTCGGTTGGCTCATGGCAGCAGTTGCTCCCAGGCCGGGATGCCCATGGGCGGTTTCGGCAGGTCCGGCAATGGCGCCGGATGGCTGGGGGTGATGCCATCGCGTTGCAGCGTGGCGATCACTCGATCGGCAAAGTCCGGGGCCAGGGCCAGTTTGGTCGGCCAGCCCACCAGCAGGCGATCCTGTTCGGCGAGAAAGGCGTTGTCCGGGCGGGTCAGGCCCGATTGCAGCGGTTCGGCGCGGTCGACCCGCAGCGTGGCCCATTGTGCGGCGCTGAGGTCGACCCAGGGCAGCAATTGGCCAAGTTCTTTCTGGGCGGTAGCAATCTGCGCGGCGGGCTCGCGGGCCACGCCGTCGGCTTCGGCAATGTCGCCGCCCAGGTACCAGACCCATTGGCCATCGGCGGCCGGGTGGGTGGTCACGGTGATGCGCGGCTTCGGCCCGCCCCCCAGGCAGTGGGCGTACAGCGGCTTGAGGCTCGGTCCCTTGACCAGCACCA
>NZ_WUUD01000032.1:163497-175444 GCF_009831705.1 Pseudomonas sp. PICF6 | reverse complement strand
CTCCAGGCCCAGGGCACTGAGCAGATCGGCGGTGCCGGCCCCGGCGCTGAGGACGATACGCTGGGCGCGGATCTCGCGGCCATCAACCTTGAGGCCGATCAGTTCGTCGCCGTCGCGCAACGGCTCGATATCTTTGCCGGCCAGCAAACCATCGCCGGCCAGATCTGCCAGCCGTGCAAGCAGGCTGGGGACGTCCACCACCAACTCGGCCAGGCGATAGACCTTGCCCTTGAAGCGCTTGTCTTGCAGGGCCGGCGGCAGTTGCTCGCCCTTGACCTGATCGACCCGCCCACGCACGGCCTTGCTGGCGAAGAAGCTGGTGAGGTTGCCGGCCAGGGTGCCGGGAGACCAGAGGTAGTGAGCTTCGGACAGCAGGCGCACGCCGGACAGATCCAGTTCGCCCTCGCCGGCCAGGGCTTCGCGCCAGCGGCGTGGCATGTCGGCGATGGCTTCCGAGGCGCCGGTGAGGGCACCGTGCAAGGCGTACTTGGCGCCACCATGGATGATGCCCTGGGATTTGATGCTCTGCCCGCCGCCGAGGCTGGCGCTTTCCACCAACACAGTCGAAAAGCCCTGGCGGCGCAGGCGCGCATTCAGCCAGAGGCCGGCGACTCCGGCGCCGACAATCAGAACGTCGGTGGAAATAACGGATGGCATGCAGCGACCTCAGTGTTCAAGACGAGGGCGCAGTATACAGACTCGATGGATGGAGTTTTCGCCGCTCAACCTGTGGGAGCAACGCTTGCTCGCGATACCGGCGCCTCGGTTCCAGAGAGACCGCGTCATTTTATCGCGGGCAAGCCTTGCTCCCACAGATTTCTCCTTGCCGCACATGTGCTATCAGCCCCACTAATCCATGTTTTCAGTGCCCGGCAGTCTTGGAAAACAGCTGGATCACCACCACCCCCAGTACAATCAACGCCATCCCCAGCATCGCCGGCACGTCCAGCTTCTGCCCGTAGATGAACAGCGCCGCCACGCTGACCATGACGATCCCCATCCCAGCCCAGACCGCATATGCCACGCCCACCGGAACGGTGCGCACCACCAGGGTCAGCATCCAGAATGCGATGCCGTAGCCGGCGATCACCAGCAGCAGAGGCAGGGGGGTGCTCAAGCCTTTGATCGCTTTCATCGACACGGTGGCGATCACTTCGGCGCAGATGGCGATGGCCAGGTAGTAGTAAGCGTTCATAGGCGAAAATCCTCTTGAAGGGTGCGTCTTTCTGTGTGGACATTTTAGGGCGCTGTCAGATGGGGTAAAGTCATTACCTATCTGTACACGAGATAGGTCGGGTCATGAGTGTTCTGTGGAATCTGGAGCAGCTGCGGCTGTTTGTCGGCGTCGCCGAGAAACGTTCGTTTTCCGCCGTGGCGCGGGACCAGCGCAAGGCTCAATCGGCCATTAGCAGCGCGATTGCGTTGTTGGAAACCGACCTGGGCGTGACGCTGTTCGAGCGCAGCAGTGGCCGCCAGCCGAAGCTCACCGAAGCCGGCGAGGCCTTGTTGGAAGAGGCGCGGGAAGTGCTGCGCCAGTGTGAGCGTCTCAATGGCCGGGCCCTGGCCCTGATGCGCGGTCAGGAGGCGATGTTGCGCCTGGCTCAGGATGAGGCGATGCCCTATCAGCCGGTCATCGACAGCCTGGCGGCCCTGGCCGAGCGGTTCCCGACCCTCGAGGTACAACTGGCCAGCGCCGCGCAGGGCGATGTGGCGCGCAAACTGGTGGAGCGCCGCGCTGACCTGGGGTTGTTGTTTTATCACGACCAGATCCCCGAAGCGCTGGAGCGCCGGGTGCTGGGCAGCGTCGAGATGGTCACGGTCTGTGGCAGGGGGCATCCACTGGCGAGCCATGATTACGTGACCTGCCTGGAAATGGCCCGGCATCGGCAATTGCTCATGGCGACCCAGTCCAGTGTCTACCCTGGGAGTGAACAGGCCAGCCCGCAGGTCTGGCGCGCCGACAGTTTCTACGTCTTGGCCGAATGGCTGAGAAGCGGCCTGGGCTGGGCGTGGCTGCCACGGCATGTGGTGCAGTACCCGGCGTACCTGGGGGATATGGTCGAGCTCAACAGTGAGTGGACCCCGCCGGCCCTGGTGGTGGAACTGGTCTGGCGCCGCGACGAGCCTTTGGGCCCGGCCGCGCGCTGGCTGGCGGAACGTTTTGCCGTGCAGTTGCAGGCGATCGGCTGAAAACCCGATAAACTCCGCCGCCATGAACAGAACTCTCTATAGCGCATTGTTTTATCTGGGGCTGCCACTGGTAGCGATTCGGCTCTGGTTGCGGGCACGCAAGGCGCCGGCCTACGCCCGGCGCATCGGCGAGCGTTTTTCCTGGGGGTTGCCGGTGATGGTGCCGGGAGGCATCTGGGTCCACGCCGTGTCGGTGGGCGAGAGCATTGCCGCCGCGCCGATGATCCGCGCCTTGCTGCAACGTTATCCACAGCTGCCGATCACGGTCACCTGCATGACGCCCACCGGTTCCGAGCGCATCCAGGCGTTGTTCGCCAACGAGCCACGCATCCAGCATTGCTATTTGCCCTACGACTTGCCCTGCGCGGCCAACCGTTTCCTCGATCGGGTTCGGCCGGTGCTCGCGGTGATCATGGAAACCGAGTTGTGGCCCAACCACATTCATCAATGCGCCAGGCGCGGCATCCCTGTTGCCCTGGCCAACGCGCGACTGTCGGAGCGTTCTGCGCGCGGTTATGCACGTTTGCCCAAACTCACCCGGCCAATGCTCGCCGAGATGAGCCTGTTCGCTGTCCAGACCGAAGCCGAGGCCGAGCGCTTGCGCCAGTTGGGTGCCCGGGCGCAAACCGTCGAGGTCACCGGTTCGATCAAGTTCGACCTGACCATCGATCCGCAACTGCTGGAAAGCGCCAGCGCCTTGCGCCATGAGTGGCAAGCGACGGAGCGCCCGGTGTGGATCGCCGCCAGTACCCATGAAGGCGAAGATGAGGTGGTGCTGGCCGCCCACCGTCGGTTGCTCGCCAGTTATCCCGATGCGTTGCTGATCCTGGTGCCGCGCCATCCCGAGCGTTTCGATTCAGTGCATCAATTGTGTGAGAACGAAGGTTTCGCCACGGTGCGGCGTTCCTGCGCACAGCCTGTCACTGCCCAGACCACGGTGCTGCTGGGCGATACCATGGGCGAGCTGTTGTTTCTCTACGCGCTGGCCGACAGCGCGTTTGTCGGCGGCAGCCTGGTACCCAACGGCGGCCATAACCTGCTGGAGCCGGCGGCACTGGCCAAGCCGGTGCTCAGCGGGCCGCACCTGTTCAACTTCCTCGAAATCGCCGCGCAACTGCGGGCTGCCGGGGCGCTGGCGGAAGTCGAAGATGCCGAAAGCCTGGCTCTGGCGGTACAACGCCTGTTCGAACTGCCTCGCGATGCCCAGCGCATGGCCGAGGCGGGGCTTGCGGTGATGCGCACCAATCAGGGCGCGTTGCAGCGGTTGTTGGAGGGATTGGGGCGGTTGATTGACTGAGCGACTGAATATCTGTGGGAGCAAAGCTTGCTCCCACAGGAGGTTGCTGAGGAGGCTTCCCTCCGAGGGGTTACTGCGTCGGCCGCGAGCGCAGTTGCTCCGCCGCAGCCTGTGCCAGATCCGGCGGTAGAAAGTCCTTGTCCGGGTTGTAGTCGGGTTTGAGATAGCGCGACAGGTCCTGCAGATCCGACGGGCTCAACGTACCCGCTGCCTGCTTGAGCCGCAGGTTGTCGAGGATGTAGTCGTAGCGGGCGTTGTTGTAGTTGCGCACCGAGGTGTACAGCTGACGCTGGGCATCGAGTACATCGACGATGTTGCGCGTGCCCACCTGGTAACCGATCTCCGTGGCTTCCACTGCGCTCTGGTTGGAGATGATGGACTGGCGGCGGGCCTGGACCTGTTCCACATCGGTATTCACCGCCCGGTGCAGGTTGCGGGTGTTCTCCACCACCTGCCGGCGCAGGGCTTCGCGCTGTTGTTCGGTCTGAGTCAGTTGCGAGTAGGATTCGCGCACCTGAGAGCTGGTCAGCCCGCCGCTGTAGATCGGGATGCTCAATTGCAGGCCGATGGTGCGTTGCTCGGCATCGCCACCATAACGCTGACCGGTGGGGCTGGGGTTGGTAAAACCGAGGCCATCGTTGTCGCCTTTTTTGTATTGGGCGATCGCATCGAGGGTCGGGGCATGCCCGGACTTGCGCTGACGCAGGGTGTCTTCGGCGGCCGTGACGGCGTAGTTGCTGGCCAGTAGATTGAGGTTCTGCTTGGCGGCCGTATCGACCCAGGCCTTGGCGTCGTTCGGTGCCGGCGGCAGGATCGGCAGCGTGTGGACGATGCCCTGGAGCGAGTTGTACTGACGGTTGGTCAGGGTGATCAGGGCTTCGAAGGCGTCGTCGACCTGCCGCTGGGCCAGGATCCGGTTGGCTCGCGCGGTGTCGTAGCTGGCCTGGGATTGCAGCACGTCGGTCTTGTCCGACAGACCCACGTCGAAGCGCTCGTTGGACTGGTCGAGCTGACGCTTGAACGCCGCTTCCTCGGCCTTGGTCGAGGCCAGGTTGTCCTGGCTGCGCAGCACGTTGAAATAGCTCTCGGCGCTTTGCAGGATCATGTTCTGTTCAGTGGCCGAGAGTTGCAGCGACGCTTGTTCGTTGACCGACTTCGCCGCCTGGAACTGAAACCAGCGATCGGCACGGAAAATCGGCTGGGACAGCGTGGCCTGGTAGACCGTACCGCTACGGGAGGCGGTCATGGCGGGCTCGTCGAGCTCGGTACGGGTGTTGTTCAGGTCGGCACCGGCCGACAGGTTGGGTAGCAACCCGGCGCGCGCCTGGGGCACCACTTCTTTCTGGGCGCCATACTGGGCGCGGGCGGCGGCCAGGTCGGCGTTGTTGTCCACCGCTTCCTGGTACACGCTCACCAGATCGGTTTTGGTGGTCAAGGGCGCTTCGGCAGCCCAGGCCATTCCATTGGACGCACAAGACACGGCAAGGGCCAGTGAGAGTTTGCGCAGCATGAGGCGTTCCCTACTTCTCAAATGATTGCGCACAAGAGGCGCGGCGTAGCGAGTGTAGTTGCGCCCGCGCACGGCAACAATCCTGTATATGCGCCATTCATCACGCCTTTTGCCCTGGCGATGGCGTTCTGGCGTGGTTGTGTCTAGACTGGCCGGGTTCTTGTCGGGGTGCCTTGCTATGAGGCTGAGATCGAATAATTTCGGATCCCGTTGAACCTGATCAGGTTAGCGCCTGCGTAGGGAACAAGATTTCTCGTCACCCGGCGAGTCCTCTTGTGCTTCGTCCGGGATGTTGTTCGACAATCGACTTTCGATCTTCGAGCAGCCTCGAGCAGCAAGCACAGCGTCCGCACTCTCGTGCAGGGACGCGTCCATTCGTTACAGGTTCGCTCCGACAAAAATCCACTGCCTGGATGTGTGTCTGGAGAGCCCGTGATGACGACAAAATCAAAAAACGCGACCAACCTCAGTGATTCGGCCAAGGTCGATGAGCAATCGGTTCAGCCCTTTACCCGCTCGCAAAAAATCTATGTCCAGGGCAGCCGCCCGGATATTCGCGTGCCCATGCGCGAAATCAGCCTCGACGTGACCCCCACCGACTTTGGCGGCGAAATCAATGCGCCCGTGGTGGTGTACGACACTTCGGGTCCCTACACCGACCCGAATGTGATCATCGACGTACGCAAAGGCCTGGCCGATGTGCGCTCACCGTGGATCGAAGCCCGTGGCGACACCGAGCGCCTGGCGGGACTGAGCTCCAACTTCGGCCAGGAACGCCTGGCCGATCCCGAGCTGACCAAACTGCGCTTCGCCCATGTGAACAACCCGCGTCGCGCCAAACCCGGCGCCAACGTCAGCCAGATGCACTACGCGCGCAAAGGCATCATCACCGCTGAGATGGAATACGTCGCCATCCGCGAAAACATGAAGCTGGAAGTGGCCCGCGCCGCCGGCCTGCTGGACCAGCAACACGCCGGCCACAGCTTCGGTGCCAGTGTGCCGAAAGTCATCACCCCGGAATTCGTGCGTGACGAAATCGCCCGGGGGCGCGCGATCATCCCGGCCAACATCAACCACACCGAACTGGAACCGATGATCATCGGCCGTAACTTCCTGGTGAAGATCAACGGCAACATCGGCAACAGCGCACTGGGCTCGTCCATCGAAGAAGAAGTGGCGAAGCTGACCTGGGGCATTCGCTGGGGTTCGGACACGGTCATGGACCTGTCCACCGGCAAGCACATCCACGAAACCCGCGAGTGGATCATCCGCAACTCGCCAGTTCCGATCGGCACCGTGCCGATCTATCAGGCCCTGGAAAAAGTCGGCGGCGTGGCCGAAGACCTGACCTGGGAGCTGTTCCGCGACACGTTGATCGAACAGGCCGAGCAGGGCGTCGACTACTTCACCATCCACGCCGGCGTGCTGCTGCGTTATGTGCCGATGACCGCCAAGCGCGTCACCGGCATCGTCAGCCGTGGTGGTTCGATCATGGCCAAGTGGTGCCTGGCGCACCACAAAGAGAACTTCCTCTACACCCACTTCGAAGACATCTGCGAAATCATGAAGGCCTACGACGTCAGCTTCTCGCTGGGCGATGGCCTGCGTCCGGGTTCGATTGCCGACGCCAACGACGAAGCGCAGTTCGGTGAGCTGGAAACCCTCGGCGAGCTGACCAAGATCGCCTGGAAGCATGACGTGCAGTGCATGATCGAAGGCCCGGGCCACGTGCCGATGCAGTTGATCAAAGAGAACATGGACAAGCAGCTGGAGTGCTGCGACGAGGCGCCGTTCTACACCCTCGGCCCGCTGACCACCGATATTGCGCCGGGCTATGACCACATCACCTCCGGTATCGGTGCGGCGATGATTGGCTGGTTCGGTTGCGCCATGCTCTGCTACGTCACCCCGAAAGAACACTTGGGACTGCCGAACAAGGATGACGTGAAGACCGGGATCATCACCTACAAGATCGCCGCGCATGCGGCCGATCTGGCCAAAGGGCACCCAGGCGCGCAAATCCGCGACAACGCCTTGAGCAAGGCGCGTTTCGAGTTCCGCTGGGAAGACCAGTTCAACCTCGGCCTGGATCCGGACACCGCCCGCTCGTACCACGATGAAACCCTGCCGAAGGATTCGGCCAAGGTCGCGCATTTCTGCTCGATGTGCGGGCCGAAGTTCTGCTCGATGAAAATCACCCAGGAAGTGCGCGAGTACGCGGCCAACCAGCGCATTGAAGCGGTGGATGTCGATGTCGCCCAGGGCTTGGCGGAACAGGCTGAGCGGTTCAAGAAGGAAGGTAGTCAGCTGTACAAGAAAGTCTGATCGGTGCTGAGGGCGGCGGTGACTTCACCGCCGTCATCGCGAGCAGGCTCGCTCCCACAGTGGATCTCGGTTGTTCACAAATTTTGTGTTCGCCGCAAATCTCCTGTGGGAGCGAGCCTGCTCGCGATAGCAATCGCCAGAACAACAAATATCCCCCGAGATAACAACTTTGAACATCCAACCCAGCACCTACTCCCCCGACGCCGCCGTCCCCCTGGACAGGCGCGTCTTCGGCGCCCGCGATCTGTTTTCCCTGTGGTTCTCCCTCGGCATCGGCCTGATGGTCTTGCAGGTTGGCGCCTTGCTCGCGCCGGGCCTGGGCCTGAGCGGTTCGTTGCTGGCGATTTTCCTCGGCACATTGGTGGGCGTCTTGCTGCTGGCGGCCGTCGGGGTGATCGGCAGCGACACCGGCCTGTCGGCCATGGCCGCTCTCAAGCTCAGCCTCGGCGGCAAGGGCGCGAGCGTGCCGGCGGTGTTGAACCTGCTGCAGTTGATCGGTTGGGGCTCATTCGAAATCATCGTCATGCGTGACGCCGCCAGCCTGCTCGGCGCCCGGGCCTTCAGCGAAGGCAGCCTGGGCTCGAACCCACTGCTGTGGACATTGTTTTTCGGCGCACTGGCGACCCTGCTGGCAGTGAGCGGGCCGCTGACGTTCGTGCGTAAGGTCCTGCGCAAGTGGGGCATCTGGCTGCTGCTGGCGGCGTGCATCTGGCTGACCTGGAACCTGTTTGCCAAGGCTGATCTGGCGGCGTTGTGGGCGCGGGCGGGAGATGGTTCGATGCCGTTTGCCGTCGGTTTCGACATTGCGATAGCCATGCCGCTGTCCTGGTTGCCGCTGATTGCCGACTACTCGCGCTTCGGCAAACGCGCAAAAAACGTCTTCGGCGGCACCGCGCTGGGGTTCTTTATCGGTAATTTCTGGCTGATGAGCCTGGGCGTGGCCTACACCCTGGCGTTCGCGCCGAGCGGTGAAGTCAACGCGCTGTTACTGGCCCTGGCGGGCGCCGGGCTGGGCATCCCGCTGCTGCTGATTTTGCTGGATGAATCGGAAAATGCCTTCGCTGATATCCACTCGGCGGCGGTGTCCAGCGGCATGCTGACGGGGTTGAAAGTCGAGCACCTGGCCTTGGCGATTGGCGTGGTCTGCACCTTGATCGCCTGCTTCGCGCCGTTGGCGCAGTATCAGAATTTCCTGTTGCTGATCGGCTCGGTGTTCGCACCGCTGTTCGGGGTGGTGCTGGTGGACCACTTCATCCTGCGCAAGCGCGCCAGCCGGGTCGTGTCAGCGGCGTTGTGCTGGCCGGCACTGTTGGCCTGGCTGGGCGGGGTGAGCACCTATCACCTGCTGGCCAACTTCTACCCGGACATCGGCGCCACCCTGCCGTCGCTGGTCCTGGCAGGGTTGCTGCAACTGATACTGGGCCGGGCTTTCAACTACGGCCGGGAAACAGCTCGGGCTTGAGGATGCCATTGAGGCGCGGGTAAGCGATCTTCAGTTCGATGTGGCCCAGGGCGTATGGCGCGATGGTGCTCACTTGGTACTTGAGGATCACGCCGCCGTAGGTCAGCGCCACGTTCGGGGTTTTCTGGAACGGCCACTGCTTCACGAACTCCGGTTCCTGATCCAGTTTGGTGCTGATCAGCCAGCTGTTGTGGGCGACCTGCACGGCTTTCCAGAACGCCTCTTCCTGGC
The DNA here is from genome assembly GCF_009831705.1 of Pseudomonas sp. PICF6. Lineage (NCBI taxonomy): Bacteria > Pseudomonadati > Pseudomonadota > Gammaproteobacteria > Pseudomonadales > Pseudomonadaceae > Pseudomonas > Pseudomonas sp. PICF6. The sequence goes on along the minus strand of NZ_WUUD01000032.1, from coordinate 166,429 downwards.
CCGGCAGCAGCATGTCCGACAGCGTCAATACCTTGTGCTGCTGGCGCGAATAGTTGATGAAACCGCGCCCCGGCGTACCGTGTGCACCGCCAGTGTCCAGGTAACTGGACAATTCGATGATCACCAAGCCGTCATGCTGCTCCCGTACCTTGGCTTGCAAGTAACTGCTGTTGCGCGGCGCGGCGCTGCGCAAAAACTGCTCGCGGTAGGCGGCCAGCGTCGGCGCCACCGGAGCGTCCGGTGTGGTGCGGGTCATTTGCAGCAGGCGTTTCTCGATAATGCCGTCCAAGGCCGGCTCGGCGGGAAAGCGCAGGGTGTCAATGTTGACCAGGGGGCAGTCGGCGCTGGCGCATCCTGGTTGCAGTTGTTCCGAGGCATCGCGGGTAGTTTCCAGCGGAGCGCGGTAGTTGGGTTGGAACAGGCTTTGGCAAGCGCCCAGGGTCAGGGCAATAGTGGCCACGCAAAGGGTTTTGAAAAGCGACATGGGCGTCCTTCATGAAACAGGGAAAGGCGAAAAGTTACCCGCTTCGACTGTCGGCAGGGCAATCAGTTCGCCACTAAGCTCATTAGAGTGGCTTTGAGGGCAGCCGTCTATCCCGATGACTGGAAAGGGGCTGCATCAAACGGTACGGGCTTGTTAGGATGGCGCGAAGCCGAGGCTGGAACCTCGCATCGATCCGCTGCAAACGAGGACTGTCATGACCGATTTCGCCAACGCCACACCGAGCGCCGTGGACATCGTAAAGCGTGAAAACTGCTTTCAGGGTTTCTACAAACTCGATCGCGTCCACCTGCGCCACGAGTTATTTGCCGGTGGCATGAGCCGTGAAATCAGCCGTGAACTGTTCGTGCGTCATGACGCGGTGTGCGTGCTGCCCTACGATCCGCAACGCGATGAGGTGGTACTGATCGAGCAGTTTCGCGTCGGCGCCATTGGCAAGACCACCAACCCCTGGCTGGTGGAACTGGTGGCCGGCCTGATCGACAAGGACGAGCAACCGGAAGAAGTTGCTCATCGCGAAGCGCAGGAGGAAGCTGGGCTTGTCTTCGCTGCGCTCTGGCCGATGACCAAGTATTTTCCATCGCCGGGCGGCAGCAATGAATTCGTGCATCTTTATTTGGGGCGTTGCGACAGTGCGGGGGCCGGTGGCCTGCATGGGCTTGTGGAAGAAGCCGAGGACATTCGTGTGAAGGTCTGGGCTTTTGAAGATGCCTTGCAAGCAGTGCGCGACGGGCAGATCTGCAACGCGGCCAGCATCATTGCCTTGCAATGGCTGGCCTTGAATCGCGATGAAGTGAGGGGGCTATGGTCTTAAGCAAGCTGCGCGACCGTTATCGCGTCGATCTGGTCGGGTTGCAGGCCGCCTGCGAGGCCAACTACGCCCGCCTGATGCGCTTGTTGCCGGACATGCGCAACGACCCCGCGCCCCGGCGTATCGCCGTGACCCATGGCGACCAGATGCTCGGCGTGCTGGCCATTGAAGTGCTGCAAACCTGTCCGTACACCACCACCTTGCAAGTGCGCCAGGAACACAGCCTGCCGTGGCTGCCGGTGCCGCAACTGGAAGTGCAGGTCTATCACGATGCGCGCATGGCCGAAGTCGTGAGCGCCGAACATGCGCGACGTTTTCGCGGCATCTATCCTTATCCCAATGCGTCGATGCACCAACCGGATGAAAAGGCCCAGTTGAACCTGTTTCTGGGGGAATGGCTGAGTCATTGCCTGGCGCTGGGCCACGAATTCGAGGTTGTTCGGTAGCTGCCGGTCAAAAACTGGACACTGGTTGTGAACCGGTTCCGGTTCGCGGGTTTCCCCTTTCGATCTTCCCCAGCATAATTGCCGCTTCATCCAATGGCGTAGTCGCGCCTGGGAGAGAGCGATTTGCCGAGCGTATCCACCTTGACCACCGCCGATACGGCGCTGCTGGTCCAACTGTCTGACAGTCACCTGTTTGCCGAGGCCGACGCTTCGTTGCTGGGCATGAACACCCGCGACAGCCTGCGGGCGGTCATTGACTTGGTGCTCAAGCAGCAGCCGAACATTGACCTGATGCTTGCCACTGGGGATTTGTCCCAGGACGGAACGCTGCAGTCCTATGAGGCGTTTCGGCAACTGAGTGCGCGTATCGACGCGCCGGCGCGTTGGATTCCCGGTAACCATGATGAGCCGCAGGTGATGCTTGAGGCGGCGGTCAAGAGTACGTTGCTCGATCCGGTGGTGGACATTGGCAATTGGCGGGTGACGATGCTCGATTCTGCCGTGCCAGGTTCTGTGCCGGGGTTTTTGGCCGAGGAGCAATTGATTCTGTTGGCCAATGCCTTGAGCGAGGCGCCGGAGCGACATCACTTGGTGTGCCTGCATCATCATCCTGTTTCGATTGGGTGTGCGTGGATGGAGCCGATTGGGTTGCGTAATCCTGAGGCGCTGTTTGCGGTGTTGGATCGGTTTCCTCAGGTGCGTGCTGTTCTGTGGGGGCATGTGCATCAGGAGGTTGATCAGGTGCGTGAGGGGGTTCGTTTGTTGGCTTCGCCTTCGACCTGTATTCAGTTTGAGCCGGGGAGTGAGGATTTTGCGGTGGGGGGGCAGGCGCCGGGGTATCGGTGGTTGCGGCTTTTGCCGGATGGGCGGTTGGAGACGGGGGTTGAGCGGGTGGTCGGGTTTGCGTTTACCCCTGATTACGAATCCAACGGGTATTGAGGACGAGGCGGCCTGACAGCCGGCCTGTTTCTCCCGGTCGTACACCGTCAGACCTGTTTGAGCTGGACCTGTGGGAGCACAGCTTGCTTGCGAGGCGGCCTTATAGCCGACCTGTTTCTCCCGGTGTACTTCCATCAAACTGTGGGAGCGAGCCTGCTCGCGATGGCGGCCTGACAGTCGATCAGGGTTTTGTTGACCGGGTACATATCCATTGATGCGGTAACGGCCGCTGGC
>NZ_WUUD01000032.1:162072-163487 GCF_009831705.1 Pseudomonas sp. PICF6 | reverse complement strand
GGGCCATCCATGGCCCAGCGCGGCTAACCCGGCATCCATGCCGGGTTGCCCACTCCACAATGCCTGCGTTCGGCCAGCGTGGTTAACGGGGCGCCCAAGATCAACCTCCACCGCGAGGCGGCCTGAGAGCCGGCCTGGCTCTTGCAGGTGTACACCCATCAGACTTGTTTGAGCTGGACCTGTGGGAGCAAAGCTTGCTCGCGAAGGCGGCGGTACATTCGGCATTGATGCAAGCAGACTCACCGCTATCGCGAGCAAGCTTTGCTCCCACAAGATTGGCGGTGGGCACTGATCTTATAAGCGACCGAAATCAGTGTGGGAGCGAGCCTGCTCGCGATGGCGGCCTGACAGCCGACCAGGATTGTGGGAATGGTCGGACAGGCCTCCGGGCTGCAGTAGATTTTTCCGACGAACTCTGGCGGTTGCCGGGTGGGAAGGGCTGTCGCTAGTCTTTTCCCGTCGCTGCAAATTCAGCGGCCGGGCTTGGAAATCCGATAAGTAGACGGCGCGAAAGCGCCCTTCATAACGTATGCTTGCGGTCGTTTTTTGACCATGCTTTCGTTATGGCGGCTGTGCGCGGGAGACCTTCGGGTCTGTCGGGCTCGTTTACCCCGGTTTTCCAACCTGCGTACGGCTGCCACCCCCTCGCTTGGAAACGAACGTGGTAGCTCCAACCAGTAAACGGAGTGTCACCCTATGTTCAAAGCCACACCCAATCCCCCCGAAACTGATCCCTCATCATCCCACGCCGGTCTCGATCCCCAAAAACTCGATGAAGCCGCCAAGCGCGCCATCGACCATTATCTCGACCCCAAGCCCCAACCCAAGAAGAAACAACCCTCAAGCCAACTGTTCTCTGTCGCGGAGAGCGCAGACACCGAAACCCTCCTAGCCAACCTCAGCGAAACCCTGGCCTCCGCCAACGCCTTGCTCGGCGACCTGACCTTCGATCTGGAAGGCTCGCGTCGGCATTTCGCCCTGGGAGTCCAGCAGATGATCGAACTCAGTGAATTGTTGGCGAACCGGGCGTTGGATATCGTCGATCCGCGCTAGCGCCGAGCGGAAGCATTGTGTGGGAGCACTTATCGCCGACCTGTCTCCGGTGGCAGTACTTCAATCCAACTGTGGGAGCGAGCTTGCTCGCGAAGATGGTGGTACATCCAACGCTGATGCAAGCTGGTCCACCGCCATCGCGAGCAGGCTCGCTCCCACATTTTTTTCGAGTTGTTCTCAGGTATCGCATTCACCACAAGTCCCTGTGGGAGCGAGCCTGCTCGCGATGGCAGCGGCACATTCAGCATTGATGCAAGCAGACCCATCGCCATCACGAGCAAGCTCGCTCCCACAGGAGAAACGCGATCACCCTAAGCCAGGTCGGCTCTCAGGCCGCCTTGCGGTGGACGTTGATCTTGGGG
>NZ_WUUD01000032.1:159259-162062 GCF_009831705.1 Pseudomonas sp. PICF6 | reverse complement strand
TGGCCCTTCGCGGCGGGCCCACGGAGCAATGCCGGAGTGAGGGCATGCCGAGCCAAAGCGAGGCACCGAGTGGTGGGGCAGAAGCGCTTTGGTTACTTTCGCGCTTTTCGAAAGTGACCCGCTGTAAGAGCGGAACCATAAGTGGTCGTTACCTCAGCAATGGATATGTACTCAGTCAGACCGCCATCGCGAGCAGGCTCGCTCCCACAGGTGCTGTGATCGACGGGTCATAGGAGGCGACAACACGGGCAAATCCCCCCCAATCACCGCAATCTCCCTGTAAACTCCGCCCTTTGCCCAACACCCAGGGAGTCGGCAATGTCGGGTTCGATCCTTTACATCCACGGCTTCAACAGCGCCCCAGCGTCGACCAAGGCCAGTCAGTTGATCGAAGTAATGGCACGCCTCGGCCTCAGCGACCAGCTACAGGTGCCCGCCTTGCATCACCACCCCCGCCAGGCCATCGGTCAGCTGGAACAGGCGATTGCACAACTGGGCCGCCCACTGCTGGTCGGCAGCTCGCTCGGCGGCTACTATGCGACTCACTTGGCCGAGCGCCACGGGCTCAAGGCCCTGCTGGTCAACCCTGCGGTCAGCCCCCATCGGATGTTCGACGGTTACCTGGGCACGCAGAAGAATTTGTACACCGATGAAACCTGGGAATTGACCCACGACCACGTCACGGCCCTGGCCGAACTGGAAGTGCCGGCGCCCCAGGATCCGCAGCGGTATCAGGTATGGTTGCAAACCGGTGACGAAACGCTGGATTATCGCCACGCCCAGCAGTATTACCGCGCCTGTGCCTTGCGCATCCAGGCCGGCGGCGACCACAGTTTTCAAGGGTTTGCCCAGCAGTTGCCGGCGCTGTTGAGTTTTGCCGGCATTGGCGCCGATTTGTACCAGGCGATCGACTTCACGTCGCTGTGAGCCATCGCCTCTTTTTCATTGAACACTGACGACGAGACCCCATGGCCACTCCCAGCGCTAGCTCTTATAACGCAGACGCCATCGAAGTCCTCTCGGGCCTCGACCCGGTGCGCAAGCGCCCCGGCATGTACACCGACACCAGTCGGCCGAACCACCTTGCCCAGGAAGTCATCGACAACAGTGTCGACGAAGCCTTGGCCGGGCACGCCCGTTCGGTGCAGGTCATCCTGCACGCCGATCACTCGCTGGAAGTCAGCGACGACGGTCGCGGTATGCCGGTGGATATTCACCCTGAAGAGGGCGTATCCGGCGTCGAGTTGATCCTCACCAAGCTCCACGCGGGTGGCAAGTTTTCCAACAAGAACTACCAGTTCTCCGGCGGTTTGCACGGGGTGGGTATTTCCGTGGTCAACGCCTTGTCGACCTTGGTCCGCGTGCGGGTCAAGCGTGACGGCAACGAGTACCAGATGACGTTCGCCGATGGCTACAAGGCCACCGAACTGGAAGTGGTCGGCACCGTCGGCAAGCGCAACACCGGGACCAGCGTGTATTTTGCGCCGGACCCGAAGTATTTCGATTCGCCTAAATTCTCCGTCAGCCGCCTCAAGCACGTGCTCAAGGCCAAGGCCGTGTTGTGTCCGGGGCTGCTGGTCAGTTTCGAGGACAAGGCCACCGGCGAGAAAGTCGAGTGGCATTACGAGGACGGCCTGCGTTCTTACCTGGTTGACGCGGTCAACGGTTTCGAACGCCTGCCGGACGAGCCATTCTGCGGCAGCCTGGCCGGTAATAAGGAAGCGGTGGACTGGGCGCTGTTGTGGCTGCCCGAAGGCGGCGAAAGCGTCCAGGAAAGCTACGTCAACCTGATCCCCACCGCTCAGGGCGGCACCCACGTGAACGGGTTGCGCCAGGGTTTGCTCGACGCCATGCGCGAGTTCTGCGAGTTCCGCAACCTGCTGCCCCGTGGCGTGAAGCTGGCGCCGGAAGACGTCTGGGAGCGCATTGCCTTCGTATTGTCGATGAAGATGCAGGAGCCGCAATTCTCCGGCCAGACCAAAGAGCGTCTGTCGTCCCGCGAAGCGGCGGCGTTTGTTTCCGGGGTGGTCAAGGACGCGTTCAGCCTGTGGCTCAATGCTAACCCGGAAACCGGCTTGGCCCTGGCAGAACTGGCGATCAACAACGCCGGCCGGCGCCTCAAGGCCAGCAAGAAGGTCGAGCGCAAGCGCATCACCCAGGGGCCGGCGTTGCCCGGCAAGCTCGCTGACTGTGCCGGGCAGGACCCGATGCGTTCCGAGCTGTTTTTGGTGGAAGGTGATTCCGCCGGCGGTTCGGCCAAGCAGGCGCGGGACAAAGAGTTCCAGGCGATCCTGCCGTTGCGCGGCAAGATCCTCAACACCTGGGAAGTGGACGGCAGCGAAGTGCTGGCCAGCCAGGAAGTGCATAACATTGCCGTGGCCATCGGTGTCGATCCGGGCGCCGCGGACATGAGCCAACTGCGTTACGGCAAGATCTGCATCCTCGCCGACGCCGACTCCGACGGTCTGCACATCGCCACGTTGCTCTGCGCGTTGTTCGTCCAGCATTTCCGCCCGCTGGTGGACGCCGGTCACGTCTACGTGGCGATGCCGCCGCTGTACCGCATCGACCTGGGCAAGGAAATCTACTACGCCCTGGACGAAGCCGAGCGCGATGGCATTCTTGATCGTCTGGTGGCCGAAAAGAAACGCGGCAAACCGCAGGTCACCCGATTCAAGGGCCTTGGCGAAATGAACCCGCCGCAACTGCGCGAAACCACCATGGATCCGAACACGCGCCGCCTGGTGCAGTTGACCCTGGATGATTTCGAAGCGACCTCGGAAATGATGGACATGCTGCTGGC
>NZ_WUUD01000032.1:154327-159249 GCF_009831705.1 Pseudomonas sp. PICF6 | reverse complement strand
AATCCAAAGGGGACCTGGCCGAGGTGCTGGCCTGATGCGCAACGGTTTCGCCCTGGCGTTGTTGCTGTGGGCGGGGGTGGTGGTCGCAGGTCCTGCACCGCAGTTGAAGTTGCTGTCCGAGCATGCCGTCGAGGATTTGCGTGGCGGTAACTTGTCCGGGCTGGCCGTGTGCGGGGGTGAAATGTGGACGGTGTCGGATCGCGATGACGATCGGATCTACCGTCTCAAGTCTTCTGATGCGCCGGTCTGGCAGGCAGAAGCCGTTGAAATCGAGGTGCCGCCGGTGCCGGACAGCGGTTTGCCGTGGGGTTTGAGATCGCGGACCTGGGCGGCGTCGTACCTGCGCGGTGGCGAACTGGATTTCGAAGGCATCAGTTGTGATAGTGCCGGCAATCGCTACGTGGTCAGTGAATCCCATGCCGCAGTGTTGCAGGTGTCGCCGACGGGCGCCGCGTCCTGGTTGAAAATCGGACCGGCGATGATCCGCCAGGCGCGGGCCAGCGGCATGTTGCTGCATTTCAATGCGTTGTTTGAAGGCTTGGCGATCAATCCGGCCGGTGATCAGCTATGGCTGGCCGCTGAGCGGGAGCGTCGCGGGTTGTTGCTGATCAAGCGTCAGCAAGCGGTGTGGGAGTGTGATGGCAACTGCGTGTTGCTCAGTGAAGCGGGGAAGCAGATGCAACCTGAGCAGTTTCTCAATGCCCGGGCGGTATCACGGGATTTCGCCGATCTGTCACTGTTCGACGGCAAGCTGTTTACCCTGGAGCGCAACGCTTATCAGATCTGCCGGCGTGACTCGCAAACCGCTCAAGTGGAGCGTTGCTGGTCGTTCGCCGCCGAGGCGTTGCAGGAAAACCGTCGTTATTCACAGAACTACGGCTTGGCCGAAGCGCTGGTGGTGGATGCCGAGGGCGCCTGGGTTGGTCTGGATAACAACGACGGGGCACGGGCCGACGGTGAACGGCGGCCGATCATCTGGCGCTTTGCCGCGCCGGACGGTGGTTGGGGCGCCACGCCATGAGCCAGCAACCGCCGGGCAAGCGCGCCGGCCGGGTGTTGATGATACTGGCCTGGTGCGCGGCGCTGTTTCTGGCGACGCGGTTTTTTGCCCAGTGGGAGCAGCGTGCGCAGAATCCCAATACCGAGGTGTATTCGCAAAAGGGTGAAGGTTTTATCGAGGTGAAGCTGGTCAGCAATAAACAGGGGCATTTTGTCGCCAGCGGCCAGATCAACGGCCAACCGGTGGACTTCATGCTCGACACCGGCGCCACGGACGTGGCGATCCCGCAGGAGCTGGCTGCGCGCCTCAAGCTGGAAAAAGGTTTCGGTGTGACGTTGAGCACCGCCAACGGTTTGAGCGAGGGTTATCGCACCCGTATCGACCGTTTGCAATTGGGTGACATCGTATTGCGCGATGTCCGTGCCCTGGTGGCGCCAGGCCTGGGCGGCACGCAAGTGCTGCTGGGCATGAGCGCCCTGAACAAACTTGAATTTACCCAGCGCGGCGGCACCATGTTGCTGCGCCAGACAACGAACTGATGAGGCCCGCATGAGCGACATTCTTGCAGACAGCTTAGACGGCGTAGAGCGCCGGTCGCTGGCTGACTTCACCGAAAATGCCTACCTCAATTACTCCATGTACGTGATCATGGACCGCGCCTTGCCGCACATCGGCGACGGTCTGAAGCCGGTTCAGCGGCGGATCATCTACGCCATGAGTGAGCTGGGGCTGGATGCCGATTCCAAGCACAAGAAGTCGGCGCGTACCGTCGGTGACGTGCTGGGTAAGTTCCATCCTCACGGCGATTCGGCCTGCTACGAAGCCATGGTGCTGATGGCCCAGCCGTTCAGCTACCGCTACACCCTGGTGGACGGCCAGGGGAACTGGGGTGCGCCAGACGATCCCAAGTCTTTTGCTGCCATGCGTTACACCGAGGCGCGGCTGTCGCGTTATTCCGAGGTGCTGCTCAGCGAGCTGGGCCAAGGCACCGCAGACTGGGGGCCTAACTTCGACGGTACTCTCGATGAACCCCTGGTGTTGCCAGCGCGTTTGCCGAACATCCTGCTCAATGGCACCACCGGTATCGCCGTGGGCATGGCCACCGATGTGCCGCCCCACAACCTGCGGGAAGTGGCCACCGCGTGCGTGCGCTTGCTGGACGAGCCCAAAGCCACGGTGGAGCAGCTCTGCGAACACATTCAGGGCCCGGACTACCCAACCGAAGCGGAAATCATCACCCCGCGCGCCGACCTGCTGAAGATCTACGAAACCGGTCGCGGTTCGGTGCGTATGCGCGCGGTGTACCACATCGAAGATGGCGACATCATCGTCACCGCCCTGCCGCACCAGGTTTCCGGGGCCAAGGTGCTGGAACAGATTGCCGCGATGATGCAGGCAAAACCGTCGAAAGCACCGCAAGTCGCTGACCTGCGCGACGAATCCGACCACGAGAACCCCTGCCGGATCGTGATTATTCCGGTCAACAGTCGGGTTGATCATGACGCGCTGATGCAGCACCTGTTTGCCAGTACCGATCTTGAGTCCAGCTACCGGGTCAACATCAACATCATCGGTCTGGACGGCAAGCCACAGCTGAAAAACCTGCGGGCGCTGCTGGTGGAATGGCTGGAGTTCCGGGTCAAGACCGTGCGCCGGCGCCTGCAATTTCGCCTGGACAAGGTCGAACGTCGCCTGCACCTGTTGGACGGTTTGCTGATTGCCTACCTCAACCTGGATGAAGTGATTCATATCATCCGTACCGAGGAGCACCCCAAGGCCAGCCTGATCGAGCGTTTCGCCTTGAGCGAAATCCAGGCCGACTACATTCTCGATACCCGCCTGCGGCAACTGGCGCGGCTGGAAGAGATGAAGCTGCGGGCCGAGCAGGATGAACTGCTCAAGGAGCAGGCCAAGCTGCAAGCCTTGCTGGGCAGCGAAGCCAAGCTCAAGAAGCTGGTGCGCACCGAACTGCTCAAGGACGCCGAAACCTACGGCGACGACCGTCGCTCGCCTATCGTCGAGCGCGCCGAAGCCAAGGCGCTGAGTGAGCACGATCTGCTGCCGAACGAGAAAGTGACTGTCGTGCTGTCAGAAAAAGGTTGGGTACGCTCTGCCAAAGGTCATGATATTGACGCGACGGGGCTTTCCTACAAGGCCGGGGATGGCTTCAAGGCCCTGGCGGCCGGGCGTTCCAACCAGTTTGCGGTGTTCGTCGACTCCACCGGGCGCAGTTATTCGGTGCCGGCGCATACCCTGCCATCGGCTCGCGGACAGGGCGAGCCACTGACCGGTCGATTAACTCCTCCACCGGGTGCAACTTTTGAATGCGTGCTGATGCCTGATGATGACGGGCTGTACGTTATTGCGTCGGACGCCGGCTACGGGTTTGTCGTCAAGGGTGAGGACCTGCAAGCCAAGAACAAGGCGGGCAAGGCGTTGTTGAGCCTGCCGAATAACGCCAAGGTCATAGCGCCGCGACCTGTGTCCGATCGTGAGAACAACTGGCTGGCATCGGTGACGACCGAAGGTCGGTTGCTGGTCTTCAAAATCAGTGACTTGCCACAGTTGGGTAAAGGTAAAGGCAACAAGATCATCGGTATTTCCGGCGAACGGGTGGCAAGTCGTGAGGAATATGTCACGGATATTGCAGTGTTGCCGGAAGGCGCCACGCTTGTGCTGCAGGCTGGAAAGCGTACGCTTTCGTTGAAGGCAGACGATCTTGAACACTACAAAGGTGAACGCGGTCGGCGGGGCAACAAGCTTCCGAGAGGGTTTCAGCGGGTCGATGCACTGCTCGTCGAAAACCTCAATTAAGCGTGCTAGAGCGCTCGGTCTGCGATTAAAAGCCGCAGATCGGCACTTTCGCGCTGGAGTCGGAGCGCATATTCACGGATGATAGGCCCTTTCAAGCGCCGGCGTGGCCGAGCGTTCTTCATATTGACCGAGTATTTTTTCACTGTGGTAAGCCTTGTGGCCGCCACCTGGACGGGACGATGACTGCTCTGCGCCTTCCTATTTTGTGGCTCGCCGGCCTGCTTGGCCTGGCGGGCTGTAGCGTCAATCAGCCAGTGTCGCTGTATCAACTCGACAGCGGAAACCCGGCCCAGCCTGCACAAAGCGCAGGCATGGCGGTATTACTGGGCCCGGTATTGATTGCCGATTACCTGCAACGTGAAACCCTATTGCAACGCCAACCGGACGGCAGCCTGCAGGCCGCCACCGACGGTCGTTGGGCCGGCAGCCTGTCGTCGGACATTGACCAGCTGTTGCTGCGTCAGGTCGCCGGGCATCTGGACAGCCAGCGCGTGGTACTCGCGCCGGCCACCCAGGGCTTTACCCCGGATGTTCAGGTCTTGCTGTCGATTACCCGGCTGGATTCGGGCGAATCGCAACCGGCGGTACTGGATGCCCAGTGGCGCCTGATCGATCGTCGCGGAAAGGTTCGCGAGAACCGGATCATTCATCTGCAGGAGCAACATGCCGGCGGTACCGCGGCGCAGGTCCAGGCTCAGGGCGTGCTGCTGCAACGTCTGGCCGAGCAACTGTCCGTGGCGCTCAAGCCTTTGGCCAACCAGCCGCCTGTCGCAGAGGTGCCGCGCAAATCTGCTCCTGCAGCGACCAAAAAGGTCGAGAAGGAAAAGGACAAGATTCCAATGGCCTTGCCGATCCGTACGGACATGGAAGTGTTCAGGTTCTGATGGTTGAACTGGATGCAAAACAAAGCCCGCGTTGATGCGGGCTTTGTTGTTTCTGTGGGGTGCTGTCTCGGGTGTCTATGCCGGCCTCATCGCGAGCAGGCTCGCTCCCACACTGGATCTGTGGCTAGCAGAGGTCCCTGTGGGAGCGAGCTTGCTCGCGATGAGGTAGGCGAAGGCCACAAAAAAGCCCGCAGACAATCACTCATCTGCGGGCTTCGTCATTT
>NZ_WUUD01000032.1:127474-154317 GCF_009831705.1 Pseudomonas sp. PICF6 | reverse complement strand
CTGACGCTCATGCATCCGCGCCAGTTGTCGCTCCAGCATCGACGGATAAGGCTCCATCAGTCGCTCGACGCAGCATGCGCCTTCCGGGCTGGCGATAGGGCGGATGCGGGCGCGCTGGCGGATCAGGGCGTCGTCGTTGATCTTGCGCTCCACCAGCAGCAGGTTGCGGCTGTGTTGCGACAGGGCCAGGGCGTCCTGGGCGGTTTCGGTCAGCAGCAGGTCGATCTGGCTCAGGCCGAACAGCCCGTCACCCAAGGTCAGGCCCAACTGCAATTGCAGGGTGATGCCGCTGTCGGCGACTTCGATCTGCAACTGGTGTCCCAGGGCTCTGAGCAACTCACCGCAGCAAATGGCGTTGGTGAGGTAGTCATCACCGCTGTCCTCGGTGTGGAACAGCATCAGCGTGCTGCCATCGTTCAGGGTGTGCAGTTGGCCCTGATACAGCGATGCGGCTTGATCGAGGCAGTCGCGGTAACGCTCAAGCAGTTCCTTCAGACGCGCCTGGGGCAGCCGGCGCAGTTGGTCCTGGGCGCCCAGTTGCACGGCCAGCACGGCACTGTGTTGGGGCAGGTCCGAGGCGACGGGTCTGGCGACCGATTGGGGCTCATCGGCGATTGAGTCGTCACGCAGGTCGGCGAAAGCATCGTCGTCTTCATCGTCCTCTACCGTGCGGACCACCCGGCGTGGCCCGGGCCTGGAGGCGGGTAGAGGTTGGCTTTCATCGAAGTCCGGGTCCCGCAGGTTACGCACTTCGAAACCTGGTTCGGCTTCGTCGTCACTGTAGTCGATGTCTTCAGGCTCCGGCACGGGGGCAGGTTCCGGGGCGAAGCTGGCGTGCAGTTGCCGAGCCAGATCGCCAATTTCGTCCTGGCGCTGGGTCGCTGGGGTGTGCTCGTCGATATCCCGCAGCCAGACCCGCAGTTGCAGCAATGGCGTAGAGATGTGCCGTCCCAGGCGCAAGCTCAAGGCCAGCGCCAGCGCCAGCAATATCGCGCTGAGGATGCCCATGCTTTGCAGGCTGATGGTCATCGGCTGCTGGAACTGGTCCATGTCCAGGCTGATGCGCAGTTGCCCGGCGGTCACGTCCTGGAAAGTGATCCTGCTCTGGTACATGCCGCCGGATTCGCCCAGCAGGCCCGGCTTGGGACGCTGGCCGGCTTCGGCGAGGATGCGGTTGTCCACGCTATAAATGGCGGCGTGGGCCACCAGTTTGTTTTTGGTGAGGTTGTTGAGCAGCACGTTGAGGCTGAGGATGTCGTTGGACACCAGTAGCTCGGTGGCGGACGTGGCGGTCTGCGTGGTCAGGCTCTCGCCCAGGGCGTCGGCCTGTTCGTGCATTGCCTGCTTGAACTGCAGGCCCATCACGCAGGCATAGATCACCAGGGCCAGGGCGACCAGGATCACGTTATGGCTGGCAATGCGCAATGCAATCGGCACGCGACGGTGGCGCAGTGCACGGAAGATCAGCAGAAAGAAATTGTCGGTTTTGACTGGCGTGGGCCGGTTCACTGAGCTCGGCTCTTTGTCCGTGAAATTGACGCGCAGTATAGCGACAGGCCCATGACCGGCAAAGCACCGACGGTGCCCGATGGTCACTGAAAGTGGGTAGAATGCGGTTTTTTTCCACCTGCGGGGGTGCGCCTTGCGCGAAATCGTCCTGATAAACATCACTGGCAGTGACCGTCCGGGTCTGACTGCGGCCATTACCGGCGTTCTGGCCCAGGGTGGTGTGAACATTCTCGACATTGGTCAGGCGGTGATTCACGACACACTGTCGTTCGGCATCCTGGTTGAAATCCCGGACGCCGAGCAAAGCAAGTCGGTGCTCAAGGACATCCTGTTCACCGCCTACAAGCTCGACCAACAGGTGCGTTTCACCCCGGTGTCCGAAGCCGATTACCAGCATTGGGTCAATGGCCAGGGCAAGAAGCGTCACATCGTGACCCTGTTGACCCGCAAGGTTACCGCCGAGCAATTGCAGCGGGTCAGTTCGATCACTGCCAAATACGACCTGAACATCGACCACATCGACCGTTTGTCCGGGCGCATGCCGCTGGATACGCCGGATGACAAGGGCAAGGGCTGCATCGAATTCTCCGTGCGCGGCGAGCCGGCCGATCCCCAGGCGCTGCGTGCCGAGTTCCTCAGCGTGGCCCAGGAGTTGAATGTCGACATCGCGTTCCAGGAAGACTCGCTGTTCCGCCGCAACCGTCGCCTGGCGGTATTCGACATGGATTCGACGCTGATTGAAGCCGAAGTCATCGACGAACTGGCCAAGGCCGCCGGCGTGGGCGACAAGGTGTCGGCCATCACTGAGCGAGCCATGGCCGGCGAGTTGGATTTTCGCGCCAGCTTCAAGGAGCGCCTGGCGCTACTCAAGGGGCTGGACGTCAGCGTGCTGGACTCCATCGGCGCTTCCTTGCGCCTGACCGAGGGCGCCGAAACCCTGTTCGCCGAACTCAAGCGTCTGGGCTACAAGACCGCGATCCTGTCCGGGGGCTTCACCTACTTTGCCAAGCAGTTGCAGGCCAAACTCGGCATCGACTACGTGTTCGCCAATGAACTGGAAGTCGTGGATGGCAAGGTCACGGGCGTGGCCGTCGAACCGATCGTCGATGCCCAGCGCAAGGCGGATCTGTTGCGCGAACTGGCCGAGAAGGAAGGCCTGCGCCTGGAACAGACCATCGCCGTCGGCGACGGCGCCAATGACCTGCCAATGCTGGCGATCGCCGGTCTGGGCGTGGCGTTCCGCGCCAAGCCGCTGGTCAAGCAGTCGGCCCGGCAGGCGATCTCCACCCTCGGGTTGGATGGCGTGTTGTATCTGCTGGGCTTCAGGGATCGCGACGGACAGCTCTGACTCAATTTCCTGTGGCAAGGGGATTTATCTGTGGGAGCAAGCTTTGCTCCCACAGAGAGCTCTCTCTTCACAAAGGGTTATGTATTGGCGGTCTAAAGCGACTTCCACAACGAATCAAAATCCCCTTCATTGTCGTGGCCATCTCCGGTGGTCGCTGAGTCTTCCTGTCGATAAGCAAACTGGTTGAAGCTGTGCGTGCTGGTCACCCGTCGGTCCAGGCTGGCGCGGCGTTCCTGGCCGTTGGTGTTGATCAGCACTTGCTGGCCTTCCTGGAAAGGCAGACGGGGCGCGATCATGGTGGGAGGCAGGTCAATGGCGCTGATCTCAGGCAGCAGCAGCCCTCGCAGGTAGTGACCATGCTCATCCTTCTCTCGTACCAGTTGCAGCCCGCAAGGCTGGGCATGGGGCGCGACCAGCTCGATACCCATTTGCATGGCGCCATTGCGCACTTGCCTGATCCAGCGCACCACGGCGATGCTCCAGGCTTGATCGTTAGTGTCGCGAATGCCGACCATTTCCCCGGCCTGCAGTTGCTCAGGCACCTCCTTCGGCCAGCCGAGGCAGTAACCTCCGGGGCTGTGATTGATGATGGGCAGGTCGTAGGTCGCGAAGTGGTGCTGGTTGTCGGAGCTGGCGCCGTCGTCATCGGCTGGATTGACCGGGTACTCGATTTCTTCATAGGGCAACAGATCACTGTCACCGGCCGCAGCTGCGTCGAAAGCCTGGCTCCAGGTGTCGTTGGTCTTGGTCGGTGTGGCCTCGAACCGGGCCTTGCGCGTTGCAGAGTCCTTGAGGATTTCGCTGAAAGAGCGCTCGCCGCCCAGGTAATAGTGCAAAGCGCTCATGCCCACGCAGAGCGTCAGCGTGCCGTTGCCCTCCGTGCGCTGGAAGCTGCGTTCGACCGCTTCGCCCCAGGCCGCTTGCAGGTGATGCAAGGTGTCGGCGTTCATTGCGCCAGGCACGGGCAAGGTGTGATCGTCGGGTTGCTCCAGATGAGTGGCAATGGCGCGCACCAGCGGCTGCGGATCGAAACCCAGCAGGCTGGGCTGTTGCTCGGCCCTGAACTTGGAGCGATAGCGCGGCCCGATATCCAGTTGCGGTGCAACGGCGAACAGGCTCGTGGCGGTGGTGGCCGGGTCCAGCGTGACCTTCTGACTCCAGGATTCGAGCACCTCGACGAGTCGCGCAATCTGGCCCTGGCGCAGTTGATTGCTGCGTGAGGTGCCCAGCAGCAGGGCGACCACGTAGGTTTGCTCGACATTCAACTGATGCACCTGGCTGGCCAGTTCATCGCTGACGCTGAGGTGTTGCAGCCGATGGTGGCAGGCGATTCGGTACAACTGATGCAAATCGAGCCACAGCCCTTCGGGTACCGGGCTATACAACTGGCTGATACGCAGCAGCGTGCCGTCCAGGGCATGCATCGCGCGTTGCAGCGCGGTGCTCAGCAGCCGGGCGCGGTCCTTGGAGTATTTCGGCGAGATGCGCGCGACGATCTGTTTGTAACCCATGGCCAATTGGGTTTGCAGGGCCTGGCACAGGTTGACGATCTTGCGCGAGCGCTCATCCAGAACGATGGCCTGTTGCAAAAAATGCCGCTCCAGGTGTTTGCAGACGTAATACACCTCGGGCCGCAACAATTCGAGCAGTAGCAGGCGATTCTCGCTGGGGGTGATCAGTTGGTTGAGTTCGCCGATGGCCTGGTACAGCAGGCGTGCGGTTTCGCCGATATTGGCCTTGGGCAGGTTGGCGATCCAGCGCTTGAGGTCGCGCGGCGTGGCGTCGCAGAACGACAGGCGCGACTGGGTCGGTGTCAGAACGCGCGAAAGCTGGAGAGGGCTGGTCTCATTCATGCCGTGGATGGGCTCCGGCGGGAAATGAAAGGGATGTTCCCAACTCTAGCAGCTGACAGAGAAGCGCGCCGCGCTGGATGTGCTGTGGGAGCCAAGCTTGCTCGCGATGCAGGCGCCGCGGTCTTTGTTTCAGACTGCGTTATCGTTCATCGCGGGCAAGCCTTGCTCCCACAGGCCGGCTTCCAAGGGCGTGAATCAGGCTTTTGGCAATGCCAACCCCTGGCCCATCTGCACCGGCGAACCGGCCACCAGGTCTTCGACCCATTGCACCTGATTCGGGCCGAACAGCACGATGGCGGTCGATCCCAGTTTGAAGCGGCCCAGCTCGGCGCCTTTCTCCAGGTGGATCGGCGCCCGGGCGGCTTCGTCGTAACGGAAGGTTTTCAGTTCGCGCTTGGGTGGCGTCACCAGGCCGGCCCAGACGGTTTCGATGGACGCAACGATCATCGCGCCCACCAGCACCACGGCCATCGGCCCGCGCTCGGTGTCGAAAATGCACGCCACGCGCTCGTTACGGGCGAACAGTTCCGGAACGTTTTCGGCGGTGGTCTGGTTCACCGAGAAAATCCGTCCCGGGATGTAGACCATTTCCCGCAGGGTGCCGGCCAGTGGCATGTGCACGCGGTGATAGTCCTTGGGCGACAGGTAGATGGTGGCGAAATCGCCGCCCATGAACGGCGCTGCGTTGGCTGCATCGCCGCCCAGCAGTTCCAGCACGCTGAAGCTGTGGCCCTTGGCTTGGAATACCCGGCCGTGCTCGATGGGGCCGAGTTGGCTGACGGCACCGTCGGCGGGGCTGAGGATCGCTCCCGGAGTCTGGTCCAGCGGGCGGGCGCCTTCTTTCAGCGCTCGGGTGAAGAACGCATTGAAGTGCTCGTAGGCCGTGAGGTCTTCGACCAGTGCCTGGGACATGTCCACCTGATAACGTTTGGCGAACCATTGGGTGAAGGCGTTCTTGAACCAGTGCACGCGGCATTCGGCAATGCAGCCGGCCAGCCGAGACAGCAGGTGGTGGGGTAGCAAGTATTGGCTGAGGATGAACAAGCGGTTTTTCATTAACTGTCCTTAAGAACCTTCAGAGCTCGATGGGGGTATCAGGGTGGTTGCCCCATTCGCCCCAGGAGCCGGCATAGCCTTTGACTCGCGGATAACCGAGCGCCTTGGCCACCAGATAGGTGAAGCCAGAGCGGTGGTGGGTCTGGCAATGGGTGATGATTTCTTTGTCAGGCGTGATGCCCAACTGTTCGAGGATCTGCGGCATGTCGCTGCGGATGCGCAGGTTGCGTGCCTGATCCATGCCGGCGGTCCATTCGAAGTTGATCGCGCCGGGAATATGTCCGCCCCTGGCTGCGACGACTTTCTCGCCGGAATATTCCAGCGGCCCGCGTGCGTCCCAGATCGCCAGGTCAGCGGCACCGAGGCGGCTTTGCAGGTATTCGCGGGTGGCGGTGGGTTCATCATGCAGTGTCAGGCTCACCGGGCCTGTGGCGGGCGGCGGCACTTCAGTGGACACCGGCAGGCCTTCGTCCAGCCACGACAGCAAACCACCGTCGAGGTAGTGGTAGTTCGAATGGCCGATCACATCCAGCAGCCAGATAAAGCGCCCGGCCCAGCCACCGCCTTCATCGTCATAGACCACGTAGACCGCATTCGGGTTGTGCCCCAGTTCGCCGAACAGCGTCTCGAGGTCGGCTTTTGCTGGCAACAGGCCTGGTGCCGGGGGCTGGCCCAGTTGGGTGCGCTTGGGGTCGACGAAGCGTGCGCCAGGGATGTGCCCGGTGCTATAGCGGGCGGCGCTGGTCAGGTCCACCAGAATCAGTTCGCGGGCGTCGAGGCGCGACAGCAGGTCGCTCGGCTCGATTACCAGCGGCAAGCCAGAGAAGTCAGGCATGTGAGGTCTCCAGGGGCGCAAAGGGAAAAGATTGTATCAAGATCAGCGACCGCGGTTGGTAAAGCTGTGCAAGGCGCGTTCGATACACTGCACGGTTTTACCGAAGGCTTGCACCGTCACGTCCGAGAAGGGCCCGCCGCCCTGGTCCACCGCCACCAGCATGATCACCCGGCTGTTGCAGGTCAGTGAACGCAACAGCAGGTGTTCGCCGCGAAACAGGCTGCGCAGGCCCGGCGGCAGCAACGCCGAAAACTGAGCGTTGTTGTCCGGGTTCAGGCGAACCTGGGCCTGCTGGGCCTGCAACCGTTGCAACACTTTGCTTTGGCTGATGGAAAAACTCATGGCCGCCGCTTCTTTGGGCAGGCCGGCGATCTGATGCACGCGCAGGCTGGTCTGGCTGCGGTCGGCCATCAGAATCATCACTCGCCGCATGCCGCATGCCACCAAGGCGTCCCGTGCCGAGGTGGTCAGGTGCATGGCGTTGCTGAACGGGCTCGGTTCCAGCAGCAATTCGGCGCATTGCTTGCGCCACTGGGTCAGGTCTTCGGCGCTGGGCGGGGCGGCCGGCAGCAGCCCCGGGTGGACGCGTCGGCTGCCCCAGGGCCAGATCAACGCCACAGCCGGATGCCAGAGGTCCGGCATGGTGTTGTGGCGGGCACTGATGACGGCTTGCTGGTGCAATTGCTGCTGGACGTCATCCATGGACATCTGCAGATACAAACTTGTCAGATATTGCCAGCGGGTGCTGTGAGGGCCGTCCCACGCCTGTTGCGCTGAAAGGGCCAGGCCGTTGGCTAGCAGCACTGTGTTGGCTGGCTGATTGAGCCAGCGCCGCAGGGTCGGGTCATCGTCCAGGCGATTCTGCTGGCGCAGCGGGTGTTCACTGTCCCGGGCGATGCGTAGGACTTTCACCAGCTCGCGGCGTTCGTTGAGCAGCAGGCGGTAGCCCTGCGCCACCCAGACCGGCAGGCGCCAGGTCTCTACCAGCACCAGGCAGATTTTCAGCAGGCTGACGCCGAACAGCTCGCGCTCCACTTTGCTCGCTGACTGGCCTTTATGGATAACCCGCAATTCCCACTCGCCCAGCAATCCCGGATGAGTCAGGGCCAGCGGCCAGAGCGGTGACAGAAACAGCAGGCTGCCCCAGTGGATGTCTTGCCATAGCCGCGCCAGGCGGCTGGCAAAAAAACCATTGGCCTGTTGCGTTGCGTGCTGGCTGATCAATTGCAGTTGGCGCAGCGCGAGGGGGATTTGCTGTTCCGGCAACGAGGGCAGTCGGGCGAGCAGTTCTTCGGTGCGCTTGAGGCCGAGGCGGTTGATGGCCACTTCGAGATTTTCTGCCGGTTCGGCAAAGTTGCCATGGGTGTGATGGTTGGCTTCACGAATGACGCTCAGCGCCAGGGCGGGGCTGTCCTGGATCAGCTCGGCAATATCGCGCAGTGAGCGGCGGCTGTCGGCAATGGCTTTGCAGACCAGGTCATGACTGGCTTGCGGCACTGGCAGATGGACGCCCTCGAGCAGCTTGACCCAGCCTTCGAGCGTGTTCGGTCGTGGAGTTGGAACCTTCGTTTCATTAGCCATGGCTGGACGCGATCATCATAGGGAGTATCTACGCCCGGAACGGGGCAAATTGGCTTTTCGCCTGAACTGGCTATAGTCTGGCGCAGTTTTGCCGATAAGTAGAAGAAGAGATTTTTCAGCTTCCGAATATGACCTTGAACCCGACTTAAATAAGTACTTTCTATCTATGGCTAAAATTATCGGCATCATTGTCGTGTTCGCGAGCGTTCTGGGCGGATACGTGCTCTCCCATGGCAAGATTGCCGCCCTGGTCCAGCCCTTTGAGGTCTTGATCATCGGCGGCGCGGCCCTTGGCGCATTCCTGCAAGCCAACCCCGGCTACATGACGATGCACGTGCTCAAGAAGTCCTTGAGCATGTTCGGCTCGCGTTTCAGCCACACTTTCTACCTTGAGGTGCTGGGGCTGATCTACGAGATCCTCAACAAGAGCCGCCGCGAAGGCATGATGGCGATCGAAGGGGATATCGAAGACGCAGCGTCCAGCCCGATCTTCGCCAAGTACCCCACGGTGCTCAAGGATGAGCGCATGACGGCGTTCGTCTGTGATTACCTGCGCATCATGTCGTCCGGCAACATGGCTCCCCATGAGCTCGAAGGCCTGTTCGACATGGAACTGTACAGCCTCAAGGAAGACCTGGAGCACCCGTCTCACGCGGTCAACGGCATCGCCGACGGCATGCCGGGTTTCGGTATCGTCGCGGCGGTATTGGGCATCGTGGTGACCATGGCCTCCCTGGGCGAAGGCGACCAGGCATCTATCGGCCTGCACGTAGGTGCGGCACTAGTAGGTACCTTCTTCGGTATTCTCGCCGCGTATGGCTTCTTTGGCCCGTTGGCCCATTCCCTGGCCCACGACGCCAAGGAAGAACTCAATGTCTACGAAGCCATCAAGGCATCGCTCGTGGCCTCGGCTTCGGGCATGCCTCCATCGCTGGCTGTGGAGTTCGGTCGCAAGGTCCTGTACCCGGCGCACCGTCCAAGCTTCGCCGAGTTAGAACAAGCGGTTCGCGGTCGCTAAGATGGAAAACAACCAGCCGATCATTATCAAGCGCGTCAAGCGCATAGCCGGCGGGCATCACGGGGGCGCCTGGAAAATCGCCTTCGCCGACTTCGCGACGGCGATGATGGCGTTCTTTCTGGTGCTGTGGCTGCTGTCCACCGCGACTCCAGAGCAGAAAATCGCCATCGCCGGTTATTTCAAGGACCCGGTGGGTTTTTCCGAAAGCGGCACGCCGTACATCATCGACCTGGGCGGCTCGCCGGTCCTGGCGCCGGAAAACACCCTCAACCCTGAAGTCGAATCCCAGCCTCAGCCCGACAAGGCGAAGGTAGACGCCAATGACGCCGAAGGCATGGCCGAGGAGGTCGAGCGCGAGCGTCTGGAGTTGTTGCTGCAAGAGTTGCAGAACAAAGTCGAAGAGAACCCTCAACTGCAGAAGTTCAAGGACCAGATCCTGTTCGAAATCACGCCGAACGGCTTGCGCATCCAGATCATGGACGCCGAGAACCGTCCGATGTTTGACTCTGGCAGCGCGCGCCTGAAACCTTATTTCGAAGATATTCTGCTGGCCATGGCCGACACCATCAAAGCGGTGCCGAACAAGATCAGCATCAGTGGTCATACCGATGCCAAGCCCTTCATCGGCAAAGGCGATTTCGGTAACTGGGAACTCTCCGCCAATCGCGCCAATGCGGCTCGTCGGGCCCTGGTGGCCGGCAGTTATCCGGACGAGCAGGTGGCGCGGGTGGTCGGTTATGCCTCCTCGGCGCTGTTCGACCGCAAAGACCCGTTCAACCCGGTCAACCGGCGGATCGATATCGTGGTGTTGACCAAGAAGGCCCAGAAAGCCATCGAAGGTTCGCAAACCGATGACCCGGCGCCGGACCCGGCCCAGGGCGCCGGCGCGCCGGGTGAAGTGCCGGGTACGCCCGGCGCGGCGGCGGATCCGAACGCATTGCCGGCGGACCAGCAGCCTGTTCCCGCCCATGAGGTACGTGAGCGTCTGAATCTGTTCGATGATCTCGCGCCGAAACCGGCCGAGCCGCCTGCGCAGTGACCTGACTGGCGAGCGTAAACCTGTGGCGAGGGGATTTATCCCCGTTGGGCTGCGAAGTAGCCCCTCTTTTTTCATCTGATATTCGGGGTGATAAAGGGGGGGGGCGCTTCGCGCCCCAGCGGGGATAAATCCCCTCGCCACAACTGTGTCCGGCTTGTCTTCCTTTCGGATCAGTAACTGCTTTCCGGCAAGCTGGCGATGATCGAGCGATAGCTGTTCATCCGTTGCTGCTGCACACGACCGTCTTCCAGCGCCTTGAGCAGGGCGCAACCGGGTTCGCGGTCGTGCTTGCAGTCGCGGAAACGGCAGGTGCCGATCAGGTCGTTGAACTCGATGAACCCCGCTTCCACATCGGCTCGGCTGACGTGGCCCAGGCCAAACTCGCGGATGCCCGGCGAGTCGATCAATTCACCGCCGCCGGGGAAGTGGAACAACCGCGCAGTGGTGGTGGTGTGAGTGCCCTGGCCGGACAGCTCGGACAGCGGCCCGACGCGCGTCTC
Source organism: Pseudomonas sp. PICF6 (assembly GCF_009831705.1). Taxonomy (NCBI): domain Bacteria; kingdom Pseudomonadati; phylum Pseudomonadota; class Gammaproteobacteria; order Pseudomonadales; family Pseudomonadaceae; genus Pseudomonas; species Pseudomonas sp. PICF6. The sequence goes on along the minus strand of NZ_WUUD01000032.1, from coordinate 143,578 downwards.
GACTTCCGGCAGCAGGCTGTTGACCAGCGACGACTTGCCGACACCGGACTGGCCGACAAACACGCTGATGCGCCCGTCCAGTTGTTCCTGCAATTTCTCCATGCCATCGCCGTGGTGAGCCGAAACCTCCAGCACCGGGTAGCCCAAGTGCCGATAGACCGAGAGCAGTGCGTTCAGCGCCGGGGCGTTGTGTTCGTCGATCAGGTCGAATTTGTTGAGCAGCAACAAGGGGCGGATGCCGGCGTGTTCGGCCGCGACCAAATAGCGGTCGATCAGGTTGGCGTGGGGCTCGGGTAGCGGGGCGAAGACGATGACGATCATGTCGACGTTGGCCGCCACCGGCTTGAGCTGGCCTCGGCTGTCCGGACGGCACAGTTCGGTGTGGCGCGGCAGTTGAGCCACGATCACGCCGATGCCTTGGTTGCCGGCACGCCAGACCACCTGATCACCAGTGACCAGGGCCGGCAGGTTGGCTCGCAGGTGGCAGCGGAATACCTGGCCGGCCAATTCGCCTTCACGGGCCTCGACCTCGACCTGTACACCGAAGTGCGCGATCACCAGACCGGTCTGTTCAGGGCCCAGATCGCCGCCCTCCAGCGCTTGTACCGCGCTGGATTCGCGTTTGGCGGCGCGGGCGGCGCGCTCGCCCTGAATCTTTTCGATGCGCCAGTTTTGACGACGATTGAGTTGGCGTTTGGCCATGGGTGTTCCGTATGAAGAATGCAGCGATTAGGTAAAAACGGCCGCGAGTTTAGCACGCTCAAGGCCCAGCCTCGGGTTTGAACGAAAAGTCGCCGAGCAGCGAGCAGGCAGGGCGAAAACAGGCGAGGAAGCGGCGTTGACTGGTGGTCAATGAGCATTCCGAGGCTGTTTTCAACGCAGCATGATCGTCGCGCAGGCACTTTTCGTTCAAAGCCTAAGCTAAACTGCGCAGCTACGCCGAGGAGCTCCCCCATGCAGAACCCGCAGAACCTGATCTGGATCGACCTTGAAATGACCGGTCTGAACCCGGACACCGACGTCATCATCGAAATGGCCACCATCGTCACCGACAGTGATCTCAACACCCTGGCCGAAGGCCCTGTGATCGCGATCCATCACAGCGACGAGGTCCTGGCGGGTATGGACGAGTGGAACACTCGCCAGCACGGCGGCTCAGGCCTGACCCAACGGGTGCGCGAGAGCAAAATCAGCATGGCTGAGGCCGAAGCCCAAACCATCGCCTTTCTTGAGCAGTGGGTGCCCAAGGGCAAGTCACCGATCTGTGGCAACAGCATCTGCCAGGATCGTCGCTTTCTCTATACCCATATGAAATCCCTGGAAAGCTACTTTCACTACCGCAACCTGGACGTCTCCACCCTCAAGGAACTGGCCGCCCGCTGGGCACCTGAGGTGCGTGACAGCTTCCAGAAGGGCGGCAGCCACCTGGCCCTGGACGATATCCGCGAGTCCATCGCCGAGCTGCAGCACTACCGTAAGCACTTCATCAAGTTCTAAGTCGGCTCCTCGGCTGTTGTGCGAGCACGCTTTTGTGGCGAGGGAGCAAGCTCCCTCGCCACAGGGGTAGTTTGAACGGGCGGCATGGCGCTCAGGCAGAAGACGGTGTCGCGCCCTCTTTTGGTGCCTGCCCAAACTGGCTAGACTGCGCGCCTTCCTGCAAGGACCGCCATCATGTTGCTGATGCTTTACCTGATCGCCATCACCGCCGAAGCCATGACTGGGGCTTTGTCTGCCGGGCGTCGTGGCATGGACTGGTTTGGCGTGGTGCTGATCGCCTGCGTCACCGCGTTGGGTGGCGGCTCGGTGCGCGATGTGCTGCTCGGTCATTACCCGCTCACCTGGGTCAGGCACCCGGAATATCTGGTGCTGACCACCGCGGCGGCGATGCTGACGGTGATCCTGGCGCGTTGGATGCGCCATTTGCGCTCGTTGTTCCTGGTGCTTGACGCCGTGGGCCTGGTGGCGTTCACCCTGATCGGCTGCATGACCGCCCTGGAAATGGGCCATGGCATGTTGGTGGCTTCGGTCAGTGGCGTGATTACCGGCGTTTTCGGTGGCATCCTGCGTGACATTTTTTGCAACGATATCCCGCTGATCTTCCGTCGCGAGCTCTATGCCAGCGTTTCGTTTGCCGCGGCGTGGTGCTACATGCTGTGTGTCTATCTGCAGTTGCCGAGCGAGCAGGCGATCCTCATCACCTTGTTCGGCGGTTTCCTGTTGCGGCTCCTGGCGATCCGCTTTCACTGGGAAATGCCGAAGTTCGTCTACAACGACGAGGTCTGACGCTCGGCGTGTTGGCGCAACGCCCACTCCACATGCTCGCGCACCAGTTCCGATGGGTAATCGCGCCGCGCTTCAAGCGCTTGCATGACCGGGATGGTTGAAGGTGCATTTCCCAGCCCCACCGCCAGGTTGCGCAACCAGCGTTCGTACCCGGCGCGGCGCAGGGGCGAGCCCTCGGTACTGCTGAGGAATTTTTCCTCGTCCCACATGAACAACTCGGCCAACCCGGCGTTGTCCAGGTTGTGTCGCGGTTTGAAGTCGCTTTCTCCGGACGGTCGGGCGAAGCGGTTCCACGGGCAGACGATCTGGCAGTCATCGCAACCGAACACCCGGTTGCCGATCAATGGCCGCAGTTCCTCGGGGATGGCGCTTTTGAGTTCGATGGTGAGGTAGGAAATGCAGCGTCGGGCATCCAGGACGTAGGGGCCGACGAAGGCATTCGTAGGGCAGATGTCCAGGCATGCGGTGCATTTTCCGCAGTGTTCGCTGGCGTGGGGCGGGTCAACCGGCAGCGGCAGGTCGACAAACAGCTCGCTCAAGAAGAAGTAGCTGCCGGCCTTGCGGTTCAGTACCAGGGTGTTTTTACCGATCCAGCCCAGCCCTGCCTGCTCGGCGATGGCTTTTTCCAGCACCGGTGCGCTGTCAACGAAGGCGCGATAACCGAAGGGGCCAATGACCGCCTGAATTTTTTCTGCCAGTTGCTGCACGCGTTTACGGATCAATTTGTGGTAATCGCGGCCCAATGCATAACGCGAGACGTAGGCTTTTTCCGGTTGGCCGAGCATCTGCGCCATTTGCGTGTCGCCCGGCAGGTAGTCCATGCGCAGGGAAACCACACGCAATGTGCCCGGCACCAGTTCCTCGGGGTGCGAGCGTTTGCTGCCGTGGGCGCCCATGTAGTCCATCTCGCCGTGATAGCCCGCGTCGAGCCAGCGCTGCAAATGTTGCTCATGCACGGCCAGGTCCAGGCCGCTGATGCCGACTTGCTGGAAACCCAGCTCGCGGCCCCAGTCCTTGATGGATTGGGCGAGGGCGGGGAGGTCTGTGGGAATGACGGGCATGAGGCGAGAGAAACCGGAGCTGAGATGCGTATAATTCTGCCAGACATCGGAGCCCGAAGACGCATGCCGCACACTAAAGATGATTTTCCCGACGCGCTGTACAGTGCCGCGCAGGTTCGGGCCCTTGACGCACAGCTGATTGCGGCAGGCACGACTGGCTTCGAATTGATGCAGCGAGCCGCCCGCGCCACCTGGCGCGCCATTGTCCGGCACTGGCCAGACGCCAGCGAGCTGACCGTGCTGGCCGGGCATGGCAACAACGCCGGCGACGGTTATCTGGTGGCGACCCTGGCCCGCCGTGCCGGCTGGTCAGTGCGGGTGCTGACGGTGGGTGAGCCCCGGCGTTTGCAGGGGGATGCCGCCAATGCCCACGCCGAGGCGGTGGCGGTGGGTGTGCCGGTGGAGCCATGGTCGGACGAGTCCGACTTGCGCGGCGTGCTGCTCGACGCCTTGCTCGGCACGGGATTGAGTGGCGAAGTACGCGAGCCCTACGTTCGGGCAATCGACACCATCAATGTCAGTGGCCTGCCAGTGGCCGCGGTGGATATCCCTTCGGGGCTGTGTGCCGACACGGGACGGGTGCTGGGTACGGCAGTGACGGCCGACCTGACCGTAACCTTTATCGGCCTGAAGCTGGGCCTGTTCACAGGCGATGCGGCGGACCGGGTCGGTGAACTGATATTCAATGATCTGCATGCCGATCCCGACATCGTCGAGGCGGCGCCGGCCACGGCCCGGCTTCTGCAGCCCGCTAATCTGCCGGGTCTGACGCCGCGCGCGCGCACATCCCACAAAGGCAAGTTCGGTCATGTTCTATTGATCGGCGGCGATCGAGGTTTTGGCGGGGCTATCCAGATGAGCGCCGAGAGTGCCCTGCGTTGCGGCGCGGGGATGGTGTCCATGGCCACTCGCAACGAGCATGTGTCCGCTGCGCTGACGCGTTTACCCGAAGTCATGGTGCAGGGCACCCACTCAGCAAACCAATTGATGGGGTTGCTTGAGCAGGTCAGTGTGTTGGTGGTGGGGCCGGGCCTCGGTCAGGCTGCGTGGGGACGTAGCTTGTTGTCGGCGGCGGCCAACGCATTGCTGCCCCAGGTGTGGGATGCCGATGCGCTGAACCTGCTGAGCAGTGGCGCGGTCAGTTTGCCCGCGCACTGTGTGATCACCCCTCATCCGGGCGAGGCGGCGCGGCTTCTGGGTATCTCCACGGCTCAGGTGCAGGCCGATCGTCCGGCGGCGGCCCACGCATTGAGCAAACAATACGCGGCCACAGTGATTCTCAAAGGCGCTGGCAGCCTGATTGCCAGTCCAGACGGTCGCCTGTCGGTTTGTAGCCAGGGCCATCCGGCCATGGCCACGGCAGGCCTCGGGGATGTACTGGCCGGGGTGGTCGGTGCGTTGCTCGCCCAAGGCATGGATGGCTTTGACGCCGCCTGCCTGGCGGTGTGGCTGCATGCCAATGCCGGTGCGCAAGCCGGTCAGTCGGGCCGGGGATTGGCGGCGACCGATCTGATCCCGGCCATTCGTCAGTTGTTGGAGGAGCATTCACCGTGTCTGAAGTAACCCTGTACGTGGCGGACGAACAAGCCATGACGCAATTGGGGGCGCGCATTGCGCGTACCACGGCAGGCCATGGTCTGATTTTTCTGGAGGGCGACCTCGGCGCGGGAAAAACCACCTTGTCCCGCGGCATTATTCGTGGCCTGGGACACGTCGGCGCAGTGAAAAGCCCTACGTTCACGTTGGTTGAACCCTACGAAATCGGCGACATTCGTGCCTTCCATTTTGACCTGTACCGACTGGTGGACCCTGAAGAGTTGGAATTCCTCGGTATCCGCGATTACTTCGAAGATGACGCCTTGTGTCTGATCGAATGGCCCCAGAAGGGTGCAGGCTTTTTGCCAAAGCCCGACCTGACCATTACCATTGGCGCGCAGAACGGCGGGCGTTCGTTGATACTGACGCCGCAAGGCTCGCGTGGCGAGTCGTGGTGTGCCGCTTTGGCACTGGAAACTAATTGATGATGGGGTTTGGTATGCGCTTTCGCGCGGTGGTTGCTGTCGTAGGAATGTTGCTTACGGCACTGGCCGTCGATGCTGTGGCACAGACGAAGGTCAGCAGCGTTCGTCTGTGGCGGGCGCCGGACAATACTCGTCTGGTGTTCGACCTGACGGGGCCGGTGCAGCACAGCGTATTCACCCTGACCGCTCCGGATCGCCTGGTGATCGACATCAATGGCGCATCCCTGGGGGCGCCGCTGACAGCCGCCACCGCCAACACGCCGATCACGGCCATTCGCTCGGCTCAGCGCACGCCGACTGACCTGCGGGTGGTCGTCGATCTGAATAAGGCGGTGACCCCGAAAAGTTTCACCCTGGCGCCCAACGCCCAGTACGGCAACCGACTGGTGGTGGACTTGTTCGACAACCCGGGCGATGCCGCGCCACCGCCTGCGCCGCCGACCAAAGTCGCCACAGTGCCGGCGGTGCCGGTCACGCCGACCGAGCCTGCTCTCAAGCTACCGCCGGCGCCTTCCGGCAAGCGCGATATCATCGTTGTGATCGATGCCGGTCACGGGGGGGAGGACCCGGGTGCCTCTGGCTCGCGAGGGCAGCGTGAAAAGGACGTGGTGTTGTCCATCGCCCGTGAGTTGCAGCGCCAGGTCAATGGTATGAAGGGCTTTCGCGCGGAACTGACCCGTACCGGAGACTATTTCATCCCCTTGCGTGGCCGTACCGAAATCGCCCGCAAGAAGGGCGCGGACCTGTTCGTCTCGATCCATGCCGACGCCGCCCCTTCAAAAGCCGCGTTCGGGGCCTCGGTGTTTGCCCTGTCTGACCGGGGGGCCACCTCCGAGACCGCCCGTTGGCTGGCTGACAGCGAAAACCGTTCCGACCTGATTGGCGGTGCCGGTAACGTCAGCCTCGATGACAAGGACCGCATGCTCGCCGGCGTGCTGCTCGATTTGTCGATGACCGCCTCGCTGACGTCCAGCCTGAACGTCGGTCAAAAAGTCTTGAGCAACATTGGGCGTGTCACGCCGCTGCACAAGCGACGCGTCGAGCAGGCGGGGTTCATGGTGCTCAAGTCGCCGGATATCCCGTCGATTCTGGTGGAAACCGGGTTCATCTCCAACGCCAACGAAGCCTCGAAGCTGACATCCTCCAGCCACCAACAGGCCCTGGCCCGTTCCATCAGCAGCGGCGTGCGACAGTTCTTCCAGCAGAACCCGCCACCGGGCACCTACATCGCCTGGCTACGAGACTCCGGCAAGATCGCCCAGGGGCCGCGAGACCATCGGGTCAATCCTGGCGAAACCCTGGCAATGATCGCGGTGCGCTATCAGGTGTCGCCCGCGTCGTTGCGCAGTGCCAATAATCTCAAGAGCGACGAGCTCAAGATCGGCCAGACCCTGACCATTCCCGGCAATGAAGTGGTGGTCAAGCAATGAGCGATGAACTGACCGGCAGCACTGCCCGCATCGAACTGCTCAGCCCCCGGCTGGCGAACCAGATCGCCGCCGGTGAGGTGGTCGAGCGTCCGGCGTCGGTGATCAAGGAGTTGTTGGAGAACAGCCTCGACTCCGGGGCCCGGCGCATCGATGTGGATGTCGAGCAGGGCGGTGTCAAGCTGCTGCGTGTGCGCGATGACGGTGGCGGCATTCCTGCCGACGACCTGCCGTTGGCCCTGGCGCGCCACGCCACCAGCAAGATCCGCGATCTGGAAGACCTCGAGCGGGTCATGAGCCTGGGGTTCCGTGGCGAGGCGCTGGCCTCCATCAGTTCGGTGTCGCGCCTGACGCTCACCTCGCGTACCCGCGAAGCCGACCAGGCCTGGCAGGTCGAGACCGAAGGCCGGGACATGGCCTCTCGCGTCCAGCCCGCGGCCCATCCGGTGGGCACCTCGGTGGAAGTGCGCGACCTGTTCTTCAATACCCCGGCGCGGCGCAAGTTTCTCAAGGCCGAGAAGACCGAATTCGATCATTTGCAGGAAGTCATCAAGCGTCTGGCGCTGGCGCGTTTTGACGTGGCGTTCCATTTGCGCCACAACGGCAAGACCATCCTCAGCCTGCACGAGGCCCATGATGATGCGGCCCGTGCTCGACGCGTCGGCGCGGTATGCGGTGCCGGGTTCCTGGAGCAGGCTCTGCCCATCGAAGTGGAGCGCAATGGCCTGCACCTGTGGGGCTGGGTCGGGCTGCCGACTTTTTCTCGCAGCCAGGCGGACTTGCAGTACTTTTACGTGAACGGGCGGGCGGTGCGCGACAAGCTGGTGGCCCACGCGGTGCGCCAGGCCTATCGCGACGTGTTGTTCAACGGTCGGCATCCAACGTTCGTGCTTTTTTTCGAAGTCGATCCCGCGGTGGTGGACGTCAACGTGCATCCCACCAAGCATGAAGTACGCTTCCGTGACGGGCGCATGGTGCACGATTTCCTTTACGGCACCTTGCACCGCGCCTTGGGTGATGTGCGCCCCGAAGATCAATTGGCGGCACCGGCGGCAGTTGCCGGCATGGTCCGGCCAACGGGGCTGGAGGCTGGCGAATTCGGGCCTCAGGGCGAAATGCGCCTGGCCGCCAACGCACTGCTGGAGCAACCCCAGCCCCAGCCGACCTACAACGCCGCCGGGACCGGCGCGGGCAGCGGTTACCAGTACCAATACACCCCGCGTGCGCAATCGAGCGTGCCCGCCGCCGAAGCTCAGGCGGCTTATCGCGAGTTCTTCAAGCCCCTGCCTGAGGCCGGTGCGGCGGCGTTGCCGGACGGCCAGGGTGACATTCCGCCACTGGGTTATGCCCTGGCGCAGCTCAAAGGCATCTATATCCTCGCGGAAAATGCCCAAGGCCTGGTTCTGGTAGACATGCATGCCGCCCACGAGCGGATCATGTACGAGCGCCTGAAGATCGCCATGGCCAGCGAAGGCCTTAGCGGGCAACCGCTATTGGTGCCTGAATCCCTGGCGGTCAGCCAGCGTGAGGCCGATTGCGCCGAGGAGCATGTGAGCTGGTTCCAGCGCCTGGGCTTTGAGCTGCAGCGCCTGGGCCCGGAAACCCTGGCGATCCGGCAGATCCCGGCGTTGTTGAAACAGGCCGAGGCCAACCGACTGGTCAGCGACGTGCTGGCGGACCTGATGGAGTACGGCACCAGCGACCGGATCCAGGCGCACCTGAACGAACTGCTCGGCACCATGGCCTGCCACGGCGCAATCCGCGCCAACCGGCGTCTGGCCTTGCCGGAAATGAACGGCCTGCTGCGGGATATGGAAAACACCGAGCGCAGCGGCCAATGCAACCATGGCCGGCCGACCTGGACCCAACTGGGCCTGGACGACCTGGACAAACTGTTCCTGCGCGGTCGTTGATGAGCCAGTTACCACCTGCGATCTTTCTGATGGGGCCGACCGCAGCCGGCAAGACCGACCTGGCCATTGAGTTGACCAAAGTGCTGCCCTGCGAGCTGATCAGCGTCGATTCGGCCTTGGTCTACCGGGGCATGGACATCGGCACGGCCAAGCCGTCAAAAGAGCTGCTGGCCGAGTTCCCGCACCGACTGATCGACATCCTGGATCCGGCCGAAGCTTACTCGGCAGCGGATTTTCGTCGCGATGCCCTTCAGGCCATGGCCGACATCACCGCCAGAGGCAAGATTCCGCTGCTGGTGGGCGGCACGATGCTGTACTACAAGGCTCTGGTCGAGGGGCTGGCGGACATGCCGGCTGCCGATCCCAACGTGCGCGCGCAGATCGAAGAAGAGGCTGCACGCCTTGGCTGGCAAGCCCTGCATGAGCAACTGGCGGTCATCGACCCGGAGTCGGCGGCCCGCATTCACCCCAACGACCCGCAACGGCTCAGCCGGGCGCTGGAGGTCTATCGGGTCAGCGGGCAGAGCATGACGGCCCTGCGACAGCGACAATCTGCGCAAAGTACTGAAGCAGCCGCTTCGGGAATGCAACAATTGCCCTATACTGTCGCCAATCTGGCCATCGCTCCGGCGAACCGGCAAGTGCTGCATCGGCGAATTGAACAAAGATTCACATTAATGTTGGAACAGGGATTCATAGACGAGGTCGTAGCCCTGCGTGAGCGAAGTGACCTGCATGCCGGGTTGCCGTCTATACGTGCGGTGGGTTATCGACAGGTCTGGGACTATCTGGACGGCAAGCTGACGTCAGCCGAGATGCAGGAGCGTGGAATCATTGCCACGCGCCAATTGGCGAAACGCCAGTTCACCTGGCTGCGGAGCTGGACTGACTTGCATTGGCTTGACAGTCTTGATTGCGACAATCTGCCGCGCGCCTTGAAATACCTTGGGACCATCTCCATATTGAGCTGAGTCCTTGCAATTGCCGTCTATCCTTGGGGGTGTGACGGCCCAAGCCATCTGATTCCGATTTTAATTATTGATCCTTAAAGGAGTGCGGCACATGTCAAAAGGGCATTCGCTACAAGACCCTTACTTGAACACTTTACGTAAAGAGAAAGTTGGGGTGTCCATCTATCTGGTCAACGGGATCAAACTGCAAGGCCATATCGAGTCTTTCGACCAGTTCGTCATCCTGTTGAAAAACACCGTCAGCCAGATGGTCTACAAGCACGCGATCTCGACAGTAGTGCCTGTGCGTGCGATTCGTCTGCCTAGCGCAACCGAATCCGAAGCCGGTGACGCTGAACCGGGTAACGCTTGATAGGAGTCTCCTTTGTTCTTTGAGCGCCACGGTGGGGGTGAGCGGGCCATTCTCGTTCACTTGGATGGACAAGACCCTGAGGCGCGCGAAGATCCGCAGGAGTTTCAGGAATTGGCACTTTCGGCCGGCGCCGAGACCGTCGCGTTTTTTAACGTGCCGCGTCATCGGCCAACCGCCAAATACCTGATAGGTAGCGGCAAGGTCGAGGAATTGCGCGACCTGGTCAAAACCGAGCAGGTCGACCTGGTGATTTTCAATCACATCCTCACGCCCAGTCAGGAACGTAACCTCGAGCGTGTGTTCGAGTGTCGCGTGATCGACCGGACGGGGTTGATTCTCGATATCTTCGCCCAACGCGCCCGCACTCATGAAGGCAAGCTCCAGGTCGAACTGGCCCAGCTTGAGCACATGAGTACGCGACTGGTTCGTGGCTGGACCCACCTTGAGCGGCAGAAGGGGGGTATCGGTCTGCGCGGTCCGGGTGAGACCCAGCTGGAAACCGACCGGCGCCTGCTGCGGGTTCGCCTGCGCCAGATCAAGGGGCGTCTGGAAAAGGTCCGCAGCCAGCGCGAGCAATCCCGGCGTGGCCGCAAGCGTGCTGATATCCCGACGGTTTCATTGGTGGGTTACACCAACGCCGGCAAATCGACGCTGTTCAATAACGTGACCCAGTCCGATGTCTACGCCGCCGACCAGTTGTTCGCCACGCTCGATCCGACCCTGCGCCGGCTCGATCTGGACGACCTCGGGCCGATTGTGCTGGCCGACACCGTGGGCTTCATTCGGCATTTGCCGCATAAGCTGGTGGAGGCTTTCCGGGCTACGCTCGAAGAGTCGAGCAACTCCGACCTGCTGCTGCACGTGATCGATGCCGCCGAGCCGGACCGGATGCTGCAGATCGAGCAGGTCATGGTGGTGCTGGGCGAGATCGGAGCCCAGGACTTGCCGATCCTCGAGGTATACAACAAACTCGATTTGCTCGAAGGCGTGGAGCCGCAGATCCAGCGTGATGCCGATGGCAAACCGCAGCGGGTCTGGTTATCGGCCCGCGACGGCTCCGGCCTCGACCTGCTCAAGCAGGCCGTGGCGGAGCTGCTGGGCAACGACTTGTTTGTTGGCACGCTGAAGTTGCCGCAACGTTTCGCTCGGCTGCGGGCCCAGTTCTTTGAGCTCGGAGCGGTGCAGAAAGAAGAACACGACGAAGAAGGCGTCTGCCTGCTGGCGGTTCGCCTGCCTCGGGCGGAGCTCAATCGACTGGTCAGTCGCGAAGGGCTGCAGCCGATGGAATTCATCGAGCAACACACTTTGCAATAAAAGCCTGAGAAAGCTGTGTCAGGCATTCTGTAGCATTGGTCGGCGCGCCGTGGGTGCGTCTTTGCTTTATCAGATGGAGAGCGCTATGGCTTGGAATGAGCCGGGTGGCAACTCGAATAATCAGGATCCCTGGGGTGGAAAACGTCGTAACAACGGCGACCGCAAAGGGCCGCCGGATCTCGACGAGGCCTTCCGAAAGCTGCAGGAAAGCCTGAACGGTTTGTTCGGTGGTGGTAAGAAACGCGGTGACGATGGTGGTGGCCGTTCGGGCAAGGGTGGCGGTTATGGCCTGCTCGGCATTGGTCTCGTCGTGCTCGCGGCTGTCTGGCTGTACAGCGCGGTATATGTCGTGGACGAGCAGGAGCAGGCCGTGGTGCTGCGCTTTGGCAAGTACTACGAAACTGTCGGTCCGGGTCTGAACATCTATTTCCCGCCGATCGACAAGAAGTTCATGGAAAACGTCACGCGTGAGCGTGCCTATACCAAGCAGGGCCAGATGCTCACCGAAGACGAGAACATCGTCGAAGTGCCGCTGACCGTGCAATACAAGATTTCCAATCTGCAAGACTTCGTACTGAACGTCGACCAACCGGAAATCAGCCTGCAGCACGCCACTGAAAGTGCCTTGCGTCATGTGGTGGGCTCTACCGCCATGGACCAGGTGCTGACTGAAGGTCGTGAGTTGATGGCCAGCGAAATCAAGGAGCGCCTGCAAAGGTTCCTCGATACCTATCGCACCGGTATCACCGTTACCCAGGTCAACGTTCAGAGCGCAGCGGCACCGCGTGAAGTCCAGGAAGCCTTCGATGACGTGATCCGTGCCCGTGAAGACGAGCAGCGTTCGCGCAACCAGGCCGAGACCTACGCCAACGGCGTCGTGCCGGAAGCCCGTGGTCAGGCCCAGCGCATCATTGAAGATGCCAACGGTTACCGCGACGAAGTGGTCTCCCGCGCCAAGGGTGAGGCGGATCGCTTCACCAAACTGGTGAGCGAGTATCGCAAGGCGCCTGAAGTCACCCGCGAGCGTCTGTACCTGGACACCATGCAGGAAGTCTTCAGCAACACCAGCAAGGTCCTCGTGACCGGCAACAAGAACGGCCAGAGCAATCTGCTGTACTTGCCGCTGGACAAGATGGTCGAAGGCGGTCGTAAAACCGGCACGCCACCGTCCAGCACGGCAGCGGCCAGCAATGAAGCCAATGCCCGCGCGGCGGCGGAGCAGCAGCAACAGCAAGCACGTACCAGGGAGAGTCGCTGATGAGCAATAAATCGCTGATCGCCCTTATTGTCGGTGTCGTCGTGGCGATCGCTGCCTGGAACTGCTTCTACATCGTGGCTCAGACCGAGCGTGCGGTGTTGCTGCAATTCGGTCGCGTGGTCCAGGCGGATGTCCAGCCGGGCCTGCATGTGAAAGTGCCGTACGTCAACAAGGTGCGTAAGTTCGATGCCCGCCTGATGACACTGGATGCACCGACACAACGCTTCCTGACGCTGGAAAAGAAAGCCGTGATGGTGGACGCCTACGCCAAGTGGCGCGTGAAAGATGCCGAGCGCTTCTACACCGCGACTTCCGGTCTCAAGCAGATTGCCGACGAGCGTCTGTCCCGTCGTCTTGAGTCGGGCCTGCGTGACCAGTTCGGTAAGCGTACGCTGCATGAAGTCGTGTCTGGTGAGCGTGATGCGCTCATGGCCGACATCACTCGTTCGCTGAACGCGATGGCGGAAAAAGAGCTGGGTATCGAAGTTGTCGATGTCCGGGTCAAGGCCATCGACCTGCCCAAGGAAGTGAACCGCAGTGTGTTCGAGCGGATGAGCACCGAGCGTGAGCGTGAAGCTCGCGAGCACCGCGCCAAGGGTAACGAGCTGGCTGAAGGCATCCGTGCCGACGCCGATCGTCAGCGCCGCGTATTGCTGGCCGAAGCCTACCGTGAATCGGAAGAGCTGCGCGGTGACGGTGATGCCCAGGCCGCTGCGATCTACGCCAAGGCCTATGGTCAGGATCAGGAGTTCTACGCGTTCTACCGTAGCCTGCGTGCCTACCGTGAAAGCTTTGCGGACAAATCCGACGTCCTGGTCCTTGACCCAAGCAGTGACTTCTTCCAGTACCTGGAAAAGTCCAAGCCTTGATGCGACGTTGACCTGAAGCACTCCGCCCGGCGGCTAAAGCGTCGGGCGGGGTGATCCTTTGGGAAAACGTGTGTATGATGCGGCAGCCGGGAAATTCCCGGCTTTTTTGCGTCTGCACGTTCGATTGCGGTTTTTGTTGCAGGCGTCGGGTTGAACGGCTCGACAGGTTTTTCGAGGAAAGTGCTTGGCGAGGCCGACTACAGGCCATTCGTCACGTTGCTCATGCGCGGGGTTTGCGCATGGGGCGGGCATTTTCTGCTTCACTCAAGGCTTGCCCGAGGGCTGGCCGCCCGGACCATAGGGGAATGGCGTAATGGCAACGGTAGACCGCTGGCTGCTGCCAGATGGCATCGAAGAAGTACTGCCACCGGAAGCTGCGCGTATTGAAGTAGCGCGTCGGCAGGTGTTGGATCTGTTCCAGAGCTGGGGTTACGAATTCGTCGTTACCCCGCATATCGAGTACCTGGAATCCCTGCTGACCGGCGCGGGCCAGGACCTGGATCTGCGCACCTTCAAGGTTATCGACCCGCAGTCGGGCCGGCAGATGGGCTTTCGTGCCGACATCACGCCGCAAGTGGCGCGTATCGACGCCCACACCCTGCGTCGTGAAGGTCCGAGCCGTCTGTGCTATGCCGGCAGTGTGCTGCACGCCCAGCCGCGCGCCCTGTCGTCTTCGCGCAGTCCGATCCAGCTGGGTGCCGAGTTGTATGGCGATGCGAGCCCGAGCAGCGACGTGGAAGTCATCAGCCTGATGCTTGCCATGCTGCAACTGGCCGACGTACCGGATGTCCACATGGACCTGGGCCACGTCGGCATCTATCGTGGCCTGGCGCGTGCGGCCAGTTTGTCCGGCGAAGTGGAGCAGCAGTTGTTCGATGCCTTGCAGCGCAAGGCCATCGATGAAGTGATCAGTCTGACCGAAGGCCTGCCGGCCGATCTGTCCGGCATGTTGCGGGCGCTGGTGGATCTGTGCGGAGGCCGCGAAGTGCTGGCCGCTGCCCGCGAGCGGCTGGCCCATGCGCCGGCACCGGTGCTCGCGGCACTGGACGATTTGCTGGCGATTGCCGAGCGGCTGTCGGTGCGTTTCCCCGAGTTGCCGCTGTACTTCGACCTGGGTGAACTGCGCGGTTATCACTACCACACCGGTGTGGTGTTCGCGGTGTTCGTGCCGGGGGTTGGCCAGTCCATCGCTCAGGGCGGTCGATACGATGATATTGGCGCCGACTTCGGTCGTGCCCGTCCGGCGACCGGCTTCTCTACCGATTTGAAAACCCTGGTGACCCTGGGGCGTGCTGAAGTCGAGCTACCGTCTGGCGGTATCTGGATGCCTGACAGTACGGATGCAGCACTCTGGCAGACGGTCTGCCAGTTGCGCAGTGAGGGTCAGCGTGTCGTCCAGGCCTTGCCTGGGCAGCCTTTGGCCGCCGCCCGTGAAGCGGACTGCGACCGGCAATTGATTCAGCAGAACGGGCTTTGGCAAGTATTGCCGCTGGCTTCTTGAGTTTTCCTGCCGGCCGCGGCCGGCACCAAGTTTGCGCGAATGAGGACAAGTGTTATGGGTAAGAATGTCGTAGTCCTGGGCACCCAGTGGGGTGATGAGGGCAAAGGCAAGATCGTTGATCTGCTGACCGAACATGCTGCCGCCGTAGTGCGCTACCAAGGTGGCCACAACGCAGGTCACACCTTGGTGATCGACGGTGAGAAAACCGTACTGCACCTGATTCCGTCGGGCGTGTTGCGCGAAGGCGTGCAGTGCCTGATCGGCAACGGGGTGGTGGTTGCCCCTGACGCCTTGTTGCGGGAAATCATCAAGCTGGAAGAGAAGGGCGTACCGGTGCGCGAGCGCCTGCGTATCAGCCCGTCCTGCCCGCTGATCCTGTCCTATCACGTTGCGCTGGACCAGGCCCGCGAAAAGGCCCGTGGCGAGCTGAAGATCGGCACCACCGGTCGCGGCATCGGCCCGGCCTACGAAGACAAGGTGGCCCGTCGTGGCCTGCGCATCGGTGACCTGTTTCACCGTGAGCGCTTCGCCGCCAAGCTGGGCGAGTTGCTGGACTACCACAACTTCGTTCTGGTCAATTACTACAAAGAGCCGGCCATCGACTTCCAGAAGACCCTGGATGAGTGCATGGAGTACGCCGAGCTGCTCAAGCCGATGATGCTCGACGTCACTGCCGAGCTGCACGAGTTGCGTCGCGCGGGCAAGGACATCATGTTCGAAGGCGCCCAAGGGTCGCTGCTGGACATCGACCACGGTACCTATCCGTACGTCACCAGTTCCAACACCACTGCCGGCGGCATCGCCACGGGTTCGGGTTTCGGCCCGATGTACCTGGATTACATCCTGGGCATCACCAAGGCATACACCACTCGCGTCGGTTCGGGTCCGTTCCCGACCGAGCTGTTCGATGATGTTGGTGCGTTCCTGGCCAAGCGCGGCCATGAGTTCGGCGCCACCACTGGTCGTGCCCGTCGTTGCGGCTGGTTCGATGCCGTCATCCTGCGTCGCGCCATCGACGTCAACAGTATCTCGGGCCTGTGCCTGACCAAGCTGGACGTACTGGACGGCCTGGAAACCATCAACATCTGCGTGGGCTACAAGAATCAGGACGGCGCGGTCATCGACGCACCGACT